>JBBANM010000099.1:0-25136 GCA_040401995.1 Saprospiraceae bacterium
ATTTGGAGTATAGACTTTTCGACAATATAAAATTTTTGAACACGCTCTAAAACCCGGTTGAATACCCTTCAAAAAAAAACGGCCGCCCCAAATACCTTGCAGCGACCGTTTTTTTGCCAAGTAAGAGTGTGTTTGGATTTTTTATTCGCGCTGCAAATGGCCAAAATTCACCCCAACTTCGTTACGAAAATACTCATGTAGCGCTGACCTGTCTTCCGACGGTGTCGGAACTACACTCTTTCCGATATCATCGGAACTGTACCACGTTTTTCGCGCCTCGTTGGTGCAAATTTTGACTCACTACGCTTGCGAACTAAAAATCCAAACACACTCTAAATCAGCCTATAATCGTAATCTCCTACTTCTGCGTCTTCATCAGCGATTGTACTGCCGCCTTGCCATCATCCAGTATCACCTTAAACAGCAAAGTACCAACCGGGAGACCTTTTAGATCAATCGTAGATTGTTCCTTGCTGGGTAAGTTGAGCTTGCGCTGTAACAACACCTGTCCGTCGATGCTGTATACCATCACCGATTGGATGGTCTTTTCGCCTTTGTTCTCCAAGGTCAACACCTCGTTTGCCGGATTCGGGAACAGCTTAAAAATGGTTTCCGGACGGGGCAGCAACTCCTGTACCGCCGTAACCCCAGCAGCGTAGCCATCGAGGTTATCGAAATAATAGGTATGACTGGTATAGGTATTGGGGTTCAACAGGATCGTAACACGATCAATGGAAGTTCCCGCAATAGAAGGATCGGGTTGATCCAGGAATGGCAATTCAATGCGCTCCCACTGGTTGCGAGTAGTGGTTACTGCCTGAAAACGACTGTGCCGACCGCCAGGATAATTGTTCGGCAAGGAACGGTTGGAGTTTTCAAATTGCAACAACACGGTAGTCCCAACCGGGGCATCGGTGTACAAATCGATGTAAAACTTTTTTTCCTTGCGTACAAACACATTCAAATCGGGCACTGCTGTACCGTCGTAAATGATCACATCGTACTGCGAACCGCCAGCGCGGATGTATTTGGCGCAGAGGTTGGTGCTATTCACCGCGCTTTTGCCCGGGTTGGCAAAATTTTCCGTCAATTGACCGGTAGCGAAGTTCAATTTCAATAGCGAAGCTTGATCAAAGTTTTTTAGGCTAAAATCGCGGCCAAAATCTGGCGCTACAGCTACTGCTACTTTATAAATCTTAGCGCCACAAGGCGTTTGTACTTCAGCTTGTAGCACGCCGCCTTTGTCGCCCCAGTTGAGGGTAAGGTTGGGCGTTCCTTGTCCGAATACCGCGCTGGCGCCCGCGGGCAAGGTCCAGTTCACCTTGGTATTGGCGTCAACTGCACCGATAGTGTAAGTTTGCTGCTGAGCTTTGAAAGCAACATTCTGCGGACCGCTGATGTAGGGGGCGTTGCCGTCGTACACGCGCACGTAGTCCACTTCCATGGCTTGTGGAAAAACAGTGCTTCCATTGGGATTGCCAGGCCAGTTGCCTCCTACCGCTAAATTGAGTAGAAGATGAAAACGCTGATCATACGGCCAGCGCTCAGGCGATACATTGGAAGTGGTTTTGGTGGCATAGAGGTAATCATCAACATACCAGCGAATAACATTAGGCTCCCATTCTAGCGCAAAAACATGGTAATCATCGTTAAAAACGCCGGATAAAAGCGTATAATTGGAGCTGGAAGAACGGTTGTTGGGGGAAGGTTTGCCATAGTGGATGGTGCCATAGGATTTATTGGATTCCCGACCAATGAGCTCCATGATGTCGATTTCGCCGCTTTGGGGCCAATAGCCATATACTTCATCGGTTGGAAGCATCCAGAATGCGGGCCACATTCCCTGGTCTTTGGGCAATTTCATACGGGCTTCAAAACGACCGTATTTGAAATCGCCTTTTTGATTGGTGCGGATCCGACCGGAGGTGTAGTTGGAATTTCCTACCCGTTCGTTTTTGGCGATGATTTTTAGGATGCCATTGCTCACTTCAACGTTCTGTCTTTGGTAATATTCCAATTCGTTGTTGCCCCAACCACAAAGGTTGATGTCGCAACCATCGCCAATTTGGTAATTCCACTTAGTTTGATCCAGGGCGGTTCCATCGAACTCGTCTGACCATACCAGTCTGGGACATTGTGCGCGCAAGTTAAGGGTACACAACATCAGGAGTAGGAGTTTAAATCCTAACTTTATTTTGTATCCAATAGTCATAGTGCAATTTTGGTTTTAAGTTGCGAAAATACACCTATTTAAATTAGGTTAACTTAAATTTACTGTTTTAGTTCAAACAACAAACAATAATGTCTACTAATCGACTTTTACAATTGCAAGCCTTATTAGCTGAATCACCTGGCGATTCTTTTTTGACCTACGCCATTGCCAAGGAATATGAAGGGATGGGTGATGATCAGCAGGCGTTGGAGTATTATCAACAGCTTTTGGAAGCGGATCCGGGTTATGTGGGTGCTTATTACCACCTCGGGAAATTGTATGAGCGTATTGAGGCGGTGCAACAGGCTTTGATGACGTATTCGCAAGGGATTGCTTGTGCGCGGGAGCTGGGTGATCAACATGCGTTGGCGGAATTGCAGGGGGCTAAGGTTAATTTGGAAATGGAGCTGTGATTTGGGATTTGGGGATTTTTTGACCCCGGATTTTTTCAGCCTGCGGCTGGATTTTTTGGAACACGGATTTAACGGATTAGACACGGATCTTGGCCTGTCGCGGGGATTTTGGAACACGGATTTAATGGATTGGGCACGGATGCTATTTTCCGATGGGAAAAGCTACAAAAATAAGGCACTGTGCGCTGGAGCCCCTCCCAGCCCAATGTTATTGACTTATGAATTTTCGCTTTGAATTTGGCATAGTGCTAGCTTCTTAAAAACCCCAACCCTAAAGGGAGCCCAGTATGCAAAAGTCTGATTTTAAGTCTTTTTTCCTCATAATAACGCTGATGATATATCCACTCTGATGAAGCAAATCTCCTGTTTTATAGGGGAAAAGCGACCGATTTAAGGTTCAGCACGGAGGGCTCCCCTTTAGGGGTTGGGGGTTTTAAAATCAATTAAAATATTAAATATCAGGTTAAAATACAATAATAAATATTTAATACAATTGACTAGCCACCCATTTTAGCTATATGTTAGGCAATCCATCCCGAACGCACGAAGGCTCAATGATATCCTGTGGTTAAATAGAAAACATCAAACTTCAAAAAACAACCCAAGAGGTGCATGATTTACCTTAAGTTAATGCCTCAGCCCATCCGCTAACCCAGGGTGCAGCCCTGGGGCATTAACGACGCAGCACTAACACCCAATAACCAAAAATAAAACCTTGCCGAATCAAGTGTTCTTTTTCCAGTTGCCAGCCTTTTTGGGTAAGCAATTGACGGTAATCAGCCAGGTTGTGTTGTTGAGGGTGGAGGACATCGCCGGGAAAGAGGCGAAAAATCCAGCGCAAGATGCGCCAGCGATGTAGATCGGAAGACAAAATCAGGGTGCTACCTGGTTTTCCAGCGTGATGGAGTTGGTCTAGGCTTTTGTCCAAATCAGCCACATGGTTGATGGCATTGATACAGAAAATATAGTCGTATTTCGCAGTGGCGGATAAGGTTTCCAAGGGTTGCTCCAAAAACTGAACATGCGGATAGTTACTGCGGTCAAAACCCTCCAAATGACGTTCGTATAAGCCCAATAAAGGATCAAGCGCATCCACTTTACAATTTTCCAATACCATAAAAATACCCGCCGGACCACAACCAGCGTCCAGTACTTGGGCATCGTTTGGCGGTGCAATACCCACTTTTTGCAACAAACGTTGCCAGCCCGCCCGCTTATCACGTAGGTAAGTTGGCCAGTCTTGTCGCCCCAGATAAGCCCTCCACCAGCGGATCTCAGCAGCTTGGGCGATACGCCAACGGCGGTTTGTTGATGTGTTATGCAAAATTGTACTAACTTTGAACCGACAGCAAAGGTAAGGGCTCTAATGCCAAGTTACTTTTTTTATCAGTTTTATTAATTGGTATAAGTTGAGCACCCCATCTTCGATGGAGTTGTTTGAAAAAGATGCAGCCACAAATTTTCACAAATTAGGGCATAAACTGACGTTTGCGTGTCCTTCACGAACGGAGTTCGTGATTTAATTTGTAAAAATTTGTGCAATTTGTGGCTAAAATTTGATTTTCTCATCGCCGAAGGCGAGGTGCTAAACTTTTACATTAATTACTATAGATCGTGTTGTTTCCAATAGGTACGCGGGTTAGAATGGTTCACACCGGAGATGAAGGTGTGGTAACGGCATTATTGGCCGAAGATATGGTGAAGGTGCGCTTGGTTGGCGATGCGGATGAAATACCCGTATTTGTTGACGATATTGTACGTACCGAGGATTTTACCCAAGCGGTCAAACCGCCAAAAATCAAACCTTTGAAACCGGGTTCGCCCAAGCAAATGGCGCCTCCCCCGCCGCCGCCGCCAGTGCAAGCGCCGCGCACGCAATACACGATCCTGAAAAGTTATGGCATCCAGTTGGCCTTTGATCCCATTGTGCGCAGCGATGGTTCCACTGAAAAATTTGCCATTTACTTGCTCAACGATACGCGTTTTGATGTGATCTATACTTTTGAATTGCACCTCCACGACCAACTTTCGATCCAAAGCAGCAGTAAATTGAAGGCCATTAGTTTTGAGCAAATCGGGCATTTGCGTTTTGACGACCTCAACGACAATCCTTCCGTAACGATGGAATGCTGGCGACTTACCACCGAAGGCGAAGGCCAGCGTTTTCATAAGGAATTGAAATTGAAGGCCAAAACCTTTTTCAATAAGGTGTTAACCGCTCCCCTACTCGATCGTCCGGTGCATTTGTTCCGCATGTTTGAGCAATTACAGGATCAGGAGGAAAACAATGAACCCGCTAAGGAACAGGAAGATTTAAAGGCTTATGCGCAACGCAATGCACGCCCCAAACCGCTTGGCGGCTATACGGCTGCGACTGGTGGAAAAAACGAAGTAAGAGACCTGGCAGAGTTTCAATCGGAGCTGGATTTGCATATCGAAAATCTTGTTGCTGATCCAAACAAATTAACTAAAGGAGATATTCTGCACTTGCAAATTCGGCATTTTGAAACGTACCTTGACAAGGCGGTACGGATGGGCGTGGAACGGGTATTTATAATTCACGGCTTGGGTACCGGCAAATTGAAAGATGCGATTGCTACCCGTTTGTTGCAGCATCCTTATGTAAAAACGTTTAAAAACGAATTTCACCCGCGTTATGGTTACGGGGCTACGGAAGTGGAGTTTTTGTGAGATTTTGCAGCCAGTCGGCCAATTCTTTCAGGCTGTGGAATCGATGATCGGGCTGCATTACTGAAGTTTCCCAAAAGGCCACTTCATCCTCCTTACCGTGGATCAAGGCGGTTTGCATCCCCAAGTTTTTTCCAAATTCAATATCGGATTTGGAATCGCCTACCATTAGGGCCTGTTCAAAATTGATATCCGGAAACTCTTTCCGGGCGCGGAGGCCCATGGCGGGCGTAGGCTTGCGCGTGGGGTTGGGTGAAGTTGATAAATCTGGACTAAAATATACTTGATCGATCCGTCCGCCCGCTGTTTGGATGGCATGCAACATGTTTTGATGAATCTGTTCCAAATCACTTTCGGTCATCAAACCTTTGCCAATCCCTTGCTGGTTGGTAACAATTAGGATGCGACTAAAATAAGTACTGAAAAAGGCCAAGGCGGGTAAAACACCGCTGCAAAAATGAAAATCCTCCCATTTGGACACGTAGTCGCCCGGTAAGCGCTCATTGATTACTCCATCGCGATCCAAAAAAAGCGTCCAATGGTGCATCATGACTGCAATATCTTTTTGGCGTAATTCTCCCAACTCAGCTCTTTTGATTTTTCACGGATGTTATCCCGAGGAATCGGCTGATCGAGAAAACGCAGCATTTGTGCCGCCATCGAATCTACATCGCCAGCTTCAGCCAAGTAACCGCTATAGCCGTCGGTGATGGTTTCTGGAAAATGGCCCACTTTGGTGGCCAAAATCGGCAAAGCAAAGTTGTAACTCAAGGATTCAATACCCGAAGGCGTAGCCGTTTCGTAATACAACACCACACAATCGCTGACCTGGAAGTATTGGGGTACCTCTTCGTTGGGGATAAAGGTATTAAACACCGCAACCCGATCCTCCAAGCCCAATTGGCGCACCAAATCAAGGGGATTGTAATTGCGTTCATCGTCTTGTTGGCGTAAAAAAACTTTTTTCGCGATGCCAAACAAAGCGTTTTTGATGCGGGTTGACACTTTGGTATTGTCCAGCGTTTGCCAGAAGGATTCGCCGCAGATGAGCAGCGATACGTCATCGCGTTTTTCCGCTACCTTTTTGAAAGCAGGAATAACATCGTGCAAACCCTTGTATTTCCTTATGAAGCCAAAAAACAAAAAGACGTGCTGGCGCAATCCATGCTGTGCTTTGAAGGCCTGAACGTCAAAATCGGGTTTGGGTTGAAACAAATCGTAGATCGGGTGGTAGAGCTGGATCACAGTTTGGGCACGGTTTTCAACATTTCGATTGCCATCGGTGCTGAGTACCAAGTTCTTCTTAGGGTACAGCACTTTGAGCTCCCGGTAGGTTTTTAAAGCGTGTACCAAGTAGGTATTCGCTTTCCCAATGCCCCATTTGGTAAAAAAACGGTCGATCTTGCTGTTCTCTTTTTGGATCACAAAGTGCAGATCGACAATTACTTCGATGTTTTTGTGGCGGCGCAACCACTGGATGATGCGCCCGATGGGCAAACCTTGGATGGCGATGGCCCATTGAAAAACTACCTTATCCGGTTGTAAGCTCAGGATCAAACGGTAGGTTTGGTACCAGGTTAAGGGGTTATTGTAGTTGGTGATGTAATGGGTTTTGATGCCCGTACCTTCCATAAAATCCTGGCGACTTGATTTATCGACAAACTCGCGAGGGATGATGGCCGGGTATTGCTGCGTCCAGGATACAATGTGCACTTCGGTGTCGGGAATTGCATCGAGTGCGCGCGCCAGCGAGGTGTTGTAGTTGGAAATTCCGCCTTTGAACTTGGGGCCAGGCCCAAAACACACTACCTTCATTTTGTAGACATCATTTTATCGTACACCCTGCGGAGTCCGGCTTCAAGTGATATTTTTGCTTCCCATCCCAGTTTTTCTTTGACAAAATCCATGTTGCAATAGCGCGAATGCACACCCACTGGTTTGTCCATCAAGGTTTTAATTTCTGGTTTGTAGCCTGCAAAACTGGTAAAAATATCAATAATTTCACGGAAGGTGGACAAGCGGCCCATACCAATGTTGATGGCCGTACCGTCATGAATTTTTTCCATCGCGATTTCTACACAATCCAGTACATCATCGATGTGAACAAAATCCCGACCCTGAAAACCAGTGCCCCATACCTCAAAAGGATCTTCTTTTTTGGCGGCGCGAGCAGCGAGGGCCGGAATGGGGTACGTAAAGTCTTGATCTTCGCCATAACCCGAAAATGGACGAATACACGTAACCGAAACATCATAATATTTGGCCGCAATGTGGGCGAGGTATTCGCCGGTTAGTTTGCTCCAGCCGTAGGTCATATCGGGTTGCCCCATACGCTTAAAATCGATATCCGACTCTTGGAGGGCAATGGCATCGCTTTCGGTTTGCAGATCTACGGGGTAGGCCGCGCTGGAGCTGGGGTACAATACCCGCTCTGGCTTACTGCGACAAATCCAGTAAAAAAACTCCGCATCGATCGCCAAATCGAGTGCCACCATCATGGGGTCGCCATCAATTTTTGCCCTACCGCCCACGATGGCGGCGAAGTGATAAACATCAGCAAAGCCTTTAACTTCAATGCCAAACTGTTGAAAATAGCCGGGCGTATCGTGTAGATAGCGCAGGGTATTGCGAAAGTCGTCGTTGATAAAGAGCAGGCGGTTGTTTTCACCAAAGAAAGTGCCAAGCCCAATGGTGTGTTGCTGCGGGGCATCCAGCCAGGTAGCGGGGTGCGTTCCAACAGAAAGGTCGTCGACAAAAATGATGCGGTCGTTGGTTTTAGCCATCAAACGTTTGACCATGTTGCGGCCAACGAATCCACAGCCCCCGGAAACTAGGTGCGTTTTTTGCATGAAATGGGATTATTGTGAAAGTTTAGCACCTCGCCTTCGGCGATGAGACAAAACAAAATTTTCAGCCACAAATTTCACAAATTTTCACAAATTAAAACACAAACATGCGTTTGTGTTTCTCGCACCAACTTTATCGGCGCTCTGAATTTGTGAAAATTTGTGGCTACATTTAAAAGCCAATCCGCCGAAGGTGGATCCTAAACTTTTACAAATTATTATTATAAAAATTGATGCCTAAGAGTGTGATTAGATTTTTGTTCGCAAGCGAAAATGAGACAAAATTTGCACCAACGAAGCGCGAAAAACGGAGTGTAGCAGCGCTACATGAGTATTTTCGCAATGAAGTTGGGGTGAATTTTGGCCATTTGCAGCGCGAATAAAAATCCAATCACACTCTTTATCTCAATTCACTTCGATCTCTCCTAAGGTTTTTTCAATGACGTACACATTGCGGTTTGGCGCGCTCAATTGCACCAATTCAGCGATGTAGCCCGCCAAAAACAACTGCGAACCCATGATGATACAAGTCAAAGCAATAAAGAAAAAAGGATTTTCTACGATCAAAGGCGCCTTTACGTTGCGGGTGATGTAGTACAATTTGTTCACCCCTAAATAAACCGTTGACAATAAGCCAATTAAAAAAATAAATAAACCAAAGGTGCCAAAAAAGTGCATGGGTCTTTTGCGAAAACGACCGATAAAGGTGATCGACAACAAATCCAAAAAACCGGTGATCAAACGCTCGATGCCAAACTTGGAGTAGCCATACTTCCGCGCTCGGTGTTGCACCACCTTTTCACCAATTTTTTTGAACCCCGTCCACTTGGCCAATAAGGGAATATAGCGGTGCATTTCGCCATATACCTCGATGCTTTTCACCACCTCCTGTTTATAGGATTTGAGTCCGCAATTGAAATCGTGGAGCGGAATGCCGCTGATCCGACTGGTTACGCGGTTAAAAAATTTGGAGGGAAGCGTTTTGCCCAAAGGATCGTGTCGCTCTTTTTTCCAACCCGATACCAGATCAAATTTTTCTTCGGCGATCATTCGGTAAAGCTCCGGGATCTCGTCGGGGCTGTCTTGCAAATCGGCATCCATAGTGATGACCACATCGCCCGAAGCAGCTTGAAAAGCGACATGCAAAGCCGCAGATTTGCCGTTGTTGCGGCGAAATTTAATCCCCTTTACGCTGGGGTTGAGTTGTTGAAGCGATTCAATAACCGCCCAAGAACCGTCGGTACTGCCGTCGTCCACAAGGATGATCTCGTACGAAAACTGGTTGGCTTCCATCACCTTACGGATCCAAGCTTCCAATTCGGGTAATGATTCCTCCTCATTTAGTAAAGGAACGACAACACTTATATCCATTTTATGCATCTAATTTAGAGTCTGTCAGAGCCAATGATGTATTTTTCCCGTTTACAAACGAACGCAACTAGCAATGCCAATACAAATCCGCCCATCAAACTTTGGGCAAAAGCCAAACTCATTTTGAACAACGTGGGACGAAAATCGTCGGCTTTGAGTTCGGTCAGCAATTGGTAGGGCGTTTTGTCGCCAAAATACTCGGGATGTTTTTTGATGGCCTCCACCATCATTTCGCGCTGCAAATCTATCAATCCAGGATCAATAAACTGGAAAAGCAGGTAGTAAAATATGTAATACCCCACGGAAATCAGCACAAACACTAGGAAGGCAGTGCTCAGGCCTTTTTGCCAGCCATAATCACCCACGGTAGATTCGCGTTCCCGCCACACAGCCAGAAACATCCCTCCTAGATAAAGTAACAAACTAATCCATTGTACCCATGGCGTTAAGATCGCCCGGCGATCGAGGTAATAGATGCTTAAAAAATAAGCGACTACCAAACTGGTAGTGGAAAAGGCGACGGCCAGTTTTTTGTTCATTGGCAAAATTGAGTTAGCGGGGGCAAAGATAATCGATTGTAGAGACCTTGCATGCGAGGGCTCTACAAAATGCAAGCAAGGTCCTTATCAATGTTCCAAGCTATACATTTCTAGGTTTCGTAAAAGTGAAAGAAATTTGACGAAAACCGACCAGGAACATATGTAAAATTTCCCGTTATTGCATCACAATCCAGTTACTCACTAAATCCAATATCAATGTACTTATCAAAATTTTACTCCCGTTCTTTTTACTTTTTGCTCCTCATTGGCTTATTCTCCTGTCGAAAAGAAGATTACAATTTTGAAACCGGGCGCTATGAATACGCCGGCATCGACAACAAGGAAGTGCGTTTTTTCCGTGTTGAAGCTGGTGACCAGTTCCGCCAAGTTTTTCCAGTGAAAAAGACTGGCTTTGGAGAAATCCTGACAGTTCCTTTTTGCGATGAACAGCTTTTTGCCAGTCTTTTTTATGATTGTGGTTTGTATCCGGAATTGGAAAAGCCCTATTTTGAATTTGATCAAAGTAAAGTTAAAATTGCTGTACTTTCAGTAGATAGCATTGGTTTCATTGAAAAATATACTTTCATGTACAAAACAGTAGGTGATTCTATTGCCATTGGCAATGATACTGATTATGTCAAATTTTTAAAACCCAGTCTTGCAAAAACACATGATTTGGGGTTTAATTGGCGGATCTGGCTAGATGCTAAAATTGGCTCTTACAACGCCGAATTATTAGAAAAAAACTACACCGACATTGAGCACCTTAAGATCATCAAAAAATCCGACAAACTCATTGTAGGAGATACCATTGCTTTGTGGTTGTTCCGCGAGCGTTTTGTGAAGAAATAGAAGAGCTATACTTGTAAACACAATGCATGAAATTTCAACATGCACTGTGTTTACATTTTTTATTCCTTTGTCAAAAAATTCAAATAATTCTCTTGATTGATCACCTTGAGTTCAACGTGATCATAAGATTTTGCGAAAATAGCCGGTAACGACGCGCCTTTCACGGCATTCCATTTGAATTCATAGGCGTGTAATTTGCCATCATAATCTTCGAGATAATCAATCTCTTGCTGCTGCGTGGTGCGCCAGAAATAGGAACGACCATAAAATTCGCGGTACAGATTAAACTTGCGTCTTTCTGCGACTAAAAAATTCTCCCACAATCCGCCAACATCATTGCGTAAATCCAGCGCCCGAAAGTCGCCAATCAAAGCATTGCGGATACCGCAATCCCAAAAGTAGATTTTCTGACTTTTTTTTAACTCATTGCGTAAATTGCGACTGAATGCAGGAAGACGGAAAAGGATAAAGGATTTCTCTAGTAGATCGATGTACCGTTTTATGGTCGCCGTATCACTAGAGAGGAGGTTTGCCAGATTATTATAAGAAACTTCGTTGCCGATCTGTAGTGCCAGCGCTTGTAAAATTTTTTCCAATAACTCAGGTTTACGTAATTCCTGAAAGCTAAAGATATCTTTGTACAAATAACTACTGGCCAATTGATTAAGAATCTGCCGCTCTAAATCCGGGTGGGTGACCACTTCAGGATACATACCGTAAACCATGCGCTGGGATAATCGGCGGGTTTCTTCAAAAGTACCGTGGTGCTGCACCATTTCTTCAACCGAAAAAGGCAGTAGCATGAATTCCCATTTTCTTCCGGTCAATGGTTCATTGATAGCATTAGAAAGATCAAAGGCCGATGATCCAGAGACTAATAAACGTGGTTTCTTGATTTGATCAATGATGATTTTAAGGGTCAAGCCAATGTTTTTTACCCGTTGCGCTTCATCAATAAGCAATAATTCCGCATCCCCTACTAGGCTTTGTATATTAGGCAGTGTTTGATCTTCCAATCGATGTCGCACCATGGCATCGTCGCAATCCAGGCGCAATACCTTTAAAGCGCTACCCTGACCCACTTTTTCCAAAATCGTACTTTTCCCAGCTTGTCTTGGTCCGAGTAAAATGACTGCTTTCCCAGGCTGAAGTCGGGAAACAACGGTATCGTAGATGGTTCGTTCAACCTGCATGTAGCGAAGTTTTGATCCAATTTATGTATAATTCCCGATTGTAATCGAAAATTATTATGATTTTTTTCGATTGTAATCGAAAATTATTCAATTTCGACCCAGATCTAAGTCCAAAACACCCAAAGCAAAAAATTGTATTATTTTGGTTCCAGATAACCGATGGAAGCATTTTTGCTGCTATCCAAACAAGCTATTACATGCAACTCACTGAAAAATATGGAAAATTGGCCCTGGTGGCCGGCGCTTCAGAAGGCATTGGTGCCGCTTTTGCCCATCAATTGGCTGCTGCGGGGATGAATTTGATCCTAATTGCTCGGCGCAAAGCGCCATTGGACGAGTTAGCGGCTGCGCTGACCCAGCAATACTCCATTCAAGTACAATGCATTTACTGCGATTTGGCAGACATTGGCGCTGCCCAATCCATCCAAACCGCCCTGAATGGACAGGAAATCAATGTCTTGGTTTACAACGCGGCCATCTCCTACATTGGGCCGTTTGAAAAAAACGACCAGCATTTCCATCAGCAAATCTCTCAGGCCAACATGGTTACGCCCATGAATTTGGTACAAATGTTGGGTACGTCCATGCTAGAAAAAGGAAAAGGAGCCGTGATTTTAATGGCTTCGCTGGCCGGTTTTCAAGGCAGCGGCTTTTTGGCGGCCTATGCCGCAACCAAAGCCTTCAACCGAGTACTAGCGGAAAGTTTGTGGTATGAGTGGAAAGACCGAGGAGTAGATGTATTGGCTTGTTGCGCGGGCGCTACGGCAACGCCTAATTACTTACAAACCAATCCTGAAAAAACCAGCTTTTTCGCCCCGCGCGTACAAAGTCCGGAAGAAGTAGTCAGCGAGTGTTTTGTACACTTGGGCAAACGACCTTCTTTCGTAACCGGCAGCGGCAATAAAATGGCCAGTTTCATCATGCAACGCCTGATGCCCCGCAAAATGGCCATCAATATCATGGGTGATACTGCTCGAAAAATGTACCGATTATGACAGACTAATACAGGTAAGGAATGATTTTATACGGCACTTTTTTGACGTATTCGTCCCAAAGCGCGCCATATTTCAGGGCACAGCGTTTGTCGTCGTCCATTTGTCGAGGAAACAACAGGGCAACATAATACAAGGGGTATAACCAAGGCCAGATGTTAAGCGGATGACCGATGGCCAATACAATCCCAGTAGCCATGAGAATTTCCCCCAAGTAATTGATGTGTCGGCTCAAGCCCCAAAAACCACTGATCAACAATGTTTTTTCGCCATCTGAGATTGTTGCGGGTACGATGCCTAGAAAGGTTTGGGTAGGGTCTTTTTTGAAAAAATACTTCTGCATGTTGGCCCCGCGCGACAAACCCCAACCGCTAAAAAACACTAGTGCACAACCTACCAATCCCAGCGTAGAGAAATGAGTTACCGGCAATTCAACGGTCGACCACAAAGGAATGGAGTAGAAAAAAGGGTAAAAAGCGATACACCCCCAGCCCAATTTAAAACCAACCCGTTCGGCAAAAAAATCATAGGTGTACAAGTGCACTTCTTCAAAAGTGAGGTAATCCACTAAAAAATAAGTTAGCAATATTGCGGATAAGAAAATGCCTTTGGACGCTTCAGCGCCATAGAGCAAGTGGTGGTGCGCGGTAAAACTCAACACGTTGAGCTCCAGCAAAATGGCGCCAACCAGGTACAACCACATTTTGGCATCGATTCTGCCGCCCCAGAGCTGTGGATTTTCCAACCTTCCCAAAAAGAAATCGGCTAAAAAAGAAGCTTTAACCGCCGGAGCAGGCAATACAATCGCAAAAGAGAAGACCAATCCAAAAACGATCGCGCCCAAAAGACCTTCCCAACGGTGTACATACAACCAATCCCAAGGCATATAACCCCAATACCCCAGCAAGCCCCAGCTCAAAACGACGATGATCAACACCTGCAAGCCATTGAGTCGGTAGCGCAATTTTTCGCTGGAATTGGGTTTGGTAACGTATCCCGTAACCCATCTACCTGGGACCAGGGCATTCAATGCAGTTATGTACAGATAAATCAAGGCTGGGGCGAAAAATCCGAGTACTTGGTCCATGTTATAAGGCTATGAGTTTGCTGGTGTCAAAATTGTAACGTCGATAAACGAGGGGTGCAAAATAAACAATAAAGGGAAAAAATGGAAAAATGGTGGGTTGGGGCAGTTCATAATAAATCATTATAATTGCCTTAGATTCCTATTTTACGCTGCTGAAGAATCGCTCTTGAGCGATTTTTTTTCCATCACCCCATCCACACTCAAAACTCCTGGACCCGCAAAAACAAAAAACAAACCCAGTAAGGCAAAAAGGAAAGGATGTTGATCTTCGTACCAAAATTTACCTTGGCCAACATAAAAAGTGATGTATAAAAACGTAGCGGCACAAATCACCCCGCCCACTCGGGTAAACAAGCCGATCAACAATAAAATCCCAGCTACAAATTCCGCTGATTTTCCCAGGTAAGGCAACCACTGGGATTGCGGCGATTTAAAATTATCCCAAGTGGTGTATTGTTCCATCAAATCGGGTTGAAAAACCTCTTTGCCGTGGTAAATGAGAAACAAACCCAACAGGATCCGCAAAAGAGCAAGAGATTGGGGCAGTAAGATGGGCGATGTGGAGAATAGAGTTTTCATTGGTTAACGCTTTGGGGTCAAAAATAAGGATCTTTTCAGAGAACCCAAGTCCTATGGAACCAAATTCCGCAAAACAGTTTCCAGCAATTGCTGAACAGCGCACATTTTGTCGGTTGCTATCAAATGATAAAAAACGGCCACAACTTAAAGCTGAATCCCCTGTTGTTAAAAGGACTGTTCTAACTATTTTTGACAACAAAATTTCCTGGCTTTGATCCTATCTAAGAATTCTAAAGGTCAAGCCAGTTAATACATTGCACCACAACCAATTAAACCATGATAAAATTCAGCTTTCTAATCTACACGGTTTTATTCCTAACTAGCATGTCTTCATTATTTGCCCAAAAATCCCTGATTTTTCAAAGCGCTAAAGTAGAATACAAGATCAAAAACGCCGGTATTAACACCTCCGGGCATTTCGACAAAGTTGCCGCTGATGTCATCTTTGACCCCAACAACTTGGA
The DNA here is from genome assembly GCA_040401995.1 of Saprospiraceae bacterium. GTDB lineage: Bacteria > Bacteroidota > Bacteroidia > Chitinophagales > Saprospiraceae > Haliscomenobacter. Next base: position 15,237 of record JBBANM010000099.1, read on the forward strand.
CAAAAGCAAAATTTCCGCCACAGTACAAGTCAGTTCCCTAAACTCGGGCATCGGCTTGCGCGATAAACACCTTAAAGGCGATGGCTATTTCGATGCTGAAAAATACCCAGTGATTTCCTTAGTTGCAACCAAAATCACCAAAACCGATAGCGGCTATTTGGGCACTTTCAACCTTACCATCAAAGCGGTAACGCAATCCATCCAGTTGCCTTTCACCGTTACACCCAATGGCAATACTTTGGATTTTCAAACCACTGAATTTAGCGTCGATCGCCTAACCTATGGGGTGGGTAAATCCAGCATTACACTCAGCAACACGGTAAACATCTCCATTAAAGCCACCTTTTCAATGTAAGCCTATGCTTGACCTAGACACCCTCAAACTCCTAAGAATTCCGTTTTCTATTCTTCTAATGCCTGTTTTTTTATTGGCGCTCAGCCAAGTTCATACGCCTTATTCTTGGTTGGATGTATTGTATCCATTTTTGATCATTCACCTCTTGGTATATCCAGCCAGCAATGGTTACAACAGTTACATGGATCGCGACGAAGGCAGTATTGGCGGACTCGAAAAACCGCCGATGCCCACCAAAAGGTTGTTTTACGTCACCTTGATCTTCGATATCGTGGCACTTTTACTTGCTGTTTTTTTGGTTAGTGTTGGCTTTGCCTTGTGTTTGCTGCTTTGCATCACGGCATCGCGGGCGTACAGCGCACGACAAATTCGCTTAAAAAAATACCCTGTTCTAGGATTCCTGCTGGTAGTTTTATTGCAAGGCGGATTCACGTTCTACATGTCGTACTTGGGAATTGCCAAACAGGCGATGGAGCTCAACTCCACCACCATTTGGGTGTTAGCAGCTTGTTCGTTCCAAATGGCTGGCGTATATCCTCTTACCCAGGTCTATCAACACCAACAGGATCTGGATGACGGAGTGGTCACCATCAGCTACAAACTGGGTTACCGGGGTACTTTTATTTTTTCGGCGCTAATGTTTGCCGCTTGCAATATTTGCTATTACCTATATTTCAGCAAGATCAATCAGTTGGGCGATTTTTTTGTTGTTCAAGCTTTTTTTGCCCCTATTGCCGTATTTTTTGTATACTGGTTTATCCGGGTGCTCAGCAACACCACCCATGCCAACTTTCGCAATACCATGTTGATGAACGTCATTGCCGCGCTTTCCATGAATGCTTGTTTTATTGTTTTATTTTTAAAAAACTAACCCCATGAGTTACCTCCAAAACATTGCTACCGCCGTTCCTGAATACGGGTACGAACAACAAGTGCTGACCAAATTTTACACCAACTCTACCGAAGATGTGTCCGTGAAGCGGAAAGTAAAAATCCTGGATGCCAAGTCAGGGACTGCTACCCGCTACTCGGTATTGGAAGACTATGGTTTGCCGCCCGAGCAATTTTCTTTTTTCCCTAAAAATCAACAGCTTCTCCCCCCTCCTACCCTTTCCCAGCGCATGGCCATCTTCAAAAAAGAAGCGCTGCCTTTATCGATCAAAGCCATTCGGAATTTGCCCAATTTCGAGGAGCAAAAAAGCAGCATTACCCACCTCATCACGGTTACGTGTACGGGATTGTCGGCGCCAGGATTGGATATCGAATTGTTGCAGGCATTGTCATTGCCGCCAACAACCCACCGCAGCAGTGTCAATTTTTTGGGTTGTAACGCCGCCATCATCGCCCTCAAACAAGCCGACGGCATTTGTCGCAGTCAACCCGACGCAAAGGTTTTGGTGGTCTGTACCGAGCTGTGTACGCTGCATTTTCAAACCATTTACAACCAGGATTACTTGCTTTGCAACGTCCTTTTTGGCGATGGCAGCGCGGCGGTTTTGCTGAGTAGCCAGCCCCAAGATGACCCCGATAGCAAAAACGCGGAGATTACCCATTTTGATTCCTTCTGTATCCCCGATAGCCGCAATGAAATGGCCTGGCAACTTTCCGAAACGGGTTTTATCATGAACCTTACCTCGTACGTGGGTGATTTGATCAAAAACAACATCAAAAAAATGCTCGATAATGTGGGCATCACCCCCGAATCGGTTGATCACTGGGCCGTTCATCCCGGCGGCAAAAAGATCGTTGATAATTTTGGCGAAGCCCTAGGACTAAGCGCTACCGATCTGGCTGCTTCTTACCAGGTACTAAAAGATTATGGAAACATGTCGTCGCCCACCGTTCTTTTTGTGCTCAAAAACATTTTGGATAAACTGGTACCCCAAACTGAAGAGCAAACCATATTTGCGGCTGCGTTTGGCCCTGGATTGACCGTAGAAACCATGCAATTGCGCTATGCTTAAAAACCGAAGCCTACAAAAAGAATTATTGGATGCCGACGGTATTCCTGCGGCTGATTTGTTCCAAAACCTACGGGAACTGGATCGGATCAACACCCTGTTGGGAGGTTACAATATCACGTTTTCGGCGCTCAAAAAAGTGGCACAACCTCATCACCAGTATATCCTCATTGACATTGGTTGCGGCGGCGGCGATACCTTGAAACACATTCAAAAATGGCGGTTGCGCAAAAAAATGGATTTCCAACTCATTGGGATCGATTTGAAACCCGAATGCATCGAATACTCCACCCGACAACAAACCGCCGGGGGCATTCAATTCATTTGCGACGATTACCGCAATATGTTTCTGCACGTACCTAAGATCGACATCATCCACGCCTGTCTTTTTTGCCATCACCTGGATGAAAGTCAGTTGATAGAACTCATTCGCTTTGCCCTTGATCGAAAAATCCTGCTCCTGATCAACGATTTGGAGCGCAATACCTTTGCTTATTTTGCTATCAAAACGTTAACTGCCCTTTTTTCCAAATCCTACTTGGTGAAAAACGACGCGCCGCTTTCGGTGGCCCGCGGTTTTATCAAAAAAGAATGGATCAATCTATTAAAAAAAGCTGGCGCCGCCCATTTTTCGGTTCTGAACAAATGGGCTTTTCGTCACGAAGTCATCGTTTATGGAAACAAATAACGACTCTAAAATATACCCTTGCGCCATTATTGGCGGCGGTTTAGGCGGGTTGTGCCTGGCCATTCAACTAGCGCAGCAAGGAATGGAAGTGGTGCTATTTGAAAAAAACAGTTACCCCCAGCATCGGGTATGCGGCGAGTACATCTCCATGGAAAGTTGGGATTTTTTAACTGCATTGGGAGTACCGCTGGCTGATCTAAACCTTCCAATCATCAAGCAACTGGGCATATCTGCTGAGAGTGGGTTTATGCTGCAAAGTCCCCTAGCTCTCGGTGGTTTTGGAATCAGCAGGTATAGCCTGGATCAGTATTTGTGTCAGTTGGCGCGTAGCAAAGGGGTTACGGTTTTTGAAAATTGTAAAGTAAGCGATGTGAAAATGTTGGATGACCAAGTTTCGGAGATTCATACCAGTCAGGGCAATTATTTGGCGCAATTGGTTTGCGGAAGCTTTGGAAAATACGCCCCCATTTTTGCCAAACCCAGTCGCCCAGTTTCTAAAAATCTACCCACTTACATAGGAGTTAAGTACCATATCCAGACCGACTTAGCGCCCGATCGCATCGAATTACACAACTTCCAAGATGGCTATTGCGGCATTTCAAAAGTAGACAATGAGCGATATTGTTTGTGTTACTTGTCTAAAGCCAGCAACCTACATCAAGCGGGCAACGACCTGAAAAACATGGAGGAAAAGGTACTGTACAAAAACCCCTTTCTCAAAAAATATTTTACCCAAGCCACTTTTTTGTACGATACTCCACTTGTGATCAGTAACGTCTACTTTCACCCCAAGGCCGCTTATCTCAACGGTATGTTTATGCTGGGGGATGCTGCCGGCGCCATCACCCCCCTTTGCGGCAATGGCATGAGCATGGCGATGCGGGCGTCCAAAATACTGGCCGATTTAATTTTGCTTTACGCTCAAGGTCAGATCGACAAACAAACATTGGCCGACCGCTATGCTGCTGATTGGAAAGTCAATTTTAATAATCGGATTTGGGCGGGGCAATACTTACAACTTTTGTTTGGCAAAAAACAAAGTACGCAATTGGCGCTAAAAACACTGGATCGCTTGCCTGGGCTTACCCAGCGATTGATCGGTTTGACGCATGGGATGCCGTTTTAAATTCCCATCTCATCATTTTTTTTCATACACCCCTTTATCATGTTTTTCCATCCAACGATCCGGATGCGCGATGGGCGTCCAGCCTTGTTGTTTGTATAGTTCATGCGCATCGGCAGTCAACAATATCCAGCGCCGTAAGCCGTGCAGCTCAGGGTGCGTCATGATTTTTTCCAATAACCATTTCGACAAACCCTGACCGCGAAATTCCTCAAGTACAAATACATCGCCTAGGTAAGCCACGGTGGCATAGTCCGTCACTACGCGGGCATAACCAATTTGTCGGTCGTGGTGATACAAACCAAAATTGAGCGAGTGATCCGCAGCTTTTTCCACCACGGGAAAAGGGATGTTTTGGCACCAGTACGATTCATTGGCCAAAAAATGGTGAATCACCTGAAGATCGAGCTTGTTGCGATCGGTAGAAAGGGTGAATTCACCCCGGGTTTCAGTAAGGATAGCCATTGATATATTTTAGCCCTGTAATAAAAAAAATCTTTTTTGTCTGCATTACAACACAATATAATTACGAATTAAAAAATCAAAATTTGTTCGCCTAACACCATAAAATAGCGACTTATGCCTACTATTAGCCAAACTGTGGCTATTACTGCAAATTTAAAAACATCCCACTGATAAGCCTGTTCCAACTGCTGAATTTATTTTATTTACTTACCAAAATTAATCCACTATGAAATTGCAAGTAATGCAGATTTTTCCAAAAACTTTTTTGTTACTCTTGGCTACAGCCTTTTCCCTAGTTGGAACTACCTCTTGTAAAAAAGATGAGGTTCAAGTTTCGAAGACCATTACCGAAACCGTAGTTGACGGTGCCGATTTTACTTTATTGGAAGCAGCGGTGGTGAGAGCCGGTTTAGCTAGTGCTTTGTCTACTGGTAGCCTTACCGTTTTTGCGCCTACCGATGCCGCATTTAAAGCTGCTGGTTTTGCAGATGTAGCAGCCATCAACAATACTTCAGTTGCTACCTTGCAAGCCGTATTGCAATACCATGTCATTGGCAGTAAAGTTACTGCCAGCGCCATTGCTACTGCCGATAATCAGGCAACAACCATGCTAAACAACTTAACCGCTTATATTACCAAGAATGCGACAGGTGTATCCATCAATGGGGCCACGGTTACTCAAGCCGACTTGTTGGCCTCTAATGGCGTCATTCATGTGATTGATGCTGTTCTTTTTCCTCCTGCATTGAACATTGTGGGATTAGCATCGGCAAATGCCAATTTGACTTATTTAGTCGCAGCAGTAACTCGTGCGGGTAGCGGCGTGGTAAATGCCCTTACTGGCGCCGGACCGCTCACGGTATTTGCGCCAACCAATGCGGCATTTATTGCTGCTGGTTTCCCAACTATTGCCTCTATTCAGGCAGCAGATCCGACTGCATTGGCCAATATTTTGACCTACCATGTGGTTGCAGCGCGTGCTTTTTCAACCAATTTGACCAATGGTGCAGTATTGACCACGGTTCAAACGGGGAAAGTAACGGTAAACATCACCGGAAAAGCCGTAAGTGTCACGGGCAAAAGCAACGGCGCGAATGCTTCAAACGTGACCATTGCTAACCTACTAGCAACCAATGGCGTAGTACACGTTATTGATCGGGTATTGTTGCCATAACAAGCATTTTTTAAGAATTGGACTACGTATACTAAACCTTCGAGGTTTAGTATACGTAGTCCAATTCTAAGAGTGTGTTTTGGTTTTTAGTTCGCAAGCGTAGTGAGTCAAAATTTGCACCAACGAGGCGTGAAAAACGGAGTGTAGTAGCGCTACATGAGTATTTTCGCAACGAAGTTTGGGCGAATTTTGGCCATTTGTAGCGCGAACTAAAAATCCAATCACACTCTAATTCATTCATTGCACCACTCTCAAGCTACCACTGGCCACCGCAGCCACCAGAAAATAGCCCCTTGCTCCTCCGCTGATGTTGGTATATACATTAGCCGGTTGCCCGCTAAAAACCCCGCCATCGTTGCCGATGCTGGCTTCCAAATCAGAATAGAATTTATAGGCACTTGGCGTAATGTGGATGATCTCAATTTTCGCCTCGTCATTAGCCGCAAAAAACAAAGGGAATTTCAATCCTTCTACTTGTCCATTCAGGATTTTATCATCACTGATGAATACTGAGCGACCTTCATCATTTTCCAATTTGCCGTTGCGGTAAAACTGAAACAAATAATAATCCACCGTTGCCTGCGGTTCTTGCACGTACAACAACACCTCATAAAACCGATCGGGATTTTTTGGTTTTTGCATTTCTTGTTCGTCGATGTGGTAAGTCAAGCTGTCAATCGGCGTGTTGGTCGTCATCTGCTCGCTGGCGGTGTAGGTTTTTCCTTCCGCTTTCACCAGCAAGGTATAGGTTCTGCCAGCAATACCGGCAAAAGCTTGTTCGGAGCGATACACGCCGGGTTCTTTTTCGACAAAGCGATACCCATTGTTGAAGTTGTCTTTGACCTCCACCGAAGCGCCAGATACCCTTGGCGTTTTTCCGGTGACGCCGAAAGTGCTGCTTTTGCTTAGCTTAACCACTTGTTGTTCAAGCTGATTGGTTACGTTGGCTTCGATAACCAACACCGGTTCGGCCTGTTTCACATCTAGATAGATCGTTTTTTCACAGGCAAAAAGAGTGACTATGGCCAAAAGGGCCAGGATGCTATTTTTCATCATTGTTGTTGTTTTGAAAGGAATTTGAAATTCGATTACTTGGCCAGTCGATTAAAACTTCACATTCCAAGTAACATAGGGCAGCGCGGAAAATAAATACACCATGCGGGCTTCTTTTTCGGTACCATCACCGATGACTTTTCCGTCTTTATCTTGTTTGACTCGGGTATATATGGAAAATGGGTTTTTCCGATTGTAGGCATTGTAAACCCCGAATACCCAGGTACTGTGCCAGCGAGCAGCTTTGTTTTTGCCCGGTTCATAAGTGGCAGCTAGATCCAAACGGTGGAAGGCTGGTAAGCGGTAACCATTGCGACTAGAGTACAAATTGGTTTGGTAGTTACCGTAGTTGTATTGCCCTGTTGGCAAGGTGATTGGGCGACCGGTAGCGTAGGTAAAGTTTCCGCCCACACTCCAGCGTTTCGACAAATCATAGGTCAACGATAAATTGAAGCTGTGGCGCCGATCGTAATTGGCTGGAAAAGCCTGGTCGTTGTTGACGGTAGGAATGGTCATCTCCGTTTTGCTCAAAGTGTAGCTGGCAAATCCGCGCAAATCACCCACATTGCGGCGCAACAAAAGTTCCAATCCATAAGAAGTCCCTTTGCCTTGCCGGAACTCGGTAGACAAATTGGCATTGAAAAAAATATTGGCGTTGTCGGCAAAAGCGGTGAGGTGATCCATTTTTTTGTAATACGCCTCCGCTGAAAACTCCCAGGCATTTTTGTCAAAATTTCTAAAGTAGCCAATGGCCAATTGATCGGCTTTTTGCGGTTGCAAATACGTAGAGCTGGGCTCCCAAGTATTGAAGGGAATCGGCACCGTAGAATTCGAGATCAGGTGAATGTACTGCACCATGCGGTTGTACGAAAACTTGAGCGAGCTTTCGGGATTCAACTGATAGCGCGCCGCAAAACGCGGTTCGGGATTGGCAAAAGTGGCTATCGCCTTGCCGCTGGCATACTTGGTAGAATCGGTAATGACGTAGTTGACATTGTCGCTGGCATTTTGGTAGCGGTACACCGTGCCTGGTCCCATGTCTTGAAACAACGAAAACCGCAACCCGTACTGCAGCGCCAAACGCTCGCTTATTTTTTGCTCTATACTCAGATAGAGGGCTTGATCCAAGGCAAAACGCGGTTGCAAAGTTGTAGGTTTGAAGATGGTATTTTCCGAATTGGGTTTAATTTCGCCGGGCTGAAACTTGCGGTAAGTACCCTGGTAACCAAATTGCACCGTCAGCTTAGGACTAGGAAACCAGCTAAAATCTTGCTTCAGCGAATATTCCCGCTGATTAGCCTCCCAGCGAAAACCATTAATGCCCTGTTTGCTTTCCAGCGCATAATCAAAATTACTGTAAATCAGCGTGGTATTGGAAAACATCCGTTCGTTGAACAAGTGGTTCCAGCGTAAAGTAGAGGTCCGGTTTCCCCAATCCATTTGGAAATCCTTACCTAATTTAAACACATCTCGCCCGGTGTAGGCCGCCAAGAAAAAACGGTTTTTGTTGTTGATTTTCCAATTGATTTTGCCGTTCAGGTCATAAAATTTGACGCTGGTTCCCTTCAGATCGGGGATTTGATTCATGATCAGATCGGCATACGAGCGGCGACCAGCCAGGATAAACGACGCTTTGTCTTTCACGATTGGCCCCTCCACATTCACCTTGGCGGCCAAGGTACTGATGCTGGCTCCGCCGCTGAATTCCCGGGCGTTTCCATCTTTGGTGGTCACCTCCAACAACGACGACAAGCGACCGCCAAATTTAGCGGGGATTCCGCCTTTGTACAATTCGGCGCCTTTCAAAATATCGGCGTTGAACACCGAAAAAAGGCCGTACAAATGCGATACATCATACACCGGCGCTTCATCGATTAGCACCAAATTTTGATCTGCAGCGCCGCCGCGTACATAAAAACTTGAGGTTCCTTCGCCGGCGCTGGTCACGCCGGGCATCGATTGCACCATTTTGATGATGTCGGGTTCGCCCAATAGAGCGGGCAGTTTTTTCATTTGCGCAATGGGCACATCCATTCTGCTCATCGAAACTTCACGCACTGCTTCATCAGGTTTTTCGCTCGAAACAACTACCTCTTGCAAGGTTTTGGCATCTGATTTAAGCTCTACATTCAATTGGGTGTCTTTGGTTAGATTCACCGTTTGCGTGAGTGTTTGGTAACCGAGGTACGAGTAGGTAATTCGGTACGTGCCAGGAGGCAAAGTCAGGGAATAAAATCCGTAGTTGTTGCTGGTAGCGCCAGATTGCAGGGCTTCGACCCAGACATTGACGTAAAGTAATTCTTCTGCCGAGGCAGCATCTTTGATGTAACCGCTCAGGGTACATGGTGTTTTGGTGGCGACTTTAGTGGCTTGGGAGAATAAATTCCCAATCCCCCATGTCAGCAAGACAAAGGTGGCGATGATTTTCATAACAACAGTCAGGTGTGTTTTGGTGGTTTGGACACGAAGGCGATCAAACCTGTTTTTTTAAATCCTTTCGAAAGGTTAGATGGGAGAAATGGGGTTGACCCCTATGGCGGGGTGGAAAAAATTTAATCTGTCAATTTAAATCTCTTTGAGGAAGACGTGACTGAATTATCGATATCGGCTTTGGTCATCAACAAATCTTTGATCTAAAAATCATAAACACTATATTTGTACAAAGCGATCATCATGACCAAGATCATTATTCAAATCGAACGCACCGAGGATGCCCAACTTTTAGAAGCCTTTGTTAAGAATTTGGGATTAGCATATTCCTATGAAAAAGACGTGCTTCCTAATGACTCAACTGCGCCATCTGACGAGGATTGGATCAAAAGCATGTCAGGCAGTTGGAGTGATTTTCCAGAAACTGCTGAGGAGATGATTGCGACAATTGAACACAATAAAACACTGGAAAGGTCAATTGAGATGCTATGATTTATTTGCTTGACACGAATATTATTGTTTTTTGGTTAAAAGGGAAATATAGGATTGCTGAAAAAATCATCGAAATAGGACTATCCAACTGTATGATTTCTGAAGGGGTGTAATTCAAAATGTCGCAAAACAAAATAAAAAATTAATATCTTGAGATCA
>JBBANM010000100.1:0-25079 GCA_040401995.1 Saprospiraceae bacterium
CCTACATGTCAAATAATAATCTTCTAGAGCATTAGCCCAACCCATTATTCGCATTGATAATAGAAAAAGGCGAATACCCACAATTCTGGGTATTCGCCTTTTTCTAAAGTATCAAATCCTCACCTCAACCTAACGCATTTCCTTAAATGCGTTGATCAAGCCATTCGTAGAAACATCGTGGGTATGTACCGGCGCATCATTGATCAATTCAGGTAGAATTTTATTGGCCAATTGTTTGCCCAATTCCACACCCCACTGATCAAAACTAAAGATATTCCAGATGATACCCTGGGTAAAGATTTTGTGCTCGTATAAGGCGATCAAGTTACCCAGCACATAAGGCGTCAAAGACTTTACCAAGATGGAATTGGTAGGCTTGTTGCCTTGGAAAACCTTAAATGGCAACAAAGCGGCGATGGCTTCAGCGCTTTTGCCTTGTGCTTGCAATTCAGCAGTTACTTCTTCCGCGGTTTTGCCCATCATCAAGGCTTCAGTTTGGGCAAAAAAGTTAGACAACAGCTTTACGTGGTGATCGCCGATTGGATTTTGGCTGATCGCGGTGGCAATGAAATCACAAGGAATCATTTTCGTGCCCTGGTGGATGAGCTGGTAAAAAGCATGTTGCCCATTGGTACCTGGTTCTCCCCAAATCACCGGTCCGGTTTGGTAAGTTACCGGATCACCATTGCGGTCTACGTATTTACCGTTGCTCTCCATATTGCCTTGTTGGAAATAAGCCGGAAAACGATGCAGGTATTGGTCGTATGGCAAAATGGCTTCGGTTTGGGCGCCAAAGAAATTGTTGTACCAAATTCCGATCAAGCTCAAAATAACCGGTAAGTTGCTTTGCAGTGGCGCGGTGCGGAAATGCTGATCCATGGCATAAAAACCCTTCAACATTTCTTCGAAGTTGTCAAAACCGATGGAACAGGCAATGGGCAAGCCAATGGCTGAAGTCAAGGAGTAACGACCGCCAACCCAATCCCAAAACTCAAACATATTGGCGGGATCGATGCCAAATTCGCGCACTCCTTTTTCGTAGGTCGATAAGGCCACAAAATGCTTGGCAACATGCGCTTCATCGACTGCTGATTGCAAAAACCAATCGCGAGCAGTAAAGGCATTGGTCATGGTTTCCTGCGTCGTAAAGGTTTTCGACGCAATCATGAACAAAGTGGTTTCTGGATTGAGTTTTTTCAAAGTTTCGGCCATGTGCGTGCCGTCAACATTAGAAACAAAATGCGGGGTGATGCCCGGTTTCCAGAATGCCTTCAGTGCTTCGGTAACCATCACCGGACCCAAATCAGAACCGCCAATTCCAACATTGACGATATCGGTAATTTTTTTTCCGGTATAACCTTTCCATTCACCCGAGAGCAAACGCTCGCTGAAGTTTTTCATTTTGGCCAAAACGGCGCGAACCCCGGGCATTACATCTACCCCATCCAATAAAATCGGTTCAGTGGATTGATTGCGCAGGGCGGTGTGCAATACCGCACGGTCTTCGGTTTGGTTGATTTTTTCACCACTGAACATGCTTTCAATGGCTGCCGATAATCCGCATTCATTCGCCAATTCCAACAACAAATCCAAGGTCTCTTGAGTGATGATGTTTTTGGAGTAGTCGACCAGTACGTCCTCAAAAGTTTGACTAAATCGATTGAATCGCTCGGGATCCTGTTGGAAAAGGGTTTTCATCTGAACACTTTGCATGGCAGCAAAATGAGCGGTAAGTTTTGACCAAGCTGGCGTTTGGGTTGGGTTTTTGCGTTCGAGCATGATGTTATTTTTTGAGTCTTTGGGTGAATTTTGTTCCCAATCTACTCTTTTACTGAATTTTTAGGCAATGGATGCAATTGAACAGCCCAAAGCTAAGCTTTTTGACAAAAATCACGAAATCAGATGATCTTCATCAAGGGCATTTTATACGATTTAGCCGAGGTTAGTGGTCTAAATGATAGCTGATGAAAAAGATACTCGTGCCAACTGATTTTTCTTCTACCGCCCACGCGGCAATGGATTATGCCCTTAAATTGAGCGAATACTGGGAAAATACCACCATAACCGTCGTACATTGTTTTATGCCGGTCAGCGGTATGGATTATCCTGGTATCATCCCGCCGGTGAACGAAATAATGGCCATCAAACAAAATGCCTTGAAACATTTTGTGCATAAAGATCCAGCAATAGGCGGAACGGATATTAAAACTGCTGTCAAAATTGAAACCGATCTAGTTTTTGGTTTTCCAGGAGAAGAATTGACCCGTTTGAGTTACAATTATGACTACATCGTGATGGGCACAACGGGCGAATCAGATGTGCTGCTACGTTGGTTGGGCAGCGTATCCAGTACGGTGGCCAAACGCAGCCATTGTCCGGTTATCCTGGTTCCCGAGGGGGAATATGCTTTCCCACCACGACACATTGCCTATGCCGCCAATCCAGATTCGGTTAGGGGGCCACTCATTAAAGCATTGATGGAATTCAACCAACCTTTTGGCGCAAGCATCCACTTCCTGCATGTAAAAGATCAATATGACTTTACGCCAATTGAAGTGTCCGTTTTTGAAGAAATATTTAAGAAAGAAGATCCAAGTATTGCATTTGAAATGCGGGAAATTGAGGGTGAAGATAAAGCCCTTGCGCTCGGTGAATTTATTCAAGAGCAGCACATTGATTTGTTGGTGATGTCGCATCAACAACGCAATTATTGGGATGCGTTTTTTCACCATAGCCTTACCAAAGAGATGGTTCAATCGATCCATGTGCCTTTGTTGACTTTGCACAATTAGATCCGGTTTCCTCAGCGTTTGGCCGCTGTATATCATTGTACTGCGGCCAAACACACTCTAAAGCGCGAATTCGCTACCTTTTTTTCACGGAATCACCCATTTCCTCCCAGGTTAGCACAAAGGAAGTGGGACCTTGCGCGTATGGAGCAACGTCATAGGTATTGTAATAAAAAAGAATCCCATCGTTTTGTAAGGCAAATGAATCAGGTAATACAAATGCACCTTCCCAGAAAAAACCGGCTTCGTTGAGATTTTCGCGAGGATTTAAGTCTCTTTCTTGACGAAATTTTGCTTCCACCAATTTCTTTAATTTGGCTTCATCACGGATAAAATCTTTCAACTGTAGGGTTTTTCCGGTTTTGACATCAAAATTGAGCAGGGTCATCGTGGTATTGGGATGCGCGCCGCCAGTAAAGGAATAGTTGCTCAACGAAACGGCTAAAATCCCTCCCGAATTGCGAATAACTTCTCCATACGTTTCAATTTCCCAGGGGGTAACGAAGTTATTGGAATCTGGATTCGAAAAGGCGTCGTAATAATCCACCATCGCTTGGGCAGCTTTGGCCAAACTCATCTTTTTGATTGCGGAATTTTCTTCAAACACGAACGCTGATTTTACATAGTGCAAAATGGTGTCGTTCATGCTTTTTTCCACACCGCCTCCTCCCTGAAGAATAGGGTACTCCGCCTTCAAAACGATACAGCGATTGGAATCTTGATGACAATTGGGAGAAGCTTTGGCGAATTTGCGCTGCACGATGGAAAGGCCATCATCAACCGGCGCCGTTTTTGGTTTGGCATTTGGTTGACAAGCTTGCAAGAATAGATAGAACGCGGTAAAAAAAAGCAAATAAAAGTTGTTTTTCATTTTTCTGTTTTTCAAAAACTTTGGGGAGAACCATTTGGAAAGCAATGTAAATACTTCCAAACGGGGCTAAATTTGAATAAATAGCACCAATTTTCAGCATTCTATACTAACTTTTTTAAAAGATTGTAAATTTCGGCTGGCAGCCGTACATTCGGTGAGCAAATCGCAAGAAAGTAATTGGACAAAAAAAATCGATAAATACCTACATCAATGGAACTGCAGTTTAGCACTTTTGAAGAATATCAAGCTGTTTACCAACGCAGCGTAGACGTCCCTGAAGGTTTTTGGGCGGAGCAAGCCAATACCTTCCAATGGCACAAACCCTGGGACAAAGTCCTGGAATGGGATTTCCAAAAACCCGATGTAAAATGGTTCCAAGGCGGCAAGTTCAACATTACCGAAAACTGTTTGGACCGTCACCTGGCTACCCGCGGTGATCAAACCGCCATCATCTGGGAACCCAATAACCCCAGTGATCCCAACCGCAATTTTACTTACCGCGAGCTTCATGCGGCGGTTTGTCAGGCCGCCAATGCCCTCAAAGCTAACGGTATTCAAAAAGGTGATCGAGTGTGTTTTTACATGCCGATGGTTCCTGAATTGGCAATTGGCTTGCTCGCCTGCGCCCGCGTAGGCGCCGTGCACTCGGTGGTGTTTGCGGGCTTCTCCGCCCACGCGCTAGCCGACCGGATCAAAGATTCGGCTTGCAAAATGGTGATCTGCTCCGATTACAACCAACGCGGTGCTAAAGACATTGCGGTAAAAACTATCGTGGATGAAGCCATCGCCTTGGGTTGCGATTCAGTGGAAACGGTATTGGTGTACAAAGCCACCGAACACGAAACGCCAATGGTAAGCGGTCGCGATAAATGGTGGCAAGAGGAAGTACATCACCAATCTACGGAGTGCCCAGCAACCGAAATGGATGCAGAAGATATGCTCTTTATTCTTTACACCTCTGGCTCCACGGGCAAACCTAAAGGAGTGGTACATACCTGTGGCGGGTATATGGTGTACACTTGCTACTCCTTCAAAAACGTATTTCAGTACCGCGATGGCGACGTGTACTGGTGCACCGCCGATATTGGCTGGATAACTGGGCACTCGTACATCGTATATGGCCCCTTGCTCGCCGGCGCTACCAGCGTGATGTTTGAAGGCGTACCTACTTACCCCGATGCCGGGCGTTTTTGGGCGGGCATTGATAAGCATAAAGTAACCCATTTTTACACGGCGCCCACTGCGATCCGTGCCTTGATGGCCTTGGGCAATGAATATGTTGAGCCCTATGACTTGGGTAGTATCAAAGTTCTGGGTAGTGTTGGCGAACCCATCAATGAAGAAGCCTGGTTGTGGTATTTTAATCACATCGGAAAAGGTAAAGCCCCGATTGTCGATACTTGGTGGCAAACCGAAACGGGAGGTATTTTGATATCGCCAATTGCCGGGATTACGCCGCTGAAACCGTGTTTTGCTACTTTGCCTTTGCCGGGAGTACAACCCTGTTTGGTCAATGCTGAAGGGGTGGAGATTGAAGGCAACGATGTAGAAGGATTGCTGTGCATTAAATTCCCCTGGCCTTCCATTTTGCGCACCACTTATGGCGATCATGAGCGGTGTCGGCAAACGTATTTTGCGCCTTTCAAAGACAAATACTTCACCGGCGATGGCGCACGCCGCGATGTGGATGGTTATTACCGGATCATTGGTCGGGTGGATGATGTGATCAACGTATCGGGTCACCGCCTGGGAACCGCCGAAGTTGAAAACGCCATCAACCAACACCCCAATGTGGTAGAATCGGCGGTGGTAGGATATCCGCACGACATCAAAGGGCAGGGCATCTACGCTTATGTGATCACTTCCAGCTTGGTGAGCGATGAAGAGGCTTTTCGCAAAGAGGTACTGGCGGTGGTGACCAAAGAAATTGGTCCGATTGCCAAACCCGATCTGATTCAGATTGTACCGGGATTACCCAAAACGCGTTCTGGCAAAATCATGCGTCGTATTTTGCGCAAGGTAGCCGAAGGCGATACTTCTAACCTGGGGGATGTGTCCACGCTGTTGAATCCTGAGGTGGTGGAAGAGATTAAATCTGGGGCGTTGCAGTAGTTAGTACTAGGAAATATTATTCTAACATCGTATTTTACCAACAGTCAAATCAAACCGCAATTTTCGGTTTGGTTTGGCCGTTGGTCGTTTTAAAGAAAAATAATCAGAGAGATACAATTACGCATAAATAAATTTCAAATTAAAACCATAAAACATGAACCTAGTACTCTTGCTTTTCTCAGCATTAATGTCCATGTATTTTAGTACCCCTACTCCCCCCAAAGAGATCATTGTTAAGGGGAAAATAGTGGGGGAAATCCCTAATGAAATATATTATAGTTTCACTAATTATGGTATCCATTATGGCGGTTTTAATGATCACACCAAGCCTGATTCATCAGGGAATTTTCAAATAAAAATAGCCAATGAAAGCGCTGTTTTTGTAACCTTTTCAATGGGCTTATTTGCATCTTCTAAATTTATACTGGAACCTGGACAGCGGTACCAAATTTTGATCGATCCCAAAAAAGAGAATGAAGGTTTTGAAATTTCAGGTCCTAATCAAAAAGGGCAAGAATTGTACTATAATTTTCCTAGTCCTGCTTTTATTTCCATGGCAGCTGAGTA
The DNA here is from genome assembly GCA_040401995.1 of Saprospiraceae bacterium. Classification (GTDB taxonomy): domain Bacteria; phylum Bacteroidota; class Bacteroidia; order Chitinophagales; family Saprospiraceae; genus Haliscomenobacter. The sequence goes on from JBBANM010000100.1 coordinate 6,340, forward strand.
CTTCAAAAAATATGCTACTCATGCAATTTTAAAAACTGCTTTGGATGAAGCAAAAGCTAAAGATATGGTGCTATTCATTCACTTATTGGAAGCCGGTGAAATATCCAAGCCATTTTTTGATTTGGTAAAGGCTGATCGTACCTGTTTTTACGCCTCGATTGCCAGCTATGTTGCGCTCAGAAAATCGTACAGTATATTAGCTGTTCAATACCAACCACTACCGATTGAAACCAAACAATTTCTAGCAAACATTTTCGCTACTTTTCCGGTAACCGACAGAAAGGGTATGGCATCAGCTTTTTGGTATGAATATGCCAGCAGCTACGTATTATTTAAAGAATACAGTCAACCTGATTTTAGTTACAAAAAACGGGATTCACTGAGTCAAAAAGGACTCATTCACACCCACAACTTGCAACAAGCCAAGCTGTATTTACCCGAACCGATGCAGGAGTATTATCGGGCTGCTTATCTATTTTATGCATCCCAAGAGGAAGAGTTTGAAAAAGAATTGATCGGTGTTTATGACCAATATAAAAAAGATTATCCCTCCAGTGTTTACACAAAGTACTTAAATGAACGATTCACAGAAATCATTCAATTTTATGACACAGCAGATAAAAACTTTACCCAGGAAATTAAATTTATTGAAAATCCGGATAGTATCAACTCGCTAAAAAGCTGTTTGGCAGCATTCAAAGGCAAAAAGGTTTTCATTGATGTTTGGGCCACCTGGTGCGGTCCCTGCAAAGCCGAATTTGCGTACAAAAACCAACTCCACGAGCAGTTACAAAAGCGCAATATTGAGCCACTCTTCATTTCCATTGATGATATTTCAAAGAACGAGCTCTGGAAAAACATGATTAAACATTACGACCTTCAAGGAACGCATATTCGAACCAATAAGGCCTTTGAAAGTGATTTGTTTCGCCTTTATGATCCAAGTAGTTCAGGCATTTCTATCCCTTGGTACCTTATTGTGGATGAACAAGGTAATATCATCAAAAAGCCTGCCCACAAACCATCAGAAATGGAGGAGTTGATCAAAGATTTGGATGGAAAATAGCACCTTAAAAGATTCAACCTGGGTATTGGAGCAATTTAAATTGACTGGCTTCCTAGTCGCACATTGATTGTATCTTTGCTGTCGAATTGAGCGTGTTTTTGGATTTCGTTGGCGAATTACAAACACACGCTAAAAATGCCAAGCGCACATGAACTTCGACTACATTTTTACCGTCACTTTTACGCTCTTTGCCATCATTGACATGTTGGGCAATATCCCTATTCTTATTTCCATCAGCGAAAAAATTGGGCCGATTCAATCTTGGAAGACCACTTTCTTTGCTGGGATTTTGATGTTGGTGTTTTTATTCGTTGGCGAGGCATTTCTGCACATTTTGGGGGTAGATTTGAAATCTTTCGCCGTAGCGGGTTCGATTTTAATCTTCATCATGGGACTGGAAATGACCCTGGGTATTGATATCTTTAAATCGGAAGACGAAAATCAGACGGGAAGCCTCGTACCAGTGGCTTTTCCCATCATTGCCGGCTCGGGAACTTTAACCACTATCATTTCCTTAAAAACCAATTACGATACACTGACGATTGTGATCGGAATTTTGATCAATCTTTTGATTATTTACTTGGTGTTGCGCTCCTTACGCGTACTGGAGCGCCTACTCGGGCGCGGGGGGCTGCTGGTCATCCGCAAATTTATGGGGGTGATTCTGTTGGCGGTAGCCGTGAAGATTTTTAAAACGAATTTGGGGATTGGGTGAGAAAATATATTGTTAAGTTTTATAGCAATTTGATTTTCATGGAACTAGAAAACGTAAAATTGGTTCTCACCGAGTGAAATACAACTCAAAATGACACCACATTACAACATTCCCTGGCTTACCGAGCGCTTTGAAAACGGCGAACCCTTAGCGTTCCTCTACTTTTGGGGACATACTGATAAACGCAACGAAAAGGTGGGTAAATTTTGTTTCAGCCAATGGTTTGAAAGCCCATTCATGGTTAACAATATCACCTATAAAACATCCGAACACTGGATGATGGCTCATAAGGCTTTGCTGTTTAACGATAACCACAACTTTGAAAAGATAATCAATAGCCGAACACCCGGAGAGGCCAAAGATTTAGGACGACAAGTGACAGGTTATGACGACCAAATCTGGAACAGCAGGAGATTTGAAATCGTTAAGGCTGGGAACATCCATAAGTTTAATCAAAATCCAGCCTTTGCCCGTTACCTTTTACAAACAGGCGATAAAATTTTGGTTGAAGCCAGTCCAGTTGATCCCATTTGGGGCATTGGTTTGTCAAAAGACAGCAAAAATATTGACGACATTTACACCTGGCGCGGACTGAACTTACTAGGTTTTATACTGATGGAAACCCGAGATTTTTTGAATTCATTTGGACATTTTGAGGCGTTAATAGATCCAATGCAGGCGCCCTGGCAGAATTTCGCTGGCTTGGTTCAGGAGGATACCTTTTGGATGAACGCTGAAGGCAAAACCTATTTAGAGCAATTTGACGCTTATTACTCCGCATTGAGTGATCTCGACAAAATGATTTACCAAATGACAAACTTGGAGCCCTATGGTTGGGAGGGGTTTTATACCAAGTGATTATTATTTAACCTGTACACTTAAAAATGCACTCCTTTACCGCAGTCATAGATATCATTGGCGTCAACCCCTTCGTTTTTGTCCCAGTTGACATTCTAGAAGCGCTATTCATCGCTGCGGGAAAAAACAAAGGATATATTCCCATCCAAGGAACCCTCAATGGCAAACCCTACCAGCAAACTTTGGTCAAATACAGTGGCGAATGGCGGCTCTACATCAATACCACCATGCTTAAAAACTCGCCAAAACTGGTTGGCGAAACGGTTGATATCACCATTGATTTTGATACGGCCAGTAGAGCCATTGAGCCCCCACTTTCGTTTTTGGAGGCATTGGCGGCCAATCCTGAAGCCGAAGCGGTTTTTAATGGCCTGCCAGCCTCCCGGAAATTAGAGATTGTGCGGTATTTGGCGCGTTTAAAATCGGCCGAAACGCAAGAAAAGAATGTGGAAAGGGCGATCAATTTCTTACATGGCAAAGAGAGATTTGTTGGCAGAGAAAAGCCATGAGACCACACATCTATTTACCCTAAAATCAAATGGTTTATGTTGACAGAGCAAGTAAAAAAATACATTGATCACTGCGTGCTTTGCTGGCTCGCTACTTGCGATCTGGATTTGCTGCCCAATGTGTCGCCCAAAGAAATGTTTACTTATGAAGACGGCACTACCCTACTGATCGCCCATCTCGCATCGCCCAATAGTATCAACAACATCAAAGTCAATCCCAATGTCTGCGTAAGTTTTGTGGACGTTTTTATTCAAAAGGGCTACAAAATAAAAGGGACGGCCACAATTATTGAAAAAACCGATAGCGCATTTCCCGCAAAAGTAAAACCCTTGATCGATCTGTTTACTGATCAATTTCCAATTTTATCCGTAATTGAAATTAAGGTAAATAAAGTTGAAACCATCCAAGCGCCCAGCTATTTTCTTTTTCCAGAAACAACAACCGAGGCCAGTCAGATTGCGGGCGCGCTGGCGACGTATGGGGTGAAGGCCTTGTGATCTTAAAAAATGGGCTTAACCCTAAATCGGCTAAGCCCATCTCCATTTTTTAAGCTATTTCTTTGCCCATAAAATATTGTAAATCGGCGTCATACTTGTGGCGCCAATTGAGCCGTATTTCACTTGTAACGTATGCAAATCAAGTTGTAGCGCTACATTTCGAGATGGATCTTGCAGGTATACCGACCAATCATCACGCCCCACTTCATTGAATGTAAAACTCGTTTTTCCGGTTAAGTCCTTTTCCAGCCATTTTCCGGAAGCGTCTTTGATCAGCGCGCCTCGGTTCATAGAAGGGCTATAATACTCCACCATCACGACATTCCGACCGGTAGTCGTTTTATTTTGTTGCACTTGGTTGTATTTCAAATAGCGAATCGGCGCAGGTCGATCTCCCCGAAATTCCAAACAGCTTGGATTGTAGGTGGAATCCAACAAAAGTTTTTTCTCTTCTTTGGCAAAAGGATAGTCGTACACGGTACTCAACTTGGTCGTTTGCTGCATGAGCAGGTTGGGCAACTTTCCCATGTCAACGTTCAGGTCTTTCAAACAACTCTTGGTGTCTTCCGAGTGCATTAGCCCAAAAGCGTGTCCCAGTTCATGCGACCAGCCCGCCAATTCGGACGACAATAGATAGGGTTTGTTGAGAAAAAGATCGTAGCAAGAACTCCAAAAGTCGCCCGTCATTTTTAGTACGCCAAAACTTCCGCCAGCATCGCCGCTGGTGCCCTCCAAAACGGAAATCACTACGGTGCGATTGATGACATATTCTTGTCTTAGGTTGGTCTTTATGAAATTCAAATTATTTTTCCATTCTACCGCATCTCTTACATTGTAGTTGGATCTGACCACCGCCACAACCGGATCGAATTCAAAAGTAACGCCCAATTGTTTCAAGTAATGACTTTGGATAATCGATAAAATGGCTGCGATAGCTTCCTTGGCTCGGGGTTTCTCCGTTTGCCCGGTTGGAATAATATACAGTCCTTTTACGCGCAACCGCGTTTCGAAAGGGGGATTGGACAACTCGTTTTTTGCTATCAGCGCCTCTACTGATTCACTGTTAATGGAATAATTCAAGGTAGCCGCTTTTTCCTCCAATTCAGGATTAGGTATAAGGGTTTGCGCATTTAAGCCAGTCAAGAAGAACAAAGTCAGAACAATTGACATCAGATTTCTCATAAAAAGGTTTGATTGATAAGGTAATTGGGCAAAACGTTTCATTTCTTCAAAACTAGACAAATATGTTTCAAGAAAAAATCCCCCTGCCGGGTGAAAAATGGGTTAAGAACTGATCGTGATATAGTCATGATGCCATCATGATGCGATCATTGGATGTTTTTTCAATAAAAAAATGGTTTGATGGCATCAAATGATGCTATCGTAATAGCCTTAAACAGATTTTAGGAGCTTTAACCGAAAAATTGTTTGCTCCAAACGATCCTATCTTTCATTTTCTGTTGCCCAACACTACTCAGTACCCATTTTACCGCCCTACATCTCTTTTAGTACATCTTTTATCTACTTTTTTTGAACCATTGGGGCTGATTTTTGATTTTTGTAGGATCAAATCCAAACAATGAAAAAAATTTACCCGATTCTTATCACCACGCTGCTTGTTTTTAGTGGCCTCAATTCCGTGTTTGCCCAATTTCCAGCCATGGGCAACACCGCTACCACAACTCCGCAAACTCCCAAAGGCAACGTGAAAGTCAGCGGTACATTGGTGGATTCCGTTTCGCAAAAAGCGGTGGAATATGCGAGCATTGCCCTCTATAAACTGCCCGGCGACAAAGTGATTGACGGCGCCGTTACCGATGAAAAAGGTAAGTTCAGCTTTAGTAAACTAGAAGCAGGCGAATACAAAATATCGATCTCCTTTATTGGTTACCAGACCAAAACCCTCAACAAACTGAATTTCACCAAAGGACAGGAATTTGATTTGGGGACGATTAAATTTAGTTCAATCACCAAAAACCTGGATGAAGTAACCGTAACCAGTAAAACTGAACTTATCGAGGAAAAAGTGGATCGCCTGGTATACAATGCCGAAAAAGACATAACCGCCAAAGGAGGCGATGCAGCCGATGTGCTCCGCAAAGTGCCACTCCTAACGGTGGATCTGGACGGTAACGTCAGTTTGCGAGGCAGCCAAAACATCAGGGTGCTGATCAACAATAAACCCAGCACCATCATGGCCAGTAGCGTGGCGGATGCCTTGAAGCAAATCCCAGCCGATCAAATCAAAACAGTAGAGGTCATCACCAGCCCTTCGGCCAAATACGATGCCGAAGGCTCAGCGGGTATCATCAACATCATCACCAAAAAGAACAGTCTCCAAGGTCTAAACCTCAATATCGACGGCGGCGTAGGTAACCGCGGTTCTTCCTTGATGTTGAACGGCAATTACCGCAAAGGCAAAACGGGCTTTACGCTTGGCGGGTTTGGTCGCGCCAACTACAACACCATTACCAAAACCAATTTGGAACAAAGCAGCACCTACAATGGTGCATCCACCTTGACCCGTCAATCAGGTAACGGCTACAGCCAATTCCTTTTTGGGCAATACAACCTGGGGTTTGACTATGATTTGGCCAAAAACCAGAGTATCACCGCTGGTGCACGTTACGGGGTACGTAATCAGAATTTTCAACAAGATTTTTTGACCCAGTTGTTTAGCAATGGCGCACAAACGAGTTCCTCCAGTCGAAATGTCGACAGCAAAAACCTATCGGGCACGGTAGATGTCAACGTGGATTACCTGCATATTTACAAACCGCAACGCGAGTGGAGCATCTCGTCTTTGTACAGTCGTAACGACTTGACCAATAACTTTGATGCGGGTTTGTTGAATGGCAGCGGAAGTTTGTTTGGCCGCCAGCGCAACGTTAACGGTAATTTAAATCAAGAATTCACCTTGCAAACCGATTACCAAACGCCTATCAAGCGTAATCAAATGCTTGAATTTGGCGGCAAGGGCATCTTTCGGCAAGTCAACAGCAATTACAATTACCTCATTGCTGGCGCTGAAGGAGACTATAGCAGTGATCCAAGTCGAACGGCAGGATCTTTAACTTATCATCAAAATATTGCGGCAGGTTATTCTTCTTACACCTACACCACTAAAAAACGCATTACGATAAAAGGCGGTTTGCGCTATGAGCAAACCATCATCAATGCCAGTACCAGCGAAAATGGGGTGCTCGGGATAGCCAATTACGGGGTGTTGGTGCCTAGCTTGAATGTGTCGAAAACGATCAAAGGAACAACCGTTAAAATGGCCTTCAACCGCCGGATTCAACGCCCTGGTTTGGCGCAGTTGAACCCTAACTTAAACACTGCCAATCAGCAAAACATCACGCAAGGTAATCCTTCTTTGCGACCAGAATTGACCAATAATTACGAGGTGACGCTGAGCAGAACGATCAAAAAAACCTTTGTAACTGCTTCATTTTTTGCACGTACCACCAACAATGCCATTGTACAAATCACCAAACCATCGGATAAATTTCCAGGTGCGGTAGTTACTTCTTTTGACAACATTGGCAACCAACAAACTTATGGTACGAACATTTTCACCAACGTGGCCGTAACTTCAAAAATAAATGTGGGTATCTTCTCGAACGTGCTTTATTCCAACCTCAGCGGGCAAGTCCTCAATACCGACGGCGTTTCAGAATCCCGTAAAAACGCTGGTTTTAACATCAGTGGTGGAGTATTCAGCCAAGGCCAGTTAAAAAAAGGATGGGGATTCCAGGCTTTTGGGTTTATGCAAGGCTCGCAGGTGCAGTTGCAAGGGCGCCAGGGTGGTTTTGGATTTTATTCTATGGGCGTAAAAAAAGAATTCAAGGATAAAAAAGCGAGTATTGGATTGGCGGCAGAAAATTTCTTCAGCAATCGTTTCCGTATTCACACCAGCTTGAATTCCGCCTATTTCACCCAGGTTAATGACGTATATTTGTACAATCGTGGCGTCCGAATGACTTTCTCGTACAAAATTGGCAAAATGAGTGCCATGGAAATGCCGAAAAAGAAAGGTAAGTCCGTTAACAACGATGACGTAAAATCTGAGGGCGGGCAAAACAACGGCGGTGGTGCACCCGCAAGCGGACCAACTCGACAACAATAGGGAACGGTACTTTTTTATTCATCCATTCCTAATTTAACTTTTTCAACATAAAAACCATTCGTAACATGAAATCGAAATTCCAATGGCTGCTAGCCGTAGCCTTGTTCTCTTTTAGCTTTGCCAATGCACAAACGGTTGATGAAATTGTCGACAAACACGTTGCTGCTTTAGGTGGTGCGGATAAACTGAAAACCGTAAATACAGTTGTTGCGGAGCGAGTAATTGCCGTACAAGGCATGGAAATACCCAGCAAAAGCGTCGTAGTTGTCGGAAAATCTCTTCGTTCTGAATCAACAGTAATGGGTAATTCAATGGTACAAGTTGTCAATATGGACAAAGGCTGGAAAATCATGCCTACCATGATGGGCGGTACTGGTGAACCGGAAGACATGAAACCGGAGGAGTTGAAACCAATGTTGGGACAATTGGATCCTTTTGGCGCTTTGTTCAACTACAAAGACAAAGGCAACCAAGTTGAATTCGTTGGCAATGAAAAAGTAGACAAGAAGGATATGATTCACCTGAAAGTTACTTCAAAAGACGGAATAGTGATCGATGAGTACTTAGATGCTAAGACTTATTTGGTCTATAAAGTGGTGACCAATGTAAATGGACAAGCAGGCGAGTTGATCTTTAATTCCTACAAAGATATTGATGGCATCAAATTCCCTGATTCTATGGATATTTCTTCCCAAATGGGGGTTTTGACGATGATTACCAATAAAACCATCATCAATGGCGTAGTGGATCAGCAGGTTTTTGCGAAGCCAAATAAATAATAGCTGCAAAGTTTAAAAAAATAAGTAGCTCATGTTCTTGCGTGAACTACTTATTTTTTTTTGCTCCTACTTTTTTGAGTAGATCGAACTATCAGGCAACTGCAAAATCGGATTGTTCCCGCATACGAGGGGAATGAAAGCCCAATACCAAATCAGATTTTAATACGCCTTCATCTAAAAGTTGTTGACCGAAGTCAAGATCTGTCCCATCACGTCGAAGCCAAATTCTACCATTGTCTTTTACTTCAACATGTAAAAAACACCCATATTCACGTTTTTCTCCCTGCCAACCATCAGTAAAAAGAAGATACTGACCATGCTCTTCATCAAATGCTTCAAGAATTTCCCAACGATTGCTTTCTCGAAAACGATCGGAAATTTCTATTAGTAATTTCCGAACTAGATTTTTATGTTTCTCTACGGTATCCATAATAGCTTAGTATTTTCACTTTAATAGCCATCATAAATTTCTCATCCCTTACTACGAAATCCAATCCCTTGTTTATTGAACACAAAGCTGCTTTTATCCAGCTTAAAGGTCTCTACATCTTCAATGGTCAGCACATTGATGGGGGTAACTTCGCGTTCTTCAGTAGTCAAAGCTGCCAAACGCAGGTTTTGATTCTTGATCGCCTCCGTAATGATTACCCTTACCGTTCGAGCATTGCCAAAATACTTATCGCGGTAGTCGTAAATAAATTCCAAATACTTGCTCAGGTGTGCCTCCGCTTCCGGCGTGGGCAACAAATGATTTTCGGCCAGCATCAGCATGGCGATTTGTAACAACTCCTCGGCGGTATAATCTTCAAACTTAAGGATCTTATCGAAGCGGCTACTCAAACCTGGGTTTGCTTTGAGGAAAGTTTCCATGTTGTCGGTATAACCCGCTACAAAAACAAAAAACTCGCCGCGGTGGTCTTCCATGCGTTTGAGTAGGGTTTGGATGGCCTCATCACCAAAATCGCCATGTGCGCCAAAGCTCTTGGTCGTCAAGGCATAGGCTTCATCGATAAACAAAACTCCGCCCAGCGCTTCTTCGATTTTTTCATTGGTTTTTATCGCCGTTTGCCCCACATAGCCAGCTACCAGACCTTGGCGGTCGGTTTCCACCATGTGCCCGCGTTCCAACATGCCCAGCGCTTTGTAAATCTTGGTGAGAATCCGGGCTACCGTAGTTTTTCCAGTGCCGGGGTTGCCAATCAATACCGTGTGCAGATAAAAACGATTGAGGACGTCTTTGCCGGTTTCTCGGTAATAGCGTACGAGGCGCACCATCTCATTGATTTGGGACTTGATTTTGTCCATCCCAATCATTTCGTGAAGCTCGGTGAGGGAAACCGTTAACAGGGCTTCATCCACTGGTATTTCCGGTAAGCCTTTGCGAGGTTTGATGACGATGGCGTCAATATCCGCTTTTTCAATGGTCTCCAAAGATTCGCGGGTCAAATTGCGGGGTTCTTCCACGCTCATCACCCGCAGTGCCAGGTTTACCTTTCCTTTTTCAATCAAATCAAAAACGAAACGGGCATTGCCAAAGGTTTTATCGCGTTTACGGTAAGCGTCGACAATGATTTCATCGATGCGTTTTTTTGCTTCTTCGGTAAATTTGACGCCTTTTTGCACAATCGCAAACTCAGCTATTTTTGAAAGTTCTTGCGGAAGGTAATCGCTGAATTCAAAATGCAATTTGAAACGCGATTTCAAACCCGGGTTGGAATCCATAAACTGTTTCATCTCCTTGGGATACCCCGCTACGATCACCGCCAAATCACCCAATCCGTTCGACATTTCGCGTACCAGAATCTCGATCACTTCCCGACCAAAATCCTTGGTGTCTTCCGTGGAACGGGCCAAAGAATATGCTTCATCGATAAATAGAACCCCGCCACGGGCTTTTTCGATGGCTTCTTTGACTTTAGGCGCAGTTTGGCCAATGTATTCACCAACCAGATCGCCGCGATCTACTTCATGCACATGGCCTTTGGATAAAATGCCCATATTGCGGTACAATTGACCCATCATCACCGCCACGGTGGTTTTTCCGGTTCCTGGATTACCGATGAAAACAGAATGAACCTCAATATTTTCCTTTTCTTCAAATCCGCGTTCTTTACGCAATTGCAAGAATTGGAGGTATTTGGTATGGTTGCGTACTTGCTGTTTGATGTCGTTGAGGCCAATGAGCCCGTCGAGTTTACCCATCACATCATCACCCAAGGTTGGAATACTGGGCTCCAGTAAAACGGGATTGGCATACCCCGATAACCAGACTGGATTAGGGCCTTCCTCAAATTCTTCGCCTACTTCAAACGGAATCACCGCTAAAAGACGATCCATAAATACCAATTCAGCGGTGTAGCGATCGGCGCGCCATGAGCCATTCACATTAGACCCCCAGCCAGTGGTAATGCGAATAAAATTGTCCTTTTTTTCTACCCGGTGTAAGCGCACTACTTGCCCTTTAAGCTCGCGAGCGTCGTTATAAAACTTGGTAAACAACTCGCATTGCCAAGATTTTGAAGGATACTGATTACTCAAAACGATTTCAACGTAGATGTAGCGGGATTCTTCGCTGCTGAAGGTTTTGCAGTACACCCGTTCATCCTCAAGTACATCATCATAAGGACCTTCATAGAGTTTGAGGGATTCAACTTTGACATAGGCATTGTCATCAAGGTCGATGTTTTTTCCTGCGTCTTCGATGTAAAAATATTTGGTACCTACTTTTTCGCCTTCAATCCAGGCTTCCCAGTAATAGGCGCCGTTTTTCCAAAAAGAACCTTCCGCATGGTTCCCCCACCCTTCGCGTATGAAGACTACATTGTCGTATTTGCTGACTTTTTTCTTTAAGGGCAGGTCGCAGATTTCCTTACGCCCTTTTTTCATCGAGTAGCATTTCAGTTGCACGTCGATCTCCCAATCTTCAATATCGAAGTGCTTGTTATAAAAAGAAAGTTCCGCGTAGAGATACGAGGTCTCGAACCGATCAAAGACTTGACGGTATTTCTTCTTATTATCGGCCAGCCATTCGGTGGAGGCGTAAACTTTTAACTCTTTGAATTTGTGCTTTTTAAAGCCAGCATTCAGTTGTTCCTCTTCCATTCTCATCGTTGGGGCAATTTATATCGATCCAAGCAACGCTCAATTTACTAGCTGCGGGATTAATTTGCAAATATTGGCGGCACAGAAGAAAGTCAATTTTCGAGTTTTATGGATATTTTTGTACTTTGTTCGGCCTAACACCACTAGTTTGTTAAAAGACTTTCTCGTAAGGTTTTCCAGGGATGTACCTTCCCATTCTAAACTTAACCGAGAGTCTAATGCCAGCGTAAAACATGGTTCACTTAGAATTAAAAATACCGACCCTAGTCCAGCACATCCAAGTTGATGGCAAACCCTATTTCAACCTCAGTCCGCTTTTCCTGCGTGGCCCAGTAGCTACCCATCGCCGCTACCAAGAAGCCATTGCCAACTACCGCCAGGAAATACGCCGAAATATGGCAGATTTTAAACTCAATCGAAACAATAGTGAAGATTTTTTTTGGCTTTTTTTTCACCCTACCGTCTATTTTCAAAAACAGCGCCTGATTTTTTCCATGGGAAGAGACGTTGTTGACGGACTTTTTTCTACGGTTGAGTTTTCGGTGAATAAAATGCAGGTTTTGCTGCTCCCAGGTTTTGGCAACTCCATGCAAATTCTTGACGTCAATGAAGGTTCGCTCGATTCAGTGGCACTAGAACGCTTGATACGGCGGCGCTTGACTCAAGAGCGCGAAGTACATGGTAGCTATTTTAGTCCGGAAGAATACTACGCCACGCCCCGAGATTTTATCGCTGAAATTCCCGTCAAACTCGAATTGCAATTTTCACCCATCGCAATCGGCCAACCCGAAGCCGAGCATTATTTTTTTCGCAAAAACGACGAACTCGAATTTGATGGCGCTAGCGAACTCTACAAAATTGGTAGCAACTTAAATGAGTTGTACCCCCAAGAGCTACAACGTGCCTTTTTTCAAGAAAAAATGGTGGAAGAGTTGGCTAGTGTCCTCTTTCATCAACAGGAGATTATACCTATAGCCATTGTTGGTAAGGAGGGTATTGGTCGGCATACGGTGATTCATGAAGCGCTGGCTCTTTACTTGGAGGAATTAGGCAAAAAAGACAACCAAGAACGCCCGACTAACATTTGGCAAATTGACCCTACCCGCATTGTTTCGGGCATGTCGATCGTAGGGCAATGGCAAAAGAGGTTGGAAGCCATTATCAAATATGTGATTTCGGAGGAAGACCCTAAAGATATTCCGGATAAACTGCTGACTGATAACCCAGTGGCTTTGCTGCGCGTTGGTCGGTCGGGGCAAAATGAAATGACCGCCAGCGACGTACTGAAGCCCTATCTGGAAAAAAGACTGCTGCAATTGATTTTGATCGCTACCCCTGAAGAATGGCTGTTGTTGCAGGAAAAAGACCGGGCATTTAGCAGCTTATTTCAGGTGATTCGGATGAAAGAACCGGACTTCCATACATCCATAAAAATCATCCTCGAGCAGCGGAAACGATTGGAATTAGAGCATTCCACTAAAATTTCGATCACGGCAATTGAGCAGTTGTTGTACACCCATCGGGTTTACCAGGCCGACAAAGCATTGCCAGGAGGTTTGGTGCGTTTGTTGCGGCAATTGGCGATAAAACACCGTTTTGGCTACATCGGCGCCGCTGAAGCCCGGGAAGAGTTTGGCTTGATCACCGGATTGCGCGAACGCTTTTTTGATCCAAGCTATGTTTTTGAACCCGATGAAGTCAAAAATAGCATTGCCCGCGAATTGATTGGTCAGGAGGATGCGGCGGAAGCGCTTTCAAATGTGGTGCATTTGTTTAAAGCCAAGCTTAACAACAACCGTCGCCCCATCAGCTCTTTGTTGTTTGTAGGCCCCACGGGAGTAGGTAAAACCCATGCTGCCAAAGTGCTCACCCGCTATTTAACCGGCAACGAAGGGTATTTGCTGCGTTTTGACATGAACGAATATCTGGATCCCTATGCCGTAGATCGCTTGATAGGCGATGAATATAACCCAGAGGGGCAATTGACGGGCAAAGTACGTTACCAGCCTTTTTCCGTTATTTTATTGGATGAAATTGAAAAAGCACACCGCAAAGTCCAGGATTTGTTGTTGCAATTGTTGGATGACGGTCGACTAACCGATCGCTTGGGGCGTACGGTGGATTTCACCAACGCCATCATCATCATGACTTCCAATGCGGGCGCCGAAGACATTGATCGACAAATCACCATTGGGCGCAACCGATCGGCCAATGTGGACATCTACCGCAGCGCCTTAGAGCGACAGTTTCGCCCAGAATTTATCAACCGCATTGATCAAGTAGTGGTGTTTAAACCGCTGGCTGAAGAGCATTTGCTGGGCATCGCTCAATTGCAAATCGACGAACTCTTGCAACGCGATGGCTTTGTACGGCGCTCTACGATCTTGAACATTACCCGCGAAGCTTTGGAATGGGTAGCCAAACGCGGGTATGATCCAAAAATGGGCGGTAGGGCACTGCGCCGCCAGATTGATCGGGATTTGACTTATCTATTGGCGGAACAATTGCTAAAAATACAGGCCGATAGTCCGATTATTTTGGATATCCGTTATCAAGATGAACGCTTGGTGCCAGAAATTCATCCTTTGGAGTTTGTGGCAGCAAATGATGCCACCTATTATCCCGAGTTGCCGCGTTATGAGGAAGGTAAAAATTTTTATGATCGCTTGTTGCTGTCTACCGAGCAAATGATTGAGGACATTCAAAATCGGGAGGTTAACCCCTATGAAGATTGGGACGTGGACAACAATTGGTTGTACTACGATTTTATCACTCAGCTCGACGAAACCAAGGAAAAATTGCTTATGATGATGAACGGCTTTAACAATCCGCAGTTTCGGCAGATTTTACCTACGCCATTGCGCTTAAAAAAATGCGATATCCTCACCAAACGCGATAAAGAAAAGGGTACCCGTTCGCTAGAAGAAGTCAAAGCTCGTCTTTTTCAAGAAGCCGCATTGAATGAGATCAGCGATAGTTATCAATACGCTGAAACCCTTTTTGATGGATTGCGCACCGAGTTCATTGGCCATTTTTTGAATGTTGCTTTACTACGTTTGTATGGCCAGGCATTTTTGAAAGGACAATTGGATGAAATCGTCATCAGCATTGATTCTTTGATAACTGGACAAGGAGCGGCGGAAGCACAATCGTTGTTGCTGCAATATCAAAGCTTGCTAGAGCACCTTAATGTATCCTATTCCATTGATGAAGAAACTCACAAAATCACGGCAGAGGGGTATGGTATTGCAACTTTGTTCCAAGGCGAAGCCGGCATCCACCTTTTTTACATTGGGCATCAGAGTCCGTTGCCGATTCGGGTAAAAATTAGACCTTGGCACAAAGAAACGGCGCAACAGTGGCAGGTCATTCGATTGTACGATGGCAAAAAAACCATTACCGACTTAAGAACCCGCTTTATGAACGCTTTCAACCTAACTCCGCCTGAATTCAAGTTGATTTTATATGCAGGATTGCCGCAAGATATTCGCTCAGCGATTGCGCCATAGGAAGCGTCCAAACAAAAGACCTTTCAACCAATTCAAAAAAGGCTTGTTTACCCGGAAGTGATACCCTACATTTACCCGCGAAAAAAAATGCTTTCATGGCTACGGTTACATTTACATTTGAAGATAAATCCATTGCTCAGCCAGTGGTAATCAAGAATATTGCCGAAGGACAATCTATTCTGGAAATCACCGAAGATCATGATATTCACCTCAATCACAACTGTGGCGGGGTGTGTGCTTGTAGTACTTGTCATGTTTACATTCTTACCGGTGATGACGATTTAGAGGAGATTTCTGACAAAGAAGAAGATTTTATCGATCGGGCAATCAATCCCCGTTTGGAGTCACGCCTGGCTTGCCAGTGCGTTATTTTAAGCGACGATGCCAACATCGAAGTGAAAATTCCCGATCAGTCACAGATCATCGGGCACGAACATTGATCAAAAAAATTACCCACACTATGGCTTTTCAAGAAATTGACGATC
The DNA here is from genome assembly GCA_040401995.1 of Saprospiraceae bacterium. Taxonomy (GTDB): domain Bacteria; phylum Bacteroidota; class Bacteroidia; order Chitinophagales; family Saprospiraceae; genus Haliscomenobacter. The sequence continues at coordinate 21,990 of JBBANM010000100.1, forward strand.
TACCCATCTATTGGCCTGACCATGAAGATATTGCGATGAAACTCTACGATCGTTTTGGCGCCGAGTTTAACGAAGGAAAGATCTACCGCATCCGTTTTACCGACCTTTTGGAGTGGATTCTGGAAATTCCTACCTTCAACGGCAAAAGGGAAGAGTCGACTGAAGCACATTTGGAACTGATTCAATCCAAGTGGGTCTATGAATGGCGGGATAACAACAAATAAGAATACCAGTGAATCACTTAGAGCTATTTGGGCAAATCAAGGTTTTTCTATTTGATATTGATGGCGTATTGACCAACAATAAAGTGCTGGTCATGGAAAACGGCGAACTACTCCGCAGTATGGACGTAAGGGACGGTTATGCCATTTGCAGGGCTTTGGAGGCGGGTTTTCATATTGCTGTGATTTCGGGAGGCAGATCAGAAGGCGTTCGGAAACGATTAGAAGCATTGGGCATTACCGATATCTACTTAGGTCGATTGGACAAACTTGACGTATTCAAAGAACTGATGTCGATCCATGATTGGGATGCTCAACATATTTTGTACATGGGCGATGATATTCCCGATTATCCGGTAATGTGCAAAGTAGGCTTACCCACTTGCCCACGTGATGCCACTCCAGAAGTGATGCAAATTTCATTGTACGTTTCTCCTTATGCTGGCGGTCAGGGTTGCGTTCGCGATGTCATCGAAAAAGTACTACGGGTGCAGAAACAATGGATTGAAGAATAGTTTTGTAGTTGGGCACAAATCAAATTCATGGCGTTCTTTCGTTTGATCAGATTCCAGAACCTACTCATTGTAGCTTTGACGCAAGTACTGTTGTACTATAAAATCTTATTGCCTGCATATCAAACAAATGCCATTCTTCCGCGGTTAGATGGGCAGCATTTTTTGATGTTTGTTGCGGTTACGCTTATTATTACCGCCTGTGGTTATATCATCAACGACATCTATGATTTGCCTTCCGATTTAATCAATCGCCCAAAGCGCGTGCTTGTACAGCAACAAATTTCATTGCAGGTAGCCACTTGGCTTTATAGTACTTTTGGTATTTGGGGTTTCTTAATGGCGCTTTATTTAGCGTTTTACGTCCAAATGTTACCCTTGATCAACCTCTACTGGGTGGCTTTTCTATTTCTTTTTTGGTATACCCAGCGGCTAAAAAAAGAACCTTTGTTGGGCAACGTGCTCGTTGCGCTTATGTGCGCGGGCGTAGCGGCGGCAATATGGCTAGCTGAAGCCCCAAAAATAAAGTCCTTATACTTGGCCTCCCCTACCGATGCAAATTTTGTATGGAATACTTTTCTTTGGTATTTCCTTTTTGCTTTTTTCTCCACTCTTTTTCGCGAAATCGTTAAAGACTTGGAAGATCAAACCGGGGACCAGAAAATAGGCGCCCGTACCTTACCCATTTTATTTGGCGTAAAAACGGCAAAAATAACCGCCGTAATTGCTGGTAGTGCTTTACTAGCCCTGCTGGTGTGGCAAAAAATCTGGGTTCCTCAACAATTTCAAGGATATTTCTACCTATTGGAATTGATCTTTGTTGTACTGCCCATGCTGTTCAGCTTTTTTTTATTGTATAGAGCTGAGCAACCAAAAGCTTACCGTCGGGTTAGTTTATTGGCTAAAATCATCATGTTAAACGGCATATTGCTGCTATTCCTCGCTCATGGCTAATTCTATCTTCCCTTTACAACGCAAAATCATTTTGGCTTCACAATCGCCGCGTAGAAAAAAATTGCTACAGGATGCTGGTTTTGAACACATTGTGATCAGGCCATTGGATGTCGATGAATCATTTTCTGATCAGATGCCAGTCGATGAAGTTGCCCCATACTTAGCGCATAAAAAAGCGCTTGCCGGCAAACATCTTCTGCAAGAGCCGGATGAAGTGTTGCTTACTGCGGATAGCGTAGTGATCCTGGGGGATAAGATTTACAACAAGCCAGCCGATTATGCGGAAGCCAAATATATGTTGGAGCAATTGTCGGGTCAAGCCCATCGGGTGATCACGGGCGTGTGTCTTTGTTCGCTCGAAAAAGAAAAAGTGATGGCCGTAGAGTCAAAAGTATTCATGGCTGTCTTATCCCCGGAAGAGATTGACTACTACATCAACAAGTACCAGCCGTATGATAAAGCAGGGAGTTATGCCATCCAAGAATGGATAGGACTTTGTAAAATCACGCACATTGAAGGTACTTTTACCAATATCATGGGGCTTCCAGTGCACCTGGTGTATCAGGAACTGCTGCAATTTTAGAGCTTGTTCAAATTTGCTCTCTTTCGCATCAGATCCAAAACCTGAACAAGCGCTTAAAAAAAATGGTGCTTAACCTTTTCTTGTTAAGCACCTCCGCTAAAAGACAAACCAAATTTTCCAGGTAATTTAAACTTGATTGGAATGTCCGCCATATGGGATAAATATAACTTGAAGTCACAAAGCAGAAGGAAAATACGGCGCATTTGGACTAATAGCGCTGCATTTCCTCGTAATGCAGTAGCGGAGGGGGGAATCAACTACTATACGAAAATAGATGATATTGTAAAAATCATAGAGCTTGTTCAGAATTCTGATGCGAAGGCGAAAATGAGCAAAAATTTACACTAATGAGGCGCAAAAAGCGGAGTGTAGCAGCGCACATGAGCATTTTTGTAACGAAATTAGAGTGAATTTTGGCCATTTATAGCTCGAAGCAGAATCCTGAACAAGCTCTTAATCTAAATCAGGGATGAAAATTTGCAACGCCAGAAGAATTATAAGGGGGGACGCTAGCGTTGCATGGGACGACCTAAAATGTTAACATTTTAAGTCATCCATTTTCAACTAACGTCATCACACTACCGTAATATCTATGGTAATGACTTGGCGTGAGCGCGGATGCGCTAAGAAAATACAACAAGGGGTGTAACCATTTACAGCGTTCTTAGTGGGCTTCATAACAATAATTTTAGCGTTCTAACCAATAAAAAATCTAACCTTAAAGTAAAGATTCAAAAAAAAATCCAAATTTTTGATAACAAAAAAACGTAACTATCCAGCCGGCCAATGGGGCGAATAAAAAAAGTAAAGAATTAAAGGA
>JBBANM010000101.1:0-3887 GCA_040401995.1 Saprospiraceae bacterium
GTTATTTGGAGTATAGACTTTTCGACAATATAAAATTTTTGAACACGCTCTAAAGGCTGTTATTAAGAGAAATAACCCAAAGATAGAAATCCCAATACCAAGTAATATCGTCAAGTTTCCTTCGCGCTGAGTAGCTCTGCGTACCTGCTCATAGGCCGTTTTACATATTTCATCATGGTATTTTTCATCTACACCCCAATATTCTAGTCTTTTTTTTACATCGTAATCATTGAAATCCCGGGCATAAAGTTTAGTTACATCATAAACTAGATTATCGTATTTAGTTTCATCAAGTTCTCCTTCATATTTTTCGGCTCTATTTGTAGCTTCAATTAAACTATCAGCAAGCGATGCTCTTGTTTTTTCTATTATATCTTTTAATTCCTGTTCTGGAAAATCCAACTGCCTATGTTCATATGATTTTTTCAGGCGTTCAATAATTTCCTCATCGCTATTGTGTAGACTAATATAAGCGGCTATCAAAAGCTCCAAATTTTCTAAATCTTTATTCATACTATTTTTCTTTTCTCAAAAAAATACAGGTTCCATTATGATAGAATAGTACTATGGTTCTATTCTCGCAAAAAATATGATTCTAGTTTTATATTGAATTACTGTTTGTTAGAAAAAGTCTCCCTGGCTTAGATCTATATTACCGCCGCAGGCGAAAAAATCCGTTTCATCCTTCAAATCCGTGTTCCAAAATCCCACGCCGCAGGCGAAAAAAATCCGTGTCCCATCCATCCAATCCGTGTTCCAAAAAAATCCCATCCATGTTCCAAAAATCCCCGCTCACTCCAACAAATACTCAATATCCCCAATCGAGAAATCAGATTTGCGCACGTTTTCAATAATATCTTCCGCCAATCTCGACTTCCGCTCCTGCAACATCAAAATCTTCTCCTCGATGCTATCTTTAGTGATAAACTTGATGGCGATCACGCTTTTTTCCTGACCAATCCTATGCGCGCGGGCAATCGCCTGCTGCTCGGTGGTGGGATTCCACCAGGGGTCGAGGATAAACACATAATCCGCTGAGGTGAGGTTTAAACCAGTGCCACCCGATTTGATGGAAATCAAAAACGACTGTACCTCGGGGTTTTTCTCGAATTTTTCGATCTGATTGAAACGCTCTTGCTGCGTCAAATCGCCAGTGAGCCAGGCGTAGGGCTGACCGCGTTGCTCAAAGGCCTCGCGGAATAACTCCAGATACTGCACAAAAGAGCTGAAAAACAAAGCCTTGTGATTACTCCGGCGGATGGTATCCCACAGCTCCAGAATGTCGTTGAATTTGCCGCTTTCCTTCTGATATCCCTTCGAAACCAATACCGGGTGGTTCACCATTTGGCGCAATTTGGTTAGCGATTTCAGCAAAAGGATGCGGTATTGCGGATTGTTGGCGTCAAAATTATCCAGCAAATAGTTGCGCACCTCCGATTTTTCCTTCTCGTACAGCTTTTTTTGCTCGGGCGTCATTTCCGAGAAAAACGTCTGCGTAGTCAGCGGCGGTAGGTCTTTGGCCACCTCTTCTTTGGTGCGGCGCAACATGTAGGGTTTCACCAAATTCCGCAGCTGGATCTTTTTTTCGTCGTTTTGGTATTTTTCAATTGGCGTGATGAACTCCTTTTTAAAAAACGAAAAATTACCCAACAAATCCGGGTTGATGAATTGCATTTGCGACCAAAGATCCGACAACGAGTTTTCAATCGGCGTACCCGATAAGGATACTTTGTGCCGACCGTTCAATTCGTTGATGGCCTTGAATATCTTGCTTTCACGGTTTTTGATCTGCTGACTTTCGTCGAGCACGATGTATTCGTATTCCAATTCCTCGAGCAGATCCACATCGCGCAAAGCAGTTTGGTAGGTCGTCAAAATCACGTCAAAACGCCGTAAAATGCGGATATCGCGGTGCCTACGCGCGCCCACGTGCCGGTAAACCGTGAGAAACGGCGCAAACTTCTGGATCTCGCTTTCCCAGTTGAACACCAAGGAGGCGGGCAGAATGATCAACGCGTTGAGCGGTTGCAAAAAATCCTCATCCGGGGCGGTTTCAAACAGGTTGAGCTGTACCGTTGCGCCAGTCGTTTCGGCGGTTTCCGCAGGTTGCAAGGCTTTGATTTCCTTAGCGTACAACAAAGCGCCGATGGTTTGCAGCGTTTTTCCCAAACCCATGTCATCGGCCAAACAAGCGCCCAATTCGTTGCGGTACAGCTGCACCAGCCACTTGATGCCCTCCAACTGATAGGGTCGCAACTGCGCGCGCAGGTTGACGGAAGGTTTAAAATCAATGTCTTCCCAGTCTTCTTCCCCCGAGGCATCTTCAGCGATGCCCACTTGTTGGAGCAAAGTAAACTGGTTTTTATTGAGTCGCAGTTGTTGCCCTTCCTTGCGCGCAAACTGCACCAGGGTTTTGTATTTCGACATCCACTCCAGCGGAATCAAAAAATATTGCCCGTTGGGGAGCGGGTAAAAACGATTGTCGTCGCGGATGTATTTGGCCAGCGCCAAAAATGGGATGGTGAATTCGCCGATTACCACTTTGCCGTAGATGTCAAACCAGTCGTTGATGCGCTCGGAGTGGAGTTGCAACTCTGCCTTTTCAAGGTACACGGTTTGCTCTTCCAGTAGGGCAGGGGCTACTTCAAAACCGGCTTTTTCCAATTTTTGTCGATTGGCAATCACCCAATCCACCAATTGGTAAGGATCTTGGTTTTCGATAGCATTGGGGGGCGAGAAAAAAGCACCCTCTTGTTGCTCGAGCCCAAATCCTTTTAGTTTTTCGAGGTAGGCGTTTTCTGCTTCTTGATTGCGCCGAATCTGGATGATGCGGATATCGGCCTCGTCAAATTCCAGCATGGTGCGTTTATCGCGGCGATCGCTCCAGTTGAAATCGGCTTTGGGGTACATCATCTGCGCGGCCAGGGTAACGACGCCAGTAAAAAGGCTGCGCGTCAGCTCCAAGCGACAAGACACCAATTCATCCAAGTACACCATGTCAAAACCCTCGGCTTCGATCTCCACTTTGGAGGCTACCTTGAGGATGAATTTTTGGAAATACGTGTTCACCGAAGCGGCGGGGATGGTCACCTCATCGCGTTGCCGAAACGGTTTGACCATATTGCCATTGATGTGCGCCACTTTGTAGAGGCGGTAATCGGCAAACAACCAGGCGGGGTGGTTGGTGATCGGTAAAATCTCGTTGACGGAGCTGACTTTCCAGGTTTTTTCGCCATCGCTCAGCAGCAGGCGGTACAGCACGCTGTCTTTGGTGCGTTTGAAAAACAACTGTGCTTCCAGGTCTTTTTTGGGCAGTTCCATCAAAAAATCCTTCACCAGCACGCGGCGATCCACGTTCATGGTGAGTGGCAAACCGTGTTTGACGATGAGTGTCAGTGCCTCGTCCAGTTTGCGGTGCACCAGGGTATAAATCGCTTTTTCGATTTCCGGTTCAGCGAGGAGTTCTTCGAGGGGTTTTACTTTGCGTTTCGGGGGACTGAATTTTTTTTCCAGCTCCTTCGGCTGCAAGGTTTCGATGATTTGAAATATATGGGATCGTACTTCGTTGAGTTCCAATCCAAAGCTGTTGATGGTTTCTTTAGTGGCACGCTGGCGAATGTGGGCCAGGTACCCGTCTTTATCGGTGCTAACGACGTAGGCGCTGGGCAAAAAGAGCCCTTCGGCTACCTCGTTCAGGTTGTAGACCACTTCAAAACTGACTTCGCGTTGGGTGCTGGTTAAAAACATTTATTGGTATAAAAATTTTACAATCGTGTTCTAATGTTAAAAGCTGTTGCGGTGCTACGCAAAGCTGGTACAAATCTCCAGACTTGTATCCAATATCAACACGTCTCTGACGTGTGTTTATCTAAGTTTTTCGCCTTGCG
>JBBANM010000101.1:3987-24619 GCA_040401995.1 Saprospiraceae bacterium
ATCGCGTCAGAGACGCAGCGATATTGGATCCAAGTCAGAGACTTGGACCAGCAAACTTAGGGCAAGTCTCTCCGCAAAGCTGGTACAAGTCTCCAGACTTGTACCCAATATCAACACGTCTCTGACGTGTGTTTATCTAAGTTTTTCGCCTTGCGATCGCGTCAGAGACGCAGCGATATTGGATCCAAGTCAGAGACTTGGACCAGCAAAAACAGGGCTAATCAACCCGTTCTATAAAATCCAAAAACGCCGCAGGCGAATAATCCGTTTCATCCGTCCAATCCGTGTTCCAAAAAATCCTCCACGCCGCAGGCGAAAAAATCCGTGTCCAATCCCTCGAATCCGTGTTCCAAAAAAAATCCCGTTCCAAAAATCCCCATCAATCCCCCCGTCCAAAAATCCCCTCGATCTTTCCCGCCAAAACCCTCGAATGCCCCTCATTCGATTCAAACGACCAACCCGCCACATGCGGCGTCAACACCGCATTATCCGCCGCGCGCAAGTACTGAAACGGCGCTGGCAACTCCAGCGGTTTCAAGGTCTCGAATGACATTTCCTCGTACTCGTACACATCCAAGGCCACGCCCAACACCTTGCCCGACTCCATCGCCGCCACCACATCAGCAGTATGTAACACCATACCCCGCGCAGTGTTGACCAAAAAAATCGGTTTGTGGAATTGCGCCAAAAAATCCGCGTTCACCAGATGATGATTTTCCGGCATATAAGGAATATGAATGCTCACAATATCGCTCTGTTCAAAAATGGCCGAAAGCCCCACCTCCTCGGCATAAACATCGCCATAACCCGTTTTGAACTTATCATAAGCAATCACCTTGGCGCCAAAACCCTGGAGGCGCTGCGCAAAACCGCTGCCCATGTTGCCATAGCCCAGGATGCCCACCGTTTTGCCCTTGATTTCCACCCCGCGGTTGCCCGCGCGCACCCATTGCCCGCTGCGCACCTGCCGATCCGCGCGCCCGAGGTTGTTCATCAACATCAGCAACATGCCCAGGGCATGCTCGGACACCGTATCCCTGCTGCCTTCGGGCGAGATGATCACCTCCACGCCCCGCTCGGCGGCGGTAGCGAGATCAAAGTGCTCCACGCCCACGCCCGCCCGGGCAATGAAGCGCAACTGCGGTGCAGCCAACAAGAACTCCCGATCAATCCGCAGCCGACTGCGCATGGCGATGCCAAATACCTGCGGCAGTAACGCCAGCACTTCGGCGCGCGGCGTAGTGAGGTGCAGTTGGCAGTCGTACCCCAATGCTTCCAAGCGTTGTTGCAAAAAAGGGTGCGCCTCGTCGAGAAAAAATACGGTACGTTGGTGTTGCATGATAGATGGTGGTCTTTTCTTTCCAGCGCTTGCTTGTGCAATGCTTGAAAATTGACCGAATAGCAAATATGCAACGGCTACGCGAATTATCCAATGGCTAGGAGCAGTTTTGCTGAAGATTTAACGCTGGGTTTACGGAGGGGGGAGGGGCGGCCTTCCAGATATATACGGTGCCCAATTTCCTATATATACGCTATATATGGTTTTAGTGGTGACACATAGACTGCGTATACTGATATATAGCCCATATATAGGGCATTGGCTCCGCGTATATATAGGGAATGCGTGTGATCTTTGTGGAGGAACATTCCGTTCTGATGCCCTTTGATCCTGGCGGATCATGTACTACTGCTTTTTTCAGAGGGTAAAAGGGTAAAAAGGGCTAAAGGGTGCGGGTCCTGGCTAGGCGGAAGCCGAGGTTGACGTCGCGGTTGTCGGGCGAGTCGAAGCTGCGGCTCGCTGCACGCACGCTCTGCGGGTCGTTGTTCCACGACCCGCCCCGAAACACCCGGTCGGAGCCAGTATCAGGACCTTTGGGGTCGGTTTCAAGTGCAGTGGGGTAGGTACCTAACCGATCCCAACACCACTCGTTTACATTGCCGCTCATGTCGTGTAAACCCAATGTATTGGGGCACTTCAGGCTACCTACGAGTACGGTTTTTTGACGGTATTCACCGATTTCTGAGTAGTTTTTTTTGTATGTCTTTGATCCAACAAAATTAATTTCTTTCGGATCGGCAATGTTTTTGCCATTGCCAAAACGCACTTTTTTGCCGCCTTCCCGAGCGGCGTATTCCCATTCCGCCTCGGTAGGGAGGCGGTAGCCATTGGCAGTCCAGTCGGGTTTTACTGTTCCTTGAATATCATAAACCGGTCTTAACCCTTCGAATTTGCTAAGCCAATTACAGTAGGCAATGGCATCGTTCCAACTGATGTGGATAACCGGGTGATTGTGTTCCGATGCTGGTCTGATGTTTCCAGTCGTATCACATTGCCAATTGACGCCGCTTTTCTTTTCCCATTCTTTCCCATTCCAAATTTTACTACCTCCATCTTTATCCGAATCGGTTTGATAGCCGCTGGCGGCGATGAAGTTTTTGAATTCGCCCAAGGTGAGCGCATATCTGCTGAGGTAAAAATCGCTGAGCATGACGGGGTGGACGGTTTCGTTACCCTGTTCCTTATCGCCCATCACATCGCCCATCATAAAAGGCTCGATGGTTCCTTTGATGAGGACCATGTGCTCAGGGATGGTGGGGGTGAGAATGGTGTGCTCTACAATTTTTGCACTATTTGCCGCAGCGCGAAAATCGGCAATCTTTTGGCGGGCTTGAGTGATGTAAAGGCCATCGGGGAAATCGTTTTCATACTCTCGAAAGCTTATTATGGTATTTTGTCGTTGCGCTTTTTTCCATGCGCCTTCATCGGCTTGTTTGCGCATGGCTTGGAGTGCTTGGTCAGCAAATTGCCCATTGCGGAAATGTTCTAGGTAATCATCGTATGCCTCAACGGTTTGTAGAATGGAGGCAATTTGCCACCATGCCTGTTCTGAGTAAGTGCTTTGAGGATATTTATCTAAAAATAGGCGGTAGGCTTTAGCCGTATGGTTAACCTGAGCTGCTTGCCAGGCCAGCTCTACATTGTTCAAAGGTTGAAAAATGAATTGCCCGCCCTTATGTCCTTTCACATCAAGCTGGTCACCTACTGGTATTTGTTTTTTGTTGGTAGCAATGGGAACTTGCATTTTTACAAAGTCGCATAAAGCACTGACATTAATGGCATCTTCTTGCCGCTTTAACCCTTCCAATAAAGCAGCTGCGAAGGGGCTATTTTTTCCAGCCTCTCCATCGCTTACCAGGGTTTTTCTTCCAGAGGTAAGCCCCCAACGTGATGGATAATCGAATGCATCAGAAACAAAACGACTTTTACCTTCTAAAAATAGGGCGCCTGAAAAACATGAATCAACAATGACGAAGGTGTGAAAGCTATTGATTCTATCGAGTATTTTTTTCAAAGTACTATTGGGAAAGTAATGGTTGATTTTACCCGATTCGGCGTCTACGGGTATCCAATAGCCCTCATCCAACATTTCGTCAAGTACGCCATGTCCCGAGAAGTAGATCAATACGTTATCCTCAGGCGTTACTTTGCTAATCAAGTTTTTAAACTCGGTCAGAATGCCGTCGTAAGTTGCTTGTTTATTGTGTAATGGACGGATATTGTCGGAGTCAAACCCAAATCGATCGACCATCAGCTCAACGAAATCTTTTACATCTTTTACAGCATTGTCCAGTTTGGGCCGCACGTGTACGTAGTCATCGATGCCGATGGCAAGTAGGTAGTCTTTTCCTTTTTTTTCCGGTCTTCGCGCAATTCCAGGTATAGCGTCCGCCATTTCGAGGTTGTTTGGTGTGAAGATATTATTTCTGGGGGATATTTGAGTAGGGGATTGGGGAAAAATAATGGCTGGAGGTGCGTAAAACACCACATCAACGTGCAGCTGGTAGACGGTCAAATGATAGCCGTTCATGGTCAGTTCGCAGAAAAGACAACGCACCCAATTTGGATCTTTTTCTTTTTAGCTGCCAAAAATCTAACACCACGATAAATAATTCACCACAGATTCACAGATTTTTCGCCTGCGGCGAAAGAATGATTCCACAGATGGAGCGAATCCCCAATCTGTGGAATCGCGCTTACGCCGCAGGCGGTAAGAATCTGTGTAATTTTGCCATCGGTGGCCGATTGTTTTAATAGTTGAAAATGAATACGTTAAATAATGATCGACCACAGATTGGTGATTCATTCTATCTGTGGAATCGCATACGCCGCAGGCGAAAAAAAATCTGTGAATCTGTGGTGAATAAAAAAAACAAGGGATTGAGACGTGAAATACTATTCTACCACCAACCCCCAATTTTTTGCAAAACCCATCCTAAATAAGGCAAAACAGCAACACCTCAATTCCTCTTTCAAAGACATCTAACCAATGAACAATTAATCAAACAAATTTTTTATAAAACTTTAATTTTAAAATTATTTTATTTATTTTTGTTGAAATAACAGCATTCGCCCCCAGTTGTTCTAATCTCGCCAAAAAATGCCCTTTTTTCTCCCACAAATTCCCACCCCAGCAATTTATACGTCTAAGAAACCCTTACAGCGCACAAGCGCCAGTAAAGGCCATTTCTGTATGCTAAAAAATGTCTTTTTGTAATTTTTTTGAGTATAAAACCTTGGAGCAACCCGCCCAAGTGGGAAAAGTTGTAAAAAAATGTGAAAAAAGGTGGGTGAAAGTGGTAATTTGTGTAATTATTCCGTAATTTTGAAAAACAAAAAAAAGTAAAAGTGTAGGTCAGCGGTTTCGAGGCAAAAAAGCAGGCAAATTTTTGGCAGGCGAGCCTCCTTTTTGAAGGCGATGCAGGGCATCGGCTGAAAAAAGAGGCGAAGGATGGCTAAAATTTGACCTTTTTTGACCGAAATGGGAGCGACCTAGACTTTTACCAAAAGAGAATAACCATTTTCTATGCAACAACTACTCGGTGAATACGACTGCAAAATCGACGACAAAGGTCGAATGCGCCTGCCGAGTGGGTTGATTGGCCAATTGGGCGAACAAGAAACCTATTCCTTTGTCATCAATCGCGGATTTGAAAATTGCTTGATGCTCTATCCCGAAGCAGTTTGGGAACGCATCTCCGAGGAAGTCAACCAGTTGAACCTCTACAATAAAAAGAACCGTGATTTTGTGCGCTATTTTTACCGCGGCGCCGCCAAAGTAGTGATGGACAGTGCCGATCGCATTTTGGTAACCAAGCGCCTTTTGGAATATGCTGGGATCGAAAAAGACGTGATCCTGTCGGCTTACAACGACCGCATTGAAATTTGGGCCAAAGATCAATACGATACCATGCTCGACGAGGAGCCAGATGATTTCTCGGATCTGGCGGAAGATGTACTGGGTAAGGCAAGCTTCAACAATAAAAACGAAGATTGATGGAGTACCACTTGCCCGCAATGGCCGCCGAATCGCTGGAAGGTTTGGCCATTAATCCAGACGGTGTGTACGTCGATGTTACTTTTGGCGGGGGCGGACACGCACGATTGATTTTGGAACAACTGAGCGACAAAGGTCGCCTCATCGCTTTTGATCAGGATGAAGACGCGGCACAAAACGTATTGACCGATCCGCGGTTCACGTTTGTACCGCACAACTTTCGCTACCTCCGGCGTTTTTTGCGTTTGCATGGCGCCGAACAGGTAGATGGGATATTGGCTGATTTGGGGGTTTCTTCACATCAGTTGGATGAAGCCGAACGCGGTTTCTCCTATCGTTTTGACAGTCAGTTGGATATGCGCATGAACCGCGAAAGTGGGAAAACTGCCGCCGATGTGTTGAATACTTACGGCGAAGCGGATTTGCAAAACCTCTTGAGCCAATTTGGCGAGGTGCGCAACGCCCGTACGCTGGCGCAAAGCATCGTTACTGAGCGCAAAACCAGGCCAATCCGCACCATCGCTGATTTGTTGGCGATTTTGGAACCGCTGATTCGCGGACAAAGACATCGCTACCTCGCGCAGGTTTTTCAAGCGCTGCGTATGGAAGTGAACGACGAAGTGGAAGTGTTGGCCGATTTTTTAGAGCAAGCAACGGCTTCGCTCAAACCCGGCGGCCGCATCGTGGTGATCGCGTATCACTCCATCGAAGACCGGCTGGTGAAAAACTTTTTTAAAGCCGGTAACCGTAGCGGCGAACCACAGCAGGATTTTTATGGCCATATTTTTCGGCCGTATCAATTGATTACCAAGAAAGCGCTTACGCCAACGGATAAAGAGGTAAAGGAAAATTCAAGATCGCGGAGCGCGAAGTTAAGAGTAGCAGAAAAACAAAAACTGTGAAAACTTAGCCCAGCGGTTTCGGATCAAAAAAGCAGGCAATTTTTGTTTAGGCGAGCCGCTTTTTTGAGTGCGATGCAGGGCATCGGACGAAAAAAACGGCGAAGGCTAAGCGAAAATTGACCTTTTTTGACCGAAATGTGAGCGGGCTAAGTTTTTACAAATAACTAAAACAATGAGCAAGAAAAAACCCGGCATGGGGCAATATTTTGAGTTGGAGTTCCTCACCCAGGAGATCATCCTCAAGAATTTGATTTTTGTGCTGTTTTTGGGTTTTTTGGCCATTGTTTACATTGCCAATGCGCGGTATTCGGAATCAACGGTGCGCGAGATTCAGCACTTGCAAAAGGATATCAAGGAAAATCGTTGGGAGTACATGTCCATCAAATCGGAGATTATGTCCAATAGTCGGCAAACGCAGTTGGCCGATAAACTGGGCGAAATCGGCGTACGTGTACATACTGGAGAACCCAAACGCATTGTAGTGAACGACAAAAACGATTATTAACATGGATATCAAAAACGAGGTCCTTTATCGGGTGTATTTTTTGCTGTTCGGTCTGGTGTTGCCAGCCGCTTGTTTGCTTTTATTCAAAACAGTAAAAGTTGCCGTGATTGAAGGAGATCGTTGGAGAGAGCAAGGCAAAAACAATTATGTAAAATACAAGGAAATTGAAGCGGATCGGGGGAATATCTTGGCAAAAGACGGTTCCATCCTCGCTACTTCGATTCCTTATTTTGACGTGTATTTCGACCCCGTTGCATCCAACGAAAAAGACTTTACTGAAAATATCGACTCTTTGTCGTTTTGCCTGGCCAATTTTGTGGGCAGCAATTATACGGTAGGCGGTTTGCGCGATTGGTTGATCCAATTGCGTCGCGACTCGTCGGATCGCCACATTTTGATCAAGAGCAAAGCCACTTATTCTGAAAAAGGGATGATCGAAGAGTTTCCCTTGTTCAGCAAAGGGCGTTTTCGCGGTGGTTTGATCGTTGAGCAACGTAACGAACGGCGCAGGCCTTTTGGTTTGCTGGCTCAGCGCGCCATTGGCTACATCCGCGATGGCGCTAAACCAGTGGGGATTGAAGGCGCTTTCGACTTTATCCTGGCGGGCAAACCGGGCGGACAATACATGATCAATGTCGATAAAAAACACGACATCTGGATGCCTTTGGAAGACCTCTCGGCCATTGACCCCAAAGGCGGCGACGATATCGTCACCACCCTTGATGTCAATATCCAAGATGTTGCCGAGGAAGCTTTGTTGCGCGGCTTACAATACCACGACGCCGAATGGGGCACTGCCGTGGTGATGGATGTAAAAACTGGTGCCATCCGCGCCATGGTCAACTTGGGTCGGGGCGAAACCGGTTGGTGGGAAACCTACAACTACGCCATCGGATCTTCGGTGGAGCCTGGTTCTACCTTTAAAATGGCGTCGATGTTGGCAATGTTGGAAGACGGCTACGTGAAACTGGACGATTCCATCAACATCAACCATGGTAAAACGCAGTTCTACGAATCCATCATGGTGGATGCATCGCCCGAAAGCGAAGGTTTGGATACTACTTCAATTCGCCATGCTTTTGAGATTTCTTCCAACGTGGGTTTGGCCAGCTTGATTCAAAAAAGCTATGGTTCAACACCCAACGGCGCGGAGAAATTCATCAAGCGTCTGAAGCAGTTCAATTTGAACTTGCCTACGGGAATTGAATTGGAAGGGGAGGCTAGTCCTTACATCAAAGAAGCTTTCAATGCCGGCGACGACTGGAGCGGGATTACCCTACCTTGGATGGCCATTGGTTATGAAATGCGGCTCACACCCTTACAGTTGTTGACTTTTTACAACGCAGTAGCCAACGACGGCCGGATGATGAAGCCTTATTTGGTGCAAGCGGTACAACGCTACGGAGAAATCATCAATGAGTTTGCGCCTACGGTGATCAAGCGCCGCATCGCTACCGATCGCTCGCTAAAACTGGTACGCCAGCTGCTCAAAGGAGTGGTAGATAATGGTACCGCACATAAGTTGCATACCGATGAATACGATTTTGCTGGAAAAACGGGAACTGCGCAGATCAACTACCGCCGTACATCGGCTAGTAGCAACAAAATTGGCGGGTATCGGGCTTCTTTTGTCGGGTATTTTCCCGCTGAAAATCCAAAGTACTCGTGTATCGTGGTGATTCACCGTCCACGGCAAAATGGATTTTATGGCTCGGATGTTGCCGGACCGGTATTCCGCGAGATTGCCGATAATGCCATGGCCACTACGCCCGATGCCACTGAACCGATCAACGCCAAGCCTTTCGCTAAATTGGAAGGCAATAAGCTACCCGGTTTTGATGTCGGCCAAAAAGACGACCTCAAAACGGTGATGAACTATTTGGATTTCAATTATTTCGGTCAGCCGGAAACAGAAATGGCGTCGATCCGCACCCGGAAAGATTCCATCATTTTTCAAGACCGAACCCTAGCAATCAAAAGAGTTCCAAACGTAATCGGTATGGGTTTGAAAAATGCCTTGTACGCCTTGGAAAACAAAGGCTATCAAGTAGCGATTGATGGGTTCGGAAAAGTGGTGGGACAGTCGGTTCCGCCCGGTACCATTTTGCGCAGAGGTCGAACGGTTAAAATTACCTTGCGCTAATCAGGCGTATTGAAAACAGCAGCATGCAACTGAAAGCGCTCGTAAAAGGAATAGACATTCGCCAACTTCAAGGAAGTTTGGATGTGGCGATTGAGAATATAGTTTTTGATTCACGTAAGGCCGGGCCTGGGAAAGTATTTGTGGCCATTGTCGGGGTTCAATCCGACGGACACGATTACATCTCTCAAGCGCTCGCGGCAGGAACGCCTGTCTTGGTGGTAGAAAAGCTACCATTGGAATTGAACGACGAAACAGTAGTGATTCAGGTAGCAAACAGCGCCAAAGTCTTGGGACAAATGGCCGCTAATTTCTACGATCATCCGTCAAAACGCTTGAAATTGGTGGGGGTAACCGGTACCAACGGCAAAACCACCACCGCCACGTTGCTTTTTGATCTGTTTACTGGCCTGGGGTACAAATGTGGTTTGCTTTCAACGATTGAAAATCGGATTGGAACAACCCCGGTACCATCTACCCATACCACCCCCGATGCGGTGGCGATTCAATCGCTGTTGGCCGAAATGGTGGAGCAAGGTTGTAGCCATGCTTTTATGGAGGTCAGTTCACATGCCGTTGATCAGCAACGGATCGCAGGGCTGAGCTTTGCGGGCGGCATTTTTAGCAACATCACGCGGGATCACCTGGATTACCACAAAACTTTTGACAACTACATCAAGGCAAAAAAAGGCTTTTTTGACCAGTTGACGCCAGGCGCATTTGCCCTCACCAACATCGACGACAAACGCGGGATGGTGATGGTGCAAAATACTGGGGCTAGCATTTACCGCTACAGTTTGCACCAGATGGCTGATTTTCGGGCAAAAATCCTAGAGAATACGCTTACTGGTTTGCACCTGGATTTGGATGGTCACGATTTTTATGCCCGTTTGATTGGCGAATTCAATGCCTACAATTTGCTCGCGGTGTACGCTACCGGGGTGCTGTTGGGGGAAGAAAAAATTGAAGTGCTGGCCAAACTAAGCGAATTGCGGGCCGCTGAAGGTCGCTTTGATTATGTGGTTGATGCCAAACAGCAAATTACCGGGATTGTGGATTATGCCCACACCCCCGATGCTTTGGAAAAAGTTTTGAGCACCATACAGTCCTTGCGCAGCGGGAGCGCGCGGGTGCTGACGGTGGTGGGTTGCGGAGGCGATCGCGACCGTGGCAAACGGCCAGAAATGGCCAAAATTGCTTGCAACCTAAGCGATCAAGTGATTTTGACTTCGGATAATCCCCGTTCGGAGGTTCCAGAAGCCATCATTGCGGAAATGGAAACTGGCATACCCGAAGACGCGAAACGCAAGGTATTGTCGATTACCGATCGCCGGGAAGCCATTCGCACTGCTTGTCGCTTGGCAAAAACGGGCGATGTGATCCTGGTAGCAGGCAAGGGTCACGAAAAATATCAAGAAATCCAAGGGGTGAAACACCCTTTTGACGATAAGGAAATTCTGAAAGCAGAGTTGTCCGTGTAAGGGTGGGGTTTCTCACTCAATTGAATGCAAGGTTTTTTTTACCAGTAACGTGTTTTTTCCCAATACTGACAATGCGTCCGGTTGGATGTGGATAACTCGTTGAGGGCAAGCCAAACAAACCAAGTTGGAATTGCTATTTTTGCGGTTTATTTTCATCCAAAAGCAACGATTTACAATTTAGAGGTTATGCTGATTAATCTTATTGACTGGCTAAATGCCAATTTTGGCCGAATTCCTGGATCTGGCGTGTTTCAGTACATTACGTTTCGTGCAGGTACCGCAATGATTATTTCGCTGATCATTTCGCTGATTCTCGGCGGAAGGATCATCAACTTTCTGCGGAAGTTACAAATCGGAGAAACGGTTCGCGATCTAGGATTGCAGGGGCAAAAGCTCAAAGAAGGCACCCCGACAATGGGCGGAGTCATCATCATTATGGCGACTTTGATTCCTTGTCTGCTGATGGCCAAACTCGACAATGTCTACGTCGTGTTGATGATTTTTTCAACCAGCTGGATGGCTTCGATCGGTTTTATCGACGATTACATAAAGGTGTTTAAAAAAGACAAAAAGGGTCTCAGCGGGAAGTTTAAGATCATGGGACAAGTTGTATTGGGATTGATCATTGCCTTAACCATGGTTTTTCACGACGATGTGGTGGTGCGTTTGGACAATGCAAAAGCGCATGAAATGGGTTTAGACGAAACGGATCGCAAAGGCAGTCTCATTTACGTAGAGCGCCCCGGAGGTTACATTGAAAAAGGAGATTACAAAACGAACCTGACCAATGTACCCTTCATGAAAGGCAATCGCTTGGACTATGCTTGGTTGATTCCAGGCACCAGTGAAGGCGAGCGCAAATGGGTTTGGTTGTTGTTTGTGCCCTTAGTGATCATCATCGTCACCGCAGTATCCAATGCCGCCAACTTAACTGATGGTTTGGATGGTTTGGCAACGGGCGTCTCGGGGATTATAGCCGTTACACTGGGGATTTTTGCTTACTTATCGAGTAACGCCATTGCCGCCAATTACCTGAATATCCTCCACCTTCCCGGCACGGAAGAGCTGGTGGTGTTTTCGGCTTGTTTGGTGGGCGCCTGCATCGGTTTTCTTTGGTACAATGCCTTTCCCGCCCAAGTGTTTATGGGCGATACTGGCAGTTTGACCTTGGGAGGTATCATTGCCGCGTTGGCGATCTTGTTGCGAAAAGAGTTGATTATTCCCGTTTTGTGCGGTGTGTTTTTGGTAGAAACGCTTTCGGTTATGATACAGGTTACTTATTTCCGGTATACCAAAAGAAAGTACGGCGAAGGGCGACGCATCTTTTTGATGTCACCCTTACACCACCACTTTCAGAAAAAGGGGCTACATGAAGTGAAAATCGTAACCCGTTTTTGGATCATCGGTATTTTATTGGCCGTGTTGACCATCATCACTTTGAAAACGCGTTAAGCAACCCAAAAACAGAGCAACATGAGCGGAAATCCATCCACGTTTATTGTCGTCCTAGGGGCTGGAGAAAGTGGGGTAGGCGCGGCAATTTTGGCCAAACAATCAGGCTATCAGACGTTTGTATCCGACCGCGGTCAGATCAAACCGAACTATAAAGCAGAGTTAGAACAACATGGCATTCCATACGAGGAAGGCCAACACGATCAACCAAAGATTTTAACCGCCAGTTTGGTGGTCAAAAGTCCGGGGATTCCTGATACGGCGCCACTATTGGTAGCCATATACGAAAAAGGAATTCCGGTGATTTCGGAAATTGAATTTGCAGCGCGATTTACGCAAAACTTTATCGTCGGGATTACCGGCAGCAATGGTAAAACGACTACTACTAAGTTGACTTACCACTTGCTCCACTCCGGCGGTTTGGACGTAGCCATGGGCGGCAACGTGGGCAAAAGTTTTGCACGGATCATAGCGGAAAGGGACTATCCTTATTATGTGCTGGAACTGAGCAGTTTTCAATTGGAAAACATCGAACAGTTTCGGCCGGATATCGCCATGATTTTGAACATTACTCCCGATCATTTGGACCGTTACAACTACGTGATGGACAATTACATCGGAGCAAAGTTCAACATTGTGCGCAACCAGCAACCCGAGGATCTTTTTTTGTACAACAACGAAGATCCCAATGTGGCTGGTAAATTGACCACTTACAACCCGCAAAGCATATTGAAGGGCATATCCATCAATAGCGTGCAGGGGGAACGCCTAAAAGTAGGCGATCATGAATTTGACTTAGCTCCAACGGCTTTAAAGGGTTTGCACAATAGCATGAATGCCCTTTTTGCCATCGAAACGGCTTTGGCTTTAGGCATTGATGCGGCAGCCATACAAAATGGGTTGAACACTTTTGTGAATGCCCCGCATCGCTTGGAGAAAGTAGCCGTCATCGCTGGCGCTACCTACTACAACGATAGCAAAGCGACCAACGTCGACTCGGTGTATTACGCCTTACAAGCGATGACTGCACCAACGATCTGGATTGTGGGCGGTACCGACAAAGGCAATGATTACGCGCCTTTGTTTGAGTTTGTCAAGCAAAAAGTGAAAGCCATTGTGTGTTTGGGGGCTGATAACCACAAGCTCATCGAGGTTTTTTCCGAAATGACGCCACAGATCATCGAAACCCGCAGCGCGCAAGCCGCAGTTGATGCCGCCGCGCAGCTGGCAGAGTCGGGAGATGTGGTTTTGTTATCGCCCGCTTGCGCTAGTTTTGATTTGTTTAAAAACTACGAAGACCGCGGCGATCAGTTTAGAGCAGCGGTGTTGGAACTCGAACAAACGCAATTGAAGAAATAGAAAAATAGATAATATGTCAACCATTGTTGCAAAAATCAGTGCAGAATTACGCGGCGACCGCTCCATATGGGCGGTACTAGCCATTCTGGCGGTATTCTCCCTGTTGGTAGTCTACAGTTCCACTGGAACTTTGGCCTACCGCGAACGCGGCGGAAATACCGAAGCTTACTTGGTCAAGCACCTGATGATTGTATCCGGCGGTATCTTTTTGACATACATCTGCCATCAATTGCATTACATGGTGTTCCATCGGGCTGCGCCAGTTTTGTTTTTGATTTCAATCCCTTTGTTGTTCTTTACCTTGTTTTTTGGATCGAACATCAATGAAGCACGGCGCTGGTTGACCGTGCCTTTTGTGGGGATTACGTTTCAGACATCAGATTTTGCAAAAATAGCCTTGATCACTCAAGTGGCACGGGCCATATCCTCCAAACAGGATTACATCAAAGATTTTCGTTCGGCTTTTGTACCGATCATCGTACCGGTACTGATTGTTTGCGGGCTCATTGCGCCTGCGGATTTGTCTACCGCGGTGATTCTTTTTTGCACCTGTTTGATGATGATGTTTGTAGGTCGGGTTGATGTAAGATTCATCCTTTTGCTGTTGCTTTTGGGATTTGTGGTGTTTTCGATGTTGATCATCACCGCTAAATTTTTTCCCGATTCCATTCGCGTGGATACTTGGGTAGCACGGGTTCAAGATTTTATGCTCAACCCCGATGGCGGATACCAGGTGCAACAAGCAAAAATTGCCATTGCCAATGGCAGTTGGTTTGGAACCGGGCCGGGTAACAGCATTCAGCGCAACTATTTGCCTTCGCCTTATGCCGACTTTATCTTTTCCATCTTGGTGGAAGAGTACGGTGTGATCGGCGGTGCCATCATCATTTCGATGTACGTGATCCTGTTTTTCCGGGTGACGCGTTTGGTGACAAAAAGCTCAAAGGCTTTTGGCGCCATTGTAGCTCTGGGATTGGGGATTAGCTTGGTTTTTCAAGCATTTATCAATATGGCCGTTTCGGTGCATTTGGTGCCGGTAGCGGGGGTAACCTTGCCACTGGTGAGTATGGGGGGAACCTCGATTTTATTTACTTGTATTTCTTTTGGCATTATCCTCAGCGTCAGCAAGTATGTTGAACTGACGGGAGAAGGATAAGGAACAGCAGGGTACTTGTAAGACACAGGAAAGAGAAAAACAATATGAACAACAGCATTCGAATCATCATCAGCGGCGGCGGCACCGGAGGACATGTCTTCCCAGCCATTGCTATTGCCGATGCCATTCGGAAGCAGAAACCGGAAGCGGAATTGTTGTTTGTTGGCGCCCTAGGTAAACTGGAAATGGAAAAAGTTCCCAAAGCCGGTTACCCGATCGAAGGGCTGTGGATCAGCGGATTTCAGCGCTCATTGAGTGTTCAAAACCTGTTGTTTCCGGTAAAATTGATCGCTAGCCTGGGCAAGGCCTTGCGCATTTTATTGCGGTTTAAGCCACAACTGGTCATTGGCGTAGGCGGATTTGCCAGCGGACCCTTATTGGAAATGGCCACTCGGTTGGGAATTCCAGCCCTGATTCAAGAGCAAAACTCCTATGCGGGAGTAACGAATAAGTTGTTGGGTAAAAGCGTAAAACGGGTTTGCGTAGCGTACGATGGCATGGAAAACTACTTCCCAGCCAACAAAATTGCTCTGACGGGCAATCCAGTACGCAGCAATCTGGCCGTATTACCCGATGCCAATGCCGCCAAAGCAGAACTGGGTTTGGAGGCGTCGAAAAAGACTTTGTTGATTGTAGGCGGTAGTTTAGGCGCCTTGGCCATCAATGAAGCCATGGCCAACAATACCGCTTTTTTACAACAACACCCCGAATTACAGGTGATTTGGCAATGCGGGGGCAGTCACTTTGAAAAATACCGCGATTGTGCAACGGCGCAATTGCCCAATGTCAAGCTTTCCGCTTTTATTGAGCGGATGGATTTGGCTTATGCTGCGGCCGATTTGGTGGCCTCGCGCGCTGGAGCGCTCACGATCTCGGAACTGTGTTTGGTGGGTAAACCGGCAATTTTGATTCCTTCTCCCTTTGTGGCGGAAGACCACCAAACTAAAAACGCCCAGGCGTTGGTTGCTAAAGACGCAGCATTGCTGGTGAAAAATCAGGATGCTAGTCGGGACTTGTTGCCACTGGCTTGGGATTTATTGATGGATGATGTCAAGCGAAATGCTTTGGCGCACAACATACAAGAATTGGCTAAACCCAATGCAGCAGCGGCTATTGCCGCCGAAGCGTTGAGTTTGATTTGATTTTTTTTGAACGTACTGATACTAAAAAGATTATGAACCTGCAAGACATCCAGAAGTTGTACTTCATTGGCATCGGCGGCATCGGAATGAGCGCCATCGCCCGCTACTTCCTCCAACGGGGGGTAGAGGTGCATGGCTATGACCGTACCGCAACGCCATTGACCAAAGCCCTGGAAGCTGAAGGCATGCAGATTCATTACGACGAAGACCTCAGTAAAATTCCGGCTGGTGTGGATCTGGTAGTTTATACCCCAGCAGTACCGACCACTCACATCGAGTTCCAATATTTTTTGAACAACGGCTTCCCCATCAAAAAACGTGCGGAAGTATTGGGCATCATCAGCAAAGGCATGAAAACAGTAGCCATTGCTGGTACACATGGTAAAACCACTACTTCCTCTGTTACCACGCATTTGTTGCGCACTGGCGGCATTGATTGTACCGCATTTTTGGGCGGCATTGCCCGCAATTTTGAATCCAACTACGTGTTGGGAAGCAGCGATTGGGTAGTAGTAGAAGCCGACGAATTTGACCGTTCATTTTTGCATTTACACCCCGATCATGCCGCCATCATGTCGATGGATGCCGATCACTTGGATATTTATGGCGATGCAGAGACCCTTTTGGAAACTGGTTTCAAAGCATTTGCCCAGCAAATCAAACCTGGCGGTCAGTTGTGGTTGCAATACCGTTTGGGCGATCAATTCCCCAATCGGGATGATGTAAAGCTATTTGGCGTTGATGGCGGCGATTATCAAGCCAAAAATGTACGGGTAGAAGACGGCTTTTTTGTTTTTGATTACCAGGCGCCAGGTCGCAGCATTGAAGGTTTAAAACTGGCACTGCCTGGAAGACATAACGTAGAAAATTCTACAGTGGCGCTATCCATCGCTTTAGCGCTGGGTGTGGAACCAGAAGCCATTCGCGAAGGTTTAGCTACTTTCCGTGGGGTGAAACGACGTTTTGAATTGGTGTATCGGGCTGGAAAAGTGGCTTATTACGATGATTACGCCCACCATCCAACCGAGTTGCAAGCAGCGATCAACGCCGCGCGCGAACTTTTTCCAAACGCCAAAATAACCGGAGCTTTCCAGCCTCACTTGTTCAGCCGTACCCGCGATTTTGCGGAAGGCTTTGCAGCGGCGCTTGACGGATTGGATGAAGCTTTTTTGTTGGACATCTATCCTGCACGCGAATTGCCGATGCCTGGGGTAACTTCCGACATCATTTTTTCGCAGATGAAATTGAAAAACAAGCATTTGGTGGCAAAAAACGACTTGCTAAACAGCTTGCAAAATACAGATATTGAAGTGTTGCTGAGCCTTGGAGCTGGCGACATCGACACCTTGGTGGAACCGATTGGCCAATGGCTACAACAAAAATACCCATTGTCATGAGCACACAATTTTTTTCGAAAAAACAAATGCGCCAGTTGGGCTGGACGGTGGGACTGTTTCTAGGCGGTTTGCTCATCATTTCGGCAGTAGAACAGAAATCAGGTAGTCTGGTGCAAGGGATTAAGGTAGACATCGAACCCCTTCCTGACGGCAACCTGATGATCAAACCCGAAGACGTATTGTCGACGGTGGGACATAGCTTTGGTTTTCATTTGGAGGGTTTGCCGATCAAGGCCATCGAAGTACAACGCTTGGAAAAAGTGTTAGAAGAAGACCCTTTGATCAAAGATGCCAATGTGTACATGGATTCCCGCAACTTCGTGCGCATTGGCATCGAGCAGCGTGAGCCAGTACTTCGGGTGATTGATCGCAATGGATTGAACTATTACCTGGACAAAGACGGCGTAAAAATGCCTTTGTCCAAACACCTTACCGCGCGGGTTTTGGTTGCTACCGGTAATATTCCGCCGCATGTTCCTGATTTTTTGGAACGCAAACACAACGTCATCAAAGACTTATTCGCCTTGTCGAACGACTTGCGCAACGACGAGTTTTTGCATGCGCAAATTGAACAAGTATACGTAAGCAGCAATAAGGAATTTGTTCTTATCCCAATGGTGGGTGATCAAAAAATCATTTTTGGTCACTACGAAGATGCTTTGGACAAATTTCAGAATTTAAAAATTTTTTATAAGGAAGGGCTTCCTTATGAAGGCTGGAGAAAATACCGTAGAATAGACTTGCGGTACCGAGGCCAAGTGGTGTGCAAGTAGCAATGGCTGCTTCACGGATAAATTATAGTCCCTATTAGACCTTAAAATGGACATTCATGATGGAAACTAATGCACGTAATTCGGATTTGGTCGTCGCGCTCGACATTGGCACAACAAAAGTTTGCGCCATTGCCGGACGTAGAAACCAACACGGAAAACTGGAAATCCTGGGTGTAGGAAAAGTAAACTCCGAAGGCGTTTTGCGGGGTGTCGTTTCCAACATCGAAAAAACAGTTAATGCGATTGCGGAAGCAGTCGCCATGGCGCGCCGTAGCGCTGGAACCGATTTTAACCATGTTCATGTGGGCATCGCTGGCCAGCATATCAAAAGTCTTCAGCACCGAGGCATTTTGATGCGCGACAGCACCATTGGCGAAATCAGCCAAACCGACATCGACAAATTGATTTCGGATATGTACAAGCTCGTATTGCCTCCGGGCGATAAGATCTTGCACGTTTTGCCACAAGAATATTCGGTCGACAACGAGCAGGGCATCACCGATCCGATCGGTATGTCGGGTGTACGCTTGGAAGCCAATTTTCACATCATCACCGGGCAGATCACGGCTTCCAACAACATCCAACGTTGTGTGGAGCGCAATGACCTCAAGGTGATCAACATGACGCTGGAGCCCATCGCATCGGCTATGTCGGTGTTGAGTGAAGAAGAAAAAGAAGCAGGCGTGGCCTTGGTGGATATAGGCGGCGGTACTACCGATATTACCATTTTCCAGGAAGGCATCATTCGCCATACCGCGGTGATTCCTTTTGGTGGTAATGTAATCACCAAAGACGTAAAAGAAGGTTGCACCGTAATGGCGCAACAAGCCGAAAAACTTAAAGTGCGCTTTGGTTCGGCGATGGCCGATGAGGTGTACGACAACCGCATCATCACCATCCCTGGTTTGAGAGGTCGCGATCACAAGGAGATTTCGGAAAAAAACCTGGCGCGCATCATCCAAGCACGGGTGGAGGAGATACTAGACTACGTAGTTTGGGAAATCCGCCGTTCAGGATTGGAGCGTAAACTGATTGCTGGTATCGTACTGACCGGTGGTGGCGCTTTACTGAAAGACATTGAAAAACTGACTGAATTCCATACCGGTTTGTCAACCCGTATCGGTATCCCTATCGAGCATTTGGCGCATGGGTACACCGAGCAATTGAGCAGCCCAATTTACGCTACGGCGATCGGCTTGCTGATGAAGGGGATTGAAGATCGCACCATGGGCAGAATTCAGGTGGAATCTACCAGCACCGCTACTGCAACTGCCAAAGCCACCACCGAGCAATCGGCTAAAGTGGAAGAGGAAGACAATCGCAGTGGAAGTACCTGGTACGATCAGATCTTCAAAAAAACCAAAGAATGGTTCGAGGCTGAACCGGATGCAGAATTTTAATTTATCGTTTTTTTTGCCGATCAAAAATCGGAGACAAAAAAGAAACGTTCATCAAAAAAATCAAAGGGTATGCTTTTCGATTTGCCAAAAGGAGAAAGCCCGATCATCAAGGTCATAGGTGTAGGTGGAGGCGGTAGTAACGCCGTGAACCACATGTTTAAACAAGGCATCATCGGCGTCGATTTTGCCATTTGTAATACCGATATTCAGGCCATGAACGCCAGCGTTGTTCCCACCCGCATTCAGTTGGGAGAGGAAGGACTTGGCGCCGGTTCAAAACCTGAAGTTGGAAAATCGGCTTGCGAAACTTCTATCAAAGAAGTTATCGGCTACTTGGAGAACAACTGTAAAATGTTGTTCATAACTGCTGGTATGGGTGGTGGTACCGGTACTGGCGCTGCGCCAATCATTGCTAAGGCCGCTCGTGAAATGGGCATCCTTACCGTAGCGATTGTGACTTTGCCCTTCAACTTTGAAGGTCGTCGCCGTATTTCGCAGGGGATGGACGGATTGACGGAGCTACGCAAAAACGTGGATACGATCATCATCATCTCCAACGATAAACTGCGCCAGATTTATGGCAATCTTTCGGTTTCCAATGCGTTTGCTCAGGCCGACAATATCCTGACCACAGCGGCCAAGGGTATTGCTGAGATCATCACGGTGCCTGGTTATGTCAACGTTGACTTTGAAGACGTCAATACGGTGATGCGCCAAAGCGGCGTAGCCATCATGGGTACTGCTTCAGCGGAAGGCGAAGACCGCGCACGTCGGGCAGTGGATGAGGCTTTGCATTCGCCACTGTTGGAAGACAACGACATCAAAGGCGCTAAACACATCCTGCTCAACATCTCTTCTGGTAAAAAAGAGGTGACCATGGATGAGATCTTTGAAATCACCGAGTTTGTGCAGGAAGAAGCGGGCTATGGCACCGACTTGATCTGGGGTAACTGCTTTGACGAGCGCCTAGGAGACAAGTTGAATGTGACTATCATTGCTACCGGTTTTGAAAACCGCAGCTTTGCCGGCGATCAACGCGCCAACACCACGGATAAAATTGTTGTATCGCTAGATGAAGACTTGGACCGTTCAAAAAAAGACACGGCCAAACGGAACTTAGCGGATATCGGTTTTGAAGATTCGGACACTAGAACTGCGTACACGTTCGAATTTGACAACATCCGGGCGGCCATCGACAAGCACCAACGCAACAACCACAGCAACTACGACGAGCCTTTTTTGAAGGAGGAAAATAAAGAAAAACTAGAAGAGGAGCGCCGTCGTAAAGCCGAAATGGACAATCGCCGTAGAGAGCGTTTGCGCAACAACACCAATGCGCAAAAACTCAATAACCCACAGGTAGTAAACGACTTGGAAAGCGAGCCGGCTTACTTGCGTCGGGGGGTTAACCTCGAAGATGTGCCTAATTCGGCAGAGCCCGCGCTCTCGCAGTGGACCATTTCTGACGATGATGAAGGGGAATTACGCTTAGGCAATTCTTTCTTACACGATAACGTAGATTGAGATTAATGAGTTATGCGAATAATGGGTTAAAAATACCAAAAGAGGAGGGCAGCTGCAATAGAGCC
>JBBANM010000102.1:0-23867 GCA_040401995.1 Saprospiraceae bacterium
TGAAACGCTTAATTAACAAAAACAGAGTGTTTTGCGAAATTTTGAAATGCGCCCCATCGGGGTCGTGTTCTACTACCAAAATGGTATTGCCTTTGTCCCGCAATTGTCTGAGTAGGGTGTTCAAGCGTGCTACATCTCTTGGGTGCAAACCAATACTCGGTTCATCAAAAATATAAATCATATTGGTGAGACTACTGTTCAAGTATTTCACCATTTTGACACGTTGCGACTCGCCACCCGAGAGCGTCGTGGTTTCTCTGTTCAAACTGATATAGTTCAATCCCATCGAAATAAGATGCTCCAATTGTATGGAAATGGTTTTGGTTATGACTTGGGCATTTTTATCGTCAATGGCATCAATCACTTCTTTGAGTTTTGAGACTTCCATAGCCGTCATTTCGGCAATATTGTAGCCGCCGATTTTACTACTCAAAACCGTCGGATTGAGCCTTGACCCGTTGCAACTCTGGCAAGTACCTTGCGTCAAATTTTTAGCAATTTTGGCTTTGGCACTTTCAGAAATATCTTTACCAACATATCTTCTTTTAAATTTTTCTATCACACCTTCAAAAGTGATATTGATGCCCGCAGCCCCTGCAAACTCCATTTTTATTTTAACGCCACCATTGCCATTAAGCAATAAATTCCATTCGTCGGCATCGTAATCTGCCAGTTTTTTATCCAAATCAAAGTATTTCGGAAAAGTCAAGATGTTCCAATCTATTGAATTTACTTTAAAAATAG
Source organism: Saprospiraceae bacterium (assembly GCA_040401995.1). GTDB lineage: Bacteria > Bacteroidota > Bacteroidia > Chitinophagales > Saprospiraceae > Haliscomenobacter. The sequence continues at coordinate 745 of JBBANM010000102.1, forward strand.
GCAATAAAATTGCCCCTTCATTCAGCGATTTTGACATATTAAAAATAGTGTCTAAATCAACCACCGTACTGATGCCAATGCCCTCACATTCGGGACACATACCGTTGGCATCATTGAAAGAAAAAATATACGCTCCGCCAACGTGCGGCGTGCCAAATTTTGAAAACAAAAGCCGTAAAGTGCTGTAAATATCTGTAATTGTCCCTAAGGTAGAACGTGAATTGCCGCCTAATCTTTTTTGGTCAACCACAATAGAAACCGACAGATTTTCAAGCATATCTGCATCAGGTTTGCTGTATTTTGGCAAAAAACCACGTATAAATGCAGAATACGTTTCATTCATTTGCCGCTGCGTTTCCGTAGCAATGGTATCAAAAACCAAAGAAGATTTGCCAGAACCTGAAACGCCCGTAAAAACGGTGATTTTATTGCGGGGGATTTCAAGCGAAATGTTTTTCAAATTGTTTTCTCTTGCACCCTTTATGATGATATTGTCTTGAACCATTGAGTGGTTTTTTTTAATTGAGAGGCAAAAGTAAGTTTTTTTTGGGTATAGTTCAAAATGTCGCATAACCAGCCTTATTAGTATCTTTGCATTACACCTTGTAAAATTACTACATCATTCTTACAAAAGAAGAATTTATTGCCTTAGCTGAATCAAAATGGTCTGAACTTGAAGCCTTAGAGCTTGTTCAGGATTCTGGTTCGATGGCGAAAATGAGCTAAAATTCGCACCAATGAGGCGCCAAAAGCGGAGTGTATCCCGACTTTGTCGAGGACAGGTCAGCGCTACATGAGCATTTTTGCAACGAAATTGGGGTGAATTTTGGCCATTTGTAGCTCGAATCAGAAACCTGAACAAGCTCTTAGATCAGAAAAAGACTTTTCGGCAATATAAAATTTTTGAACACGCTCTTAGAATGACGCACAACGGGCAGGGCTTGGTGAAGGTGTGGAATTAGAATTCCGTCCGACCATAACCGCTGCTGATTGAAAATATTTTGTTGAAATTAAGAACTAAAGTCGAAATATTTTTGTCCAGCCCCAACTGAAGATTGGATATTTGCTGCTGACGATTTTACTTACGTCCAGCCACACTTTTGCCAAACCCCTTGTTATGCATTCGTGCTACTTTTGCCACTTAGTTAAGTCTTTAATTTTTTTCAATTAAAAATTGCCCAATAAAATATATAGGCATTTAAACCCATGTAAAATATTGCTGGCAAAGAAATCCAAAGACTATCTTTCGATTTAACTCTTACAATTAAACCAAGCAACATTAATATGGCAAGTCCACCAGATGATATTAATAAAATAGGTTTAAATAATAAACCTACTAATAACCCAATAGCACCCAAAATTTCTAAGATAATTGTCATAAGTCCTAATTCCTCTAATTTGAAGCGTTTAAATTCACTTTTCATATGAGGTGAAATGAAGTATGAAATAGAATATGCTAAAAATGATAAACTTGATATTATAACACTCAAAATAAATAAATAATTCATATCTAAATTATATCTAATGAAACTAATGCAATGAAGACACATAAAATCAAGAAAAATAATGAGGGTAATCGTTTAAAGAATGGATTTTTTATTTTGAAATGGAAATATTGAGCGGCTAACATAAAAAAGCCCATAAGAATAGCAGGAATAGGAATTAATAATGGATACCAAATTCCCACGATTAATAAAGTTGCCAGCGAAATCTTACTTGCTCCTACAAAGGTTCGGGTTAAATCACTTAGTCCAAATTCTTTAAATTCTTTCATGATTACATGATATCGAAAAATCCAAACATAGGCAACTGATGTTGCTACAATAATTTGTGCTAAAATTAGGTAAGTTGTCATTTTATTTACTTTTTTTAGTTAGTTCTCGTTTTTGTTACTCAGTTAGTTTCAACTTAGCAACTTCGCTCAAGCATGACTCACAACACTAAACTCTGTATCCGAAGGCTTGGCCGCCAAGCTTTCGGATACAGAGCAGTTGGACAAAGCCGCCGGTTATGCACGAACTTATGGGCAATGAATAAATCCATTCGCTTCCGCATCGGAGCAGCCAACTGGACTAAACCCAAGGCTGCTAGAATTGATGAGCCAAGATAAACACTTCAGACTACAAATTCAAAGCTGTTTTTTGAGGTATAATCAAAAAAATACCAGCTTCGCAGCCTAGTCAATAGCAGGAAGAACCACCACAGGAATATAAATATCAAGAACAGCCCCGTTTTGCGGCGGTGGTCTTGGCTGGGCAATCACCTCTACAAGTTGCATGCTGCCTTTTTCACACTTGGGGCATCGGTTCGGATCTATCCCGGTGAGTTGATAGAGCTTTTCTTTCCAATCCAGTTTGGGTTTGGGCTCTGGCGGCTTCACCTTTAAGGCTTTACGACAAGCGGCCAAGGTAACGGACTGTGTTCTTTTGGCAAATATGCCACAGTAGCATATTTTTCGGAAGTTAACGGGCAGCACATGTTGTAAAAAACGCCGAGCAAACTCTTCCATATTCAGAGTCATGGCTTTGATTTTACTGGCATCGGCATAATCCCGATAGCGAAAAGTGACTTGCTGGTCGCTTACGTTGAGGATCCGTTCCTAATGGCTACGCGTTGAGTATATCTGCCGAGATATTCCAGTAATGACCTTGGTCCGGCAAAGAGAGGCTTGGCATAGACAACCCATTCTTTGGAATAGAGCTGATTGAGCAATTTATTTACGCTAGTGCTGGAGTAGTCATTGGGCAAAATCAGGTTTTGGTTTTGCTGCATGACTTTTAGAGCTTGTTCAGGATTCTGGTTCGAGCTACAAAGGCCAAAATTCACCCCAATTTCGGTACAAAAATGCTCATGTAGCGCTGACCTATCTCCCCCGATCGAATCGGGGGAATACACTCCGCTTTTTGCGCCTCATCGGTGCGAATTTTAGCTCACTAAGCCATCGAACCAGAATCCTGAACAAGCTCTAACTCCTTACATTTTATGAGTACTCAAATAACACATCCATCGACAAAGAAGTATGAACCAGCGATTGAGCATAAGCATTTTGGGTTAATCCATAAGTGCTAATAAAAGTCAGCCAAACCGCTTTGGTGGTTTTAGTGCTATCTTTAAAAACGCCTATTTTGCGGCGCAAATCTTCGGAATAGGCCTTGTCAATAGTGAAAGGTTTGATAGAGAATTTCATTTCACACAGATTAATAACTTGGTCGCGTCTATCAATCAATAAGTCAATTTGCGCTTTTTCATTACCGTCGCTACCCAGCCAAGCGGAAGATTGAGTTTGTACACTGCTGATACCCAAGGCCTTCTTAATCTGTTGAAGATGGAGAAGGCAGATTTGCTCAAAAGCATAGCCACTCCAAGCGCGGGTATCGGGTTTATCTATGCCATTTATCCAAAAATCATCATCGTATGAGCTATTATTTTTGATGAATTTGAGATAAAATAAGGAATAGAAGTCGGTTAATTGATACAACGCTTTGTTCTTATTTTTCCCAAAAGTATTGTATTTCCTGATAAAACTACTTTCTTCCAACTCCCGCAAAATAGTTGTAGTGTTGCCGCCGTCGGTTAATTTAGCGGCTTTCAAAAGCGCCTGACGTTCCATACCCATTGACTGTTGAGCAAGCGTTTCGATGACAGCAATATGTTTGTCGGCTTTTTTAAAAAGACTGGCATATAGTTTTTCAAATTCATTGCGAAATTTCCCACGAACTTTAAAACACAAATCATTAATGTTTTGAGCCGCACTTTTACTAGGATCTATGGCATTTAGATAGAAGGGAATACCGCCAAAAACCATATACAACTGCAAAATATGATAACGGTCATAACTGGGTATTTTATCCTTAAAGAAGGCTTCGCACTCGGCCAAAGTAAAGGGTTCAAGGTAAATAGGGTGCGTTACCCGATTATACAACCCGGCAGTATTGTTGATGAGTTGGTTGATGATCCATGAAGCTGCCGAGCCACAAACAACAAGATTAATGTCAGAACGTGCGCTCGCCCAGCTATTCCAAAAATGTTCTAAGGCTGAAATAAAGAAGGAATTAGGGGTATCTAGCCAAGGTAACTCATCCAAAAATATCGTTTTTTTACCTGTTTTAGGTAAGCTTTCAAAGCCTTTAATGAGCTGTTGAAAGGCTTGGAACCAAGTAGTTGCTATGGGCTGATCTTCAAAATCTGGAAAGTAATTAACCAATGCAGCATGAAAATTAGTCAATTGATGCGATAAATCTACATTTGCTAGTCCTGTCAATTGGAATGAGAACTGACCGTCATAAACATTGCGGATTAAAAAAGTTTTGCCGACTCGTCTGCGCCCATAGACAGCAGCAAAGGTAGAGCTATCTATGCCTAATAAAGATTTTAGAACGGTTATTTCGGCTTGTCTTCCAATTATTTTCGCCATTTTTATTGACTTTTTTCGGCAGAAAGATAGTAATATTATTGATTTCCGCCGAAAAAAAACTCATTTTTCGGCGGAAATACAAAGAAAGGGCAAACAATTTGTCTCCAGATTTAAAAATACTATACCTACCACCCTGAGGGAAATGTAGACTGGAATGCTGTTTTAAGACAAGACAGAGGTGCTATGACGAACAGTCTCACATTTACACCCACACCACAAAGACTCTTTTTTGCATCACCTTTTCCCAACCGCTCTTCCAACTTTTCTTTTTGGAATGGTCAAAAATGAGGAGATAACCCTCGTTGAGCTGTTGCCGATCAAGGTAATCAGCCAATTGTGCCAAACCATCGGCATGGGCTTCCGCCCCGCGCCAAATTTTCAATTCAGCGATGTATTTGTGTTGAAGATAGGTAATCACCACATCCAGGCGCCGTTCTTCCGAAATCTGTGGTTCCTTAAAATCGAAACCTGAGCCGTTGATGATGGGTTTGAGAAAGGCCAAAAAAATCAAACGGCCATTGCGTTCCAAAAAACTGGCATCTTTGCCGCTGTATTGTTCGCGCATAAAAGCTTGAAACTTCAGCAATACGGCTTCCATGTTCAGGCGATTATCCGGAAGTTTGAAACCTTTGAATAAGCTGTATTCGCTTAAAAGTACTTGAGAAGAGGTTTTTGAAGTCATGTAGGCATAAATGACTTCTTCGTAAATGCGGTTGTGGATGCTAATGCCGCGACCGTTTTTCAAAATTCCATACATCAAGCCCATGCTGACTATCGGATCGTGAATGGAAAAACCAGTGTATTCAATGTCGATCATTAATGTATAAACCAAATTGTATAGAGCAGGATAGTTCTCCAAGTTTTTGATCAAGCCATCAAAATTGGTATTGGTTTCTTTCACAATCATGGAGGCACTGAGTTCTACATCATCGATTGTCCAGGTGCTATCGATCTTTGTAGGCAGCAGTTGCTCGTCAAAAATTTTACATAATTTACTCACCAAAAAAGGATAACCGGATGTATAGTAAAACAGACGGTCAGCAATCAAATTTGGGTCTAAAGCGACCTGTTTATCCCTGGCATATTCCTCCAACATCGGTACGATCTCCAGGGGTTGGAGGTTCATGTCTACGGTAAATTCTGCGGCGATGTTCCAGGGGGAGTTGTATTTTTGTTCACTGTCTGGGCGAAGTTTGAGTTTTAGGGATTTGACATCATGAACACCAGCAAGTACCACGGAGTGTAGGGTTTTAGCAAGTTCTTGCGACAAGTATTTGTTGCGCAACATGGCCAAAAAGTCAATGAACAGCTGGTTATTGCTGCTCTTGTCCACTTCGTCGATTAGTAGGACGACCTCTTTTTTGGTTTTTTCTACCAATTGAGTAATGAAATCATTTAGTTCCTGGATGCTGTTTTTTTGTTTTGCATTTTCGCTCAACCAGTCAAACAATTCTGGTGCACGATAGTGGGCATAATCTGCCAATAACTGAATAAATCCGCGGCAAAAAACGGATTCTTCTTCAAAAAAATGACTCCCAACTCCTTCAAAACTGATGTTAAAGACAAGGTAATTTTCTTTCTGCTCTAGCAATTCTGCCAAAGTGTATAAAGTTGTCGTCTTCCCATATTGACGGGGGCGATTGATGATGAAATAGTCGCCATCTTTGACCATAGCGAGTATTTTCGCCAATTTGTCGGATACGTCCGCCATATAGTGTTTGGCGGGGCGACAAATGCCCGTGATGTTGAATTTTTTCTGCATTCTTTTAAAACTTGCCGCTAAGATACCAATTTTTTATACCCGGTAAGCCTCTATGTCAAGCGCTTAGGTACTAGTTTTCATAAGTTGAAGTTCATTTTTTCAAGTGAAAATCCGCTTTTTATGCTTCTTTTTTCCGCAATAACCCCTACCTTAAAGCCTGTTCTATTTCCTTTTTCAACAAAACACCATGCCATGATCACTGCAAACGACATCCAGTCTTACCACCGCGACGGTTACCTGATCGTTCGCAACTTGTTTTCCAGTGCCGAAATTGAGTTATTATACAGCGTAGCTACCGACGATTCGGTTGTCGGCAACTCCTTTGACCTCAATGATCAAAATGGATTCAAAACCAAACTCACTTTGTGGTTTACCCCTGGCGACGATTCCTTCGGCTTGATGTCGCGTTGCCAAAGGCTGGTGGAAGGGGTTCAGCAATTGTTGGGCGAAGGCGAAGTATGCCATTTTCACTCCAAAGTAATGCAAAAAGAACCGCGAGTAGGCGGTGCTTGGGAATGGCATCAAGATTATGGCTATTGGTACAAAAATGGGTTCTTGTATCCCGAAGCAATGATTTCAGTAATGGTAGCCCTCACCGATGCCACCATCGAAAATGGTTGTTTGCAAGTATTGAAAGGCACCCACAAAATGCAGCGTTTTGAACACCTTTTTGCGGGCGAGCAACAGGGCGCTGATATGGATTTTGTCACCGAGGCGCAAAAGGTTTCTGAATTGGTATACTGTGAATTGAAAGCGGGTGATGTGCTGTTTTTTCATAGCAACATCCTGCATCGCTCCGAAGCAAATTTATCGGATACCGCCCGCTGGTCGGTAATCTCTGCTTACAACCTATCTTACAACAAGCCTTTCCGGGAAAAACATACTTCCTGTATTGAGCCGGTAAAAATGGTGCCGGATGCTGCCTTATTTGACAGTGGAAAACAAACACCTTTACAAGCCGATTTCCTAACCAAAGAGAAAGAAATTACGTTACAAGAAGGCGTGTAGTTAATCTATCTTACGAAACTAACTATTTCGCTTATGAACCTCGGATCAGCTAACCCTGCTTCCCCCAACTTTGCTATTGCCTTCTTTTGCCCCCGCTGGGGCGCCGAAGATTCCTGGGATGATTTTTGCCTACGTGTCAAAGCGGCAGGCTATGATGGCGTGGAATACGCCATGCCCATTGACGAAGCCGAAAAGCAAGAAGCGCGCGCTGCCTTGCAAAAACATGGGCTACAATTCATTGGTCAGTATTACCAATCTTTTGAAACCGATGTAGCCGAAAACGCCAAAAACTACGAACGCCACATTCGCAATCAATTGACGATGGATCCCATATTCATCAATTGCCAAACTGGGAAAGACTGGTTTGGTTTTGCGCAAAACAAAGTCATCTTCGAGACTGCTTTCCGCATAGCCGAAGAAACGGGCGTAAAAATCATCCACGAAACCCATCGCGGGAAATCGCTTTTTGCCGCACATGTGGCCAAACGCTATTTGGAACAACTGCCGCAAATTCGTCTTGCCCTCGATATCTCCCATTGGTGCAATGTGCATGAATCGTTATTGGAGGATCAAACGGAGGCGGTGCAATTGGCCATCGCCCATACCGATCATATCCACTCGCGGGTGGGTTTCAGCGAAGGACCTCAGGTGAACGACCCGCGCGTACCCGAGTGGGCAGACACGCTCAACGTACACCTGGGGTGGTGGGATCAAGTGGTAGAATTGCACCGCCGCGCTGATAAACCCTTGACGATCACCACCGAGTTTGGTCCTGCGCCGTATATGCCTTTACTGCCGAATAGTCAAGAGCCCGTTGCCAACCAGTTTGAAGTCAATGTGTTCATGTTGAATCTCTTGAAAAAGCGGTATGCAACGCAGAAAAATTAACTTCCCGATTTTGGCTTTTGAATAGGAAGCCGAACGGTTCATTTCAAGTGAGCTTCCTATTCAAAAGCCGCTCAAAAAATCGGGAAGTAATTTTTTGCGTCAAACTATGCTGTAACGGTAGATTGAGTATATTTCGGTTGGCTCATAAAAAACAACTGCATGGCGTTTCTGGTTACCCTTATTGGCATTCTCGTGCTGGTGCTGCTTATTTCCTATTTTAAGGTCCATACGTTTTTGGCCTTTTTAATCGCCAGTTTGGGTATCGGCGTGGCCTTGGGCATGTCGCCCGACGCTTTGATAAAATCCATTCAGAATGGTCTGGGCAGCACCCTTGGATCCATTGCCAGTATCATTGCACTGGGCGCTATGCTCGGTAAATTGGTAGGGGTAAGTGGCGCGGCCCAGCAAATTTCCAATAAAATCATCGATTGGGTAGGCACCAAACACGTGCGTTGGGCCTTTATGCTCACCGGATTTATCGTAGGTTTGCCCTTGTTTTACTCGGTTGGTTTTTTGCTCACCGTACCCTTGGCCATTACCGTGGCGCATCGACATAAGTTGTCGGCGGTGTATGTTGGTTTGCCGCTGTTGGCTTCGCTGGCGGTTACGCAGGGTTATTTGCCGCCGCACCCCGCGCCCTTGTATTTGGTCAAACAGTTGCATGCCGACATGGGGCTCACCTTATTCTACGGGATCCTGATTTCCATTCCGGCCATTTTGATTTCGGGCGCTTTGTACGGTTCCACGGTTAAGGGATACACCAATCCGCCTAATCTCAATTTCGTTGCGCCCCTAGTGCCGCAAGCTGAACTGCCTTCCGTTTTTACCAGTTTTACGACCGTTTTGATGCCCATATTTTTGATTGGCATTAGTACGATTATCACGGCGTATTTGGCCGACGGTAATCCCGTGAAAAACTTCTTTTTGTTCATTGGCGACGCTACGGTAAGTCTCCTGATTGCGGTGCTTTATGCTTCGTTTTCCTTGGGTATTTTTAAGGGAAAAAAAGCGGGAGAAATCAACCATTACTTTGGCGATGCGGTGAAGGATGTGGCTTCCATCTTGCTCATCTTTGGCGGCGCTGGCGCCCTCAAACAAGTGCTTACCGATGGCGGGGTATCACAAACCATTGCCGATTACCTTCAGCACAGTAGTATGGATCCCTACGTTTTGGGCTGGACCATTGCCGCCATCATCCGGGTATGTGTGGGCTCTTCTACCGTGGCGGGGATTTCTACGGCCGGTTTCATTGCGCCAATGATGGGAACGGCGGCGATCAACCCCAATTTGATGGTCTTGAGCATCGGGGCGGGGAGTATGATGTTTTCCCATTTCAACGACAGCGGGTTTTGGCTGTTTCGGGAATACTTTCAGCTTTCGATAAAAGACACCATCAAAACTTGGTCGGTAATGGATACCCTGGTTTCGGTAACGGGCTTGCTGGGCGTATTGGTGCTGGCTTGGATTTTGAAATTCGTTTAGGACATCTATTTACAGAAAATCATGAAAACCGAACAACCCAATAATCCGCTTCACGGCATCACCCTCGAAAAAATTCTGATCCATTTGGTAGAACAATATGGCTGGGAAGAAATGGGGAAGCGCGTCAACATCCGTTGTTTTAACATCGACCCCAGTATAAAATCCAGTTTGACATTTTTGCGCAAAACCCCCTGGGCGCGTGCGCAAGTGGAGCAGTTGTACCTGGAGAGTTTGGATCAGTCTTTAGGGAATCATTTCCCCTCAGGACGATAGCCGTTTTTGATTGAATTTTTGATTTTTGAAAACACCTAAGTATGCAGGCAATTTTTTTATTCCTAGTGTCTTTTGCTACCCAATTTTTTGTACCCCCGGTCTCAAAACCCAACGTCATTGTATTTATCGCCGATGATTTGGGTTATGGCGATGTGGGTTGTTTTGGTCAAAAACTGATCCCAACGCCCAACCTCGATCAAATGGCTAAGGAAGGTTGTCGATTTACTGCCTTTTACTCGGGCAGCACGGTTTGTGCACCTTCCCGCTATGCCCTCATGACCGGTAGACACATGGGACTTGCTACCATCAGAGGGAATCGAGAATCGCCAATGCCTTTGTCGGAAGTTACAATTCCCAAGATCGCCAAACAGCAAGGATACGTCACCGGTATGTTTGGAAAATGGGGACTGGGGCTGGAATCTAATGAAGGTACGCCCGAAAAACAAGGATGGGATCATTTTCTGGGTTACCTCCACCATATGGCTGCCCACAATTACCATGTCAAAAATTTATGGGAAACACAGGGTGGTAAAACCGTTTTGCACCCCATGGATTCCACTCAAAATACTGCGCCCTACATTTTCAATGCGGCGCTTAATTTCATCAAAGCGAATAAAAATCAGCCGTTTCTGTTGTATTTACCTACCACTTTACCGCATGCAGAAATGGCCAACCCAACGGCTGAATCCCTACAACCATTCCTAAGACCCAATGGTCAAAGTGTTTTTCCCGAAACGCCCTTTGTCAAAGGTACGGGCATGTCGACAACCTATTCTTCGCAAATCATGCCCAACGCCGCGACCGCCGCGATGATCCGACAGATAGATCTCGACTTGGGCAAGCTACGAGGTCTACTTCGCGAACTGGGGCTGGACAAAAACACGTACATCATTTTTACTTCCGACAATGGTCCGCATCAGGAAGGTGGCAGAAATGTCAAACAGTTTGATAGCACTGGGGGCTTGCGCGGGTTCAAACGAGATTTATACGAGGGCGGAATTCGCGTTCCAACCATAGTTTGGGGCGGTAACACCTTGTCCAAAATCAGCGATGAACCCCTTGGTAATTGGGATATTATGCCCACTATTGCGGCATTGATAGGGTCGCCCATTCCTGCGGGCGTTGACGGGGTCTCTTTTCAGGATGTTTTTAGCAACAAAAAAACCAAAACCAAGCACGAAAGTCTTTATTGGGAATTCCACGAAAGAGGTTTTGATCAAGCGCTGCGCAAAGGCAAGTGGAAAGCAATCAAGCGCAGCAGCAACCAGGCGAAATTAGAGCTGTACGACCTCAGTACCGACCAATCCGAAAGTTATGACCTGGCGGATCGCTATCCAAAAATTGCCCAAGAAATGGAGGCGCTATTGGCTAAATCGCGGGTTGATTCACCTGATTATCCCATTGCCAAGCCTCTGAAATGAATTTGATTGTTGTATTTTTTTAGCATCCAACACCATGCCATACGATATCCTCGCCATCGCCGATGTATTTGCCGATGTAGTTATCACGGGAAAAGAAAAACCGGAATTTGGACAAGTAGAAAAACTATCCGATTCCTACGAGATTGAATTGGGCGGATCTGCGCCTATTTTTGCCTCACAATTTGCAAAACTAGGGGGCAAAATCGCCTTGATCTCCGTTGTTGGCGACGATATCCTGGGCACATTTGTCAAAAAACGGATGCATGACATTGGCATCGACATTGAGCATATCCACACCAGTCCGACCCAAAAAACGCCCATGGGGCTCAACATCTTCATCCTGGGCGATCGATCCATGTTGACCGTGCTGGGCGCTATGGAGGAGATTGTACCCAATCTGATCACCGATGCCTTACTTGCCCAAACCCGACATTGGCACATCGCCAGCTTTTTTTTACTCGAACAACTGCAAGACTTTTGGTTGTCTTTTTTGCAAAAATTGAAAACCCAAGGCATCACTACTTCCCTCGACACCAATTGGGCGCCCGCTGGTGATTGGGATCGTGTAAAACCCCTCTTGCCTTTGATTGATGTATTTTTGCCCAATGAAAATGAAGCCATGGCGATAACTGGCATGGCGGATGTTCACCAGGCCGGAATTGAATTGTCAAAAACGGGAAACTTGGTGGTGGTCAAACGAGGTGGGGAGGGAGCTTCCGCATTTTTAGGCGATCTGGTTTTGGATTACCCCGTACCAGAATCTCTGCGCACCAATCTTCAAGTGGCCGATACCACTGGCGCTGGCGACAGCTTTGACGGCGGCTTTATCTACGAATGGCTACAAGGTGCGCCTTTGGAAAAATGCTTTGAAACCGCAATCCGCTGTGGCACCAGTAGCGTGCAACGCGTTGGCGGCATCAATGGTCAATTGCTCTTGGAGCAGTACAAACAGCCTATAGGATGAACAGTTCAAAATGGCCCGCTGCAGTATTGTTTGACCTCCTGACCGCCCTTTTGGATTCTTGGTCCATTTGGAACCAAGCGGCAGGCTCGGTTGAAAAAGGGCGCAACTGGCGCTCCAAGTACCTGGAATTGACCTACGGCTGCGGGGCTTATGAACCCTACGAAGACCTCGTTCGCCAGGCGGCTCTCCTTACCGGATTGCCACTTGTGGTGGCTGATGATTTAGAAATGCTTTGGGATACGCTGCCCGTTTGGAGCGGCGCTCATGAAGCTTTAATGCACATCCAGCGCCACTCCAAAATAGCGGTTGTCACCAATTGCTCCCAGCGGCTAGGGGAGCGGGCCGCGCAACGTTTGCGTGTTGAATGGGATGTAGTAGTCACCGCTGAAGCCGCCGGTTTTTACAAACCCCACCCGAAGCCTTATTTACTTGCACTAGAGCAACTGGGTGTACCCGCAAGCCAAACGGCATTTGTAGCCGGATCAGGTTACGATTTGTTTGGTACTTCCAGCGTAGGACTGCGTACGTATTGGCACAATCGGGCGGGTTTGTCCTTGCCTACGGGGGGCCCTGCGCCGGAAGTAGAATCCAAACATTGGGAGCAGTTGATTCCTTGGTTGGAAAATTTAAAGAAATGAAATAATTCGCAGAGGATTTTTAGCTTTGGAATAAGAACAATCAGTACCACTTCAAAACATCAGACAACTATGGCCAAAATATGCATTCTTGGAGGCGGGTTTATCGGACGCTTTTACGCCGAATCCCTCCTCGGAAAACGCAGCAAAGACGAAGTTACCGTCGTTTTTTCGCGTAGTGAAGGATCTGCGGCGCGTTTTTCCAAAGACTATTCCGTACCGCATTATTTTACCGACATGGAAGCGGCGGTTGCCCATCCTGAAACCGAGTTGGTGGTCATTGCCCTACCCAATTTTCAACACGAGGCAGCAGTGATGCTCTGCGTAAAACATAAAAAAGGGGTGTTGTGCACCAAACCGCTTGGTCGAAACGCCGAGGAAGCCCTCCGCATGATGACGGCTTGCGAAGAAGCCGGTATTTTTGCAGGCTACCTAGAAGATTTGTGTTACACCCCCAAATTTTTAAAATCACTCGCCAACGTAAAACAAGGCGCCATTGGCCGCATTCTCTGGGCTAAATCACGCGAAACGCACCCTGGACCGCACTCCGATTGGTTTTGGGACATGAACTTTGCCGGCGGCGGCGCGATTCTCGATTTGGGTTGCCATTGTATTGAAATTTCCCGCAGCTTTATTGGCAAAGACGTAAAGCCAGTGGAGGTGATGTGCTGGGCCGACACCCAAGTAAAGCCCATTGACGCTGAAGACCACGCCATTGGGTTGGTGAAATATGAAAACGGCGCCATTGGTCAGTTTGAGGTATCCTGGACCTTCCGCGGCGGCATGGACTTGCGCGATGAAGTGATGGGCACCGAAGGCACCATTTGGGTCAATACCTGGTTGCGCACCGGCTTTGAAATGTTTACCAGCGGAGCAGGGGAGGGGTACGTGGCTGAAAAAGCCGAAAGTTCCAGCGGATGGCAATTCCCGGTGGGCGACGAAGTACACGAATTGGGCTACACCAACATGTTTATCGATATGTTTGACGCCTATGAAAAAGGCCTGCAACCCAGCGAGACTTTTTACGATGGTTATGTGGTGAATGCCATCATCGATGCGGCGTATTTATCGGCCAAAACCAAGTTGTGGGAACCAGTTAAGTTACCCGTATGGCGCGGCCAGACTGGTTTGAGCAAACCCTCCGTATATACCGAATACGACCAAGATCACTGGTTCATCAAAGAGGAGATCCTGCCCAATGGCGACAAAAAAGTGATCGTCAAAAAGAAATCGACGGGAGAAATTTCGGAGATAGAGACCTGGAAAGTGCAGTAAGGAAGTGAAAGAGGGAAAGGCAAAAAGAACGCGATGAAGATTACCTATTTTGAGGATGCGGAGGGGATGAGCAAGCATGCTGCCACCATTTTTTTACAGCAATTACAGCAAAAAAAAGACCTATTGGTTTGCGCCGCTACCGGTGGTTCGCCAACGGGGCTATACGCCCAATTGGCGGCCGCCTATGCCGATGATGCAGCACTTTTTGAGCACCTGCGTATCCTGAAACTCGATGAATGGGGCGGCATCCCAATGAGCGACCCCAACTCCTGTCATGCCTACCTGCAAGCGCACCTGTTGGCGCCCTTGCAGGTGGCTGCTGATCGCTACCTCGCCTTCAACAGCGAGGTAGCCGACCCTTTGGCGGAGTGCAATCGTCTTCAAAAAGAGTTAGACCGCCAAGGGCTGATCGACTGTTGTATTTTGGGATTGGGCAAAAACGGGCATTTGGGTTTCAATGAACCCGCGGAGTTTTTGCAACCGGATTGCCACATCGCCCAGTTGTTACCCACGACCTTGCAACACGACATGGCGCAATCGATGTCCCAGCGCCCTACTTTTGGAATGACGGTGGGGATGCGATCCATTTTGCAATCCAAAAAAATCATCTTGTTGATTTCCGGCAAAGGAAAGCAAACGATCATCAAAAAATTGCTGACGCAGTTGGTGAGTACGCAGTTGCCGGCTTCCTTGTTGTGGCTGCACGGCGATGTAGAGTGTTTGATTGATCGGGGGAGTGTGATGGGGTAGAATTGGTTCTATTATTCTGCGCAACAGAAGCCCCGCTAGGGGCGTGATATGGGTAGAAAACAACGCCCCCGATGTTTTCCAGAGTCCCGTAGGAACGTGATTTGGGTATCTAAAGAGAAGCAATACCCATATTTCGTCCCTACAGGACTATAAAAATGACGAACTACCTTTACTACCCATATCACGCCCCAAAAGGGGCTTATGGTCTTGTTAAAAACAGAACTAATCGAACCTGGGGTAAGGGGGAATCCTTTTAATGACATGAATCAACGATATATTTCCTTTAGGTGTTACTGGAATTATATCATGAAATAGCTCATTTTTGAAAAAAAACTAATGAAAAGCATCTCAGTAAAAATAAGCGACCCTGTTTTTGAGGAAATGGAAAAGATCTTGGCGCAGGTGGAGGTAAGTAGGAATCAATACATCAATGAAGCCATTGAGCACTACAATGTAATACAAGATCGACGATTACTTGAGAAACAACTATTTGAAGAATCAGCCTTGGTTTCTAAGGAGTCTTTGGTTGTTTTAAATGAGTTTGAAGAAATAGAAGATGAGTGATCCTATACAACAGCAAAACCAGAATATTGTCTAGCCTCGGGAGGGATAAATCCCAGTACAATATCGTTTCGATCCACACCATGATCCATCAGGTAGTCTACAGCTTCCCATTCGGTATTATTGCATTGCATCCACACTTTGCCATCAATGATGTCAAAATGAAAAATGGGACTAAAAACGAAATGTTTCCCGTTCCAACCTATTGAAATAAGCTGAAAACTATTGCTCTCTCTATCAGAAATTATTTTACGTGAAACATCCTTATCTCTTTTATTTCCACCTGTTGATTCAAAGTAGAAATGAAGGAAATTGATTACAACATCTTGATATTTTTTTATTTTATCCATTGTACAATAACGTTTTGATTTCAATCTTGACCTTGAGTGCAATACCATCAAAATTTATGGATTTTGTTCAAGTATTCAATAATTTTTCAGGTTTGAAAGAGCAGAGACTTGTTTTTACACGACTTGAAAAAAAATGGCAAGTCTCTGATAAAAATCAAACTAAATCCGCAACATTCCTGATCAACTGAATGCCTTCTGCTATACATGCCTTCAGAAAATCAGAATCGTGGCTGGCTAACACTTTTACATCCTGTAATTTGCAGGTGGCTAAAATTATCGCGTCATTCGGCAAAAGATTGTGTTTTTGCATAAAATCAATGGCCAATGAAAGAGCTGCGTCAGGAATTGGTAAGATCTGAAATACCGAAAGAAATGTTTTAGTATCGTGTTGAGAAAGTATCTCTCCTATTTTTCCGCTTTCACAAATGCTCATAGGCGAGCGACCACCTATGATGCCAAGTAACTGGTACAAATATTCGCTGACAACAATCGGATTAATGAAAATTTGACGATTGCTTTCCAAGAGTGCCTCCAACAATTCGGTTTGAGTCTGCTTCTCATATTCAATTAGCAAGCTACTATCAATAAAAACTTTCATTGCTGATACCATTCGTGTTTATCCGGCTGATAACCTGTTGTAAATTTTTTCAACCCACCTTTAAACATTTGCAACACCTTCATCCGGCGCTGACGTTCTTCAGCTTGAACAACATCCGTCGTATCTGATTCCACCCGAAAATTAATATTATGTGCTTTCGCTACTTCGTATAGCGCATGAATGGCATCAAGATTGGTTGTTTCGATAACTAAAACCATGTGAATCCGTTTTGCGCAAAGATAAGCCGTATTGCAGTTCTAGTCAAATATTCTATCCGGCTGTTTATTTGAACCATTTTGGGATTATGAGCGGTTTTATATTCTCAGCTCTCCTTTATTCACATCCTCCGTTTCATACTCCGGGCAATCCACCCGCAAATCCTGATCGCTTAAAGGAGTTTTCAGAAACTTGCAATAATGTTTTTGGTTGTTTTTTTCATAATACTGACAAGAAAAGCACATCCGTTGCAAACTAATGATACCCGCCTGTTGCAATTTATAGATCAACTCCATCAAGCTAAGCAGTAACACTTCTTTTTGGTTTTTACTTAAATTTTCGATGGGTTTTTCAAAAGGAATAGCAAATGAAGCGGTTTGTTCGGCAATTTTTTTACCCGAACCGGTAAGGCAGATGGTGAAAGATCTCGCGTCTTCCGATGAAACTACCCTTTCAATCAGTTCTTTTTGTACAAGAACTTTTACCGAATCACTGATCGTTGATTTATCCAAATTAAATTCCTGAGCCAGGTAGCCTACCTTGCATTTTTCAGCAGGATGAAAAAGACAAAAAATAAGAATTCGGATTTGAATGGGGCTAAGTTTTAATACCTGACCTTGTTGCCAAAGCAAAACCCGAAATGCCTCCCCAATGCGCTCCAGCGCCACGATAATTTTACTCTCAAGATGTTGATTCTGATAAAGAGGATCGAAGCTATTGCTCATTGGTTATATTTTGTCCGGCGGTTAAAATACACAACCGCCGGACATTTTTGAATTAAAATGTATTGAAATCCCTAAATCTGAGCAATAGCACATCCCTCCATCTCAATGATGTAATACCCCTCCTGCTTGAAAGCCGCGGCCATTTCCGCATTGGCTTCTTCAATATGGCAAAAATTGCATTGTTTGGAACTTAGAGGTTGTCCTTCTTGCCCTTTGCGTTTCAGGTAAGTTTTTCCCCATTCGGTAACTTGCTCAAATGTGGTGTCTTTGGGCACTACGATATCGAAATGCATTAACCCTCCTTGCAGGGTGGTCACATAGGTATCAAAAACTGCTGCTTGCATATTAGATTTTTTAATTGGCAATGCCAACTATTTACAATAAATTTTTTAAGAGCTTGTTCAGGATTCTGGTTCGATGGCTAAAATGAGCTAAAATTTACACCAATGAGGCGCAAAAAGCGGAGTGTAGCAGCGCTACATGAGCATTTTTGTAACGAAATTGGGGTGAATTTTGGCCATTTGCAGCTCGAAGCAGAATCTTGAACAAGATCTAATACTCTTCATCATGTACATAAGGATAACACCAAAGTAGAGAGGTTAAAGTTACTGCTTTGAACCAAGCGGCATACATCTCCTCCACCTGTTCAGCAGAATGTCCTTTTTTGCCCAAAAAACCCTTGATGGTATAGGTAATTGGAAAAATAAAGGCCACCATGTACCGAAAATGAATGATTGGAGCAGCTTCAACACCGTCGGTTTTATTCTTTTTTGCAGTGTGATGCCGCAAGGCAATCTCGTATTGATAGTTGAGCCAATCTTGATCATAAGGCCGATTGCAAAGGTCAAGAATCCATAGCCCAAATCGTTTGCGCACCGCTGCGAGGTAATCAGGATTGGGAACTTCATTGTGCGAAAAATACTGTAGCAAGTGTGGATTACCCCCTACAAAACCGTACCACAGATCCAGTACTTCGTCGGTCTGATCTTGCAGCACTTCACCGGCCAATTTTAATGCCTTTTCGTCAGCATCTGACCACAGGACGGTCTTTTTTAGCAGGTCTAGGTCTAGTAAACTTAATGGCGATGCAGTTAGATTGCTAGCGCCATAATCGTACCCTTTAGTTGGAGTAGCCATTTGTTTGATTTTTTGAATTGTCCAGACTGACTGGTACAAGTTGGGTAATAAATGATGATGTAAAGGTAGGGAAATATAGTTAGGATTGCCAACTAATTTGATTAATTTTTTACAGCTATTTTTTATCGGTAAAAAGGATGCAAGAATCATGCTATTGGGCATTTTGGTTCAGGATAAGCGTAAACCTTCCAGGTCTCAAAGACCTGGAAGGTTTGGTAACCGATCATTATGAAAATGTCCAGTAGTATGGAAGTAACTATACAATTGGCGCTACTATTTGCCAATGTTAAAACAATTATGTGCTCATCAGGAATCATTTTGAGACCGATTTCTCTATATTTGTAGGCCTATTCATACCATTGTTTTACCAAGACTGTTCTAAATTTCATTTTATGAGCAAAATTCTTGAAATTGACATTACCCTGAAAGGTTCCAAGCCCAAAATCTGGCGGCGTATACTCATTCCCAGTGAGATGAGTTTCGCCGACCTTCACTACGCCATCCAAACTGCAATGGGCTGGTACAATTGCCACCTGCATCAATTTGTAGTAGGAAGAAATGGCCGACTTATCGGGATTCCATTCGAAGATGATTTAGACATGGATGAAATGGAAGATTCTCACAAGATTAAAATCAAGAGTTTGCTCAATGCGCCAAAAGATAAGATCATTTACGAATACGATTTTGGTGATGGCTGGGAACACCTCGTTGAAGTAAAAAAAGTACACGATGCAGAACCTGGAAAAACTTATCCTCAGGCGATCGCGGGCGCTATGGCGTGCCCGCCTGAAGACTTTGGGGGCATTTGGGGCTATAAGGATACGCTCGAAAAGTTGAAGGATAAAGGTACTCCGGAATACGAAGAACTTGTAGAATGGCTTGGATCTGATTTTGATCCAACCGAATTCGATTTGGAGCTGATTAACAAGAGATTTTTGAGTTTTGGAAAAGAATAAATCAGGCTAATGTCCAGCTAAGGAATGGGTGATTAATAAATTGACATTTTAGCTGCCGCTATTTTGTTGCCAATCGACTATCTTTTGAGGCGCAATGTGGGGCATTGTAACGAAAAAGATAGGAAGAGTGGCAGCGAAAGAGCAAGGATAAAGTGGTAATTTATTATTCACCTGTTCCTACACGATCACTCCAAAAACAAATCCTCCAGCGTCAGCACCGTTTCCACCAAGCCCGAACTATTGACGTTTCGATTCAAACCATAAGTGGTGAGCAGCGTGAGGCTCAGTCGCTTGCGGGTTTTGGTGACTTCAGCGAAAGTCCAGAGCTTTCGCCGCAAAGCCTCGGCCTGTTCTTTGGTCAGGGTAATTTCGCCGTTGTAAAATTTCACCTCAAAAACATTGATGACATTATCGGCACGATCGAGCAGTAGATCAATTTGAGTACCCCTTTTTTCTTCACTGGCTTTTTGGTAAAAAGTAGAAGAAAGAGAATACACTCCGTTAATGCCTAGGGCTTTTTTGATAGAAGGAATGTGTTTGAGGCAAATGCTTTCAAAAGCGTAACCGCTCCAGGTTTTGTATTCCTGCGTTTGGCTGAGGTGTTGCCAAGTGCCGCTTCCTTCATTGACTTTGTTTTCGATGAATTGCAGGTAAAACAGCGAATATTCATCCGTCAATCGATACAGCTTATTCTGTTTCACTTTTCCGAAGGGATAATAGGCTGTAATAAAGCCGGATAGTTCCAGTTCCTCCAA
The DNA here is from genome assembly GCA_040401995.1 of Saprospiraceae bacterium. Taxonomy (GTDB): domain Bacteria; phylum Bacteroidota; class Bacteroidia; order Chitinophagales; family Saprospiraceae; genus Haliscomenobacter. The sequence continues at coordinate 20,915 of JBBANM010000102.1, forward strand.
CACTTTGGTGGTATTGCCGTTTTCAGCGATTTTTGCGAGTTCAACGATCTTTTGGCGGGGTAGGCCTTGCTTGCTGCTGGAAAGTGCCCGAATGATGGCAATGTGTTTTTCGGCGTTTTCGAAGAGCGAAAAATACAGTTTTGAAAATTCATCCTTCAAAAATCCAGTTTCTGAAAAACAAAGTTGGTCAATGTTTTGAACTATACTTTTTTCACCTTTCACTTCTTTCAAATAATGGGCAATACCCCCCAAAGCCATGTACAATTCAACGATTTCATATTTGGTGAAATTAAACTGTCGGGCCTGGAAATATTGCTGGGTTTCGGCCAGGGTGAAGGGTTTTAAAAGAATCTGGCGGGTGATGCGATTGTGCAATCCACCGCGGTGCTGCACGAGGTTTTGAATCATCCAGGAAGCAGCAGAGCCACAAATCACCACTACAATATTTTGATTGACCGCCCAAGTGTTCCAAAAAAAGCTCAAGCCCCGCAAAAAGCCCGAGTCATTGGCTGCCAACCAGGACAACTCATCCAAAAAAACGACCTTTTTTTCTTTAAGGTCTAGCGTTTTCAGGTAGTCGATCAATAAAATAAAAGCATCCAGCCAGGTATTGGGTACAGCAACCGGCAATGCTGAACCCGAATATTCTTTGATGGCATACGACCATTTTTTTAAATGCTCGTCGAGAGGAGCTCCCAATTCGCCAGAAGTGCTGAAAATAATTTGTTTTTCATACACTTTCTTGATCAAAAAGGTCTTGCCTACCCTGCGTCTGCCGACTACGGCTACCATCTCCGCCTCTGCTGATTGCAAGGCTTCTTGTAAGATTTCCTTTTCTTTTTCCCGACCGATAAAAGGGATTTCCATGGTAAAAATTTGTAGTCTGAGCGAAAAGTTGGTTAAAAAAGGTAGTTTTCGCTCCAAAGATAACTCAATTTCGAGCGAAAAGTGTGAAAAAAAGATGAGTTTTCGCTCGGGGGGGTGGTTTTAAGGGCGATATAAAATAAATGGTTCTTAAGAAAAGTACAGGCGTTGTCATCATATTTTAGTCTTGTACGAACTGTGCAGTTGCCATTACTTTAAAGGTAGGGCAGCTTGTACGTGACCTAATTTCAAAAGCCTCTACTCATAATCTCTTCGACCTTTGTCTATGTAAAATCCGCACAATACGTTTGAAAACCATTTCCAATTTCATCCAAGAGTTCCCCCCACTGGTATTCACGAACAGCACAACTATAGTATCAATATCCTTATCATAGCGCGCTATACTCGAATACCCTGGCAACAAGCCGGTAGATTAAGAGCTTGTTCAGGATTCTGGTTCGATGGCGAAAATGAGCTAAAATTCGCACCAATGAGGCGCAAAAAGCGGAATGTAGCAGCGCTACATGAGCATTTTTGTAACGAAATTGGGGTGAATTTTGGCCATTTGTAGCTCGAAGCAGAAACCTGAACAAGCTCTTAAGTCATACTAAGTCCCAGGGGATAAATACCACTGCGCAGATTATCACAACAATGGGTATGATGATGCGGAGTAGGTGTTTTGGTTGGGACATGTATTAAATTAGGGAATTTTTTCCGATTGGTTTGCTGAGAGCGGTTCGATTTCCATCCCGAGTGAAGTATGGTACCATTTTATAATTTTACTTGCCACTATTCAGGCAATTGTAAAATGTCATCATCTTCCATAATTGCACGTAGTTTTTGTTCCAACTCATCACTTTTTGGCAAATACAACTGGTATTTAGCGACAAAAAGATTTGCATTTATATTGGTAGTAGCATATCGGACTACCAATTCACTTTTTTCGCGTGCTAAAATTATTCCAATTGGTTCATTGTCACCCTCTGTATTTTCTTCTTCTCGGAAGTAGTTCAGGTAGAAATTCATCTGACCAATATCTCCATGCTCTACCTCGTTTTTTTTCAAATCAATTAGTACAAAGCATTTTAGAATTCGGTGATAAAACACTAAATCTACTCGAAAGAATCTACCTTCTACATGAATTTTATACTGCTTTCCGACGTAGGCAAACCCTTTCCCTAATTCCAACAGAAATTCTTGCAACTGTTCTATCAATCTCTTTTCCAGGTCTTGTTCATACCAATTTGTTGGCTCTGGTATTTTCAAGAACTCCAAGATATAAGGGTCACGGATCAAATCCTCAGGAGCTTCAATTAATTGGCCTTTCTGAGCCAAGCTAAGTATGCCTTCTTTATCTTTATTTGCTGCCAGCCGGTGGAAAAGCATACTTTTTTTCTGCCTTTTGAGCTCTCTTACTCCCCAGCCTTCGTGTTCTGTCTGCTTTTGATAAAATGAGCGTTCAAGGGGATCAGAAATCTTTAAAATCTCGAACCAGTGTCCCCAACTCAATTTTGGAGACACCGTCTCCAAAATTGGAAACGCCTGAAAAAACATCCTCATGTAATTCAGGTTGGAGTGACTATATCCACTGCCCAACCTGATTGTCAAGTCTTTAGAAAGTCTTTTTAGCAATTGAGAACCATACTCTGCTTTTTCCTTGCCTTCTTGCTCATACTCTACAATATGCCGCCCAACACTCCAATAAGTAGTTACCATTACTTGATTAATGGCAATTACAGCCTTACTTCGGCCGGCCTCTACTAAACGTTCGATCTTTGAAATAAGATCAGCGTATGATTTGTTTTCGGGTGTCATATTTGTCGATTATAAACAGTCAATTGAAGACCATAAAATTAAAATTCATTTCTTTTGTTACCAAAAATTCTTAGAACAATCGGTATCTAGTTATTAGGAATAAGAGCTTGATTAGGATTCTGATTCGATAGCGTAGTAAGCTAAAATGCACACTGATGATGCGCAAAAACAGAGTTTATACCCCAGGGCAAACGCATTAAAATATCGAAAAAGATTACAGCTAAAAATAGGTCAAAGCTTCGATACAGAACCCCAGGGGCTATGGCTCGGGCCT
>JBBANM010000103.1:0-22514 GCA_040401995.1 Saprospiraceae bacterium
ATTTCGAAAAATTATTCTCTGCAAACCTACGAAAGTTTAGGTCGCTCACATTTCGACCAAAAAAGCAGGCAAATTTAAGTCCCGATCAATCGGGACTTAAATTTGCCTGCTTTTTTGGTTCGAAACCGCTGACCTAAACTTTTACATTTTTTCAACATGAGCTTTTTTAAGTAATAGGACACCAGTTAGCTGAAACTGGTGTCTTTTTTTTGGGTAGGATAGTGTATTTTGTCGCCGAAAAATACGCGCATGATCAATTGTACTACCCATATTTGTTGCCCGATTTGCCAAAGTCACGATATCCAGACGGCAATTGCTACCCATGATTACTCGATTTCGCAACAGGCATTCGATCTCTGCGATTGCCTCAATTGCGGGATGCGCTTTACCCAGCCTATGCCCGACGAGGCCCACATCGGGACGTATTATCAAAGTGAAAATTACATTTCGCACAGCGACACTAAAGAGGGGATCGTCAACCGCCTGTACCATATGGCACGTCAATGGATGCTCAACAGCAAACGCAAGATGGCAGCCAATGGTACTTCCAACAAAACGCTATTGGACGTAGGCAGTGGCACTGGCTACTTCCTACAGCACATGCGCGATCATGGCTACCAAGTGCTTGGCGTGGAAGTAGATGAAGGCGCGCGGAGTTTTGCCCAGCAACAGTTTGGTCTTGACGTACGCACCCCCGACGAGCTTACTCAGGGCAAAATTACCGGTCCGTTTGGTCTCATCAGCATGTGGCACGTACTTGAGCACGTGCACGACCCCAAATTGTACCTAACCCGGCTATACCAATTGCTGGAACCCGGCGGTTTATTGTTGGTTGCAGTACCTAATTACACCTCATTGGATGCCCAACATTACCGCGGTCACTGGGCGGCGTATGATGTGCCGCGCCATTTGTGGCATTTTTCGCCAAAAGCGATGACCCGCTTGATGGATGAAATGGGCTTTAAGGTGATTCAGAAAAAACGCTTGCCGCTTGATCCGTTTTACGTTGCGTTGTTAAGTGAAAAATACCTGAAACGTGGCGCTATGGCCTATCCTTTGGGTGCTTTGATCGGCTTGCGTTCCTCTTTCAAAAGTTGGATGAAAACCGATCGCTCCAGTTCTATTGTGTATTTTTTGAAAAAAGCCTAGATGAAAAAGGCAAGGCTATTGGTGCTATTAGGTATTGGCTTGCTGCCTTGGTGTGTTTTGGCACAAGACCATAATTGGTGGGCCAATAACGTAGGTTGGGATGGCAAAACCCACTGGAGTCGCTACATCAGTTCGGCGCCGCGTTATCTGGGCCCCAATGCGTTGCCCATTCCGCAAATGTATGCGGGTTTGATACCTGCCGGAACCAATTTTGGCTTGTCGCTCAATACCCATGTCACAGCCGGTGATGTGACTCACAATACTGCACTGTATGTTCAACATAACTTAATGCCCAAAGTGTTATCGTTTGAATTGTATTGGGTACCCGCCGAGTTTTTTACCGAATCCCACGCCATTAAAACCGAGCGCAAGATCTTTTACCAATTTTACAACAACCGCTTTGCTTCTGGCGATGTGTTTTTGAATACCTATTTTCAAGTACTGCGTGAGGAAAAAAACAACATCGACGTGGCGGTACGTTTGGGGTATCGTTTTCCTTCCTCCACCTTGCAGGGCGCGGCTCGTTTTACCGATGCGATGGGTTATTATTTGGATGGCTCTTTTGGCAAAGCGCTGATCAAAGGTCGGTCGCAATTATCAGTAATGGGGATGTTTGGCATCCATGTTTGGCAAACCGATGTTGAAAATCAGTACCAAGATGATTCCATTTTGTACGGCGTTGGGCTGCGTTGGACGAACCCACATTGGACACTTGACGCGGCTTATCGAGGATATTATGGTTACATCGACAATGGAGATCGACCGGTGGCGCTATCTCTTAAAGGCCGTTACCGATTTGCCAATTGGACGGTTTTTGGCGGTTGTCAGCAAGGTTTTCGAGATTTGTTGTACCGCTCTGCAGAACTGGGGCTGATGTTTGGGTTGGGGAAGAAAAAAGGCTGAAAATGGCTGGATGAATCAATCGCTATTCGGGTTGATTGTAAAAAAGGATAAAACTTACCTTCTATTTTTGAACATCTTTAAGAAATTCCTCGCCGTTTTGAGTCCACCATTGTTGATCTATTTCTTCGGCTATTTCCAAAATTTTTTCATCGAAATCAGCCTTTTTTGCTAACTCTTCTAATGTCAACCTGCGGATCAAAGAGAGTAAATAGATAGCGCTGAAACTGTCTTTGTTGAGCCGAATAACCATTTCCCTTCCTATTGTCTCAATACTTAGGCCATTCATTTTCAAAAGTTTTTTATTGTAAACAAAATTAACTAAAATTAGGTTTCGGCCAAAAACAAGGTAGATGGGCATACTTCTCTACCTGCGCTAAATATTGAACATGATCGCACCACTCTTTCAAACCCTAATCATGCTCTGCCTAGGCATCAGCATCATTTTGCTTTTTTCCATTCGCTTAAAAGTTCATCCCTTTTTTGCTTTACTCACTGCCGCTTTTGTGGTTGGTTTGGGCGTTGGAATGCCGGTAAATGAAGTCATCAGTACCCTGAAAGAAGGATTTGGCAACATCCTCAAATCACTGGGTTTGATCGTAGTGCTGGGTACTAGTCTGGGCGTATTGTTGGAGCGCAACGGCAGCACCCAAGTGATGGCCGATTATATTTTGAAAAAAATCGGACCAAAATATCCGGCACTGGCAATGAGCATCACCGGTTTCATCGTCGGGTTGCCCATTTTCTGCGATTCCGGTTTTATTGTACTGAGTGGTTTGAACCAATCTCTGGCTCAACGCACCGGTAGCAAAGTGGCGGTTTTGGCTTTTTCGATGGCCACCGGTTTGTATGCCGTACATTGCTTGATTCCGCCTCACCCAGGAGCTGCCGCCGCCGCGCTTACCATCGGCGTTGATTATGGTAAACTGATCCTCCTTGGCATTCTGGCAGCGATTCCAGCTATGTTTGTAGCCTATTTTTACATCCAATACGCTAGCAAAAAAATTGACGACAATCCGATCGCTGCTCACCCGGTTGTTGAGGCGATAAATGGAAAAAGGCCAAGCGTTATCAAGGCAATTTTGCCGGTGATCATCCCTATTTTGCTAATTGCCGCACGGTCATTTTTGATTACCGACCCCAAATCCCTTACTTGGTGGCAGCAAGTGTTATCGGCTATCGGCGATCCGGTGATTGCCTTGATCATTGGAACACTGCTAGCTCTGTTGGGTGCGCGTTTTTTGACGCAAAAAGCAATCACCCAGAGTCTGCAAGAATCGGTTGAAAAGGCCGGCAGTATCTTGGTTATCATTGCTGGCGGCGGGGCATTTGGAGCCATTTTGGCGGCCACAAAAATTGGCCAGCAATTCAGTGAAACCCTGCCCTTGGGGAATTTAGGAATACTGTTTCCATTTTTGTTGACCAGCCTGCTAAAAACGGCGCAAGGATCTTCCACCGTTGCCATCATTACCGCCGCTTCGATCATTCAGCCTTTGTTGGAACCCTTAGGTTTTCATACCCCCGACGACAAATTGCTCTGCGTACTGGCGATGGGTGCGGGATCGATGATGGTTTCCCACGCCAACGACGCCTATTTTTGGGTGATTTCACGTTTTGAAAACATCGAGCTGGCAAGCATGTTGCGGGTGTATTCCGTAGCCACCTTTTTGATGGGGTTAATCACGTTTTTGGTGGTCTGTCTTATGGGGTTGTTTATATAGATCTACTTGTTAATGAAATCTTTATCTCTAGTTAACAAAGAGTTATACTCCAAGTTTCAATTAAACGCTCAACTAAGCAATTAGTCCAAAGCGCCAAATAACCAAAAAACTCTGTTTTATGAAAAAGATGCTTTTGTTTTTGGCGCTGATTGCGCCGCTGTTTTTGATTGGCATGACCGACGCAAGCGCACAAGGACGCTGGGAATTCCTAGGAAAGCGCGCCGTCAATTTCGGTCTCGATCACGATGTTATTCCTGTAACCTGGCGCGAAGGTTCCTTTAATGCCATCCGGATTGATGTACGCGCAGGCGCGCTTAATATGCACCGCTGTATCGTGTTTTTTGAAAATGGCGGTCGCCAGGAAATTGAATTGCGCCACAATTTTGGTCGGGGCAGCGATTCGCGGATCATCGATTTAGCAGGCAATAACCGACTCATTGAGCGCATTGAATTTTGGTATGATACCAAAAATTTTGCCCGCAATAAAGCCGAAGTTTTGGTGTTTGGTAGGCATTGATGCAAAACCTCCTGCGTAATTTATGAAATCGAAAAGGCAAGTCTGAATATAGGCTTGCCTTTCTTGCTTTTTCACACTGCCAAAAATTCTTCCTCCCATTTACCATCAATTCTTTAATTTTCCCGCCACGAGTCAACCTTCATCGCTTAATCCAAGAATATATGCGTTTGCAAATTACCGGTATTGCCGCTGCTCTTATGTTGCTTTTTTCCGCTTGCGTACCCAAAACCAATGGTACCGCCTACCAGATCCAGAAATCGCTGATAGCCGATAGCGCCATCGTCAGTACTGCACATCCATTGGCTTCTGCCGTTGGACTACAAATACTCCGCGACGGCGGCAATGCCATTGACGCGGCTATTGCTGTTCAATTGGCTCTAGCGGTGGTTTATCCTGCCGCCGGCAACATTGGCGGGGGCGGTTTTTTGATGTATCGCAGTGGTGATGGCAAGGAAGTACAAGCCCTGGATTTTCGGGAAAAAGCGCCAGCAAAAGCGTTTCGCGACATGTACTTGGATGCCGAGGGTAACGTGGTGAATGGCAAAAGCACCGAAGGCCATCTATCGGCTGGAATTCCAGGGAGCGTAGACGGCTGTTGGCAAATGTTTCAGCGGTATTCTAAGCTCAAAAACTGGAAACGCTTGGTGCAACCCGCCGTCGACTTGGCGGCCAAAGGTTTTCGCATCACCCAAGCCGAAGCCGAGGGTTTGAACGGATACCGAGCCGGATTCATTAAAAACAATACCCAGCGCTGTGTTTTTGTCAAAAAAGATAGCACACAAACCTGGAAAACCGGCGATCTGCTGCGCCAGCCCGACTTGGCGGCCACCCTTACGCGCATCCGCGATCAGGGGCGCGAGGGTTTTTATAAAGGCAAAACCGCCGATTTGATCGTAGCCGAAATGAAACGCGGCAAGGGCTGGATCGGACTGCAGGATCTGGCCAATTACCACGCTGTGTGGCGCAAACCCCTGCTGGGCAAATACCGCGGTTATGAGCTTATTGCCATGCCGCCGCCTTCAAGTGGCGGAATTGCGATGTTTCAAATTCTGAAGATGATCGAACCCCTGGATTTTTCCAAGATTCCCTTTCATTCCGCCGAGCACATCCACCTGTTGACGGAGGCAGAGCGCCGGGTATACGCCGATCGGGCAAAACACTTGGGAGATGCCGACTACTATCCCGTACCGGTGGAAGATTTGATTGACAGCAGCTACGCGCAAAAACGTTTTGCCGATTTTGACCCCGCCAAAGCCACTCCAAGTAGTCAAATTGATGGCGGCGTTTTTCCACCCAAAGAAAGCAAACAGACCACACACTACAGCATTGTGGATGCCGAAGGCAACGCAGTGGCTATCACGACCACTCTGAATGCTGGCTATGGTTCCATGACGGTGGTTGGCGGCGCCGGTTTTTTGCTCAACAATGAAATGGACGATTTTAGCGCCAAACCGGGCGTACCCAATTTGTACGGCGCTATTGGCGGGGATGCCAATGCCATCTTGCCGGGAAAACGCCCCCTGAGTAGTATGACTCCAACAATCGTCACCAAAGACGGGAAATTATTCCTCGTGGTAGGTACGCCGGGCGGAACCACCATCATCACTTCAGTAATGCAAGTGATCGCCAATGTGATTGATTTCAAAATGAACATGACGGAGGCCACACATGCCAAACGTTTTCACAGTCAGTGGTTGCCAGATGAGTTGTATTTGGAAAAAGGCGCTGTTGATGAAGGCGTACGGCGAAAACTACAATCCATGGGGCATAAAATCGTAGACTGGCCGGGCATTGGTTTGGTGGAATCCATCATGCGCCGCAAAGATGGTAAACTGGAAGGAGCGGCTGATAATCGAGCTGCGGATGATACGGTGTTGGGGTATTGAAAAAAATATCAATTGCCAGTTCTTACATAGTTTAATTCACCCACTTTGGACGTAACGCGGTCGAGATAAGCGAAGGCTTTTACGCCTCTTTTTGCACCCAAAGTGCTAAGGACTTTGGTTTGCCCAGGATGGATTTGTCCTAGCGTTACCGATTCTGAGGAATGGACTTCCCCATTTTTTTTCACGTAATCAATTTTGATGGCTACTTCATCTAAGTCATAGGCCCAATTGTTGGTGAATTTGATGGCCACATCGCGCACGCCTCCGGGAAAAACCGGTCGAAAATCCACCTTCAAATGAACACATTTCTGCCAAATGCTAAGCGGGTCTACGCCTTGGATGCGGCGTTGCTCGGGGCCGTAAGAGGTATCCTCCTCCTCGTTGGCGGGCGCAATGATTTGCTTGCTGGTGACTTCCTTTTTTGCAACCGGTGTTGGTTTGTAAAAAGGAATACTGGTTCGCAGTATTACCAAGGTTACTATCAGTGCCGCAGTGAGCACCAATAGGCCAAATTTGGCTTGCGGGGTGAGAGATGATTTGTTTGACATGGTGGAATCGTTATGCGTTAGGGGCTTGAAACGAAAAGGTTGGGGTGGAAATTGTTTTTTCGTGAGGGCAGGCAATACAAATGATTCCTTGACAAAGCGGGAGAACAAAACCCTACTGGTAACTTACGGCTATCTGAACCAGCCCATTAGCCCATTTTAATTTTTAAAACTTTTTGTGTTTTATTTTGTTTATCTATCCAAATTACCTTATATTTGCCATACAAATTTCACGCTATGCGATTTGCAGATGTAAAAAATGATGTCACGTTTCGCAAAATTTTCGGCAACGAGCAGAAAACGGCTCCACTTATATCTTTTTTGAATGCGGCATTGGAATTGGAGGGTGATCATCAGGTGGTTAGCGTTGCGCTCGCAAACCCGTACCTGTTTCCGCGCATCTCGGGAGAGAAAGGTCCCATCCTTGACGTTCGAGCTACAGACCAATCTGGTCGAAAATTTGTCGTGGAGATGCAAGTCGCTGAAAAAAAAGGATTTGATAAACGGGTTCAATATTACCTGACACGAGATTATTCCATCCAGATCAATAGGGGAGAAGACTATCCATTGCTAAACCCCGCCTACTTCATTGGGATATTGAACTTCACTTTTAGCGCTAGCCAAGACTACCACACCCAACATCTACTTTTGGATAAAGTAACGAATGAACACTTGCTTAAGGATATCCAATTTTCGTTTATTGAATTGCCAAAATTTGAATTGCCAATCCATGCTTTGAAAACACCGATTGATAAATGGACATACTTCATCAAATATTCTGAAACACTTGACTTTATTCCTGATTACGCCAATGATGATGAAGGATTGAAAGAAGCTTTTCGAGAAGCAGATAAGTTCAGTTGGTCTAAAGATGACTTGATTAACTATGATAATGTCAGTATCTGGGAGGGTGATCAAAAACAAGAGCTATTAGCCGCACTTGAAAAAGGTGAAGAAAAAGGAATGGAAAAAGGAATGGAAAAAGGAATGGAAAAAGGAATGGAAAAAGGAATGGAAAAAGGTAAAGAAGAAATGATCCTTGAAATGCATAAAGAAGGTTTCAGCATTCAACAGATTGCAAAAATATCCAAAAAAAGCGAGGGAGAAGTTAGGCAAATTATTGATGGTCAGATAAATGAATAGAAATGAACCAGATATTCAAATCAAACGACTGCATAAGGTATATTAAATCTTTTTGATTCACCCAAAAAACCTACTTTTTGTTTGTTTTTTTGCCATTTGTCCTTTTTTTTTGTATTTTTGCAAGCGAAGAATGATTTTATGAGCGATGATAAAAAGTTAGTTCGGTTTGACTGGTTCGTGAAATTCATGTTGCGCGACAAGTCGAATTTTGAGATACTCGAAGGCTTTCTTTCCGAGTTGCTCAAAGAGGATATTCGCATCATTGAGATATTGGACGGAGAATCCAATAAAAAAACTAAAACAGACAAATTTAATCGGGTTGACATCCTTGTACGAGACGATAAAGATGAAAGGATCATTATCGAAATCCAGAACAATAAGGAGTATGATTACTTACAACGTATCCTTTTCGGCACGGCCAAAACCCTGGCTGAGAACATCCAAGAAGGCGACCCGTATTCTAAAATAAAGAAAATCATCTCGGTAAGTGTCGTTTACTTCGAAGCTGCTCAAGGCATTGATTATATCTATCATGGCCAGACCATATTTACCGGTATTCATAAAAAAGACATCCTGCAACTTACCGATGAACAGCAGGAACTATATGGTAAAAAATACCCTCAAGATCTTTACCCCGATTATTATCTGATAAAAGCGGAAGATTTTGACGAAAACACTAAAGATACGCTTGATGAATGGGTTTATTTTTTCAAGAAAGGACAGATAAAAGAAACTTTTACGGCAAAGGGGTTGGCAATGGCAAAGAAAAAGCTTGCAGTTGCAAAACTTAAGCCTGCGCAACGCCGCCAATATGAACGCTACCTAGACGAACAGCGTAGTATTGCCAGCCATAATGAGACTTTGATGAAAGATATTGAAGACGCTAGGGAGGAAGGCAGAGAGGAAGGCAGAGAGGAAGGCGAGCTCAAAGCAAAATATGAGATGGCGGAAAACGCGCTCCGCTCGGGGGCATCCGTAGATTTTACTATGCAAATTACCGGGTTGTCGGAACATGTTGTGCTTGAAATAAAGCTTAAAATAGATGGCGAAGCTACGAAATAATGAATCTACGTACAGACCAGCGAATACGACTAGAGTCAATATCCGAATTCATGTTAAATAACATTTCTACTCACATACCACCACCGCAAACCCAAAAAATGCGGAGATGGAGGGATTCGAACCCCCGGTACCCTTGCAAGTACACCTGATTTCGAATCAGGACCATTCAACCGCTCTGGCACATCTCCGTGGGACGCACAAGTTATCCATTTTTACAAATTCCTCCAATTATTCTTGCCAGATCCAGCCGAAAACAGAGAAGTGTTTGTATTTTCCATGATCAAAAAACAAACACATGCGTCGAATTCTCCTAATGCTTGTACTAACCCTGATTGCTTATGCAGGCTATACCCAAACCCGATTGCCTCTCAAACGCCTTGATTCCATCCTGTTTGTCATGCAACAACAAGAGCTGCTCAACGGCGCGGTGTTGTGGGCGGAAAATGGAAAAACCGTGTACACCAAGGCGGCGGGCATCGCCAACCTCCAAACTGGGGAAAAAATAACCACTAAATCAGCCTTTAACCTTGCCTCGGTTTCTAAACAGTTTGTGGCCATGCTAGTGATGATTTTAGCACAAGAAGGCAAACTGGCCTACGATGATCCCATCACCAAACTGCTTCCTGAGGTGCCTTACCCCAATATCACCATCCGCAATTTGCTCAACCATACTGGCGGGATGGTTGAATATTTTGACCTGGCCCAACGCTACACAGGGCCGTTGGATACCCTCACCAATGACGGGATGTTGCAATTGTTCAAAACCCATCACCCGCCACTCGAATTTCAGCCGGGTGAAAAATGGTCGTATTCCAATACGGGCTATGTGATGTTGGGCTCCATCGTAGCGCGTGCTTCCGGGAAGTCCTTTGCCGAGTATTTCAATGAAAAAATCGCATTACCGCTGGGTTTGAAAAACACTTACGTCCATCATCACCAAATGCCGGTTCCTATTCCTACGCCCAATCGGGTGTATGGTTTTTCAAGGGTCAATGGCAAAAACGAAGCCAACGACCTCATTCGAGTAGATGGCGTCATTGGCGATGGAAACGTGTATTCTTCCCTCGAGGATTTGGCCAAATGGGTGCAAGCTTTGGATGAATACAAGCTCTTACCCCGAGCAGCGATGAAAATCGCTTACACTCCCGTCAAGTTGAACAATGGCACCACTTATCCCTACGGCTTTGGCTGGGGATTTGAAAAAAATGGCGAAGTCATAGCCCATACCGGAAGCTGGGTGGGGTTTCGCACCATCGTTTGGCGGGATACGGTTCGACATCTTACCCTCATCGCCTTGGATAACTCCGATAACAATTCGGGTATCAGTCTCATCAAAGCGCATGTCAACAATCTTTTAGATGGAAAACCTTTGATCATGCCCGTTTTTACCCTCATCAAAAACGTAAAAGTGATTGATGGTACGGGTACACCTGCGCGCGCAGCCGCCGTGCGCATCCGCAACGAACAGATTTGGGCGGTTGGCGATTTGCAACCTTTTCCGGGCGAACAGGTCATTGATGGAGCTGGAAAAACTTTGACGCCTGGTTTTATTGATACCCATAGCCACCACGACTGGGGAATGGATAAAAATCCGGAAATCAGCATGGCTTTGGCGCAAGGCATTACCACCATCGTGGTCGGTCAGGATGGCGGCTCTACTCCGATCAAGGAAATAGAGGCGCAACTCAAAAAAACGCCCCTTTCTTTGAATTTGGCGACTTATGCTGGTCATAACAGCATCCGGGTAAAAGCGATGGGCAATGCCGGTTTCCGGCGACAAGCAACGGCGGATGAAGTGCAAAAAATGAAAACTTTGCTACAGGAAGAATTGGATGGCGGCGCACTGGGTTTATCTTCCGGTTTGGAATATGAACGTGGTTTTTACTCCAGTCGCGATGAGGTGATCGAGTTAGCGAAACTAACCGCTGCTGCCGGCGGACGCTACATGAGTCATATCCGCAGCGAGGATATCTCTTTGGAAGAAGCGCTGGATGAAATTATCGGAATTGGTCGGGAGGCGAAATTGCCGGTTCAAATTTCGCATTTCAAAATCGCTATGCGCAGCAAATGGGGCAAAACGCCAGCTATTTTGGCGGCGCTGCAAGAAGCGCGGCGCTCCGGCGTTAACATCACCGCCGATTGGTATCCATACGAGTATTGGTCGTCCACTTTGCGGGTGCTTTTCCCTAAGCGCGATTATACCAATTTGGCCAGCGCCGAATTTGCGATGAAAGAATTGGTGCCGCCGGATAAAGCGATTATATCCCGCTATGAAGCCAATCCTGCTTACGAGTGGAAAACAATTGCGGAGATTGCCAAAATGCGCAATGAAACACCGGCGGTTACGCTTATGCACTTGATTGCTGAGTCGGAAGCAAAAGATACCGATGAAGCCGCTATCTGTGGTTCAATGACGGAAACGGATATGGTGGCGCTGATGGATTGGCCTTACACCAACATATGCTCGGATGGCGCTGCGGAAGGTCACCCGCGCGGGCATGGCGCCTTTGCGCGCGTACTGGCGCGCTATGTACGCGAGCAACAACGATTAACCCTAGAAAACGCCATCTACAAAATGACGGGTTTGGCTGCCGAAAACGTAGGGATTGCCAACCGAGGGTTGATTGCCCCAGGGTATTTTGCCGATTTGGCCATGTTTGACCCCGCTACTGTGGTAGATAATGCTACTTTTAAGAAGCCCTTGCAATTGTCGAGCGGATTTTCTAAAATTTGGGTGAATGGCAAGGTGGTTTTTAGCGATGGGAAAGCGACTAAAGTTTACACAGGCAAACTACTGAAAAGATAACTTTTACAAAATGAGGACAAAGTGAATGTTTTTTTACAAAACTAATCTAAATTCATCTCGTTCTTATTTTCATTGATATATTGGAGTGTGTTTGACATGTAGATTAGTAGATTAGCGGGATTTAAAAAATCAATAGTATGCAGCTTACAAAGCGTTTGTTTCTATTAAGCGGGTTAATCTTTTTGGCCATATTCTTGACCGGAATAACGGTGCTCAAAAAAACAACTCCGCCAGATAAAAAAGAGCAGATCATGGTGATCATTGGGCAAATTTTGGAACAAGTCCATTTTAGTCCTAAAGCCATTGATAACAACTTTTCAAAAATCATTTACAAGACTTTTTTGGAAGAGCTGGACGATAATAAAGACATTTTTTTGGCCAGCGACATTCAGCGGCTTTCTGCTTATGAAACCACCATTGATGATGCGATCCACGAGGGTTCATTAGCGTTTTTTAACGACGTTAATGACATTTATCAAAAACGTTTGGAAGAAGTAGCCCAGTATTATCAACCGATTTTGGCTAAACCATTTGACTTCAGCGTCAAAGAAAATATGGATGCCGACGGTAAGAAATTGGAGTATTGCGACAGCGAAAAAACCCGGCAAAACCGCTGGCGTTTGTACCTTAAGTACCTGACACTGGAGCGCTATCAGAACTTGTTGGAAACTCGCGAGAAAAACAAAACTAAGCCGGATTTTGTGGTTCAAGCTGATACTACTTTGGAGCGCATTGCGCGGGATAAAGTGCGTAAAGTGGTGGAACGCAATTTCGATCGCTTGCGCAAAAAATTCACTCCCGATGAGCGTTTCAGCCTGTTGATGAATACCATCACCAATACGATGGACCCACATACCAATTATTTCCCTCCAGTAGAGAAAAGGGCTTTTAACGAAGGCATGAGCGGTCGTTTTTATGGCATCGGCGCGATGTTGCGCGAAGACAATGGCTATGTGAAAATCAGTTCGGTATCCACCGGCGGACCCGCCTGGAAGTCGGGCGAAATTCAAGCTGGTGATGCCATCATCAATGTTGCGCAAAGCGAGAAAGAACCAGGGGAAGACGTTGTAGGTTACTCCACCGAAGAGGCGGTGAAATTGATTCGCGGTAATGAAGGCACCTCGGTAACGCTTACGCTTAAAAAAACCGACGGCAGCGTCAAAAAACTGACGCTCAAACGCGCCGAACTTACGCTCGAAGAAACTTTTGCCAAAAGCGCAATCATCAACGGTGCGCATAAAATTGGGTACATCGACCTTCCTGCTTTTTATGCTGATTTTGAACGCCCGAATGGTGCACGTTGTGCCAAAGATGTGGCCAAAGAAATCATCAAACTCAAAGCAGAAAATGTTGAAGGTATCATTCTCGATATCCGCGATAATGGTGGTGGTAGTTTGAACGACGTAGTTGAAATGGTGGGGCTATTTATCAAAGATGGTCCAATTGTACAAGTGAAAGACCGCAGAGGGCGTCCGCAGATCTACGAAGATCGCGATCGCTCGGTGCTTTATGAAGGACCGCTGATGGTGATGGTCAATGAATTCAGTGCCTCGGCATCGGAAATTTTTGCAGCGGCCATACAAGATTACAAACGCGGCATCATCATTGGCAGTAGTTCAACCTATGGAAAAGGAACGGTACAACGTCCCATTCCATTGGATTTCAATAGCGATGACTTGGGATCCATTCACTTGACTTTCCAGAAATATTACCGTATCAACGGAGGAAGCACTCAGTTGAAGGGGGTTATTCCTGATTTGGTTTTGCCTGGTTACTACGAAGACCGCAAATTGCGCGAAAAAGATGAACCTTTTCCTTTGACGTGGGATGAGCAACCCAAATTGCCTTTTAACCCATGGCCCATGCAGTTTGATATCCCTGAGCTGAAAAAGAAGCAGGAAATTCGGCAGAAAGCGGATAACCGGTTTGTACAAATCAGCCAAAACGGCAAGTGGGTAAGCAAAGAAAACGAAAAACAGCACTCTCTGGAGTTGAAGCAATTTAGCTTGGAGGCGCAAGAATTGGAGAAAAAGGTGGCGGCAACCCGAAGCCTTTTCCAATTACCCAACTCACTCCCGATCGTAAACGTGGCTGCCGATGTGGAACGCATCAATAGCGACAACATCCGTAAAGACCGCAACGAAGGTTGGTTGAAGTTTACCAAAACAGATGCCTACTTGGGGGAAGCGATCAACGTGTTGAACGATGCGCTACAGCAAAAAAGCATGGTGAAGAACTAAGGAGAATTGAATAAGTTCTAAAGTCATGAAAAAGAGGATGGTTCTTAAGTGAGCTGTCCTCTTTTTTAATATTGAACATGAGCTTTGAATTAAAGTAGCTGATAAAGAATAAATTACGAAAAAAAACAGCAAAACTGGGTCATAACCAGCCACTCGTGTCGCCGCTACGCGGCTCGAAAAGCCAGACCACTCATTTTGTTCTATAGACGGAACCAGGGCTAGCGTCCTTTGGTAGCATCAAAGCCACGCTAGTGGCGATTCCGTTTATAGAAAACGGTAAACATTTCATACCAAGTCGCGCTAGCGACGGCACGATTTCTACTGTGCCCCATTCCCTATTTCAGAATTAATGTTATTTAGGTTTTTGAATCGAAAAATAAGCATCATCCTCTACGCCATCGCTGTCCCAATCCACTAAGCCGCTGAAGAATGCTTGTTTATCGTGAAAGGCCACTTTGTATTGCAAGGTAACATCTGGTCGGATCAGTAAAAGGGTGTCCCCAAAAGCATTCCAAATGCCTTTTTCTTCTTTCAGTAATTTTCCTTGCAGATCGCGGTATTCAACTTTGAAGTGGTGATCAGCATCAAAAAAAGATTGGTAGGGACGCACCTTTAACTTGTTTTTCCAGTCGGCCGATTCAACTGTCCAAACGTAACTGGAATCGGTGTTGTGGTAAGTGTCTACTTTGATTTCCAAGTAAGTGATTTCCCAAGTGCCTGGCAAATCTTTTTGTAAATTCGGTGGAGCAGACGATCCAGGTGCGAGAAGATTTTGGCAAGCCAACAAGAAGAGCAAGGTGAAAAGTAAGGTGTAACGTAACATGGGGCAAGTTTAAAAAATAAAAGACAATTGAGCAAACTACCCAATTGTCTTTTATTTTTTTCCGAAGATCATCCCTTAGTCCAAGCTACTCACTTCGCCTGAGCCGGATACTTTTGAAACTAACCTTGGACGGCCGCGGTAAAAAACATCGCCTGATCCAGAAACTCTTACATTGAGGTCGTTTTTGGCATTGACGTTGGCATCACCTGAGCCGGAAATCTGTACTTGTGCCGAATCAACCGCTAGGTCTTTGGCATAAATATCACCCGAACCAGAAATGGCCAGGTTGATGGCGGTAGCTTTGCCACTTAAAGCAATATCTCCTGAACCGCTGACCTTGGTATCTACTTTTTGACCTTCAAAGCTTAAATTGATGTTGCCGGAACCACTCAAATGAACCTCCAGATCGCCCAAATCTTTGAAAGTGTTTTGGCCTTTGATGTTGCCCGATCCACTCAAATTGGCCGCATTCAAAGTAGGTACGGTGATGTAAACGTTCAATTTGTCGTAGTTGGAAACATTTTTGTCAAAGCGAATTTTCCAGTAGCCATTTTCCACCACCGTCACGATGTTGTCGATGATGTTCTGTTGGCCTTCAACGGTCACCGATTGTTTGCTGCCTTGCTGCACATAGACGTTGCCAGAAAATGCCAGGCCAAAGCCTTTGAAATCCGCGACGTTCATAGTTTTTTTCACTATGGGGCCAGAGCCTTTAATGCCCATTCCCCAGTTTTGGGCGCCAAGGGGATTGAAAATTGCGAGGACTAAAGCGCCAATGAAGGCCAAATTTGCGATTTTTCTCATTTTGTTGTGTTTTGATCTTTCATGATGATGGAGTTAAGGACACTTACCCCTATGAAGGGTTGCTTGTAAATTCTCTTGGCGCAGAGTTAATTCACATAGAATTGTTTAGTTTAGTAAAAAAAACCTACCGCATGAGCGCTCGATTGACTACTGCTTTGTTTTTACTGGTTTCCGTGATATTAATGGGGCAAAAAAATGAACCCCTCCGTTTGCATTATTTGGCCCCAGCTAAAGAATGGGTAGAAGCTTTACCCATCGGAAACGGCTTATTGGGCGCCATGATATACGGTCGACCTGGAGAAGAAATCATTTCTCTGAATCATACCAATTTTTGGTCGGGCGCGCCAAAAAACTGGAACAACCCTAGTGCGCAAAGTCAACTGGCTGGATTGAAAAAAAGCATGGTCGAAGGGCGATTTGCCGATGCCGAAACGGCCATCAAAAAAATGCAAGGGCCTTATACCCAGGCTTATCAACCTTTAGGCGATCTGCGACTCAGTTTTTCGGATTCCGTGGCGGTGCAAGGTTATCAACGCGATTTGGATTTGACCAATGCCATTGTAAGCTCTACTTTTTTGACCCGCCAAAACCAGTGTCGACGCGAAGCATTTGCCTCCTATCCCGATAAAGTCATCGTGATGCGCTTTACCGGATCAGGAGAGCGGGCAGTCAATTTCAAAGCCCATTTTCAATCCAAAGTGCTTCATAAAATTAGGGTAGAAGATGGGATTCTAAAAATGCGGGTAAAAGCGCCCAAACATGCGGATCCCAGCTATTTGGGAAAAAAAGATGCCGACGCCTTGAAATACGATCCCTGGGGCGGCGAAGGTATGGAAGCAGAAGTGTGGGTAAAAATCATTCACCAAGGCGGAACGGTTACTGTGAGCAACGACGCCATTGCCCTCAGTGGCGCGGAACAGGCACAACTGATCATTGCCGTAGGAACCAGTTATAATGGCCGGTTCCACTCGCCGGGGTTGGATGGCAAGGATCCCATTGCCGAAGTGAAACAGATATTGGACAATGTCGCCGACAAGTCTTACGAGAATCTGGCCGAACGCCACATCCGCGATTATCAAGCACTTTTTGGTCGGGTTACCTTAAAATTGGATCACAAGGGCGATGCTAATGCGCCTACCATCCAGCGGATTGTAAATTATGCAACCGATGCGGATCCTGATTTTGTGGCTTTGCTTTTTCAATATGGCCGTTATTTGTTGATTTCTGCCTCGCGCATGGGCGGACAAGCGGCCAATCTACAAGGCATTTGGTCGGATCAATTGCAACCGCCGTGGAGCGCCAATTATACCATCAATATCAATGCAGAAATGAATTATTGGCCGGCGGAAGTGACCAACTTATCCGAAACCACCACGCCGATTTTTGACCTCATCAAAGATTTAGCGGTCAACGGCAAGGCGACAGCAACGACCAACTACGGCTACCCCGGCTGGGTAGCGCACCACAATGTGGATGTATGGGCACATAGCGCGCCAGTGGGAGATTTTGGCAAAGGAGATCCCCGTTGGGCCAATTGGTCGATGGGTGGAGCTTGGCTTTGTGAACACCTTTTTGAACACTACCGTTTCACCGGCGATACCGCTTTTTTGCGCCGTTACTATCCGGTCATCAAGGGCGCTACGGAATTTGTAATGGCGATGCTGGTTAAAAACGCTGATGGGAAATACGAAACTGCATTTGGCGTGTCGCCAGAAAATGCTTATAAAATAGGCAATCAAGAGCTGGTGATTACCCAAGGGGGTGGAATGGATTTGGCCATTACGCGTGAATTGTTGGACAATTGCTTGCAAGCTGCCACGATACTGAACACTGATGAAGATTTTCGCCAAAAATTGACGACGCTCTTACCACAGCTCCAACCTTTGCGCATTGGAAAAGATGGGCGTTTGCTGGAGTGGAACAAGGAATACCCAGAAACCGAACCAGAGCACCGACATTCGTCACATTTGTATGCCCTTCATCCAGGCATTCAAGTCAATCCCTGGGTTGATCCCACCTTGTTTTTGGCAACCCGCAATTCGTTGATCGCCCGCGGCGATGCGGGTACCGGCTGGGCAATGGGCTGGAAAATCAACTTCTGGGCGCGACTACTTGATGGGGATCATGCCTTGAAAATCATGAAAAACCTGTTGGTGCCCGCCAAATCGGACGACGAAAATTATACCCGGGGCGGCATCTACAACAATCTTTTTGATGCCCATCCGCCGTTTCAGATTGATGGCAATTTTGGCGCTACGGCCGGTATTGCTGAATTGTTGTTGCAATCGCATACGGGGGCTATTCACTTGTTGCCCGCATTGCCGTCTACTTGGAAAAACGGTACAATAGCAGGATTGCGCGCACGCGGAGGATTTGAAGTCAGTGTAGATTGGCAAGACGGAGGGATTAGCTCGGGAAAGATTCTTTCTACCCTGGGAGGGCCGTGTATCGTTCGTTCAGAGTGGCCTTTGCAGATTAAGGGGGCAAAAAAGGTAAAACCCAATGCGGGGAATACGTTGCAAAAAGGACAGTCGCAGCCTAGAACATCTGTGGTTAATACCGAGAACTTGGGTGTTTGGCAGTCAAAAACGTATTACGAATACAGTTTGACCACCAAACCCGGGCAAGTGATTGCGATTGCGCGCAAGAAGTAAAGAACCCTAGTATTTTTTGTAAGTATCCAGCGGCCTTTAAGATTCCCGAAGGGAATGTATGTTTATAGTATATATTATCAGTATTGTCCAAATCCCGAAGGGATTATATGTTTATCCTTGGCTTATAAACATATAATCCCTTCAGGATTTGGGAAAAACACCTTAGACCGTGCTATAAATATACATTCCCTTCGGGAATAAAACAGCGCCTGAACAGTTACATTTTTTTCAAAAACTCCAATAGCGCCTTGCGCTCATCCGGAGTAAGAGAATCACTGAAGGTATGGCCTTGATTGCCATAACCACTGAGTTGGGTGTTGTAGGTATTGGCGTCGGTTGGGCCGGTTTCAACGGTGTATTTCCAGCCCACTTTGTTGAGATCATAATCATTGGAATCAAAAGAACGACGCCAGTATTTGGGGCGTTGCGGACTGTAGAGTAAATCCTCCAACGTGGGAACCGAGCCATTGTGCAAGTAAGGCGCAGTTGCCCAGACGCCATCCAAGGGAGGCGCCACATAACCAGCGCTGGGTTTTGCGGCCGACTGGCGAGGGGATTGCCCGTACCAACTTTTGGTGTACCAGTCGTTGAAATTGGGGTTGGTTAAAAAGTAATTGGCATATTCAGGATCCGTACCAACTTTGTCGAGATTAACCAGCAAGTTTGGGTAGCTAGGTTGAGTGCTATTTTGCCCATGACAAGCGGCACATTTAGCGCTGTAAATTTTGCTGCCAGCTGCCGACAAAGTAGCGTCTATCGAGCCAGGGTATGCTGGGGCTTTCAAGTTTTGCAACCAGGCCAAAACATCCTTGAAATTATTGTTGATGCGGCGCGCAGTTGTCGTATCTTCCACTGCCACTACCGCTACCTGCATCAAGAGTTTGGTGAAATCTCCTCGACCCATGCCATTGTAATATAGCGCATATTTTTTGCCCACATTCCACAACGGCGGCACATCGGAGCCAATCAAATTGGCAGGAAGAGGAAAAACGGTATTGTCATTCCAGGCTAAAGTGGCCAACGTGCGGTGAGCAACACCCGCTTGTTCCAACATAAAAGCCGGATTGATGCCTTTAAATGGCATAACCGTATAAGGGGCAACTGCTTTGGCGCCGCGAAAATAGGGATCAAATGCTTTTCTTTCTGGGGAGCCATCTTTGTACTTGGAACGCACCGCAAAATCGATAACCGTAAACAGCTGAGCCGTAGGTTGGGTGAAATCCATCATGCTGTTGCCCAAGCCAGGGATGAACTGGCCATTGATTTTAGTGGCATGACATCCAAAACAGGTGACACCGCCAACTATTTTAGCCCCATCAGCAGTGGTGAAAACATTGAAGCCAGGAGGAATATTGGCATTGTCGCCAGTGCGGGCCAACAGATTTTCATTGCTAAGATTGCTTGGAAAAGCGGTATAAATATCATAAGGAATACCACCGCCAATAAAATCCCCATTTTTTAGGTAGTCGTAGCCTTTGATGGGGTCGCCATCGCGTCGTTGAGGGTTTTCGGGCAAAGGAGTGGTACCTGTGGGTATTTCTAGCAGTGCTGCTAATGGTTCTTTGGCGCAGGCAAGGATGATCAATAGAAATGCCATCAAAGAAAGCCAGGTGAGTTTGCGTTTAGGAGTCATTTGGGAAGATTTTAGTCTAATTTTGCTTTTTTAACAGTGCAACCGCTGAAAAGTTTACAAATTCATGCGGCAGTAAACTACTTATGAAACAGGAACATAAGCACCCTTATTGTTTTGCGTTCAGCTAAGGCGCGAATAAAAAATCGGAACAAAAGCTACCGGATTGCCCTTGAAAAAAGCAGCTTTGAGCCAAATCAAGAGGATAAATCCTACCGCTAAATTTGATTTTTTAACTTTGCATTGAAACCACTCCCATTTGCCAAAAAGAAGGATACAGCAAAATCAGTTAACGCAGCACAACATTTATATAAGTTACACTGTTTTTCAACGATCACTCGAAAAGTCCTATGGAACAACTCCCTTCTGCGGTATTGACAGACATTGATTTAGCCAATGATTCTTCTTTGGGCAAAAGCAGCAAAAAAGGGATCTTACCTTTAGGAGAGCCGTTCAATTATGGAGGATTCCAATGGTTGTTGGTCGATGCGTTTAGCCCGGTGGCTCCCCAATGGCCAGGTGTACTACAGAACAAATTTCTAAGCGCTGCTTATTTATTGGCTTTAGAAAATGCCCAGCCTAAAAATACAACCTGTTATCATCTTTTGGTTTTTGACAAAAATGAAGCGGTGGCTGGTTTTTTGATTCAGCAAATGGCTTTTAATACCCGGGAAAGTGTAAAAGCCATTCGCGAAGCCAATGGTTCAGGTTGGGGAGATCGGATAAAAAGGCTGCTCAGCAAAGTTGGGAATTTCAATGCCTTGGTGATGGGCAATTTATTGCTTACGGGGCAGCATGGTTATTGGACGAGCTTGTCGAAAACCAAGTTTGAACCCCTTTTTTTGCATGCCCTCCGTGTTTTTGATCAGTTGGCCAGTCAACTAGGGATTGGCGCTATAATGGTAAAAGATTTTTTTCAGCGAGAAACAACGTTGGAAAAATCAGGTTATCACCCCCTCAACTTTCAGCCGGCCATGCTTATGGAACTACCCGATTCCTGGAAAACATTTGATGACTATGTCGAAGCCATGAGCTCCAAGTACCGGGTGAGAACACGTAGAGCATTCAAAAAAGGGCAAAAAATTGAATACCGCTCGCTGGATGTTCAGGAAATAGAACTTCGCAAAGAAGAACTCAATGCGCTGTATATGCAGGTTTTAGAAAGTGCGGATTTTAACGCACTTACCGCCCATCCCGATTATTTTTGGCAATTAAAAAAACAGCTTGGAGAAGATTTTTCTCTGGTGGGTTGTTTCTACAATCAGCAACTGTGCGGTTTTTTTACCACCATTCGTAACCACCAAGAAATGGAATGCCATTTTATTGGCTTGGATGCCGCCGCCAATCGAGAACATCAAATTTACCTTAATATGCTCTATCGGATGGTGGAGAAGGGGATTCAGCTTGGAGTACGCCAAATATCTTTTGCCCGTACGGCCTTAGAAATTAAAAGCTCGGTAGGAGCAGTTGCTCACACGCAGTATTCCTATCTCAAACATCGTAACCCCATTTTAAATAACATTTTACCCCTTGTTGTACGATTTATGGAACCCCGTGAAGAGTGGATACCTCGTCACCCTTTTGCCAAAGGTGAATAAACTCTATCCTAAAGCAGCATATCCAAGTATTTTTTGTGTAGTTTTACTTTGGTCTTTTTAAGACTACCAAATTATACATGAGAATTCTACCCTCGGTAAATTACCAGAGACTTGTCCTTTATTGGCTTATTTTCCAGTTCTGGATTATTTTGCCTGATCTTCTTATTGCCCAAATTGGCCGGCTCAACACCAATTATCTTTCCTTTAGAAATGGGCTCGCCGATTGGACGGTAACAGCCATTCAAAAAGACAAAGACGGGTTTATCTGGATTGGTACGGAGCATGGACTACAACGCTTTGATGGGTACAAATTTTTGACTTTCAACACGCAACCGGGTAATTCCAATCGCATATCCGATCATTTTGTGCGGGCCATTCATGCTGTACAAGAAAATAAATTGGCGGTTTTTTATCAGCGTAACCTCAATTTTTTTGACTTGGTTGATCCCTATAACAATGATTTAAAAAAAATAGAACTCACTCCCCGGAATGGAATCTCTGGAGTAGTACGGAAATTACGGGTAGATCAAAATGGGAATATTTTGGTGGTCGCCTTAACCCGTCGGAACATCAGGGTTTTCCGTTATAAGTTTTCTACCCAACGTTTTGAATTAACTTTGCAACTCAAGGCGGATAACAATGGGGATCTGAAGAATCAGTGGCTTGATGCCCTGCAAATCAATAAAAAAGAATGGTTGGTAGTTGATAGCCGACAAGGTGTTAGTTTGGTCGATTCCAAACGATTAATCCATCAGTTTACGTTTGATCAGTTTCAGCTGCATGGAATGAAAGATACTATTAACCAAACTTGGAATACCTTTCTTCATCAAGATAAGAAAAAACGGGTTTGGTTGGCTTTCCACAATGTGCCCTTCGTTTTTCAGTACGATAGCATTCATCAGCGATTTTTTTCCCTGAAAAATTTGCCAGCAAAGGGAGAATATACTTACCTCTGGGAGGATAAATCCGGGAACTTGTTGTTTTCTAGAACCAATGGGCGGGGACGTTATCCCATTTCGGAAGATCTCTATTGCTA
>JBBANM010000104.1:0-21920 GCA_040401995.1 Saprospiraceae bacterium
GGTGAATTTTGGCCATTTGCAGCGCGAATAAAAAATCCAAACACACTCTTAGGGATATTTTGGCGGAGAAGTTGTAGCTATAGTGATTTTGGAAGTATATTGCTTCAATTTTTTGTTGACAGTATTTTTCCGAGGTTTAAAACCAGGCATGATAAAGCACATTGAACTGATCAATTTTTACAGCTTTGGGAAAGTGGACATACCGCTTAATCTCCAAACCAACCTATTAATTGGTATCAATGGATCGGGGAAATCAAATTTATTTAAGGCCATAAATTTACTTAAAGAAGGTGTAGCTGGAGTTGGACTGAAAAAATACATCTTGGATCATTTAGGAGGGGTAGATAATGTATTTTTTAAAGGAAATACCAAAATAGATAACAGCATTACCATTAAGTATACTTTTGACGGAAAATCCATTGCCGAAGGGAAGTATGGTTTTAGATTCGCAGAAGCCATTATCTACTCCATCACCATTCATAAATTGGCAAGTACACAAAATTATTACCTGCACGAAAAATTGGAGAGTGAGCAAGGTTATGTATTTCTTGAATTTAACAATGGCTTGGGCGCTTTAAGTGAACGTGTTCAAGAAAGCACGCCACAATACCAAAGTCTTATTCGGTATGCCGATTTTGATCCACAAGAACTCGCCATTAAAGAAGTGGGAGATACCGACCGATATTTTGCAATTACGACCATAAAAAAAGCCATTCGCGACATATTCATTTACGATTACTTTGATACCACACCAAGAAGTCTCATTAGGAAGCCCATGTTGCCGACTTCTGAAAAACGGCTACAAGCAGATGGGGCAAATCTTACTCAAATTCTGAACACCATTAAAATCAATCATAAATCAGATTACCGTAAAATTATCGATATGCTGCAAGAGGTCAACCCTAATTTCAGCGGATTTGATTTCAATTTTATTGGCGGTAATATTGAATTGATGTTGGAAGAAAAAGGACTCAATAGCGCCGTTCATGTATCCAGTATCTCGGACGGTACTTTGCGGTATTTGTGTTTGCTGGCTATTTTGTACAACCCTGATCGAGGCAAACTAATATGTATTGACGAACCAGAAGTAGGGCTGCATCCCGACATGATTATGAATATTGCCAATGCCATAAAAGAAGCGTCTACCGATACTACCTTTTTGATTTCCACCCATTCCGAAAATTTGTTGAATTATTTTGAACTAGAAAACGTAAAAGTTTTTGAAAAAGACGATTCGAACGCAACCGTCGTAAATTCCTACAATGCGGAACAGTTTGCTGACTGGTACGCCGATTTTTCAGTAGGGCAAATGTGGAAACAAGGAGATTTGGGAGGCGTGCGGTATGGCAACTAAAAAAATCCTGTTATTGAAGGCGGATCCGAGACTACTAATGACGATTTACGCCAAGGTTTTTCCAAGCTTTTTGAAAAATTAATTCCTGGCCATTTATCCAAAATAATTTTAGGGAATGGCAAATCCCAGGCTATCCACAAGTTTTTAAAAAGTCAGCAAAACGGGGTTGCTTTATTACTCGTGGATTTGGATGGAGCAGATGAGATAAAAGAAGCAGATTTGGAAAAAAACGGTCTTCTACTCGAGAGAGATAAGGTTTTTTACATGATCCAAGAAATTGAAACTTGGTTTATTGCTCAACCGGAGGTACTGAACGACTATTTTGGTATTGATGGTCAAACCAAAAAGCAGGTTTCTGACAAACTTCCCAAGCGGCGCCCCATTGAGATACCCAATCCTAAAGAGGTGCTTAAAACAGCCACGAAAGAATCACAGCGAGGAAAATACCATGAAATCAAGCATGGCGTAGAATTGCTAAAAAGATTGGAAGTTGGAAAACTAGCGGAAGAATTTGAAGATTTTCGCCATCTCCTGGAACGACTAAGGAATGGGTGAATAATAAAGTGCCATTTTAGCTACCGCTATTTTGCAGCCAATCGACTATCTTTTGAGGCGAACAGCAGCGCTATTTAACGAAAAAGATAGGAAGAGTGGATGTGAAAGAGCAAGGATAAAGTGGTATTTTATTGTTTAACCATTCCTAAGAGAAGAGGACTAAAACGTTTTCTCTTGGGAAAAGAGATACAACACCAAGTACAATACTTTTTCTTGGGTATTATTAACTGGCACATGCTGAATATTACCATCAAAAAAGATGGAATCGCCCGGTTTGAGGTTGAAAATTTGATCTCCTAAATGGTAGTCAATTTCGCCATTGATAACATAGAGGTATTCAAAAGCAGCAGTGGTAACAGGCGGGCGATTGGAACCTGGCAACAATTCTACCAGTGATATTTGAAAGGCGTTGCCATTGTGGTGGTGCTCCAAAATAGAACGGTAGTTGAACCCGATGGCATTTTCTTCCTTCACATAGGGTACATAATCGTCCTTACGAATGACCAAATAACCGGCAAATTTGTTGTTGCTGATACCGGCAAAAAAATCTTCCGGCTCTACATTTAATACGCGAATGATCTCAAATAATGTTGGAATGGTAGGAATAATCCGGCCGTTCTCAATTTTTGATACCATGGCCGCGCTGATTCCGCTAGCGGTGGCGATGTCCACCAGTCGTAGATTTTTGGCTTTTCGATAGCTTCGTATCTTTCCGCCAATTTTGTGGATAACATAGTTGGAGTCGATGTCCATTTGGCTTGTTGTTTTTGAGAAACGATAATAAAGCTAGTAATTTCGGCCAGATTTTCCGAAGAACTAGAGCAAATGGAAGTTATACAACATCGGAATTTAGATGAAATTACAATAACTATGAGGTTAAACCATTCGTCATTTAATTTGTTCGCTACAGACCGACTTTAATGTTAAACTTTTTTGTATATTAAGCGTGATATAAATCAAGCGGTTCGTGGGAATTACCAACTGAGTTTAATCAATATTCGGGTCTAGTCTAGGGTGCAAAATCATCATAGATGTCAACAATTCTCATTGATTGAAGACTTAGTTGAGCGGATATTATACCCCAAAACCAAGATCAATGCGCCCCAAATTACAACACGTACGCTACTTGATTACATCCTTTATCCACCCTTTGCGGTTGCAAGCACCTTTTGATGAAATCAGTGATTTTGATCAGCGGTTTAGAGGTATCCTGAGGCGACATTTGGCCATATTGGCTTGGTGGAGCATCCTGAATCTGGGTTTAGGCTTGGTTGCCTTGGTTTTTTTTGAAGGGATATTGTATTATTTCTTGATGATGGGATTGGTATGGGGCATCATCAATATGTTGGTTGCTATGTTGATTTTTTACCATGCCGTTTTTAAAAAATTCAAAAAAGGAAATGCTTTCGAACGTTTTGAAGCACAACGACATGTGGAAAAAATTCTCTTGTTGAATATCGGCCTTGATTTTGCCTATTGTTTTATGGGATTCCTACTACGAGAACATGGTTTTTTACAAGGGCAAAAAACACCAGAATTGTGGATCGGGATGGGATGTTCGGTGGTGGTGCAAGGGCTTTTTTTGTTGTTGCAAGATAGCTGGGTGTATCGCTTGCACATGACCAATTTCCGCAAAGCTGCCCTTTTTTTGAAAGCAACTTTGGGGAATGGTGAAACGATAACAAACTCAGAAAAGTGATAATATCGTGATCTATTTCAAGACCTGTTTGATCAATCGTGCCAAACGGTACCCGCTCAATGCCAATTGTTTGCGCGCTACTTCTTGTCCTTGTTCTAAGTAAAACGGCGTTGGCTCTTCATTGGGTTGGAGGAAAAGGGTCTTACCGGCATCATCTTTGCCTTTTATGCCTTTGTAACCATAATTGACCGCCAATTTGCTGCTTTCCAATGCCCAAAAATCAGGGTCAAGGTTGTCAACTGCGGCAAAACTTGCAGCAGGGTATTTTTGAATCAATTCTTTAGCTAAACCCTGGATCCGCTCAATTTGTGCGGGCGTCAGCGGCTCTTTGGCTTTGCCAAATGGGCGAATATCATTGTAACTGCTCAGATATCCGCAGCCATCATCCCAAAGCGCATGCAGATTGCGCCAATTACCAGTGAGGGCAAATAAATTACCCCCTTGATTGCCTCCAGGCTGGTCGTTGTTGTACCAAGAGGTACTGTGCAAAGGTTGATGCAAATCACTCACAAAATGTACCAAAAACGCCAAAAAACGCGCCTTCTCAATGGCTTTGCTTTGCGGCGAACTCAATATACTGGAGCATTGATTGATAGCCCAAACCACATTTACTTCGGGCGGAACGGGGATGGCCAACTCCTGCGTTTTATAAGGAATGTTGGTGTAATGCCAAGTATCGTAAGCATGTACGCCATCAGCCTTGATATCGTCGGGCCAAGGCCCGGTAACGATAAAGTGGTTCACCTGCGGGTAATCGCGTTGCAATACGCCCGTGAGGTTGTCCAAACGGGCGCGGGTGGCCTCGTCGAGTTGTAGGTAGGCGATCATGGCGGTGAGCATATGACCGGGATCCCACCAAGTCTTGCCTGGTGTTACACATAACAACACCAGAGCGAAGACAAGCAGTATGTTTTTCATATTTTTTTGTGACTATTGCAGACCCAAGTCCTGCTGGATGGCTTTAACTTTTTCTTTCAAATGTACCAAAGTAGCGTCAAAATCTTCAGGTCGGCTCAGCGGGGTGTTTACCGAAACATAGAACTTAATCTTTGGTTCCGTTCCGCTGGGGCGAGCTGATACCTTGGTGCCGTCGGCCAAGATCAATTGAATTACGTTGGAATGCTCAATGCCCAATCCTTCCGGGATGGGGCTTACTGCGCCCGTGCGCAAGTCGGTATGGGTTAAACTTTGGTAATCCAAAACTTCAATTGGGGCAGAACCCGCTACCGACGCGGGTAGATTACCGCGCATGTCCGACATCATTTTTTGGATCTCCTCGGCGCCAGATTTGCCTTTGCGGGTCAAGGAAATCAAGCCCTCGTAGTAGAAACCATATTTTTGGTACATCTCGGTCAAGAAATCGAAAAGCGTAAGCCCTTTGTCTTTGGCGTAAGCAGTCAATTCCGCAATAATGGCGCAGGAAGCAACCGCATCTTTGTCGCGTACGGCATCACCTACTAGGTAACCATAGCTTTCTTCGCCGCCGGCAATAAATTTGGCTTTGCCTTCCAATTCGCGAATTACCTGGGCAATAAATTTGAATCCGGTTAGAGTATTGTAACAAGGCACCCCATAGGCAGCGCACATGGCGTCGATGATGTTGGTGGTGACAATCGTTTTGGCCACAAACTGTTTGCCATCAAGCTTACCAGCATCTTTCCAAGCTTGCAACAAATAATAAATGATCAAGCTGGCCATCTGGTTGCCGTTGAGTAGTTGCCATTCACCAGCTTTGTTTTTTACAGCGGCGCCTACGCGGTCGGCGTCGGGGTCGGTAGCGATAACGAGATCCGCATCGAGGGATTTGGCCAAGTTCATCGCCAGGGTCATGGCTTCTTGTTCTTCGGGGTTGGGGTAGACTACCGTTGGGAAATTTCCGTCGGGTGTAGCTTGTTCTTCAACGATATGGACGTTGGTAAAACCCACTATCTCCAAAGCTTTAGGCACCAGAGTGATTCCGGTACCATGAATAGGGGTAAAAACGATTTTCAAATCTTTTTGCCGCTGAATCACCGCTGGATTGATGCTGTTGGCTTTGATGGTTTGCAAAAAAGCAGCATCCACCTCTTCGCCGATCAAAGTGATCAAATCGGGATTACCGGTGAATTTGATATCGTCAATAGATTGGATTTTGTTGACTTCGGCCACGATGTTAACGTCGTGTGGAGCTACCACTTGCGATCCGTCGGTCCAGTAGGCTTTGTAGCCGTTGTACTCGCGGGGGTTGTGGGAGGCAGTGATCACCACGCCACTTTTACAACCTAAGTAGCGAATAGCGAACGACAACTCGGGCGTAGGGCGCAGGGCTTTGAATAAAAAGACCTTGATGCCATTTGCCGAAAAAACATCAGCAGTAATCTGCGCCAATTCGGGCGACATATTCCGGCTATCGTGGGCGATGGCTACGCTGATTTCCTGGTTTGGGAAGTTGAGGTTCAGGTAATTGGCCAATCCTTGGGTAGCAGCGCCAATGGTGTAACGATTGATCTTGTTGGAACCTACGCCGATCACGCCGCGCAGTCCTCCGGTACCAAATTCTAGGTCTCTGTAAAAAGCGTCGTTGAGTTCAGTTTCGTTGTTGGCGTCTATTAATGCCTGAATGGTGTGTTTAGTTTCAGCATCGTAGTTGCCAGTGAGCCAAGTTTGGATGCGCTGGTTGGTTTGAGGATCTAATGCGTTTAACATGGTTGGCGTTTGCGTTTTTGAGTAATCAAAAGGAAGATAACCTAGCGGTAAAACTAAGGTATTTATCAGTTTTAGCCGCCTTTTGCAGGGTGTTTTTTATGACACAGTACTATTTATAACCTTTGCAAAAAGTACGGGACAATGGGCATTTTGTTGCAAAAAAAGTATTGCTCGTAGCAGAATCATAAACAAGCACTTACTTTAACCTTGCCGCTGGCGCCGGGTATCCTTTTGCCGGATCATCGATGATCAACACCCAATCATTCCCTACGCCAATGGTTGGAGTAGTAAATTCGAGTGTGCCTTTATTGTCGCGGTTGCCAATTTTTTGAACGCTAGCATCTTTGGGATTAAACCACCAAGCCACCACTTGCTTTGGGAAGTCAGGTAGGGCAATGGCAATCGTTTTTCCGACGGGTAGATAAATCATAGCATAGCCATTGCTGGCGGAGTGGAAAGCCTCGATGTGTTCCGCTTTTTCGCCCTGCCCTTTTTGCAGAATGGAGTTATCCGGTACTCGATCCAACAACGGTCTGGATTCCATTAACCTCCGTAAGTAGCCAACTTGGATGGCACCCGGCCGATCCATGGCATTCACCCAACCGCGATCGGGGTAATTGACCGCCTCTTCTTTGGCACTCATAAACTGCCAAAGGGCGTGATGCCCATAAGTGACCCCGCAAGCGCCCGCAAAAACCGAGCGATAGCATTGTTTTCGTACATCATAGTCACGATAATAGCCATTGCTGACGTCCCATTTTGGCCAAGGATTGACGGGGTGGTCTTCGTAATTGGGTTCGGCATCCAGCGTTGGTTTGGTAGGGGAGTAGCTGAAATCCCTTTTTGTATATTCCCAACAAGGAACATCGTGCCCGCCGCCATGTCCCGATTGGAACATATTGATGTCCAGCCACCCTTCCTGGTGAATCCATTGAGAGGTCGAGTTCTTGCCTCCTCCTGGGTGATAAGTGATGATGCATTTATTGTTGGTACCGGCTTTAATTCCTTTGGCCATCGCTCTCCAGATAGGTCGCCAATCATTGCTGTCGCGAACAGCTGGCCGGTCGCCGCCCAAAATCCAGATGATGTTGGGTTCGTTTTTATAGCGATTACCAATCCATTTGCCATATATAAATGCATTCAGACTGTCAAAAACTACAGGTCCTTCCCCCCAATTTTTGGTCACCTTATCTCCCCAAGTGGGTAAAAGCCCAATAAACAAGTTGCGTTTTCTAGCCAGGTGAATGGTGCTGTCGAGTACCTTGAAATACTTATCATTGGGCTGCTTGGGGTCGAGGTTTTTTAAGGGAAGATCCCCGTAAGGATTGGGTCTGCGGAGCCCATCAAATTCGGCCAAAGCAACCGCCTGAATGACTGTAAATCCTTTGGCCGCTCGATTGTCTAGGTATTTTTTTATCTCTGGGAGGGTAAGTCGGTGAAAAAGCTCCCAGGCGGTATCGCCCAACCAAAAGAACGGCGTACCGTCGGAAAATTGTAGATAATGCCCATTTTTGGTGGGTTTTAAACGCCCATGTTGGAATAGGGATTGGGCGGTAAGGTTGCTAAGCAGGCTGATGAATACAATGAAAAAAATGGCGTACTTTTTCATGGTTGGGGAAATTGAGTTGGTGGACTGAAAAATGCATTAAATATTTGCAATATGATGAAAATGTTGAATTTAGAGGAAAAATTTAGTCGTTATTTACTCCTCCTCATCATATTCCACTTTCGTTATGGTCCATTCTCCGCCAATAAACTCCCGATCTGCCTCATACCCATAATCAAGATCAAAGAGTTCATTTAAGGTTTTGTCACGTAGTACCAGCTGCTCTAAGGCGACAATTCGTGCATCTTCGATGGTTTGGTCATTGGTCAAAAATTGCCAATCGCCATCTTCATCATGGACAACATGTAAAATTGGTTTTCCAAGATCTAACCATTGCCTGGTGGTAAATACGCGTAGGTTTTTTGCTTCTCTAAATTTAAAATCGGCATTTCTGTCCAGCAAAGGCTGGATGTGTAAAAACTCCGCCTCAAAATCGTCCTCCCAAGGAAACTTATCATTTCGATCGGTCCATACCAGTTGAAGGGCAGAGAAGTTGCTTGTACCATAATAATTAATTGCTGAGCCAAAATAATCATCGATGTTTCTTTGGTCTACTTCTAAAAATACAGCGCTGCTGTTTTCAAAAATGTTGTCGTAATTTTTGTTGATGGAGATGATTTCTCCACTTTGGATAATGGTGGCAACATCGTTTATGATGGTATGACCTAAACTGGTTGGTAGTCCAATACAAATGATTTCAGGGTGATTGTAAGTTTGGTATAATCCGACGCTATAGGAAAAACTAGGTGAATATTTCGTTCCCGTTACCGAGAGGACATGGAGGCCAAATTTTTCAATGTTGTCCTTGGTTTGAGCCAATAACTCGTCTGTGGGTATACACTTATGATCTTTTTTAGGGTTCATAGCGGGTGTTTTATTGATCAAGCCCAATTTGTTTCCTCATGTCTAGATTAAAGTTGTACTGCTCTTCTACTGGAATTGTTTTTCGCGAGTTTTTATTGATGTCTTTACCTTCTTTTGTCCATAGGAAGGGGTAAAAATTGAAAACGGTATTGCCGTCTAATTTTGAAACTTCGTATTGCCAATTGAGCCACCTATTGCCTTCATAAAAAAGGTCTAAGTCATAGTTGAAACAGAATAGCAAGAACTCACTGTAAGTAAGGTTAAGTGGCTCGTATTCCAAATTGTCTGGTGAAAAATAAAAGACATTTCCGAAGTCTGTGCCCAGTTCGCCATTATTTAAAAGGAAAAAACCGCCAATAGCATCGTCCGCGATCAGTAAGAAAGAAGCAGCATCCCCAAAGTCTTCTAACGACTTTCCCTTGTTCCAATCTGGCAGTGTTCGATCAAGTTTTGGACTGCCAGAACCAAGAATCCTAATCCAACCATCATCAATTAAAATCCCGCCAGTCATATAAATTATAGCACCCATTGGGGAACGAGTACTTACTTGTGTTTTGTACAAAGCGTCTTTTGCTTTAATTGGGTCAGCGGATAAAACCACAACTTTGTTTTTTGCAGTGTTAATCCACTCTTCCACAAGTGTCCACCCTGGGTCAGTATTGATTATGAGTTCATCAGTTGGCCTCATTTTTTTGAATATAGTCAAGTTGAACTAGATCAGTAAAATTGTAATTGATAGCTGAGAAATAACCTTATCTCACTTCAAATTTCTTCGGTAAAAAATTAGGGGTCTTCTTCTAATCATCTAACCCTTTCCCCTCAAGTATCTTCTGCAAATACTTCTCAACCCTTGCCGTCCTTGTTTTTGCTTGTTTTGGCGCTGAAAAATGCAGGAGGTAACCCCTTTGTCGCCCAGGAGTTAGCGCTGCAAAAGCAGTTTTCAACTCGGGCATCTCCTCTAAAACCTGTTGAAACTCTT
Organism: Saprospiraceae bacterium; assembly: GCA_040401995.1. GTDB lineage: Bacteria > Bacteroidota > Bacteroidia > Chitinophagales > Saprospiraceae > Haliscomenobacter. The sequence continues at coordinate 9,743 of JBBANM010000104.1, forward strand.
CGGGAATGTTGAATTCAGTAGTCTTTTTCAATTCCACTTTCAAACCTGCCTTATCAATTTGAATAGCCTCATCAAGATAAGCTTTGATGGTTGCTTTGTCATCCAAAATTGCTTCAACATTTTTGAAGCGAATCTGTCGAGTGGCTTGTACATTTTCCGTTTGTTGAACTAAAATCCCCGCGGGATCTTTCAGCAAGGCGCCTTGCATGAACAACAAGGCGCAGTAATCCTTGAACCCGTGAATTAGAACTACGTTGCTGTTTTCATTGGTATAGCAGGGGCATCCCCATTTTAAGGTTTCCGTGAGTCCGGTGTCAAGGACGAGTGTTCTCAATTCAGCATATGCTTCTTGCCACTTTGTTTCTTTATTGAAAAACCAATCAACTTCTGGATTCATGTGATTAATTTAATGCTTCAAAATTTATTTTTCGGTTAGCAGGTCTGAAATACCAAGACAAAACAACAAAAACCGATTGAAACAAAGGTCCAAAAATGGCATTTCCTCCATCTCCCATAAACAAATGGGATGCTAAAGCGCCAGTCATTAAAAAAAAGAAGCCGGCATAAGCCCATTCTTTTAGCAATTTAAAGTTGGGGATTAAAATCGCAATTACGCCAAGGATTTTCCAAACGCCGATTATGTACATAAAATACAATGGAAAGCCAATGTGCGTAATTAATTCATTCATCTCTTTGACATGTAAAATTTGATAAATTCCACTTCCCAACATGCCAAAAGAGAGTAAAGCCGTAGCGACCCAATAAATGATATTGTTAAGATTTTTCATGTTGCATTATTTTAAATGGGTTAACAATTCTTGTAGTCTGTTGTGTGCCATATTTAGCCCGTTTACAAATGGCAGTTTCAGTTGCGCTGCTCGGTGTTGCTCAGACTTATAAATGATTTGAATGGTCAGTTTACTGGTCTTGGCATCCAATTCTTCAAATTCCAAAAATTCAAGCTGAACATCGATGGGTGTATTCTCCATTTCAAATGTCCGTATGATTTTTTGATTCGGGACATATTGGTGGATTGTTCCATTGGCCTTAAATACCACATTACCATTGTGTGAAGTTTCAAACTGGTAACTACCGTGATTTTTACTTTCAAGTTTTAGCACTTTTGTTCCCATCCATTGTTCAACAAGTTCGGCTTCGGAATAGGCTTTAAAAAGCAATGCTACCGGCAAATCAAATTTCCTGGTTATGACAATTGCTTGCTTGCCTTCTTCGGCATTGATTTTTGTCTTTTTTTCCATTTTTATTTGCCTTTGTATTTAGTCATTACTTCTTCAAGTTTATTGAACTTATCATCCCACATTTTGCGGAATGGCTCAATGAAATCGGCTATTTCTTTCATTTTGTTGGGATTGAAATGATAATAGATTTCTCTGCCTTGCTGTTCCTGTTGCAGAAGTTCGCATTCGGTCAAGATTTGTAAGTGTTTTGAAACGGTAGGTCTTGCCGTGTCAAAGTTGGAAGCAATTGCCCCGGCGGTCATTGACTGAGAGGTCAGCAACAGGAGTATTGCTCTTCTTGTAGGGTCGGCAATGGCTTGAAATACGTCACGTCTTAAATTCATTATGAAGTCATTTGACTACAAATATAAGTGTAGCTATTTGGCTACGCAAATTTTTCTTCAAATTTTTTTGTTTACAACTCCCGTTGGACATCCTCAAAAATCTCCACCCCAAAACTCCCTCTTTTCAATGATTTCACTAACTTTAAATCTTTCTCTTTTGGCTTATAATAGCATACCACACTCAAAATTCATTTTAATGCACTCGAAATTTATTTTTACCCTAACCAGCTTACTTTTTTGCGCCTGCCTGAGCGCTCAAGGCACCCGGCTGCTGCGCCAGCCCACTATTAGCGAGGCATTCATCGCCTTTGTTTATGCCGACGACATCTGGATCGTTGACCGCGAAGGCGGCGATGCCAAACGCCTCACCAGTTCAGAAGGCACCGAAAGCTTCCCGCATTTTTCACCCGATGGCAAAATGCTGGCCTTTACTGGTCAATACGATGGCAATACGGATGTGTTCGTCATTCCTACCGAAGGCGGCGAACCCAAACGCCTGACCTGGCACCCAGGGGCAGATATTGTACAGGGTTGGACTCCTGATGGCAAAGCCGTTGTTTTTCAATCTTCCAGCGAAGGCGTACCCACCAAAGCTTACAAATTTTATACCATTGGATTGGAAGGCGGACTTCCCAAATCACTACCCATTCCTCAAGCGGCTTATGGAGAACTCTCCGCGGACGGCAAATACCTAGCCTACCAAGCCATCGTACAGTGGGACAGCGAATTTCGCAACTACCGTGGCGGTCAGGCTATGCCCATCTGGATTGTCAACTTGAAAGATTTTTCCATCAAAAAAACGCCGCAAACTGACCGCGAGCGACACATGGATCCCATCTGGTATGATGAAAAAGTGTATTTCTTATCGGAACGCGATTTTGCCAGCAACATTTGGTCTTTTGATCCCAAAAATGATCAGCTGACGCAAGTGACTCGACATGCTGATTTTGATGTAAAAAGCCTCGATGCTTCCAAAGACCGCATCGTTTATGAACAAGGCGGTTACTTGCATCTTTTGGATCCCAAAACTGGTAAATCCAAACAACTGGTGATCAATGTACGCGGCGATTTCAACTGGGCGCGTCCCCGCTGGGAAGATGTGCGGTCGGCTCAATTGACTAACCCTTCGCTTTCTCCTACTGGAAAAAGGGCTTTGTTTGAACACCGCGGCGAGATTTTTACCGTTCCGAAAGAAAATGGCGATTGGCGCAACTTGACCAATTCCTCTGGTGCTGCGGATCGTTACCCTACTTGGTCTCCCGATGGACAGCAAATTGCTTGGTTCAGCGATGAAAGCGGCGAATACCAATTGGTGATTACCGATCAAAATGGGTTGAACAAAAAAAGCATCGCCATCGCTGCGCCCACTTTTTTCTTTAAACCTACTTGGTCACCTGATGGCAAAAACATTGCCTTTACCGATACAGATTACAACCTTTGGATGGTTACTGTTGCCACTGGTGCACTCAAAAAAGTAGATACCGAACGCTACGCGCACCCCAATCGGAGTATGAACCCCGTTTGGTCGCCCGATAGCCGTTGGATTGCTTATGCGCGTTTGTTGGAAAGCCATTTCAAAGCCATTTTTGTCTACAATGTCAAAGAGGGAAAATCTACCCAATTGACTGACGGCATGGCCGACGCTATCTCTCCGGTTTGGGATGAAAGCGGAAAATACCTTTACTTTTTGGCCAGTACCGATTATGGTATGAACACTGGCTGGCTTGACATGAGCGCTTATGATCACCCGACTACGAGGGGTTTGTATGCCGTGGTTTTAAACAAAGCAGAGCCTTCTCCACTAGAACCCCGCAGCGATGAGGAAGAGGCCAAAAAAGAGGCAACCAAGGAAAAAAAGGACACCGCAAAAATGCAAGTGCTGATCGATTTTGACAAAATTGACCAACGCATCATCGCCCTTGATATCCCCTTACGCGATTATCAAGGCCTGGTGGAAGGCCCTAAAGACCATGTTTTTTATTGGGAAAACATCCCGAATCAACCAGGATTTACCCTACACCGCTACAGTTTTAAGGACCGTAAATCCATCGAGTTTTTGACGCCCGTGCAATCAGTTTCGGTGTCGAACGATCGCAAACAGCTGCTCTACCGCAGTGGCGACAATTGGGGAATTGTGAAAACCGATGGTGGCGCTATGAAATCCGGCGACGGCAAGCTGAAGTTGGACTTGAAAATCAAGATCGAACCGCTGGCGGAGTGGAAACAGATTTTCAGAGAAGGCTGGCGCTATCAACGCGATTTCCTATATGTGAAAAACGTACACGGTGCTCCCTGGAATGATGTTTACAAATGGTACGCTCCCTGGATTGATCATGTGCGCCATCGCACTGATTTGAATTATGTAGTGGATATTCTAGGTGGCGAAGTAGCCATTGGGCACTCCTTTACCCGTGGGGGCGATTTCCCTGAAATCAAAAACATCCCCATTGGCTTATTGGGCGCGGATCTAGAGGAAGTTGACGGTTTTTACCGCATCAAAAAAATCTACACGGGCGAAAACTGGAATCCGGAACTCAAATCTCCACTTTCTGGTCCTGGAATTGATGTCAAAAACGGAGATTATTTACTGGAGGTCAATGGTGTAGCGCTTAAAGCCCCGGTTAACCCCTACAGCCTTTTTGAAGCAACGGCTGGAAAACAAGTCCGCATCAAAGTCAATGATCGTCCTAACTTGGAAAATGCGCGGGAAGAAGTAGTGGTTCCTGTGGCAAGCGAAGGCGGTTTGCGGTCGCGCGATTGGATTGAAAGCAACCGACGCCGAGTAAATGAAGCTTCTGGTGGGAAATTGGCCTACGTATACATCCCCAATACAGGAAATGGCGGCTACAGCTATTTTAACCGCTACTTTTTTGCTCAATTGGACAAAAAAGGAGCAGTTATCGATGAACGCAATAATGGCGGTGGTTCCGCAGCCGACTATATAGTGGATGTCTTAGCACGTAAGTTGCATGGCTACTTCAACAGCAATGCCAACGATCATCGGCCTTTTACGGTGCCCAATGCAGCCATTTGGGGGCCAAAAGTGATGATTGTAAACGAACTAGCGGGTTCCGGCGGGGACTTAATGCCCTACTTGTTCCGCGACTATAAGGTTGGTCCGCTGGTTGGCACACGCACCTGGGGTGGCTTGGTTGGTACTTGGGATACCCCTCCCTTTGTGGATGGCGGACGCATGGTAGCGCCACGTGGCGGATTTTATGATGTTGATGGTAAGTGGTCGGTAGAAAATGAGGGCGTTGCGCCTGATGTTGAAGTGCAACAAGATCCAGCAGCCGTGATTAAGGGCACTGATCCACAGTTGGAGCGCGCAATTGCAGAAGCACTTAAATTGATGCCTACTCAAGTGATTGAACTTAAACCAGAGCCTGCTTCGCCTATTCGATATAAGCGGCCTAAGCAGTAGGTTTTGCGTAAAATAGTAGATTGAGAGTGTGTTTGGCTCCATACTACTGGACATTTTAAATTTTGGGGATGCGTAAACCTTCCAGGTCTCGAAGACCTGGAAGGTTTGACGAGCCATCCAGGCGAAAATGTCCAGTAGTATGGTTTGGCTCACTACGCCTGCGAACTAAAAATCCAAACACACTCTGAGGCGACGGTAGCGAAGGATTCACTTTGAACCCATCCGTTCTACCGTCGCCTCAAATTTTATCGCAAATCCAGCTCCAATTGAATACCCGTCTTCGGTTCCTCTTTGGCCGATAGATTGGAAATTGTCACCCCTAAAAGCCGCACCGCCGGAATATTTTCCACATGCGCATCCAGCAATTCCTGAATGGCCATTTTTAACACATCCCGGTCACGGAGTTCTTGTTCAAAAGTTTTGCTGCGGGTAAATAAGCGAAAATCTGGCGTTTTTAGTTTCAGCGTCACCGTGCGACCAAAATTATTGCTCCGTTCCATGTATTCGTAAACATGATCGCAGAGGTCAACCAGCCGCAGTTTCATCTCCTTGGGATCTTCCAAATCTTCGGAAAAAGTCCGTTCCGAACCAATGGATTTGCGCACCCGACTGGGGTTTACCTCCCGCTCGTCTTCGGCGCGAACAATGCGGTAATAATGCCTTCCAGCTTTGCCAAAATGCCGAATCAGTTCTGCCTCGGTTTTGGTTTTGAGATCCCCGCCTGTGAAAATTCCCATGCGGTGCATTTTATCGGCGGTAACTTTTCCTACGCCGTGGAATTTTTCGACCGCCAAAACTTCTAGAAAAGCCAGCGCTTCGGGGGGCGTAATGACCTTAATCCCATTGGGTTTGTTAACGTCGGAGGCGATTTTTGCTAAAAATTTATTGAACGACACCCCTGCTGATGCGGTAAGATTGGTTACCGTAAAAATGCGTTGCCGGATCTCTTCAGCCATCAAGGTAGCGGAAGTCAGCCCTTTTTTATTTTCTGTAACATCCAGATAGGCCTCATCCAAGGAAAGCGGTTCTACGAGGTCGGTGTAATCCAAAAAGATTTCCCGAATCTGGCGCGAAACAGTTTTGTAGGCTTCAAAACGCGGTTTAACAAACACCAAATCGGGGCATTGTCTGGCCGCAACGCTACCGGGCATAGCAGAACGTACGCCAAATTTGCGCGCCTCATAGCTGGCCGAAGCCACCACCCCACGTCGACCGCTGCCACCCACGGCAACGGGGCGCCCCAGCAAGTCGGGGTTGTCGCGTTGCTCGATGGAAGCATAAAAAGCGTCCATGTCGATGTGGATGATTTTGCGCATACTGTTAGTTGAAAAACAGGTCTTTGAAACATTAGGAACGGTTAAACAATAAGTACTCACTTTTGCCTTGCTCTTTCACCGCCACTCTTCCTATCTTTTTCGTTATACTTCTCACGGGGTGGAAAGGTGAAATTTTGGCGAATTTATTTTTTTGACCTGCAAGGCGCAAAGCGCAGGCGTAGCCAAAGCTACGACGAGCATTTGCAACGCGGCAGGACGAAAAAAGAAAAAGACAAAAATCACCTTGTCATCCCGTGCGAAGTATTAAATGCCCCCACATTGCGCCTCAAAAGATAGTTGATTGGCGGCAAAATAGCGGCGGCTAAAGCGAGCACTTATTATTCACCCGTTCCTTATTTTTACATTAACTCTTTGTTCGGCCAAAAAATCGCAACAATTTTCAAAATAAATTATTATAAGAAGCGAAAAGTACTTTGCAGATGTAAACGTTCTTTTCTGCCACTTCTACGCTGCTTCTTAAGTTTGATGTTGACTGTTATTTTTATTTGTTTGTTTCCTAGCCAAAGAATCACCATGACCAAAAGTATTGAAAACCAAACTTTAAGCCAACTTCGAGCATTGCCTTTTTTTGAATCGCTTCAGGCTGAACAAGTGCAATATCTCTTGGATATAGGTCAATTGCGGCAGATTGGCCGTCACGATTTATGCTACAACAAAGGCATGCCTTCTGAAACCTTGTTTTTTCTGTTGGATGGCGTAGTGAAAATCGGCTCACTAGCCGATGAAAACCGGGAAATCATTAAACGGATTTTGTATGCCCCCAATTTATTTGGTGAATTGGGTTTGGTAGGGGAGATCGAGCGCCAAGATTTTGCCATGAACATCAGTGATGAGGCGACCGTTTTGGTGATTTCGGTGAATCAATTTAAGGCATTCATGGGTGAGAACATGGATCTATCGCTCAGCATGATCAATTGGATCGGCAATCGTTTGCGCAAGCTGGAAGCCCGTTTAGAATCGATGATTTTTAAAGACGCCCGCGAGCGCATCATCGATTTTTTAAAGGATTCAGCCGAAAGTCAAGGCAAAAAAATCGGATATGAACTGCTGATCAAACATTTTCTCACCCAGCAAGATATTGCCAATTTTACCGGTACTTCGCGGCAAACGGTGACTTCGGTGCTCAATGAGCTCAAAAAATCGAACTTAATTCACTTCAATCGGCGAAGCATTTTGATCCGCGACTTAGGGAAATTGGTTTAAGTTTCTATCTACTGCTTAGACCACTTTCTATTGGTCAGTCGATCCAATTCTTGTTCGATCGGGCTGGGATATTTCAAGCGATTGTTGTACCAGTATTGCACGGTGGCGGGATCTTTCAAGTCACAGTGCCGAACAATTTCAAAAAGCTCCAATTCTCGGGCACGCAATTTGTTAAGTTGCAGGCGATAGGCTTCGGCGTCAACTTGACGGTTGTCGCGGCGCTCTTTGAGTGCTTGAAACCGTTTTTGCAAGGATTGATCATCATCGGTCAATCCGGCACAAGGGCTACAACTCCAGACGAGCCCCCAGATCAAAAAAGGCAAAACAACGATGGTGCGACCCCGGTTTTTCATGATAGCGAATTTAGGATCGAAAATAATAATTTCCCGGGGAACAAAGTGTGAATTCTTCGTTTGGCGAAAAGGTTAACATTCTCCCGAGGAGTTATACTTAATGCTGTCAAGTTTTAAGCATAGGAAAATATTAAAATTTGGAGTTTTATCTTGATTAACGCTTAAAATAAACTACGCGCAAAGATGATCGACCACAGATTCACAGATTCCACAGATTCTTGTGATGCATCACAAGCACGATTCCACAGATTGTGGATTAGCCCCATCTGTGGAATCGTGCTTACGCCGAAGGCGATAAGAATCTGTGAATCTGTGGTCGATTTTCTGTGGTGAATTTTAGGATGACAAGAGATTTAGATTTGAAAAAAAGTTGTCCTTTATCTGAACCGGATCGTTATTTTTCATGCTCGAAACTTGACGACGCGAAGTATAACATTACCCTTTTCACCAAACGAAAAAACTATTTAGAGGCCAGCAACGCTTGATCAATATCAGCGATGATGTCGTCGATGTGTTCCAAACCTACAGAAACCCTTACCGTGCCCGGGAAAATACCTACGGCCAGCTGTTCTTCAGATTTCAATTTGCTGTGGGTGGTAGAAGCAGGATGGGTTACAATGGTGCGGGTATCACCCAAGTTGGACGACAAAGACACCATTTTTACGGCATTCAAAAAACGCCGTCCGCGCTCCACGCCGCCAATTACTTCAAACGTCACTATACCGCCTCCTTGACGCATCTGTTTTTTTGCTAAATCATATTGCGGGTGACTGGGCAAAAACGGGTACAAGGTTTTTTGCACCTCGCTGTGTTGCTCCAAAAACATTGCCAACTGCATGGCATTGCTACAATGTCGATCCAATCTAACCGCCAATGTTTCCAAGCTTTTGCTCAAAATCCAGGCATTAAACGGCGACATCGCTGGACCGGTATGACGGCAAAAAAAGCGCAATTGCTCGATCAGCTCTTTTTTGCCCACCACAATACCGCCAAGTACGCGCCCCTGACCGTCCATCCACTTGGTAGCAGAATGCACCGCCAAATCAGCGCCGTAAGTCAAAGGTAGTTGCAGGTAAGGCGTAGCAAAACAGTTGTCGACGTTGTAGATCAGGTTGTGTTTTTTGGCCAACTGGCCTGCTTTTTCCAAATCTACCAACATCAAACCCGGGTTGGCTGGCGATTCGAGCAGTAACATCTTGGTATTGGGTTGAATCAAATCCTCCCAATGATCAATGTCTTCCGGATCGGCATAAGTATGGCTAACTCCCCAATTCGGTAGAATTTGCGTCAAAATCTGGTGCGTAGAACCAAAAACAGCACGCGACGCCAAGATGTGATCCCCGGTTTTTACAAAAGCCGCTATGCTGGCAAAAACAGCGGCCATGCCTGATGCGGTAGCAAAACCATCTTCTGCGCCTTCTAAAGCACAAACCTTATCGATGAATTCATCAACATTGGGGTTGTTGTAGCGGGTGTAAATGATGCCTTCGCCTTCGCCGGCAAAGGTATCGGCCATCAATTCGGCCGTAGGAAACGTAAAACTTGAGGTCAAAAACAGCGGCATGCTGTGTTCGCGGTATCCGGTTTGATTCATTTGGCCGCGAATGGCCGCTGTTTCCGGATGCATTTCGTTGGTCATGTATTATTGCGCAATTTTAGATTCCCAAGTAAGGGTAGCTGTTTTTTCCAATATTTTGGCCACCGAACAGTATTTTTCCAAAGACATGTTCACTGCTTTTTGGACGCTCTGCAGGTCAACGTCGCCGTATACCGTAAATACTAAGTGGATATCGGTAAAAAGAGCTGGGTTTTTATCTTTTTCGCGTTCCCCGTTGATGGTCACTTTGATGTCCTTCACGGGTTGGCGAAATTTTTTCAATAGGTGAAGCACGTCAATGGTGCTGCAACTGCCTAGGCTGGACAGCAACATCTCCATAGGGCGCATGGCTAAATTACTCCCGCCAATTGCGGGTGAAGCGTCTGTTTCTATGGTGTTTCCGTTCTCGTTGGTGGCGCGAAGGTGAAAAGCATCATCCAAACGCTCTAAGGTGATGGTCATAATCTCGTGTTTTTAACCTTGCTTAACAAATGAGAGCGTCTTTGGGTTGCTCTGCGAAAAAAGCGCCACAAAAATCAAATAATTCTGGATCAAAAGGGAAATTTTTTGCTAGAATTCCTAGTTTTGCGAGATTATTCTACGTTCTTGATCAAGTTTTTTGGAGAGCAACGGGATTTTATACAGAAGAGGGGAGAGTCGGGCTCTGCGAACCTCTGGCAACCATGCTGCTGCAACGGTGCCAATTCCCGCCAATTTTTTGGGTATATAAAATCGTAACCATTAATGGCTTTAGAACCACCAATCATTTGGAAGGTAGACCAACCTTTCACGCTGGAATCCGGCACCACTTTACCAGAATTGGAAATTGCTTACCATGCTTACGGGCAATTATCGGCTGCGGGCGATAATGTCATCTGGATCTGTCATGCCCTTACCGGCAATTCCGACGCCATGGATTGGTGGTCGGGTATGGTGGGTGAAGACAAGCTCTTAGATCCCCGCCGCTATTTCATCGTTTGTGCCAACATTCTAGGCTCTTGCTATGGAACAACGGGGTCAGGAAGCGTCGATCCTAGTACCGGAGAAGCCTATCGACAGCATTTTCCTTTGGTCACCATACGCGATATGGTTGGGGCACATGAATTGCTGCGCCGCCATTTGGGCATTGAGCAGATTTACCTGGCCATTGGCGGCTCTATGGGTGGTCAGCAGGTATTAGAATGGGCAGTACAATCGCCAAATTTGTTTAAGTACCTCATTTTGCTGGCTACCAATGCTCGCCATTCTCCATGGGGCATCGCTTTCAACGAGAGTCAGCGCATGGCCATCTACGCCGATCAAACGCTCTACGACAACACCCCACAAGCGGGCCAAAAAGGCTTGGAAACCGCGCGTGCTATCGCCATGCTATCTTACCGCGCTTATGGAACCTACCTGCATACCCAACTTGATCCCGACGATGGTAAAATGGAGGAATTCCGCGCCAGCACTTACCAGCGCTACCAAGGCTGGAAACTCTGGAACCGCTTCAATGTGTTTGCTTATCTCACGCTCAGCAAGGCAATGGACAGCCATAACCTGGCCCGTAATCGTGGTTCACTGGAATCGGTTTTGGCTCGAATTATGGCTAAAACCTTAGTAGTGGGCATTGAATCGGATATTCTGTTTCCCATTTCTGAGCAAAAATTCTTAGCTGCCCATATTCCCGGTGCTGAGCTAACCTTGCTCGATAGTTTGTATGGACACGATGGATTTTTGATTGAGTTTGCGGAGATTGAAGCGCGCATTCAGAAATTTATGGCGGGAAACTTGAACGGACTAGCACATCCACAGCTGCAAGGGAATCTACAAAAACCTTGGAATTCCGCCTCGCCGATCAACAAATCGGCATTACCGGGGTCGGAGCGGTTTTAGTCTGATGTAGAAAAGAAAGTATTAATTGGTGGCTTGGTCAACCCATTCGGGTAGGGCTAGTGCGACGGCATTGATGAAAGCGTCGAAGTTGAATTGATCAATCTTCTTTTTTTCTTTGGCTAGGTTTAATACATCAATAAAAAAATGAGCTAGATAGGCTTTAAAGGAGAGCGTGGAAAAAGACATGACTTGCTCGTAATCCATTTTCCAATAGATGGCTAATTCCTGTTTTTTGCGATGAAAAACGATGCGGTTAGAGTGAATGGTATCATCTGGCGGCATAATGAGCGCTACAAACCATATTCCATTCAGTCCTGATCCAAAATCATTAAGCTTGATCTTCTCGTTTAAAAAGTCGGCCAATAGAAAAACCAGTCGCGTTTTTTCACGAGACACTTCGTGCCAGGCGGCAGAAGAAGTGTAGATTGAGGCATCCGTAGCAATTGCAGGTACATTCATATACGCAATGTAATTTTTTTTAGTTTAAAGGTCAACCCTGTTTCCTGGAGGGCGGATCAAAGGGTGATTTCGCGCTAAATTTTCTGGGAGAAGTGCATAATGGTAGATCTTTATTTTTTCAACTTTCAAGCAGCTCGCGTAATCACCCCTGAATTCTACTTGGTATTCTAAGCCTTTTGGAATTTCTCCTGAGCTATATCTTTTAGTTTGCCCAACTCTTGTTATGCCATATTTCCAGACTTCACTGGAATTAAGGTATATGGAAATTCTATCGCCACAATTGTAACAAGGATAGGGGTGTAATTCAAAATGTCGCCAATTGAATTAAGCTGCACACTTTCTAAAAAT
>JBBANM010000105.1:0-21581 GCA_040401995.1 Saprospiraceae bacterium
GCATTTTTGTAACGAAATTGGGGTGAATTTTGGCCATTTGTAGCTCGAAGTAGAAACCAGTACAAGCTCTAAAGCTAAAATGAAGCGCTAAATGTTTTTGAGCCGCCGGCTTAAAATTTAAAGTTGGCATCAAAAAAATTGCTTAGCCCTTAATTTTAGCCATTTTTGGACTGAAGGTGAAGCCAGGAAGCAAACTTCCTGGCTTTTTTATTTTGAGCACAGCAAATAAACCCTATATTTGCCCCGCGGTTGTAAAAACACTAAAAAATATTTGACAAAATATTTGAAGTTTTTGATGAAGCAGCTATCTTTGCAATCGCTTTGAGAAAAAGATCTCAAAGCAGCATTTTTTTCTGACAATTTGGAACGTTTTTCAGGGCTAAAGAGTTGATTTTGCGTGCAAAAAAAGCTCGCCTGTAGTATCATAAGCCAGCATAGCTCAGTTGGTAGAGCAGCTGATTTGTAATCAGCTGGTCGGGGGTTCGAGTCCCTCTGCTGGCTCTATTCTCTGATTCAAGAGGATTAAGAAAAGAATAACGTTTCAAATATTCGAAAAAGCAATTCTTAAGGGGGCACGCCGGAGCTGGAGAGCCGGGCCAGACTGTAAATCTGGTGCGTCAGCTGAATAGGTTCGAATCCTATTGCCCTCACAAATAAGGATGTACCTTTGAAATTTATGTGTTTGTTGTTGAAAAACCAAATTGTGTTAGCGAAACTACCAGCAGGAAAACTTAATTCAAGTTCATACTGTTCTTAGTCGCTTTACTTCAACAACAAATACCATCATGCGGGTGTAGCTCAGTTGGTAGAGCATCAGCCTTCCAAGCTGAGGGTCGAGGGTTCGAATCTCTTCGCCCGCTCTAATTTAGGAAAGAGGCAGTGATGGAAAGGAGGGAAATTAAGTTTTCCTCAAAAAGTCGGTTCAGATGTTTACTTATTGAGTAAAAATCTAAACGGGCTTTTCTTAGTTTGTTGGAGCGATCTTTTGAAAAAGAAAGCGGAGACAAACGCTAGCTGTTTAAACAGATTAGCCGATGTAGCTCAGGGGTAGAGCACTTCCATGGTAAGGAAGGGGTCATGGGTTCAATTCCCATCATTGGCTCAAGCGTTCATGTAACACAATCGATTAATAACTTCATTTTAAAATTTCATACTGATGGCTAAGGGAACATTTGAAAGGAATAAGCCTCATGTCAATATCGGAACCATCGGTCACGTCGACCACGGTAAGACGACCCTTACCGCTGCGATCAGCACCGTATTGTCCAAAATGGGTTTGGCTGAGGTAAGAGACTATGCCTCTATCGATGCTGCTCCAGAGGAAAAAGAAAGGGGTATCACAATCAATACGGCGCACGTAGAATACGAAACCGTTAAACGTCACTATGCTCACGTTGACTGTCCGGGTCACGCGGATTACGTAAAGAACATGGTAACGGGTGCTGCTCAGATGGACGGTGCTATCTTAGTTGTTGCGGCAACTGATGGTCCGATGCCTCAAACGCGCGAGCACATCCTACTTGCTGGTCAGGTAGGTGTTCCAAAGATCGTGGTTTTCATGAACAAAGTTGACATTGTTGATGACCCAGAGATGTTGGAACTTGTTGAAATGGAAGTTCGTGAATTGTTGGATACCTACAAATTCGACGGCGAAAATAGCTCTGTAATCCAAGGTTCTGCACTTAAGGCATTGGAAGGTGATCCAGTTTATGTTCAGAAGATCATGGACTTGATGGATGCAGTTGACAATGAAATTCCAGAACCAGTACGTTTGACTGATCTACCTTTCTTGATGCCAATTGAAGACGTATTCTCGATCACTGGTCGTGGTACTGTTGCCACTGGTCGTATCGAGCGTGGTGTGATCAATGTTGGTAACCCGGTAGAAATCGTAGGTATGATGGACAAAGACGCAAAGCCTTTGACATCTACGGTTACTGGTGTAGAAATGTTCCGCAAATTGTTAGATCGTGGTGAAGCGGGTGATAACGCAGGTTTATTGCTTCGCGGTATTGAAAAAACTCAAATTCGCCGCGGTATGGTTATCTGCGCTCCTGGCTCAGTTAAACCACACTCTGATTTTGTATGCGAAGTATACGTACTGAGCAAAGACGAAGGTGGCCGTCACACGCCATTCTTCAAAGGCTACCGTCCACAGTTCTACTTCCGTACCACGGACGTAACTGGTGATGTTGAGCTTCCAGAAGGTGTAGAGATGGTAATGCCTGGCGACAACGTTCGTCTTACGGTAAAACTGCTCAGCCCAATTGCAATGGAAAAAGGTCTCCGTTTTGCGATCCGTGAAGGTGGTCGTACGGTAGGCGCAGGTCAGGTTACTGAGGTTATCAAGTAATTTGTCCGCATAGACACATACGGGTTATTTAAGAAGTGAAAGGTTAAGCATCTCATTATGGGATGCTTAATTTTTCCATACACGGGCATAGCTCAAGTGGTAGAGCGACGGTCTCCAAAACCGTAGGCTGAGGGTTCAAGTCCTTCTGCCCGTGCTAATATTGGAAAGCTGATATCGCTGAAGATGGAAAGATTAAGATTGTACATTAAGGAAAGTTATAACGAACTCGTTCATAACGTTTCCTGGCCTAGCTGGCCGAATCTTCAAGGAAACGCGATTGCTGTAATCATAGCAATTGTGATCCTTGCATTGATAGTTTTCTTGATGGACGTTGCTTCCAAAACTTCGCTGGATCTGATTTACGGTCTGTAAGCAAAGTGCGGAAGCAAAAAAACGGTGAGGTCTGATGGCGGAGTCTGAAGAAAAAAAATGGTACTCCTTAAGGGTAATCAGCGGTAAAGAACGCAAAATCGTAGAGCGGATTGAATTTGAAGTCAATCGCAACGGTTGGGGCGAATTTATCACCAAAGTGATTGTGCCTACTGAAAAGGTGTACAAAATTCGCAATGGAAAGAAAGTCATTTCCGAGCGAAACATTTTGCCAGGCTATCTGATCATCGAAGCTGCGCCAAGTAAACTGTCGGGAGAAGTCATCACCGCTATCGCGAATATTCCCAACGTAATTCACTTTTTGGGGAAAACATCGCCACTGCCTATGAAAGAATCTGAAGCCAACCGTTTGCTCGGTAAAGTGGATGAATCTACTACGCAAGGCGAATCATTGATCGAACCTTTCATTGTTGGCGAAACCATCAAAATCATAGACGGCCCGTTCACCGAGTTTATTGGTGATATTCAGGAAGTCAATGAAGAGAAACGCAAGCTCAAAGTGATCGTGAAGATTTTTGGTCGGGGTACCGAAGTGGAGTTGAATTTCATGCAAGTAGAAAAAACATCTTAAGGAACGGGTGAATAATAAATTGACATTTTAGCCGCAGCTATTTTGCTGCCAATCAACTGTCTTTTGAGGCGCAATGTGATGCATTGTAACGAAAAAGATAGTAAGAGTGGCGGCGAAAGAGCAAGAATAAAGTGGTAATTTATTGTTCAACCGTTCCTAAGCAAAAGCCAAGTGTGGTTTTTGTCTTTTTTTTGATATTGAACGCGGAGTAGCCGTTGCAGATCGGGTTGAAAGTGAGACAATCCCGGTCGCTTCCCTGACAACAGCTTCTACCAAGGGCATTAAACAACAAGGTAACAATGGCAAAGGAAGTAAGTGTTTACATCAAGCTTCAGGTTAAGGGAGGCGCTGCCAACCCAGCTCCACCGATCGGCCCAGCTTTGGGTTCGAAAGGGGTAAACATCATGGAATTCTGTAAGCGTTTCAACGCTGCAACTCAGGATAAAATGGGTAAGGTATGCCCAGTGGTGATTTCGGTTTACAAAGACAAATCTTTTGATTTTGTCGTTAAAACGGCTCCCGCACCTATCCAACTGATGGAAGCTTCCAAAGTGAAAAATGGTTCTGCAGAACCCAACCGTAAGAAAATCGGTTCGGTAACTTGGGATCAGGTAAAAGCAATCGCTGAAGATAAAATGCCCGATTTGAACTGTTTTACAGTGGAATCAGCCATGAAAATGATCGCCGGCACTGCTAGGAGTATGGGGTTGACCATCGCTGGAACACCACCTTGGAGCGTTTCTGAAAAAGTGGAAAATTAATTATTCATGTAGGGAGTCGGGCTTTTTTGTTCGACGTTAGCACCTCAAAACTTTTCTCATGTCTAGTAAAGTACCAAAGAAAAGAAAAGTTGTAGATCCTAAGGTAGACCGCGCTAAGCTGTATACTTTAGATGATGCGATGACTTTGGTCAAAGATGTCAACACGACAAAATTTGACGCTTCAGTAGATGTTCACGTGCGTTTGGGTGTAGACCCACGTAAACCAGACCAGGCCCTTCGCGGTACAGTAGGTTTGCCACACGGAACTGGTAGAACCAAACGTGTAGCCGTTTTTTGTACCCCCGACAAAGTCGAGGAAGCAAAAGCAGCTGGCGCAGACTACGTAGGTCTGGACGATTTGATCAAAAAAGTACAGGAAGGATGGACGGATGTGGACGTGATCATCGCTATGCCCCAAACCATGGCGGCAGTAGGTCGGATTGGTCGTATCCTCGGTCCGCGCGGTTTGATGCCCAACCCTAAAACGGGTACTGTTACCCAGGATGTTGGCGCAGCTGTAGAAGAAGTGAAGAAAGGTAAAATCTCCTTCCGAGTTGATAAATACGGAATCGTTCATGCTTCAATAGGTCGCGTATCTTTTAGCACTCAACAGCTAACGGAGAATGCAACTGAATTGCTGAGTACGCTACAACGGATTAAGCCTTCAACGGCAAAAGGAACGTACATGCGTACCATTACAGTGGCCAGTACCATGAGCCCAGGTATTAAGGTAGATCCAAAAGTAGTTCGTTAAGCTTTAAATCAAAAAAACAATGAACAAAGCGGAAAAGACGGCTACTATTGAAGCATTGAAGGAGCAGTTTTCAGAGGTTTCTTTTTTCTACCTCGCTGACGCTTCTACGCTATCGGTAGAGCAAGTCAACAAATTTAGAAGACTATGTTTCCAAAGCGGTATCGAAATGAAAGTGGTCAAGAATACCTTGGTCAAAAAAGCATTAGAGGACGCGCCAGAGGAGAAAAATTACAAAGGAATCTTTGATGCATTACACGGCCCAACAGCTGTGTTATTTACCAGAGGCGACGGCGCAGCGAGCCTGCCCGCGCGTACCTTGAAGGAATTCCGCAAAGGCGGGGGCGAAAGACCCGTGCTGAAGGCGGCATACGTAGATTCTGCGATTTTCTTGGGAGATGATCAATTGGATGCATTGACCAAGCTAAAATCAAAAGAAGAATTGTTGGGCGAATTGCTTGGATTACTCCAATCTCCAGCTCGCAATTTGGTCGGCGCGCTTTCTTCTGCAGGACAAACCATCGCTGGTCTCCTCAAAACGCTCGAAGAAAGAGAAGCGTAATTTTTCAACCGTTCGGGTTCTAGCAGTTGAATCAAGTTTCAACTCCCACCCCGGTTGTTTTTAGGTATGGCTTCCAAGCGAACCGCACCATATAACCATTGTCTATTTTAACAATTTAAAAAAAATCAAAATGGCGGAATTGACGGCTCTTGCTGCTACTCTTGTAAACCTTACTGTTCTGGAAGTTCAAACTTTGGCTACCATTCTAAAGGACGAGTATGGTATTGAACCAGCTGCTGCTGCAGCGGTTGCAGTTGCTGCTCCTGCTGGTGAAGCTGCTCCAGCTGCTGCTGAGCAAACAGAATTCGATGTAATTTTGACTTCTGCTGGCGCAAACAAATTGAACGTGGTTAAAGAAGTGAAAAACCTTCTTGGCCTTGGTTTGAAAGAAGCTAAAGACCTTGTAGACGGTGCTCCTCAACCTTTGAAGACTGCTGTTTCTAAGGAAGAAGCTGCTGGACTAAAAGCGAAACTCGAAGAAGCTGGTGCTTCTGTAGAGATAAAGTAAGTTTTTACTGCCCAAAAGCCGGGCGCGTGCATCTCGCCGCGCCTACCAACGCTTTTGGAACCTTTATTAGGCTTAGCGAGTTGTCATCAATTCGCTAAGCCTATCGTTATATGATAAAGTTCAGTTTCGATTGAACTTTTCAGCAGGGCTGAGCATTATATCTTGGCTATCGGAAAAAAGCTTCCGTTAGCTTTCAACACAAACCTAGTTGCGCAGATGACATCCAATGGTAAGGCTCTACACGCTGAGGCGAATCGTCACAGCTTCAGCAAAACTAAATTCCCTGCGGAATATCCTGATTTCCTTGAAATCCAGGTAAAGTCCTTTCAGGAGTTTTTCCAGCTGGAAACTACTCCCGAGAATCGTATGAACGAAGGTCTTTACAAAGTATTTCAGGAGAACTTTCCGATCACTGACGCTAGAAACATCTTCGTTCTCGAATTCTTAGACTACTTCATCGACCCTCCTCGCTACAGCATTGAGGAATGTATGCAGCGTGGTTTGACCTATAGCGTTCCGCTTAAGGCTAAGCTCCGTTTGTCCTGCAACGATGTAGAACACGTCGATTTCGAAACGATCGTCCAAGATGTTTTTTTGGGGAATATTCCCTACATGACCCCCAAAGGCACCTTTGTAATCAATGGCGCAGAAAGGGTAATCGTATCCCAGTTGCACCGCTCACCCGGCGTATTCTTCGGACAGAGCGTTCACCCCAACGGTACCAAGATTTACTCCGCAAGGGTAATCCCATTCAAGGGCGCTTGGATGGAATTTGCTACCGACATCAACACCGTGATGTATGCCTACATCGATCGTAAAAAGAAGTTCCCGGTAACGACTTTGCTGCGCGCGATCGGCTACGACACGGACAAGGCCATTCTGGACATCTTCGATCTTGCTGACGAAGTACCGGCTAACCGCGAATCGCTTGAGGCTGCCTTAGGGCGTAAATTGGCCGCAAGGGTTCTCCGCAGTTGGACGGAAGATTTCGTGGACGAAGATACCGGTGAAGTGGTTACTATCGAGCGCAACGAGATCATCCTCGAGCGCGACATTATCCTAGATGAGGAAAACATCGAATTGATCCTCGAAGCTGGCGAAGACACCAAAATGGTGGTTCTCCAGAAAGAAGACATCGATCAGGATTATTCCATCATCTACAACACCTTGCAAAAAGACCCTACCAGTTCCGAATTGGAAGCGGTGCAATTCATCTACCGCCAATTACGCGGTACTGACCCACCGGATGAAGAAACGGCACGCGGTATCATTGATAAATTGTTTTTCTCTGATAAACGCTACAACCTAGGCGAGGTTGGTCGCTATAAAATCAACCGCAAGTTGGCGCTCAATACCAGTGAAGAAGTACTGGTATTGACCAAAGAAGACATCATTGCCATCGTCCAGTTCTTGGTCGGCTTGATGAACCAACGCGCGGAAATTGACGATATCGACCACTTGGAAAACCGTCGGGTTCGTACGGTAGGGGAGCAGTTGTACGCTCAGTTTGGCGTTGGTTTGGCACGTATGGCACGTACCATCCGCGAACGCATGAACGTACGCGACAACGAAGTGTTTACGCCTGTTGATTTGATCAACGCTCGTACACTCTCTTCCGTAATCAACTCGTTTTTCGGTACCAGTCAGTTGTCGCAGTTTTTGGATCAAACCAACCCATTGTCAGAAATTACGCACAAACGGCGTATTTCAGCACTCGGGCCTGGCGGTCTTTCTCGCGAACGTGCCGGTTTTGAGGTGCGTGACGTACACTACTCTCACTATGGGCGTTTGTGTACCATCGAAACGCCGGAAGGTCCCAACATCGGTTTGATCTCTACGCTCTGCGTACACGCCAAGATCAATAAAATGGGCTTCCTGGAAACACCTTATCGCAAGGTGGTAGAAGGCATCGTGGAAAGCGTAGGCGATCCGCTTTACTTGTCTGCCGAAGGAGAAGATAAAATGCGTATTGCCCAGGCAAACGCTGTACTCGATAACGATGGCAGCTTCCTCAGTGATCGCATCAAATGCCGCGAAAGTGGGGACTTCCCCGTTTTGCCGCCTGATGAAATTGATTACATGGACGTTGCGCCCAACCAGATTGTAGGGGTTTCCGCTTCATTGATTCCGTTCTTGGAAAACGATGACGCCAACCGTGCACTCATGGGCTCCAACATGCAACGTCAGGCCGTGCCGCTCGTTCGTCCAAGCTCGCCGATTGTCGGTACTGGTTTGGAAGGCAAAGTTGCCCGTGACTCCAACATGTTGATCAACGCGGAAGGCGAGGGGATCATCGAATACGTTGATGCTACCGAAATCCACGTACGTTACGACCGCAATAGCGACGAAGCGCTGATCTCTTTTGAAGACAGCTTGAAAAAATACAACTTGGTGAAATTCACCCGTACCAACCAGGGAACTTGTATCAACCTACGCCCCATCGTTCGCAAGGGCGACCGCGTGGTTAGAGGTCAGATTCTTTGCGATGGTTACGCTACAGAAAAAGGAGAATTGGCTCTTGGACAAAACATGAAGGTGGCCTTCATGCCTTGGAAAGGATACAACTTTGAAGATGCGATCGTAATTTCTGAACGCGTAGTTCGGGAAGACATCTTTACCTCTGTTCACATCGAACACTTTGAATTGGATGTTCGCGATACCAAGTTGGGCGAAGAAGAATTGACCAACGATATCCCGAACGTCAGCGAAGAAGCTACCAAAGATTTGGATGAGCACGGTATCATCCGCGTTGGTGCTTGGGTAAAAGAAGGAGATATCCTGATTGGTAAGATTACCCCAAAAGGTGAATCTGATCCGACACCAGAAGAAAAACTCCTCCGCGCCATCTTTGGCGACAAGGCTGGTGATGTGAAAGATGCATCGCTTAAGGCGCCGCCATCAACAAACGGTATCATCATCGACAAACAATTGTTTGCCCGCGCGAAGAAGGACAAAGTCCAGAAAACGACGGAAAAAGACATGTTGACGAAGTTGGATGATGAAAATAAGATCAAATTGAACGAGTTGTTGACCATTTTGGTAGACAAACTCCTCACTTTGCTCAAAGACAAAACTTCACAAGGCGTACGTACCATCTACAATGAAGAATTGGCGCCGAAAGGGGTTAAATTCTCTCAAGCATTGTTGCGCGACTTGGATTATACGTCTATCGACTACAGTAACTGGACGGAAGATGCTAAAACCAATGAATTTGTTGCCCGCTTGCTACACAACTACAGCATCAAGGTCAACGAAGAAATTGGTCGCTACAAACGCGAAAAGTTCAACATCAGCATCGGGGATGAATTGCCTGCTGGCGTTTTGAAATTGGCTAAAGTGTACATGGCCAAAAAACGCAAACTCAAAGTAGGGGATAAACTCGCCGGTCGTCACGGAAACAAAGGTATCGTTTCGCGGATTGTAAGGATCGAAGACATGCCTTTCTTGGAAGACGGTACTGCAGTTGACATCGTGTTGAACCCATTGGGGGTACCTTCACGTATGAACTTGGGGCAGATCTTTGAAACGGTATTGGGTTGGGCCGGCGAAAAACTGGGAATGAAGTTTGCTACTCCAATCTTTGACGGGGCAACCCGCGACGAGATTGAAGAGTGGATCCAAAAGGCAAAACTGCCAAGTTTGGGACAAACCTACCTCAGCGACGGCGAAACCGGAGAACGTTTCCACCAGCAAGCAACAGTAGGGGTGATCTACATGCTTAAGTTGTCGCACATGGTGGATGATAAGATGCACGCACGCTCAATCGGACCCTACTCGCTTATTACGCAACAACCTTTGGGTGGTAAAGCCCAGTTTGGTGGTCAACGTTTTGGGGAGATGGAAGTTTGGGCCTTGGAAGCATTTGGCGCCGCCAATATCCTCCAAGAATTGCTCACCATCAAGTCAGATGACATCAATGGTCGTGCTAAGGCCTACGAAGCCATCGTTAAAGGGGATAACCTACCGGAACCAAACATTCCGGAGTCGTTCAACGTATTGGTGCACGAATTACGCGGTCTGGCGCTTGATATTAAATTTGATTAAGTTGACCTTTAGCGGCCAAGTTGTCGGATTTTTGAAAACTGAAAATCCATTTTTGAGTCTTCAAAATCCGACAATTTACCTACTCAAGCAGTCAACGTCTACCATTTAAATAGCTAAATATGCCATTTAAGAAGAAGAGTCAACAAGGTGGTATTCTGAAAAACGATTTCGATAGCATCACGATAAGCCTTGCTTCTCCTGATGAGATATTGGAACGGTCTTATGGCGAAGTACTAAAACCAGAAACCATCAACTACCGTTCGTACAAACCAGAACGGGATGGTCTCTTTTGCGAACGCATTTTTGGTCCGGTAAAGGACTACGAATGCTATTGCGGTAAGTACAAGCGTATCCGTTACAAAGGGATCGTGTGCGACCGTTGCGGGGTAGAAGTAACGGAAAAGAAAGTTCGTCGCGAACGCATGGGACACATCAAATTGGTGGTTCCCGTTGTTCATATCTGGTTTTTCAAATCATTGCCCAACAAGATTGGTTACCTACTTGGTCTTTCTTCCAAGAAATTGGAATCCATTGTCTATTACGAGCGCTATGTCGTCATTCAACCTGGTATCAAGGAGAATGAAGGCCCATCGCCAATGGATTTGTTGACCGAGGAAGAATACCTGGAGATCTTGGAAAGCTTGCCGCCAGAAAACCAATTGCTGGAGGATTCTGATCCCAACAAATTCATCGCTCGGATGGGTGCTGAAGCGGTACGCGATATGCTCAACCGCTTGGAATTGGATACGCTTTCTTATGATTTGCGTCACCAAGCCGCAAATGAAACTTCTCAACAACGGAAATCTGAAGCCCTCAAGCGTTTGCGCGTAGTGGAAGCTTTCCGGGAAGGACAAACCCGCATGGAAAACCGCCCAGAATGGACGGTAATTCAATACTTGCCCGTTATTCCACCAGAATTGCGCCCCTTGGTGCCTTTGGATGGCGGTCGTTTTGCCAGCTCTGACCTCAACGACTTGTACCGTCGCGTGATCATCCGCAACAACCGTTTGAAGCGTTTGTTGGAGATCAAAGCGCCGGAGGTGATTTTGCGTAACGAAAAAAGGATGTTGCAAGAAGCAGTCGACTCTTTGTTCGACAACTCGCGCAAGTCCAATGCCGTGAAAGCAGAAGGCGGTCGTCCATTGAAGTCTTTGAGTGATATCTTGAAAGGAAAACAAGGTCGTTTCCGTCAAAACTTGCTGGGTAAGCGTGTTGACTACTCTGGTCGTTCGGTTATCGTGGTAGGGCCAACCTTGAAGCTACACGAATGTGGTTTGCCAAAAGGGATGGCGGCTGAACTCTTCAAACCGTTTATCATCCGTAAGCTCATTGAGCGCGGTATCGTAAAAACGGTGAAGTCGGCCAAAAAACTGGTTGATCGCAAAGATCCAGTGATCTGGGAAATCCTCGAAAATATCCTGAAAGGGCATCCTGTGATGCTCAACCGGGCGCCAACATTGCACCGTCTGTCTATCCAGGCTTTCCAGCCGCGATTAGTAGAAGGTAAAGCGATTCAGTTGCACCCATTGGTAACGAGTGCCTTCAACGCCGACTTTGACGGTGACCAGATGGCTGTTCACGTACCTTTGAGTCAAGCAGCTATTTTGGAAGCACAAATGTTGATGCTTTCTTCGCACAACATGCTCAACCCACAAAACGGTACGCCGATCACCCTGCCTTCACAGGACATGGTATTGGGCTTGTACTACATCACCAAGGAACGGAAATCAACCGCCGAAATCAAGGTGAAGGGCGATGGTATGAGGTTCTACTCTCCAGAAGAAGTGGTGATTGCCCTCAACGAAGGCATCATTGACCTTCACGCGCCCATCAGCGTGCGTACCCGGGTAGAGGACGAACATGGCAAAATGGTTACCAAGTTGATCAAAACGACCACTGGTCGCGTACTTTTCAACCAAGTAGTACCAGAAATGGTGCCTTATGTCAATGAATTGCTGACCAAGAAAAACTTGAAAAAAGTAATCGGGGATGTTATCGAGCGCTCTAACTTTACTGTAACTGCCGATTTCTTGGATGATATCAAAGAAATGGGTTTCACCTGGGCCTTTAAAGGCGGTTTGTCGTTCAACTTGGGGGATTTGATTACCCCAACGATCAAGGCAGACGCTTTGGATGAAGCACAAGCGGAAGTTGACGAAGTTTGGGAAAACTACAACATGGGTCTGATTACCAACAACGAACGGTATAACCAGATCATCGATAAGTGGACTTATGCGGATAACCGCATCACCGATACCTTGATGCGCGAATTGGCTACCCACAAACAGGGTTTCAACTCTGTATTTATGATGCTTGACTCCGGCGCGCGGGGTTCCAAACAACAGATCAAGCAGTTGTGTGGACTCCGGGGCTTGATGGCGAAACCAAGAAAATCTGGTGATACCGGCGGCGCCGTTATCGAAAACCCGATCTTGGCCAACTTCGTCGATGGCTTGTCGGTTTTGGAGTACTTTATCTCTACCCACGGTGCGCGTAAAGGTTTGGCCGATACAGCTTTGAAAACTGCTGATGCGGGTTACTTGACTCGTCGTTTAGTGGACGTTGCCCAGGATGTAGTGGTGATGGAAGAAGACTGCGCTACTTTGCGCGGTATTGAAACTAGCGCCTTGAAAGACAACGAAAAAGTGATCGAAAACTTGGCTTCCAGGATCGAAGGTCGCTATACTTTGCACGATATCGTTCACCCAGAAACAGGTGAACTCATTCTTCGTGCTGGTGATTACATTCAACCCAAAATGGCGGAATACATCGAGAAAGTCGATGTAGAAATGGTCAACATCCGATCAGTATTGACTTGCGAAGCCAAACGCGGTACTTGCGGCAAATGCTATGGCAAAAACCTAGCTACTGGTCGTATTGCTGAACTTGGCGATGCGGTGGGCATTATTGGTGCTCAATCCATAGGTGAACCAGGTACCCAGTTGACATTGCGTACTTTCCACGTGGGTGGGGTCGCTTCTTTGTCAAAAACGGAATCGGAAATCATTTCTAAGTTCAATGGTCAGATTGAATTTGACGGCATTAAGATCACGGAAAAACCTGATGACCGCGGCGCTCACATCGTACTTTCACGTACTGGTGAAGTGCGCATCGTTGATATCGAGACCAAAAAACAATTCGTTTCGCTGCACATTCCTTATGGCGCCGCGCTTCATGTAAGTGAAGGGGCAATGGTGAAAAGCGGCGAGATGATTTGCGACTGGGATCCATTTAACGCGGTTATCATTTCGGAATATTCTGGGATGGCGCGTTTCGACTCTATTGAAGAAGGGGTAACCTTCCGCGTAGAACGCGACGACCAAACTGGTTTTGCCGAAAAAGTGATCATCGAAAGTAAAAACAAACGGAAGATCCCTTTGATTTACATCGTTAGCCCAGATGGCGAAGAATTGAAGAACTATACCCTTCCGGTAGGTTCTTACCTCTCCATCGAGGACGGTCAGCAAGTGTTGGCAGGTGAAAAAATCGCTAAGATCCCTCGTAAGTTAGGTAAAATCCAGGATATCACGGGTGGTTTGCCCCGGGTAACCGAGCTTTTTGAAGCCAGGAACCCTTCCAACCCGGCCGTAGTATCGGAAATCGACGGTGTGGTTAACTTTGGCAAAATTAAACGTGGTAACCGTGAAGTATCGGTTACTGCTAAAGACGGCCAAAAACGCAAATACCTCATCGGTTTGTCGAAACACGTGTTGGTACAA
This sequence comes from Saprospiraceae bacterium, assembly GCA_040401995.1. Classification (GTDB taxonomy): domain Bacteria; phylum Bacteroidota; class Bacteroidia; order Chitinophagales; family Saprospiraceae; genus Haliscomenobacter. The sequence goes on from JBBANM010000105.1 coordinate 13,660, forward strand.
GACGGTGACTTTGTACGCGCTGGAACGCCTCTATCTGATGGAACCATCGCTCCGCGCGATATTCTGGCGATCAAAGGTCCATTTGCTGTACAACAGTACCTCGTAAATGGCGTACAAGAAGTATACCGCTCACAGGGTATCACCATCAACAACAAGCACATTGAAGTCATTGTACGTCAAATGATGCGCCGAGTGTTGATTGAAGATGCTGGCGATACCACCTTCTTGGAAAGCGAAGCAGTAGACCGCCTCGACTTCCACGAACAAAACGACTGGATCTACGACAAAAAAGTAGTCACCAGCGCCGGTGAATCCAACCGCCTCAAACCAGGTCAGTTGGTTACGGTACGTCAAATTCGCGAAGAAAACTCTTATCTCAAGCGCAACGACAAGGCGCTGGTTGAATCCCGCGACGCTGTTGCGGCAACTTCTAGCCCGCAGTTGTTGGGGATCACTAAAGCGTCGCTTGGTACCTATAGCTGGATTTCGGCGGCTTCCTTCCAGGAGACCACGAAAGTACTCAGTACGGCAGCCATCAACGCTAAAGTGGACAACCTCGTTGGTTTGAAGGAAAACGTAATTGTTGGTAAGCGTATCCCTGCGGGTACGGGTATCCGCAAGTACGAGAACATCCTAGTGACGCACCGCGATCGTGCTGCGGAACTGGATGCCCGCTACCAAGAGGAAGAGGAAGAAGTAGACGGTATGTAATGGAAGTGACGGGGTAACTCGTTTTTTCCACATGATAAGAAGAAAGCTCGGCTGTTGTGATGACAGTCGGGCTTTTTTCGTGGGGCGATGCCCATCGTTGGCGGATGGTGCCCTTGCAGGGCTGTGGGCTGGGCTCGATGGGCTGCGCCTGTCGTGGGGAGATGAGGCCCTTGCAGGGCTGGTGGCTCTCGATGGGCTGCGCCCGTCGTTAGGGGATGGCGCCCCTGCAGGGCTGGGGCAATAATGGAAGCAATTCCTTGAATAAATTTTGGTTAGGGGCTCCCGAAATAGAACCAAAAGACTTTCTACATTTTCACTCAAAATTCACCGAACTTCCATTGCAACTCACACATTTTTTTCCTTTCTCAAACTTATTAGGATCAACCCCTTGGATGCGATTGCTCAGCGAGTAAGCGTATTTGGCATCACAACTACAGCCAGCTGATGCGTTTAATACCCGAAACGTAGCTGGGTCAGCGCCAATAATCACCTGGGCGCTGATGAAGACCTGTCTTTCATCTTTTGCGTAACCTTCGGCTACCACTTCAAACGTAGCCGGATCGGCGGTAGGCATAATCTCGCTTAGGTAATAACAATGATTTACATCTTTATTGTAATAGGAATCAAGAACGCGAAACGAATGGGGATCGGCGCTGTTAATGCGTTCGGATTTTCGGTATACGTAACGAGCATCTTTGGAATAGTCTTTTTCCAATACCACAAAGCTTTTTTGATCAGCGCCGAGGATGGAACCGGATTCAAAATATAAATGTCTGGCATCAGCCGCATAACTCGATTGTATAAAACGGAAGGTGGCCGGGTCGGCATCAGGAATTTCGGTGATGCTGTACCAACATTTATAGCTGTCTTTGAAAAATATAGAAGTTTCGCCGCCTACTTGGGTGAAATGGGTTGGATCATCAGAAAAAACGTTGCCGCCAAAGTAGACATGCTGGGTATCTTTGACAAAATTTTGGCTCACCCAGGCAAAATGCGCTACATCGGTGGTCAATTTTCTGCCGAGGTAATAGACGGCATTTTTGTCTTTGCTGTGGTTGCCATATAAATACTCAAAACTGGCTACATCAGCGCCCTCAATCAGCGCAGCTCCCCAAAAAACATGCTGCTGATCAAAACCAAAGGTCATTCTTTCCCCCGTCTTTTTACTGATAAAATCGCGAGCGACAAAGGATTTTGGATCGGCGCCGGTCACTACATTGGCCGAATAACTGATCCCTTCAGAGGTTTTGAACCATACTTTGTCTTTGGTAACGTGGTATCCGTTGGAGCTAAACCAGTTGGGTTTACCGTCGCTGTTACAGCCAAAAAGGGAGGAGAGGAGCGAGAAAAAAAGAAGTTTGCGCAGCATGGCTCACTTAGGTTTTAGGATTTTAGGAACGGATTAAAAGTTCGATTATTTTGATTTAGTTTCCAAACAGAGGTTTAGCGCTTTCTTTCATTCACCACGCCAATCATGGTAATGCCGAGTGAAAAAAGGTAGCCAGTATAACTATAATCGGAACCAAATTTGCCGCCGCCCACGGCAAGTCGGTATTTGGCTTGCGCGGTGAGGTAGATATTGGGTACATATGGGCTTGAGGTAAGCCTGGTAGATAATTCCAAACCGGGTTCTACCAGATAGTATACGCTGGTCACAACGGGTTTGGGTTTTTGACTGTAGCCATACCGGGTGCGGTAGCGGATTTTGATGCTGTTATCGGCCAATTCCGAAAATATCAGGCCATTGTTGAGGTTGAAATTCACCCTTACTTTTTCGGATTGAAATAGGTCATAATGATTGATCCAACCTACTTCTAGGTATTCAATGATGGGCTGCCCAACTGTATACCCGTAGTCATCCGGCATTTTTCGTTGCGAAAAAACCATGTTGAGCCCGGTGCCCCATTTGGGTTGGGGAAGGTATTTGATGTCCATGCCAAACCCCCAAAAGGTGTTTCCCAAAACGGGGGTAGCGACCAATCCTGCGCCCAGGCTAACCTGACGCACCACATCTTTCTTCGCCTTCGGATAACGGAATTGAGCGGAAAGGACGGTACAGCAGCAGAGACAAAAGATCCAACAAGCGAGGCTTTTTTTCATGTGGCAAGCTATTTATTGAATGCAGATGAAGGTGCTGGAAGGATCTAGGTGAAAATACTTGGCGGGGGTCGATATTCCCGCCGCCAAGCATCGTATACAATAATAACTCCTTATTCTTTACCAGTCAAGCCGTATTTGTCCAGTACATCTTGTGGTACGCCCAGCCAGGCATTGGGCTGGTTGCCAATGTAACCTAGATCGGCAACTCCAGCCTCGGAAGTGTAAAACCCAGTCATGGTAAGGTCGCGCATGGTATTGAAAAAGGCAACACCCTGGCGCATGGCGGGTTTGGCGAGTTCTGGATAGGCGATTTCGTCCACCAATTGGATTTGCTCGCTAGCAGTGCAGGCCGCAAACTGTTTACCAAAACGCTTGGTCGACTGGTTGTCGAGCCACATCAAACCGCCGCGGAGGGGAGTCTGATAATTGGGCATGTCTTTGGCGATGAACTCAATGAAAGCGGGAACTCCAGTCTGTGAAGCACTCACCGAATTAGAATCCGCTGGCAAAATGATGTCGCACAAAACCGTGATGGTAGCCATTTCGTGCGGCGTGAAAAAGGTCTCCGACATCAATTTGGCATCGCGTACCTCTTCCTCTGCCGTACGACCATAATTTGATTTCTTCTTCTTTTTGGCCGCTTTTTCCAACTCTTCCGGAGTGGGCAGCGGATTAGAAGAAGTACCAGCTTGAATACCCGTTGCCGCGGTAGCTACGCCTAAAGAAGTAAGGGTGATATTGCGTAAAACGTCTCTGCGTTTCATGATCGTTAATTTTTTTTGTGAAAAACTACACAGTTACAACTTACCCGCTTTGACCTGATCGAGGATGTAATCTGATGTACGCATCGAAGAAGCCAAAATCGTCCAGGTTACGTTTTTATCGCCTTGTGATACGAATGGCGCGGCATCCACCACAAACAAGTTTTTCACATCGTGCGCCTGTTGCCATTTGTTAAGGGCTGATTTGTTGGGATCGTTGCCCATGCGTACAGTTCCCACTTCATGGATGATCTTTCCAGGAGCTTCCAAGCCATAGTTATTTTCGGGCCCAGGTTTTTTGCCTTGCGGAATACCACCCATTTCAATGATGATTTTCTCGAAGGTATCTTGCATGTGTTTGGCTTGCTTGACCTCGTAATCCGACCATTTGTAATGGAAACGCAGGGTAGGAATCCCGTACTTGTCCACTTTATCGGGGTCGATCTCGCAGTAGTTGCTTTCGAGTGGCACCGGTTCGCCGCGACCCGACATACCGATGTAGGCGCCAAAAAACCGGCGTGCATCTTCCTTCAATCTTGAACCATAGCCGCCCGCTGGTTTGGTGGAACCGTCGGCATAAGGATATTTACCGTTTGAATTTTGCATGCCCATACCAAAACCAAAACCCGGCATACCCCAACCGCCGCCATACTCGATGTGGTAACCGCGAGGGAAATCGAGTTTGCTGTTGTCGAGCCACCAAGGCGTGTACACGTGCATACCGCCTACGCCATCTTCGTTGTAGCGTTTGCGATCCATCAGCATCGGGATGAAGCCGCTGCGACTAGCGCCAGTGGAATCGTTGAGGTATTTTCCAATTACTCCGCTGGTGTTTGCCAATCCTTGTGGGAAACGGCTTGATTTAGAGTTGAGTAACAAACGCGCCGATTCACAAGCTGAAGGAGCTAGTACCACAATCTTGGCTTTAACGGTCATTTCTTCCCGTGTGGCGGTATTGACATAGGAAACGCCAGTAGCGAGTCCGGTAGTAGGATCGGTAAGTACCTCACGTACCATTGCGCCGTTTACCAAGGTCAAGTTGCCAGTTTTTAAAGCGGGAATGACCAATACCGAAGAAGAAGAGAAATCGCCATAAACTGCGCAACCCCGGTTGCATTGTTTACAGTTGAAACAAACCCCGCGCTCATCGTTGATTTTTTTGGTCAAAATCGACAAACGGGAAGGAATCACCGGGATATTGAGATTTTTTCCGGCTTTTTTGAACATTAATTCATGCAAACGCGGCGCCGGCGGCGGCAAAAAGATACCATCCGGTTCGTTGTAAATATTTTCTACCGATCCAAAAACGCCGATGAGGCGATCGATGCGGTCGTAGTAAGGTTTGATGTCGTCATAAGTGATGGGCCAATCGTCGCCTACCCCAGAAATGCTACCCCGTCGGAAATCATCGGGTCCAAAGCGCAATGAAATACGCCCCCAGTGGTTGGTACGCCCGCCCAACATCCGCGAGCGGAACCAATGGAATTCGGTACCCGGTGCGGCGGAATAAGGTTCGCCCTCAATTTGCCAACCACCCCAAGCGGCGTCAAAATCGCCAAAAGCGCGGGTAGAGCCTGCGCCGCGACGAGGGGATTCCCAAGGCGCCTTAAGTTGGGTGATGTATTGGGGGTCGGCGGGATCATAGTAACCGCCCGCCTCAAGTAGACAAACTTTTGCACCGGCTTTGGCAAGCGAATAAGCGGCCATTCCGCCGCCTGCCCCGGAGCCCACTATCACCACGTCGTAGGTGGTAGCTTCTTCTTTGATTTGAAATTGCATGTGCTGATATAGGTTCTGCTAAGGAATAAAATGGATCGATGTAGGGCCATGCGATTTGGCCGCGAGCTAAATATAAAGCGCAGCAGGCAAATCTTTATCGACGCAACAGAATTTTTTTAACCATTAACTAAATGATTGCCAAATATGGATTTGCAATTGGTTGAGGATTCAGCGCCATTGGTTGAAAATCAGGACTGGACAATTTTAAATTCTGTTATCTTTGAAGTTGAAGGTAAGGGATTAAACGAAGTTCAAAAAAAGCAGTCTAAGCGCAGGAAAAAATTTAACGCCATGAAGAGCATGCTTTTTCAATTGATTTTATGGGTACTATTGGGGGTAGGGGCAAAACCCGCGCCAAAGCCGCTTGAATCGGTCAAAACACAATTTCGCGTTTACTTCTTTTTATCAGAAGGTTGCCCAATGTGCCAAGGGTATGCTGGAACGCTCCATGACTTAGCGGTGGAATATGGCGCTAAGGGCGTGACGTTTATTGGCGTTTTTCCCAATTATTATGCTTCAGATACCGCCATTCAAGCGTTCAAAAAAAAGTACGACATCCCGTTCAAACTTCAGCGAGATCAAGGGTTTCGATTCACCAATCATTTCAATGCCCAGATCACGCCCCAAGTTTTTTTGACTGATGAAAAAAACGTCGTTCTGTACGCCGGCATGATCGACAATACCTATTACAAAGCAGGAAAAAGAAGAGGCGTAACTTCCGATTTTTACCTCAAAAAAGCGCTGGATAATGTATTGAATCATCAAGCGGTGGAACTAAAAGAAACGAAACCGATAGGCTGTGTGATTGTACGCAATTAATTTATTCATAAATCGAATGCTCATTTCAAAATAAAAGACATGAAACCTTTAGTACTAGTCATTGTAGCCAGTTTTGCGGCTTTAACATTAGCAGGGCAGACCCCGAAATGGGCAGAAGACATTGCCCCGATTTTGTACAAAAACTGCACCAAGTGCCACAATCCCAGCGGAGTAGCGCCTTTTTCGCTCTTGACTTACAATGATGCTTACAAGAACCGTTTGGGCATCAAACCCGCAGTTATCAGTAAAATGATGCCGCCCTGGAAAGCCGATCCCAACTATACCCATTTTTCCGGCGAGCGCATTTTATCAGAAAAAGAGATCAATACCATCAAAAATTGGGTGGAAGCTGGCGCGCCACAAGGCGATATTAGCAAAGCGCCTTTAGCGCCAACATATAGCGGTAAGACAACCATTCAGAATCCGGATTTGGTGTTGACGATGCCTACGTATAAAGTCAACACCACAACGGATTTGTACCGGGTTTTTGCCATTCCCAGTAAATTGATTGGCGATCGTACGATTGTACAAGTGGAAGTCGTACCCGGCAACCGCAGCATTGTGCACCATGTATTGGCCTTTCGCGATACCTCGTCGGCGCCTTTGAAATTGGATGCTGCCGACCCGCAACCAGGCTATACCAACTTTGGCGGTACGGGGTCCAATACCTCCGAGTTGATCTCGGCTTGGGTACCGGGGCAAGCAGCAACCGTATTTCCCAAAGGGATGGGCGTGAAACTGTTAAAAGGTTCCAATATTATGCTGCAGGTGCATTATCCGGGCGGTATTTCAAATCAAAAAGACAGCACGCAAATCTACTTCAAATTTGCCCCCGCTAATAACTTAAGAGAAGTCAGCATTACCCCAATTCTCAATCACTTGGTTACCATTACCAACGGCCCCTTGAGCATTCCGGCAAATACCACCAAATCTTTCAACGAGCAGTTCCGGGTGCCGCTAAATGTTACCTTATTGAGCATAGCACCGCACATGCACCTCATTGGTCGGCGCATCAAAGTGTATGGCATTGCACCCACTAAGGATACCATTCGCTTCGTCAATGTGCCAGATTGGGATTTCCATTGGCAAGGTTCATATACTTATCCAAAATTGGTGAAAATACCAGCCGGTACTTTGCTCAAAGCGGATGCATTTTACGACAACACCGACAACAACCCCAACAATCCCAATTTTCCAGCCAAATTGGTTGTAAGAGGCGAATCCACTACAGATGAGATGATGTTGGTATATTTTACCTATACTCCTTATCAAGTAGGTGATGAAAACATCATTGTTGATACCGCAGCAGTGGCAACTTCGATAAATGAAATCCCCCTGCTGGCGCGGGAAAAACTTGCGGTACAATGTTACCCGAACCCGGCGCAAAAAGAGATGAATTTGGAATTTGATTTACCAGAATCAGAATACGTCAACGTCGAAATCTTTGACTTGCAAGGGGATTTGGTGAAAATCATCGCCCGCAACGATTGGTTGGTAAAAGGCGCCAATAAAATAAGCGTTTCAACCTATGATTTGCCGGCTGGTTCGTTTTTCCTACGTATCAGTTCTGAAAAGCGATATGGCGTCAAGGAGTTCATTAAGGTAGAATAGCCATTCTTGAGAGAAGAAGTAAAAACGGGCTGTCAGAATATCGCTACTGACAGCCCGTTTTTCACCAACTGGATATATGATTTTTCGGTAACTATCCAGCCTCCTTTGGCGGCTGGGGGATATTGACAATTGCATTAATGG
>JBBANM010000106.1:0-21156 GCA_040401995.1 Saprospiraceae bacterium
GCCATTAATGCAATTGTCAATATCCCCCAGCCGCCAAAGGAGGCTGGATAGTTACGAATTGACGGTTCCTTTGCATAGTGGCAAAACGGTGGTGGCTAAAATGGTCGATGTGCCTTCCAAGAAACCAACTGGAATCTTTTACCTTGGGCAATCAAGGGTCAAGTTAAACCACAAAGATCTACATTCGATCGGGTTAACTGCAAAAATCATTGAAGCCCTAGAATTTGTATCCACATTTGAAGGGGCTTATGACGCCATCAACACCTACGATCGAGCCGTTTTTTCCTATGGATTTATCCAATACGTGGGGCTAAGTACTTACGGCGGCAGCCTCAATCAACTGCTGACTAGTATGAAAAACAAAGCCCCTGAAGCTTTTGCTCGAATATTTGAATCCGTTGGAATTACAGTTGTAGGAAAAACTGTCCAGTATATTGATCCACAAGGCATCAAATATGTAGGTGATAAAGCCTGGTATGCCATGCGAAAACACGTGGCTTTGTTTGGCGCATTTGTACAAGCGGGGTATGAACCTGCTTTAGTGATGGAACAATATCGGATGGCCAATGTGCTGTATGCTCAGCCTGCTTTACAAGGTGCATTGGTGCTTAATTTATCAGGAAAAAAGGTAACGGGATTATCCTTGCAAGAGGTTTTACTTTCGGATGCCATGCAGGCGTTGGCCATCGCAGTGGCTATCAATTTAGGGAATGAGGGCATGAAAAAGGTCATCACGAAAGCCATAGCAGGGGTAGCAGTGGATTTGCACATCAAAGACAAAGCAGGTCTAAGTAAACTCGATGAAAAAGCAGTTTGTAAAAAAATCATTGCCGCTTCTGGGAGTAGTCATGCCATTGATCGAGCCAAGGGAGCACTGAAAAGCGGCTTGAGTTTTGCCAGAGGGTAAACTTTTTGATAACTATCTAGGCGCACTTAAGATTCGCTTCGGGAATAAAATAGTGCCTGGATAGTTACGTTTTTTGCATTTGATAGTAACGGTCTCAAATTTATTGTTCTACTTAAAAAAAACCATTCCCAAACCAACTAGGAAACCATTAACTTTGGTGCACATCCTCCTTAATAGAGTGTGTTTGGATTTTTTATTCGCGCTGCAAATGGCCAAGATTCACCCCAACTTTGTTGTGAAAATATTCATGTAGGCTGACATGTCCCGATGAAATCGGGGTACACTCTTTCCGATATCATCGGAACCGTACCACGTTTTTCACGCCTCGTTGGTGCAAATTTTGGCACATTCTCGCCTGCGAATTAAAAACCCAAACACACTCTTTGAAACCCATACCGATTACTGTACCACCCAAAAACTGTCCAGAATGAAACTGTCAATTCGGATCATTCCCTTTCTGTTGTTGTTGACTTTGCCACTGTGGGGGCAAGATGTTGTATTGACAAACCCCTCCGCTTGTGATTCAACCAGCGCCAATCGACAAATCAAAGATTTTACTTGTCCTGACAACAGCGGGTTTTACAAACCCAATCGTTTTAAAATCCAAGTACAGAATGCTCCTGGCACAGTATTAGGACAGGATGTCTTTCTCAAAGAAGTTCGCTTATTAATCCGTCATCCCTGGGCAGCAGATTTGCATATTAGCCTGATTTCCCCTGGTGGAAAAACGGTGATACTGAGTGAAAACAATGGCGGCGGCCAAGACAATTATGGCAAGCCTTCCACACCCAATTGTGGAGGCTACATGACTTTTTCTGCAGCATCCTGTTTTCCGGTCAAAACAGCGGAAGCGCCCTTTACCGCTAACCCCGTAAAGCCGGAACAATCGCTTTTGGATTTCAACGATAATACCACCAATCCAATCGGCGATTGGATCCTCTTGATTTGTGATGATACAGAGCAAGATACAGGACGTTTGGATTTCGTGCACTTAATTTTTGAGCCTTTAGCTTGCCTACCTGTTCAGGAAATAACGGTGATCTCGCAAGATACCACGGGCATCACTTTTTCATGGTCGCCCAGCAATGAATGTGCGGCAACAACAACCCTCATTGAATATGGCCCAGCGGGGTTTAAGCCAGGTACTGGCGCCAGTAGTGGCCAAGGACGGCTCGCGATTACCAATTGTCCACCCTATGCTTTAACCGGTCTGCAACCCGATACCCAATACGATATCTATATCCGAAAAGCTTGTACTACGGGCAATTTTTCTGGCAATTCCTGTCCACTTAATTTTAGAACGGGGTGCTCTCCGCCTCGGCCGCTCACCCTGGAAACTTTTGATCAACAAGCCATTTGTGATCCCGTTTGCAATGCACTTTGCCGACCTAATGGTGTTTGGCGAAACGATGCTCAAGCTTCATTCGCCTGGGTGGTGTACAAAGATCCAACTCCTACGCAGGGTACCGGTCCCGATGCCGACGTATCGGGTAATGGCAACTATGTGTACATCGAAACTACTGGTTTTCAATGTGCGGTAGGAAGTCGAGCGATGTTATATTCCGGTTGTTTTCAATTGAATAAGCAAAATACCGACGCTTGTCATTTGTCGTTTTATTACCACATGTACGGCCCAACAACGGGTACGTTACGCCTGGAAATCAGTACCAATGGTGGAATCACTTGGACCTCGCTTTGGGAAAAAAAGGGTGACCAGGGCAATCGCTGGGTCAAACAATATTTGAGTCTGGCGGCTTATCAAAATGGGACGGTCATGCAATTCCGGTTTGTGGGGATCAAAGGAAGCGGTTCGGCGGGTGATATCGGGTTAGATCAAATTGCGGTCAATGGCTCGACTTATTTGGGTTTCCCCGAAAACAAATATTATGTAGATGCGGATTTGGATGGCTTTGGCGCCGCTAGTAATTACATTTTGAGCTGTGCCAGCCAACCCCCCAGCGGATATTCCCGATTCTCAACGGATTGTAACGACCAAAATCCCGCCATCAATCCTAATGCCCCAGAAATCCCCTGCGACAACATCGATAACAACTGCAATGGATCAGCTGACGATACAGCATTGGCGCCGCCTTTGGCCGTTGGAGATACCATTTGTTCGGGCGAAACCGTCATTTTGCGGGCTACTCCAGTAAACGGTGATGTCATTTTGTGGTATACTTCAGCTACCGGCGGAACGGGCGTATTCGGCGGCAACCCATATTCTCCGGTGCTTCCAGTGAATAATGGTACGGCGCCAGTTACCTATCGTTTTTATGCCGAAGCCGTTGATAACCGCCAGCGTTGTTTTTCTGCAAGTAGAACAGAGGTCATGGTCATTGTCAATCCCTTGCCCAAACCAATCATCAGCCAAACGCCAACCGTTTGTTTTGGAGAATCCATCGACCTTGCACGCATCAACATCGCCGATCAAAACTTCACAACGGCTACTTTGAGCTTCCATCAAGCCCTACCAGCCACTTCGGCCAATAAATTAACGAATACCACCATCGCACCAGCGGTTTCATCAGCGTTTTTTTACAAAATGACTAGTGCTCAAGGTTGTGGAGTAGAAGGACAAAGTACGGTACAGGTCAGACAACGCCCGGCTATTCAAATTGCGCCCAGTAAGGCAATAACGCTTTGCTTGGAGTCATCGCAATCGGTGGGCGCAATTCCCAGCGGTGGAGTAGGAGCTTATCGCTATTTGTGGAGTACGGGTGAAGAAACTTCCAGCATTAACGTCAAAACTGGAACGGTAAGCGGACTTAAATCCACCTATCGACTAACCGTAACTGACGGGGCGGGTTGCACCAATCGCGACAGCTTTATGGTCACTTCCACCAATAACATCGATTCCGTAAGACGGAGTATTACTAATATTTCTACCTGTAATGGCCGAGATGGCTCAATTTCCTTGGAACCGCTTAACGGCAATGCGCCTTTTCGCTATCGCTGGTCGGGCAGTAACGGTACCAAAGGGGATACTACCGTTGCCTCGGGGCGAAAATTGCTATTGGCGCGTTTGGCTCAAGGCGCCTATAGTTTTACGATTACCGATAATTCTGCTCAAGGATGCCAGTTTATTGTGCGTAACGCTTACGTCAATGGCCCTGGAGCGGAGGTTCGATCAGTACAAACCCGCAATGTAAGTTGTAGAGCTGCGGCGAATGGATCGATTGCCCTAGATGTGCGCGGCGCGGCGCGTTTTCGTTGGAATACCAATGATACCACAGCTACACTAAACAATTTAAAAGGTGGAACCTATGCAGTGACCATTACCTCTGGGATCTGTCAAACCATCATTAACGGTCTGGTAATCACTGAACCGGATTCTATCCGAACCATCGCTACCCTACGAACCCCTTTGTGTAGCACTTCTCGGGATGGATCGATTGCCATCAGTACCTTTGGTGGATCCGGTAATTTCCGCTATCAATGGAGTACAGGAAGCGCGCAAAACAGCATCGATCAGTTATCAAAAGGAGGGTATCAATTGACGATTACCGATGGCGCTGGTTGTCAAATAAATCGATTGTTCACTCTTGATGCCCCGCCAGCATTGGTTCTTAATGTCGATTCCATTCAGTCGGTTTCCTGTTTTGGCTTGAAGGATGGTCGGTTGCGGGTGAGCGGGCAAGGGGGTATTGCGCCTTATCAATTTCTTTGGAATCAAGGGTCGAATAACCCGGTGCAAAAAAATCTGGCAACGGGTGACTATATTGTAACGCTGACCGATAATAACCGTTGTCAAGTAATCCGTTCGTTATCCATCGCTTCTCCCATTCGTTTGCAAACACAAGTTGTCAATGCGGTGGTTCCTCGTTGTTTTGGCGATACTTCTGGTCAATTAAGGGCCGCAGCTTTTGGGGGCACTGCTCCTTATCGGTTTTTGTGGAACACGGGAAAAACTACAGCTAATCTGAAAAGTTTGGGAGTAGGCGCCTATTGGGTTTTGGTTGCCGACCGCAACAATTGCCAATCAGACACTGCGCGCGTTCGCCTGGATGCGCAGTCGAGAATTGAACTATTGGCCAGTATTGTTCCACCGGCTTGTGTAGGGCGTAATGATGGCATCATCACCGTACAAGGCCGCGGCAACGGACCGTTTCGATACCAATGGGCAAGGGGGGATACCAGCAATTTTATTATGGATGTAGCTCCGGGGAAACAGAAACTCAGTATCAGCGATGGCCGCGGCTGTATTTTTGATACCACTTTTGTACTCAAAGTAGCTACGGAACCTATAGTTGCGGATATCCTGAACTTATCGCCTCGGTGTAAAAAAGATCAAGATGGCATTATCAATGTACGGATTACCAAAGCCAGCTATCCGCCTCTTGCTTTTAAATGGAATGACGGATCTACCGACGAAAACCGGCAAAATTTACGTGAAGGATATTATGGATTGACGGTAACCGATAGATTGGGTTGCCAATTGATCAAGGACAGCTTGCGATTGGTAAGTCCGTCTGAGTTGAAATATGATACGGTTGGTTTTGGCCAAGTGCTGTGCAAGGGAGATTCAACCGGCTTTATAGAATTGGCGGTAAGCGGCGGAAAAGCGCCGTACACTTACAATTGGATTGGAACGCCTTCAACCACCAATGCCGCATACCGACTCAAAGTAGGGGAGTATCGGGTTTTTATTCAAGATGCCAATTCTTGCCCCATCAACGTCAGTTTTAAAATTAGTGAGCCGCCAAAATTGGTGTCAGCTATTTCGGCTAAAATTGGCAATGTTTGTGAAGGTGACACCACCAATCAACTCACCGCTGTGGCTACGGGTGGGGTATTGCCGTATTCTTATAAATGGAACTTTGGGTCTTCACAAACCCTGTTGAATAATCTGCCGCCAGGCGATTACAACGTTGCTGTAAAAGATGGCAATGGCTGTAGATCCGTTTCGCCTTCTATTAAATTGCGGGATCCTGGAAGCACGCTCCGGTTGGTATCATTTACTACCCGGGATATCAGTTGTTTTGGCAAAAAAGACGGAGAAGCAACGGCGCAAATCCGCGGCGGTTCGGGCCCCTATCAATACCAATTTGCCAATTACTCGAATACAATAGCTTCCAATCAAACTACCATTAAAATAACAGGATTACCGGCAGACAATAGCCACCAAGTGGTGGTAACTGATACGCGCGGGTGTAGGGTACAATCGACGGCGCGTTCGATTCGCGAGCCATTTTTACTCAAATTGCGGCGCGATAGTGTGCGCAATGTGCGGTGTAGCGGCGATAATACCGGCGGCGCGTTTGTCACGGTCACTGGCGGTACTCCGCCATTTGCCTATAATTGGTTCGACAATACCACAAAAAGGCAAGTCGCAGTAACCGAGGATTTGCAATTCTTTCGCAGCGGTAGTTTTTTTGGGGTCGTAACCGATTCCCGGTTGTGTATGGATACCCTTAAGTCAGTGGTCATCAGTTCCAATGAACCTATCAAATTGACGTCTTCTGCCATTACCAAGATTCAATGCAAAGGGGCGGCAACTGGTAGCATTGCCGTTAATGTTGAGGGCGGTCGCACTCCTTATCGCTACGAGTGGAACAATAAGGTTGGCGGGCGTATTTACAGTAATTTAGTAGCCGGAAGCTACCAACTCAGGCTAATCGATGCGGATAGTTGTCGGGCGCTTTTATCTACGTTTAATGTTACGGAGCCCGATCAAAAACTGGTGGTTAAGGACACGGTTAGTCAAATTAGCTGCAACGGGCTTAAAGATGGAGCCATCAAAATTGGGATCACCGGCGGATTACCGCCCTACCGCTTTGATTGGCAAGATACGCGAGGCAACGTATTTGGTTTGGACACGCGAAGGGTCAACAGCCTGGCTGCTGGGCTATTTACCCTCTCGGTTAATGACGCCAACAATTGCAACCAATCGTACTCATATTTACTCAATCAACCATCGGCACTGAAATTGGAATTTGAGGTGGTTCGCCCTTCTCGATCTACCGCCGTAGATGGTTCGATCAAGGTATTGCCCAGCGGCGGTACGCCTGCCTATCGCTATTTATGGAACAACTTAGCGACAACCCAACAAATTACAGGATTGGCCAAAGGAAAATACGTGGTAACCATAACCGATAGCAAAAATTGTCGATTGGCCGATTCCCTACAATTGTTGACCGTTGCCGTACAAGATTTTTCAGTGGTAGAAAAAGTAGTGTTGTACCCGAACCCAACGCAAACGGAAAGCAAAATAGAGGTAACCCTAAAACAAGCAACCCCATTAGATCTTTTGATCTCCAATGGGGTTGGTCAAATTGTTTTTCAGCAAAAATTGCCGTTGGGTCTAAATCCGCAGGCGGTATTGCCGGTGCAAAATTGGCCGCCTGGCGCCTACATGGTACGTTTAATAGATACCGGTAGAATCGTTTATGTTAGCCAGCTATTGATTACTCGATGATTTTAAACGTTGTACGGCGGTTGGCTTGGTGTTCAACCTCCGTACAACGTGTACATAAGCAATTGGCTTCGGGCACGGTTTCGCCATAGCCCTTGGCTTCCAATCGCGAAGCATCAATGCCTTTTGATATCAAGTACTCTACCGCTGATTGGGCGCGTTTTTGTGACAAATCTTGGTTGTAAGCGTTGCTGGCTCGACAGTCGGTATGTGATGCCAATTGAATTCTGATCGTTGGGTTCAGTGCCAGGTTTTTGGCCAAAGCATCCAGCGTAGGTTTGGCATCATCGCGGATGTCCCATTTATCGAGGTCGTAATAGATGTTTTCCAAACGAATTTCACGACCAATATAGATCTTGTCCAAAATGACCTCTATTTCAAAAACCTGTTCCGCTACGTTGGGGTCTTTAGCAATGCCTTTGGTGCTAAACGTCGCCGAATTTTTCAAATACCCGTCTTTGGAGGCCAAAAAGCTGTAATCGGTATTTTCCTCCAATTCAACGCGGAACTGGCCATCTTCGCCCACGGTAATGGTTTGCGGTTTGTTGAGGATTTTGAAATCCACTTTTGATCCGGGCAATGGTTTTCTACCCAACACCTGGCTATTGGGATTCGTAGCATCGGTAAAGATTTTTTCCAACACGTAGCCTTCCAAGATCATTTTAGATTTTGGCTTGACCGTAACCTTTGGCGGTATTACTGGTACTGGCGGAGGTGGTACGTAGCGTTGTTCAAATTTGTAGATGTCATCGTTGCCTTGTCCGTCGTTGCGAGTAGAAGTGATGTAGCCCATTTTGAGCACATCTTTGGGCAATTTTGCTTGGCGGTCAACAATAAAACCAAAATCATCACCCCCGGAATTAATCGGACCTTTGAGGTTGATAATTGGCGACCAATCCCCGTTTTTCAAGTGTACTGATCGAAAAATATCCAAACCGCCCATTCCTGGATGGAAATCAGAAGAAAAATAAAGCGTGTCTTGATCGATGTAGGGAAATTTTTCATTCCCGATGGAGTTTATGGCGCGGCTTAAAATTTTTGGATCACTCCAAGCTTCGCCCAATCGCTCCACCACATAGATGTCATAGCCGCCCCAACCTTCGGGGTCGTTGCAGGCGTAATACAAATAGCGGCCATCAGCGCTCACCGAAGGATGCCCATAATTGAGCTTGTCATTGATGAAAGGCAATTTTTCGGGTTTGCTCCAGGCGCTGCCATCGTAATGGCTGTACATCAATTTGCAAAACGCGTCTTCTTTTTTCCCCCCGTAACAACGTGTAAAGTACATATCGTTATAATCCTTGGTGAAGGTGGCAGTACCTTCGTTGTCTTCGGTGTTAATGGAGGGGCCAAAGCCTTTGATTTCCAAGGTGCCGGGATTCACGATATAGAGATCAGAAAAATCGTTCCCCGTCCAGTTGTAGATTTTTTCCCCTGTGCTGGTGCTGCGATCCGAAGTAATCACCAGCTGATTGTCTTTGTAAAAAACGGGCGAATAATCAGCCGCTTTAGAGTTGAAGGGCAAGGATTCTACGCTATATTCGGGCGTTTTATTCTTTTTCCAGCCAGCGGCAAGATCGCAGGAGGCAATTTCTCTTTTGTATTCGTAGGGGCTACCGATCTCAATACCGAGGTTTTTAAAAGCTTCTTTGGCCTCATCATAGCGTTCGGCTTTTTTGAGAGCATAGGCCCATTCGCGTAGCGCATCTACGCCATATTGATTGTCGTAGGCTTTTTGGTACCAATCAATGGATTTACCGCTTTGATTGAGCTCTTGATAGCAATCGGCAATCATAAAGGCGATTTTGCCTTTTTCTACTCGGGTTTTGGCTTTGGCAAACTCTTTGGCAAGCAAACCAGTTGCCACATTGTATTGCTTTACGGCATAGGCCATTTTGCCATCCCGCAATTTTTGAGTGGTGGTACAAGCGCCGATCAACAGCAAAAGCGTAAAAAAGAGGATTTTTTTCATAGTAGTTGTTCTTCCGATCGGGAATTTAAGGAAAAACGCTTAGTTGAGCATGGTTGTTTTAGAGCTTTTTTGTATTTCTGGTTCGCAAGCTAAAATGAGCACAAATTTTCCCCAATGAGGCACGAAAAGCGGAGTGTAGCAGCGCTACATGAGCATTTGAGGAACGAAATTGGGGGAGATTTGTGCCATTTTTAGCGCGAATTAGAAATACAAGAAAGCTCTTGCCAAAAAAGATAAGAGATGTCAGTAACTATCCAGCCGCCCTTGAAATTCCCGAAGGGAATGTATGTTTATAGCCTATAGTACCAGTATTTACCCAATCCCGAAGGGATTATATGTTTCTATGCCCTGGATAAACATATAATCCCTTCGGGATTTGGAAAAAAGACCCAAGACCGTGCTATAAATATACATTCCCTTCGGGAATACTGGATAGTTAGTTGACCGGTGCACAAAAAAAAATAGCGCAAGGCCGAAACCTGCGCTATTTTTTTGATATCAAAAACGTTTAAAAAACGCTCTAGCAATTACACTTTTTGAACTGATTTGGAAGCGGCTTGGCCAGGGTCGCTGGAACCAGAGCGTTTAACCAAATTGGTATCCAAAATATCACCTTTTGTAAGGTCGGCAACAATTGGAGAAGCGATGAAGATTGAAGAGTAAGTACCGAACATAACCCCTACCAACATACAGAAGGCAAAACCTTTGATACTTGCCCCACCGAAGAGGAACAATACGACCAAGGTAAATACCACGGTAAGCGAGGTAACAATGGTACGACTCAATGTGCTATTGATAGCTGAATTGATCAATTCTTTCTTTTCGATCGCTGGATTCTTATGCGAATATTCCCGGATACGGTCAAATACGATTACCGTATCGTTGATGGAATAACCGATCAAGGTCAAGATTGCCGCTACGAAAGCTTGGTCAATCTCCATGTTGAAAGGCAAAACACCGTGGAACAAAGAGAAGAAACCCAATGCAAACAAAGCATCGTGTACAGTTGCGATGATCGCACCGATACCGTATTTCACTTTGTTGAAGCGCAACAACAAGTACAAAAAGATCGACAACAAGCCAAAGAAAGCCGCCAACAAAGAACTCCGCTGAATATCATCGGCGATGGTTGGACCTACTTTACTAAAGCTGGTTACATAAGTGCCGGTTCCCTTTTGAGACTTGAAGTTGTCGTATACCAGGTTGCCGCCAGCTACTTTGTTAACGCCTTCAAAAAGCTGTTCCATTACACGCTCAGAAGCATCTTCGCGGGTATCATCTACCAAGTAGCTGGTTACCACGTTAAAGGTGTTCTTAGTGTCAACTGCTTTTACTACCGTTGAGCTACCTTTGAAAGATGTACCCAAAGCCGTACGCAAATTTTCAGCAGCCACTGGCTGGGTAAACTGAATCGTATAGCTGTAACCACCTTTGAAATCAACGCCGAGGTCAAACCCTCTTACCGCCATAGAGATGAAACAAATGATGGTAACAGCAGCTGAGAAAGTATAAGAATATTTTCTCAAACCCATCCAGTCGATGTTTTGGTGCAAAAGCACATTAGCCGACCAAGGGTAAGAGAAATTGATGGTACGGCCTTTGCTTGTCCACCACTCAATCATCAAACGAGTGACAAGGATACCTGTAAACAGCGTTGCAGCAATACCCAACATCAGTACGATGGCGAAACCTTTGATAGGACCCAAGCCAAATACAGCAAGTGCAACCCCAACAAACAAGGTAGTTAAGTTACCATCCATGATGGCCGCTGTAGCATGCTTGAATCCTTCCTGGATAGAGATGGCCATGGATTTACCTTCGCGCAATTCTTCTCGAATCCGTTCGTAAATGATTACGTTGGCGTCAACGGCCATACCGATGGTCAATACGATACCAGCGATACCAGGTAGGGTAAGTACCGTACCTAGTGATGCCATAGCACCAATCAAGAAGAAAAGGTTGATTACCAATGCTAAAATGGCTACTACACCACCGCCAGCATAATATAAAATCATAAACGCCAAGATCACCAAGAAGGCAAAAATCAGCGATAGCATACCTTTGTAGATGTTTTCTTCACCGAGTGAAGGTCCGATCAAAGATTCCTGGATGATTTTGGTTTGAGCAGGAAGTTTACCTACTTCCAAGATATTGGCAAAGTCTTTGGCATCTTGAATGGTGTAGTTACCCGAGATCTGAGTATTACCGCCAGTGATCGGTTCGTTTACCCGTGGGCAAGAAACCACTTCATTATCCAAGGTAATCGCTACCTCGCGGTTGTTATCTTGTGCTGCTTTAGTGGTCATGTTAGCCCACACCTTGGCGCCTTCACCATCCATGCTCAAGGAAACTACCACATCTTTGGTGATGGGGTTGGTATCTTCGTAAGCTTTTACGATGTGCTCGCCAGTAAGGGGAGATTCGTTGCGGCTACCTTCTTTTTTGATGGCATACAACTCGTATAGGTTAGTCGATTTTTTGGTCTCTGGATTGGTGATTGGATCTTTTGACCAAACAAATGAAAGGTTGCGTGGGAACATAGCTGCCACTTCCTCTCTTTTCAACAAGCTATCAATGCGTGCTCTTTTGTTTTTTTCCGCTACCCCTACAACTGCAGGGCTAAAGGTACGACCGTCGTTAATGGTAAAGCTTTCAAACAGCGGACCTTGGTTTACGTTAACATCGCTGTAAACGGTATCCAATTTGGCGATTTTACCTTTGACTTTGTTGCCGTTGGCATCGCTGGCAAAAGTAGTATCGATGCGGAGGATCTCTTTTTTGAGTTCACCTTTGCCTAATACTTTAGCCAAAAGCGCATTGGCGTCAATGACTGCTTTTTGGATATTGACTGGTGTTGCCGCATTGGGGTTGACAGGGTCAGAAATGCGGAAAACATTCCAGAATTCCAACTTAGCAGCCGACTGTAAGAAAGTACGGGCGCGTTGTGGGTTGTCGATACCTGGCAATTCCACCAAGATCAACTGGCGCGCTTTGTCCAAAGAAATGTTTGGACCAGTTACCCCCAATTTATCAATACGCTCGCGTAGCATCTGGAAAGTCAACTCCGCAGTAGAATTGGCCTTTTCACGGAGCACGCTAAGCACGAGTTCGTTTGGAGAATCAAATTTGATTTGCTCGCGTAGAGCGCCATTGCGGGCAAAAAGTGGCGCCAAAGCACGATTGTTGGTCAGTTTGCTGTATTCTTGAGCAAACAAATCAACATAGCTACCTTGAGCACTTTTTTGAGCCTCTGAAGCTTGTTCCAGCGCCTTATTAAAGGTTTTATCCTTGCTGTTGTCAGCCAGATTCAGGATGAAATCCTTTAAATCTACTTGAAGAACAACGCTCATCCCGCCTTTCAAATCCAGACCCAATGCCAATTGCTGGGCTTTGAGTTCTTGATAGGTATAGGATTTTAACAGTGGAAGCGTAAATACTTCGACTGAAGACATTGAATCCAGGTATTGGGCGCGCTTTTCTTTGAAAGTTGCCTCTTTATCGCTTCCTTTTACTTTCGCACTCGCTTTTTGGGCGAAGGCATCCGCATCTCTTTCCACTTTCCCAGTAGGAATAACAAAGAGGAATTGGAAGAGCGTAACAATGGTCATCAACACGAGGAAGAACCGTACAACTCCTTTTCCTTGCATAACTTCTGCTTTTCTTAAATTTTTTGCTAAAAAACTGGGCAAATATACGTCTTTTACACAATTTTCACTTTTCCAAACTAGGAAGTTTCAAAAAAGAAATGGATAATGCTGTCATTGATCGCATTAGTAGTAGTCAGCGTTCCTTCAAAATATTCAAAATTAAGGGCTTAGCGAGAAAATAGTCTTCTGTTTTTTTGTTTTTTTTCAATGTTAAATAAATGGTGAGCGATTTTTACCTTTGTTGGTGTTCCGAATTGTCAACCTAAAATAGCACAACCATGGGTTTGTTTTCCTTTCTTAAAGATGCAGGGGCAAAATTGTTCCATCATACCACCACTACAACTACCACCAAAACTACTACGCCAGTAGATCCGCAAAAGGTACACGACGATAACTTGGCCGCGCTAACCAAAGCGGTTCACAACACGGGTATCGATATCAAAGATTTGATCATTGATTTGCAGGGAGATACAGTGACCGCTTATGGCGAAGCCGCTACTCAGGCTGAAAAAGAAAAAGTAGTGCTGGTGCTCGGTAATGTTGAAGGCATTGCAGTAGTGGATGATCGCTTGACCGTGGCCGAGGCTCCTGAACCGGAATCGGATTTCTACGAAGTGAAAAAAGGCGATTCTTTGTCAAAAATTGCCAAACATTATTATGGTGATGCCTTGAAATACCCGGTCATTTTTGAGGCCAACAAACCGATGCTGAAGGATCCGAACTTGATCTATCCAGGTCAGGTATTGCGGGTTCCTAAGCTTTAAGAACCAATAGATAAGCAAGACTTGTACCAAAGGTGCAAGCTTTGAATTTCTTTAGGTATTATCGTAAACCGTGCGTCGGAGACGCGAAGATATGGGGTACAAGTCTGGAGACTTGTACCAGCGGCAAAGTGCCAAAAACCCTACCAGATTTTGATGAACTGGTAGGGTTTTTATTTACAATGTAGCAGATTCAATTGGGAACTACCATCACCTCGCCGCTCAACCTTTCCATGCTCCCATCAATCAATTTTACCACGGCATACCAAACAAAGACGCCCTGCTCCACTATTTTTCCTTGAAAAGCCCCATTCCAGCCATTGCTCAAATCATTGGGGGGGTAATTTTTTTGTTCAAAAACCAATTCTCCCCAGCGGTCGTACACCCGCAGCAATACAATCTCGGATACCAATTGCCCGCTCAATACCGTGAAACGGTCGTTGATGTTGTCGCCGTTGGGAGTGAAAATGTTGGGCACGTAAATATTCAAAGGGCCACGTACTACCTTGATGAAAACACTGTCGGAAAAAGTGCAACGCTCCGGGGTGATATAATAATAGGTGTAAATGGTGTCGCGAGGAGGCAAAGCAACGGTGCTAGCGCAATCTAAACACGACAAACTAGGGCTAGCCTGCCAACGAAAACGCACACTGTCGCGACTGGATGCTAACGCAAGGGTAGTAGCCGATCCTAGATTAATGACCTTTTCCCCAGTCAAGGTAACGGGCGGTTCCAGACCTTGTAAGTCAATTTCTGCCTGACCACTTTTTACACACCCATAAGCATCAGTCAGGGTAACCTGATAAAAACCGGGTACCAGCCGCTTGATGTCTTCGGTTTTGGCTCCATTGCTCCAGGAGTACTTAAATGGCGCAGGGCCTAGAGTGGGGGTAAGATCAAGACTACCATTGGCCGGCCCGCAGCTATGGGTAACCCGCAAACTGAAATCAGGCGGAGGCGCAATTTTTGCCGCTACCAAATTGGAACTAACCCGACAAAAAGGGTTATCCAAAGCATTCTGACTATTGGCCACCAATACGCGATAGCGGATATCAGGGGTGTCATGAAAAATGGAAAAAGTAGGTTTACTGGTTTCTTGTAAAGTTATCCATTCAGTGGTATCAGTGGGGCTGGTTTTTTGCCAACGAAACAAAGGCGTCGTGTAGCCAGGCCCCAGGGCAACCTTGAAGTGAAGCGAATCGGGATGACAAATAGGTATAGCCAACGACGGCGTGGACGTCAAAGTCAGCTGGTCGCCACAAGAGCGGAACACGATGTCGTCGATGGCCAAATCGTTGCCACAGCCTCCCGGCGCGTTGTTGATCATAACCACTACCACATCGCTTTGTCCTACCGGAGTAGAAAAACTAAACCCCAAGCGTTTCCAATCTACCGTATTTGAAGCGGGGATATTACCGGTAATGATTTCACCAAGTACTTTCCCGGTGAGATCTTGAACCTGGAATTTCACATTGGGCAGGATCAAATCTCTACAAGGGGTAAGATTGGGAATGTTCAAAACGGTGATCCAAGCCGAAAATTCATACACGCTATTGTCACAAAGCCCGTCGATGCGCTGTCGGTAAAACTCACCGGGATCAAAAGAAGCATTCACCACAAAGGCGTAACCATTGTAGTCATTGGGCGTATGATCTGGCGTTTTGTGCCAATCGTTGTTAGGAGGGCCGAGAATATTGGCTAAGGTGTAAAAGCCATCATTGGGGTAGCCATAAATATAGCGGTAGTTGGTTGTTCCCGGCGGAAGCGGCGCGCCAAAATTAGGCCCCGATCCAAAATCAATGTTGATCACCGGATCGCCGGTGGCGCCGCCACATAGCGATTGCTGGCTCCACAAAGCCCAATGACAACAACACAAGACACCAAGCAATAGGTGGCGGCGGATATTCATAGTATGTTTTTGAGCATCCGCTGGATATTTTAGATTTGAGGAGAATTCAACCTTCCAGGTCTCGAAGACCTGGAAGGTTTATAACTGATCGCCCAAAAAATATCCAGCAGTATGTTTTTGATCTGTTAAAATACTTCCCTCGGGATGACCAGGTGATTTTTGCCTCTTTCTTTTTTCGACCCTGCCGCGTTGCAAATGCTCGCCGTAGTTCTTACTATGCCTGCGCTTTGCGCCTCGCAGGTCAAAAAAATAAATTCGCCAAAATTTCACCTTTCCATCCCGAGGGAAGTATAGACGAAGCAAGGTGTACCGAATTTTTGATATTACAATGAGCCAACCCTACTTTTAACTCACCACATTTTGCGGCATACCGCGTAAAAAAGCGCGTACATTATCCAAGGTAATCTTCATCATTCGTTTACGCGATTCGATGGTAGCCCAAGCATGGTGCGGCGTGATCAAACAATTGGGCAACCCAAAAAGCGGATGAT
Source organism: Saprospiraceae bacterium (assembly GCA_040401995.1). Classification (GTDB taxonomy): domain Bacteria; phylum Bacteroidota; class Bacteroidia; order Chitinophagales; family Saprospiraceae; genus Haliscomenobacter. The sequence continues at coordinate 16,100 of JBBANM010000106.1, forward strand.
CAGCACGCGGTGGTTCTCCATTCAAAACATCCAAGCCAGCTCCGGCAATTTTTCCATCCAGCAAAACGGCCCTCAGATCCATTTCATTGACCAATTCGCCCCGTCCGGTATTGATCAAATAAGCATCTGGCTTCATTTTCGACAACAAACGTTGATCCACAATGCCGCGGGTCTTATCCGTCAAAGGTACGGTGAGTAAAATTACATCACTGGCGGAAAACAATTGCTCCAAATCGACAAAAGTGACGCCTACTAGCGCATCGCGTTCCGGGTGTCGATGCGTGGAGAGTACCCGCATTCCTAAAGCCATGGCGATACCCGCTACTTTTTGCCCAATCCGCCCAAAACCGTAGATGCCCATCGTGCGCCCGCTGAGCTCAACGATCGGTTTTTTCCAGTAACAAAAATCATGTTGAGCTGACCAATCGCCTTGCTGTACGCTTTGGTTGTGTAGCGCTACGTTGTTGGTGAGTTCAAGGAGCAACGAAAAAACATGTTGCGCTACCGATTCCGTGCCATAACCCACCACATTGCATACCGTAATTTTTTGTCGACGAGCGGCATCTAGATTGATATTGTTGTAACCCGTAGCTGTGACACAGATGCATTTCAAGTTGGGCAACTGCGCTATGGTCTCGGCATCGATCACCACTTTGTTGGCCAATATAATATCCGCATTTTGAGCGCGTTCTATGATCTCGCTGCGCGCAGAGCGATCAAAAAGCGCTACATCACCCAATTGACGCAAGGCATCCCAGCTGAGATCGCCGGGATTTAAAGTATAGCCGTCAAGTACACAGATGTTAGGCATGATACAGTTTTGTTCAATTTTAGAAAAAAAAGTGCTATTTATGCTTAATTAACGTGAATTCGGGATTATCAAAGGTTAAGATCCGAAATCGTGACGTCGCTAGCGCGACTTGATACCAAAAGATGACCATTTTCTATAAACGGAAACAGGGCTAGCGCCCTTTGGTAGCATCAAAGCTACGCTAGAGGCGATTCCGTTTATAGAAAATTATAGAAGCAATACGTTTTAAGCCACGTAGTGGCGGCACGATTTGGTTCGCTATAGCACGTAAATCAATTTCAATCTCCGAACTTACGTTAATTACTGAAAAAAATCGAATGAAAGGGGCAGTTGATGATTGGAAATTTGTTGTACTGGCTTGCTTAACGCTTGGTTTAGCACCTTTCCTTCCTGTACCCCATGTATTGAGCAAACTTTATTGGGTTGCCAGGGGAGCAAAAGGATTTGATTGGGAAGACCTTTTGGACCTGCTTATGCACCTTGCCCCTTGGCTATTGTTGGCGCGTTTGGTTTTGCTCAAAATCAGCCAGGTTAAAAAATAGTATTTATTTTTTTGTAAACGATGCTGCGAAAACAATGTAACCAATTGGCAAATTGGTCGTTTTTAAGCAGCAGATTGGATTTTCTCACTGACTTTAAGAACCTAGCCACAATGTTCCGCAAACTTTTATTGGTTTCCCTTTTTGTATTCCCAACCCTTTTGGTTCACGCCCAATTCAACATCATCGCCACCGAAACGGAATCCTGGATCAACCCCAATTTTCCTTCATCGGACTACAATTTGAATTCATCCTACCTTTTTTTACTGAATCCCAGCGCTTTACAAGCTGTTTTTGAAGGCGATGGGCTCAATAAAGGCGAGAAAAAAGACGTGGGTCTCAAAAAAGGCGATTACCCACAGTACATGTACCTGGCAGCCACAGTCAAAGACCCCAACAACGAAGCCAACGTACTTACCATCCCCTTGATGATCCACGACGTACGCGATCCCAGTGTCTCCAATCGGGTAGTGGAATACGGCGGACGTTTTTTGGAAGCCATCCCGGATGATATCCTCAAAAACCGCGACATCGTGGCGAAAATCCGTTTCGAAGCCTTCAAAGGCAACAACTCGAATGAATTTTGGAAAAAAACCGCCGAAATATCCATTGGTTTGGGTAAAACCGCCGCCAATTTGCTGAAAAACCCCATTGCGGGCACCTTTACCGCCCTCACCGAGCAGATCATTCCTCAAGTAGATAAAGGGCTGAAATCCATGGAACACATGGAAGATCCGCATAAGATCGTCAGCGAGTTTTACATCAAATTGCTCAGCAAGGAACTCAGCGCTCTGTATGAAGAAAAAGTGGTATCCGCCACCTTGTACCGCATTCATTGGGACATCGAAAAACCGGCTAAATCACGGTTTTTTACCAACGCTAAAGTGCAAAAAGTGGACGATATCAAACGCTGCGTGGGCGCTACCACCATCCCCTTCATTTTGGTGGTCAATACCAAAGCCGAGTACAACACCGATCACTCGCAATTGGCTTACAACCAGCAATACATCGAGAAAAAAACCAGAGATTTCCGCAAAATTCAAAACTCCACCAAGAAAGAAGTGGAACGCGGATTTTTGGAAGCCCTTAAACTGGCGGTAGAATTGCAACGCCAAACCGATCTTTTCCAAAACAGCTTAAATACCAAGTACCCCGATTGGTTGGCCTTCTCGCGTTGTATCGAACTGTATTTCAACCTCGACAACATCAAGAAATTGGAGTTGGCGGGACTAAACAAATTGGAATTGTCGATTCGTGAAAAATACCAACGCCTCTATTCGAATTTGATGACCGATGTAGATTTGTGGTACCATTCAGAATTGTTACAAAAAGGACGGAGCATTGCTACCTATCTTTCCGACAATCCCAATACCTACCAGGCTGCCGGCAAAACGGCCCGACAACTATACGAAGACATTGAGCGCCTCGATTTTTACCGCGAGCGCCTCAAGCAAATTGAAATCCAAGGAAAACTGCCCAAGGAAGTAGAAGCCTTAGAAAGTTACACCCTGGCTTTGCGGCGTTTGTCAGAAATGGAAACCGCGCTTTTTGAATTGGACTTCAGCCCGGATGCCAGAATGGACATTGAAGCCAAAAAAAGCTGGCTGATGAACCGCGCCTCGCAAACGTACCCACTTTGCCAGACTTGCGGACAAAGGGTAGGGGAGCGCATCACCGCGCTGGAGAATGCTACGGTGGAGGAGAACATCCGAAAATACAAGGAATACAGCACAACGTATTATGGCAAACTAGGCTGCTACGAAGAATTGTTGAGCGGCATGGACAATTACCTGAAATCAACTACTGAATCGGCCACACCTATCTCTCCGGTGATGATCGAATCCGTAAAACGCGACCGCGAGGATTTGTCGCGCATGGTACTCAACTACAGTGAAATTGTAGGGCGGGATTACACGGCGATGAAACCCAAAGAATTGTCGGATTTGGTAAGCCGTTATCAATTGAACCGCGATAAAATGGCGACGATCATTCAGCGCTTGAAAGGTACGGTAATTCCGGCGGAGAAGATTGATTGTTTGTGATTGGGAATATAGATAATTATTTTCTTTAGATAAAAAATCTTCCAAGAACTATAGAATCTGGAAGGTTTTTTTGTCATTTGAAAAAAGATATCCCAAATGGTAAACTCGAATTTCAATTTTTCAGCAGAAATCGCTAGTTGCACACTAACAACTTATTGTGTTTGAATGTTTTTTATTGAAACTTTTACATTTGATTTTAAAAAAAATGAGCGCCTATTTTTAAGGATCAACCCCAATTTGTGTTGTTAAAATTTAAAACATTTTAAAATTAGGTTTGAAAATTAGAAAGTTAAAAGCTAATATTGCTATCATCTACAGTTCCTCTTTTGTACCCATATAGAAAGTAATACATCAATTTTTAAAACTGATCACAATTCCTATTGATTGACTTGTCATTCAACTGGTTGCGTTTTATCTCAAATTTCCTATGTTGGATTTTTTGGGCTTGATATACTATTTACTAGATTTAAATAACAAAATTATTACTACACCCTTTCATTTAGATTAAAAGAAGAAAACCCAGAACTATGCAGCGAAACAACCCTATTTTGACCTTTGTATTTTTTGTCTTCTCAACTTATTTAGCCGCTCAAGGTACTTTATCGGGCAATGTTGGGCGTATTTATGATGCAGCTACCAGTAGTTGCTCTTATACGATTTTGCCTACAGCAATTTATCCAGTAACTGTTCAATGGAACAATCTAACCTCAGGAACTTCTGGGATAGCCACTACAGGAACTACTGGCGGGTATTCTATAGCCAGTATGCCCCAGGGGTTGGTTACATTAAGCACAAGCGCTGGCACTCAGTATCTTGGACTTTCGACTTTTGATTTGGTTTTAATTCAAAGGCACATTAACCAAGCCCCCCCATTTCAATGTCCATTAACGAGAATAGGTTCAGATGTAAACAATGACGGTAAGATAACGACTACAGATATTGATATCATCAGGAGCTTCATATTGGGAACAAGAACCAATTTACCTGTCCCCCCTTGGCGTTTCGTGCCAAGAGCATATGTCACCCAATCCCAATATCATCCAGATCCAAAATTCACCGATGATTTTTGGAACAACGCATATGCCAATAACAATGGAATTGAATATCCATTTAATGCTGTACTCAAACATAACGGAAAATTTTATACTTATCTTGATCCCATCAACACCTGGATGAACAAAATGGAAGCATGGCCTTTCGACCAAAATGCGCCATGTGGTATACCTGAATATGGCTTTTATGGCGTTCCATCGGGAGATGCCAACTACTCTGCCTCCACTTTTAGCGTACCTTTTGCTCCTCCTACAAAAGAAGAAATACTTTCCTTTGAACGCATATTGATGGAACGAACCAGTACCCTCCGCTCAGGTGAAGGTCGCTATGAAGTTACAATTACCGCAGTTTCGTCAGTTGACGTTTATGGGTATCAGCTAGGTGTGAAATTTGACGAGAAAAGTTATGAATACGAAAAAGTTAAGTCAGGGAACCAGGAACTAAAACAAGATGATCGCAATTACAATACCAAAAATGAAAAAACAATAAAGGGTGAACTTCGAACTTCTTGGGTGAGTGATTTGAGCAAAACAAGTAAAATACCGGCTACCAAAGAATTTGGTACTAAGCGATCAAAGTATGTTATCTTTACCATACAATGACAGACACAGA
>JBBANM010000107.1:0-20973 GCA_040401995.1 Saprospiraceae bacterium
GTGACTCTTAATCACCGGGTCGGGGGTTCGAGTCCCTCACAACGCACTTTTGTAGTGTAATGCTCCGGCTGATGCTTGACGTTTCATATCCGCCTGATGCTTGACAGATATTCGGCTGATGCTTGACACCTAGTTCGGCTGATGCTTGACACTTCTCTCATGTTTATGGAGATAAGTGTTATGGAGCAAAAATATCAGGCAGTCCTTGCAGTCATTCGAGATGGTGTTTCAATCGTCGAGGTGGCTAATCGTTTCGGCGTCTCGCGCCAGTCCGTTCATAGTTGGTTACTGCGCTATGAAATGGAGGGAATGCTCGGCCTTGCCGATCGCTCCCACAGACCACAAAGCTGTGAACATCAGATGAGTGCACAAACCCAAGTGCGTGTAATTGAGCTGCGAAGACAGAATCTTTTTTGGGGACCGATTCGCATTCAACATCAATTACTTCGCGAAGGCATTGAGCCACTTCCATCGGTCTCTGGAATCTATCGCGCACTCAAGCGCGCAAAGATGATTGAGCCAGGTGCTCGCAAAGAGCGTGATCGAAAATTCAAACGTTGGGAGCGTGGAGGTCCTATGGAGCTCTGGCAGATGGATATTGTCGGTGGAATTCTGCTAGCCGATGGTAATGAACTTAAATGTTTAACGGGAGTCGATGACCACTCACGATTATGTGTGATGGCAGGGCTGATGGTTAGAGCAACATCTAGAGCAGTCTGTGATCACTTTGCAGAAGCTATGCGTATTCATGGAGTTCCTCAAGAAATCTTGACCGATAATGGCAAAGTATTCACCGGGCGCTTTGGTCCCAAACAAAGTGAAGTCCTCTTCGATCGCATCTGTCGAGAAAACGGTATCGATCATTTGCTGACTGCTCCTAGATCTCCAACAACAACTGGAAAGATCGAACGCTTCCACAGAAGTCTTCGCACAGAGTTTCTAACTTCGCGCACCTTTGAAACTAAAGAACATGCACAAAGCGAACTAGATGCCTGGGTCGATGACTACAACACCATCAGACCCCACCAGGGAATTGGAATGATCACACCGATTACTCGCTTTGCTAGCCCTGGAGTTAGCTCTATTGGCCCTGCCCTGGATGCAACTGCGGCCAATGAAATACGAACTGGCCCTGATTGGATATCTAGGCGAGTGGGGGCCAATGGGGTGGTCAGCATCGCCTGGCAACAGATCTCTGTCGGCAAGCACCGAGGAGGCCATAACGTCGATATCCATATCGATAAGGAGATGGTTCAGATATTTGATGGCTCTGAATTAATCAAAAGTGCCTTAAGAAATAGACCTGGGGAGGTGATTCGAAAGCGAAATGCGCAGACAATGGCAACAAAATGAGTTATAAATAACCACCCAGAAGTGTCAAGGATCAACCGACACTGATATGTCAAGGATCAGGTGGAGTTTTACAGCCTCACTTTTGAAGATTAAGGTGCCGACGCAACAACCCGTCTCACAAATTAAAACTAACAACGACGGGTACCAGGACTTTCTAGACCTCGGTCTTCAAGAACATTTGATGAGCATGATAAATATCTGGTCTACCAATCCAAACGGTGGTACTTTCTTTGTTATTGAAATCAAGCTCATGTTTCCAGCTTCCATTTTTATCATCTAAAAAGAATACCTGGGCATACTCCCACCATCTCTGGAAATCGTGTAAATACTCTTTTGATCCGGTAAGACTATAGAGGGTCCAAGCCGCAGCGATAGCTTCCGTGATAACCCAATGCATTCGCATGTAAACAATGCCTTTGCCATCAAAATCAACGGTGTATATAAAACCATCAGATTGGTCAGCGTGCCATCCAATTCTTCTTGCCACTTCATAAACTCTTGAAGCTTCTTCTGCTAGCCATTTAGGAGCGCTCTCTCCCAAAGAGTCAGAAAGTTCAATCGCTAGGCGGCACCATTCAAATTGATGCCCGATAATTATTCCAAATGGGCGAAATGGATCATCTGGATGATCTTGATTATATTTATGATCTATTTTCCAATTCTCATTAAAATGTTCTGGGATCAATCCAATATCTATTTCTTGGGACTTATCGAAAGCAAATCTACAAATTCGTAGGGCTCGATTTAACCATTTCGGATCAGAGGTCGACTTGAATAGTTCAAGAAATGCCTCAACGCTGTGCATATTCGAATTCAGGCCATGATACTTATTACAGACTGTGAAACTTTCATCCCATGACTCATTAACTAAGCCGTGAACATCATCCCAAAAGAATTCTTCAAAAATGGTAAGAGCAGAATTTAAGTCAGAATTATCGTGTGATGAGTAGGCTCTGGTTGCCGCACTTAAAGCTAGAAGCGCAAAGGCAAATTCATAGGCTTTCTTTGCGCTTTCTTCTTCACCTAATGCAGGGGCAATCGAGTAATACCCACCATTTGATTTATCGAGAAAAAGTTCTTTCATCGCCAGTAAACCATGTTTCAGATAATCATCTACCTCACCATTGCCACGAATTGCTTCCAAAGCAAATACATAGGTCATGCGAAAATTTATCCAAGCATTCAATTGATTGCCTGGGATGAGGTTTCCTAACTCTCCTAGCCAGCCAAATCCACCAGAATCTAACTTTGATTGCTTTGCTAATTCAATAAGTTGCTTTCTATAAAGCTGGTTCACAGTCATTTACCGGGTAGAACCACCGGCACTTGAACAGTTAAACCGCCATCAATAACGACACAAGCACCTGTTATGAATGAGGAGTTATCGGAAGCTAAAAAAACGGCGAGGTCACCAATTTCAGAACTTTTGACAACTCTTCCAAGAGGATGACCAGAACCCCAATCGGCAATAACATCGTCGATACTTAAAGATCCTCGATGTAAGTCCGCAGCCTCGCGCAGCATTGGGGTGTCAACTGAACCAGGAAGAATTGCGTTCACTCGTACATTCGATCCGGCAAGATCTATTGCCGAGGCCCTAGTCAAAGCATTTATCGCGCCCTTTGACGCAGAATATGCAACGACGGTTTTCTGACTTACTAGCGACTGCACAGAAGAAATATTTACGATTGAACCATATTGCTGAGAAACCATAATTTTTGCAGCATGTTTCGAAGTGAGAAACATGGACTTAACATTTACGTTAAAAGTCTGATCCCAAACATTTTCAGTGGTTTCCGTGAGGCTGCCATACGTCTGAATTCCAGCACAGTTAATCAGCGCGTCAATTCGTCCATATTTGGCAACTACTAGACCTATAGCAGCTTCAACTTGTGATTCCTTGCTGACATCCACAACATGAGTCGTAAACTTATCCTTTAATTTTGAATACTTCGTACTTTGATTCTCAAGTGCCTTAGCATCAAGATCGAAAGATGAGGTTGTGGCACCAGCCTCAATAAACTTTACGACACAACCTTCACCAATGCCTTTGGCTCCGCCGGTTACAATTACGACTTTCCCGATTAAATCAATTCCCACCTATTGACTCCTAAACTTGAATTAGAGGGCTGGCGCCCAACGATCGTTTGGAACAAGTGCATACCAGTCTGGTCTTTGAGGGTCCTTGTCATAAGGATAGCCACCGAGTTCTAAATAAAGTTCGGCATATTGACCTAATTTATCTCGATCCAACTCAACGCCAAGGCCTGGCTTATCTGGAACCTTAATCTTTCCATCAAGATACTCGAACTTTCCACCAACAATAATGTCATCTACTAGGTGGTGATAATGTGCGTCAGCAGCATTAGATAGATTTGGAACTAACGCACCCAAATGCAACATGGTCGCAAGTTGAATGCCTAACTCACCAGAAGAGTGCACTGCAACTCCTAGCTGGAATGTTTCACAAACTCCGGCAGCCTTCACGCAAGCGCGGATTCCACCCCAAAAAGTTGTATCTAACAAAATAACGTCAACTGCTTCCCTGTGTATATTTTGGGCCAACTGTTCAAAGTTAACAACAACAGTGTTTGTACCAGTTTGCATTGAAGTCAAATCCCGCAACTTCTTCATACCGTCAATGCCCCATGTGAAGTCCTCGAGATAGTCATTGCGCATATGGCGAATCGCATTTGCGAACTCAATACTTTGAGTCAGGCTTAAAGTTGCATTTGGATCGAATCTAAAGCGGTCATTTGGAAATGCCTCCCCCAGGGCCAGATAGCATTCCAACTCGTAATCGGGATGGAAAACACCACCTTTGAGCTTGTGAGTTCTAAAGCCATTTTCATTTCGTAATTTGGTAGCGGCTTCAACAAGTTGCTTGGAATTCTTTATCTCACCTTTGCCAGTTTTCTCATTTGGATATCGGAAGAATAGGTAACTTGCAAACTCAACCTCGTCACGTACTTTTCCGCCAAGTAAGTCATAAACAGGAACACCCATTTTTTTACCAATGATGTCTAAGCAAGCAAATTCGATGGCGGCGTAGATCTGCGTCCTGTTGTTATATAAACTTGCAGTCGGATTACAAATCTTGAAACGCAATCCCTCAAGGTTGAAAGGGTTTTCGCCAATAATATGGCCCCTAAGGCCATCGAAAGCCAGCGCTGCGCTTTCGCCGCCGCCGCCCATCTCCCCAAGACCCGTGATGCCTTCATCGGTTTCAAGTTCAAGTATGGTGCGAACAAACCTTCCCCAATGCGCGCCGGAGGCATGGCGAAGCGGCGCCTCTAGAGGAACCGTCACAGTTGTCACACGTAGGTTAGTGATTTTCATTTAACGGACCTCCTTGTTGTCGGTTTACTTTTTATGGTAATAGCGGTGTTTTCCTTTACCAAATTCATGGCTTCAAAATCTATATCTGCATGGGTTCGAATTAAGGATGAACTCTTCTCTGAATCCCTCTCCTCCAAAGCCTTAACAATTTCAATGTGCTGGTTAAACAGAGTAGACATTCGGGGACTATGAGGTTGATTTAACGCATGAAGGCGATCCAAAGGTACTTTTTCTCTCCGAATGATTTCCCAAATTCTTGGTAAATCATTGAAATCACAAAGTAGTAGGTGAAATTCGTCCATGGCGTCATATATTTCGGTGTAATTATCTTCCAAGAGAGCATTTCGCTGTCTTTCAATATTAGCCTTCATGATCGAAATTTGTTGATTGGATATGTTTTGGGCAAGTAACTCGATATTCGTAGCTTCCAGCGAGCTTCGAATAAAGAGGGCTTGGCGGAGTTGTGTTTTATCAATAGCGGTCACCACACTTCCCTTTTTCGGAAAAGTTGTAACAAGCCCTTCTTGCTCAAGTTGTACCAAAGCTTCGCGGATAGGTGAGCGGCTTGCACCAAATTGTTTTGTCAATGCAGATTCATGAAGGGTATGTCCTGGGCGAAGTTCTCCGCTCAGAATCGCAGCACGTAAGAATGTAACTATTGCTTGTTTGACTTGATACTTAGCATTCAGAGCCGGTTTTTGATTCTTCTCTAGATCCGTAGGTTCTAGATAGTCGCTATTCCAATTCATGACATCTCCAATACTTTGTACTCGATAAAACCAGCCTTCTCTTCAAGTGGTCCAAACACAAGGGCTGATCCATTTTCAACTGCTTCGGATAAACCATTTGTTGGGTAAGACGAAAAAGGCTCTAGCCCTATATTGAAATGCTTACCAAACCAGGGATACTCATTTGCGCCGCCGAATTCTTGCCAAAACCACAGATAAGGTAAATTCTCCTTGTCCCATGAGACTTGGACGGATAGTCCAACGGTTGGACTATTCACCGAATATGTAGAATCTTTGAGATTGTGCAGATAAAGAATTTCACTTTTAGTCTTCTTAGGTGGAATTTTGGAAAAATCAATTCCAGCCCCGTCCTCACCAATTGCTCGCGGCCACGTAAACTCCTCATTCGATTTGAGTCTACGACCTACGCTACTTATTGGAACATCATGTGGAATAACCCGAGCTTCTAACCCAATATCAATTGTTGAGAACTCATCAATAAATGGTTCGCCAAAAGATATGTGATTTCCCCACATCGTATTAACAGTTTCCTTGGTTAAATTTGTTATTTTCTCACTAAGAAATACGGTAGCTAGGCCTTTTCGGAGGGTGAAAATCTTTTGATAGGTGAATTTTAATTTTCTAGTATCAGTTACAAATTTGATACTTAACTCATCAGGATCGTTAACTAATACCTCATATGCCCATGAGAGAGTCGCTACCTCGTCGTGTTGTCCGAAGGAGATTCCGTCGAATTCAGATGGGGCACCTCCATTTGGAAAAACACTTTGCCAACCTCCTGGATAACCCGACAAAAAAGATTCCGTATCTGCAGGATGATCTATAGGTGTTTTTACTACTGGCCATCCAGTATTTGATTGCCAGGCTAAATTGAAATTCCTTGGTTTATAAATTATTTCAACTAGATCAGCGCCGCGTCCTGCCAATATCGAAAGCTTGAGTAAATCATTTTCCAACTGCACAATTTCAACTTCACCAGACATTAATCCAGTCCGAAAACTCATTACCTTAGTTTCAACCATAATATTTCGCACTTTCAAGGGCACTAAACCCCGTACCAGATATAGCGAAAAGCTTTCCGCTATCTGGAAACAAGGTTTCATCGAAATCTCGCCCGTCTGAAGTGACGATGAGGGTTTCTCCCCTATCTCCACCAAAAGCACATGAGGTTGGACTCATCACGGGCATTTTTATCGATTCAAGGAAATTGCCGTCAGGAGAGATAACCTCAATCCTAGAACCGCTCCACATAGAGACGAATAATGTTCCATCCGATGCAACACACATTCCATCGGGGAATGATCCATCATCTTTAAATTCTACAAATAATGATCTATTTGATATTTGCCCAGCTTCTAAATCAAAGTTATACCTAAACATTGACCTGGCAAATGTATCAATCAAATAGAAGTACCGATTATCTGGACTCCAACCCAAACCATTAGGAAGAGTTAGCCCCTGCTCCATAACGGTAACAGTCCCTTTGGAATCTAATTTATGTAGTTTTCCGGCGCCCGCTGTGAAATCTATTGCATTGCTGCCTGCCCACCAGCGACCTTTTGCATCAGCTTTTGCATCATTCATTCGATCTTCTGCGGGTAGAAAATTATGTGTTACGAAATATCCATCCTTATCTACGTTTACTTTGGCGAAACCTTCCTCAACTGCTACGACCAATCCGCCATTTTTTGTCTCGACTGCGGCGCCGATCATTGTGGGAACAGTATGTGTTACCACGGCACCTGAATCGATTGCAAGCCGGTGCCATTTCTTACCCGTTATATCAACCCAAGTAATCGTACGTTTCGCATCATTCCATATTGGTCCCTCGCCAACCTCCGACCAAACTTGCGATAAAACGTCAATTTGCATTGGATTAACTTCCGGCTTTTAAACCAGTAATGAACAAACGTTGACCAACAATGTAGAGAAATGCCGTCGGCAAAGAAGCAATCAAGGTGACACACAGGACTATAGGTAGTTTCAATGTTGAATACTGACCAACCAAAGTCGAAAGAGTTGCCATAAGAGGACGTACGTTCGAACTAACCGTCAAGGTTAAGCCGAACAGCAAGTCATTCCAAATCCAAGTAAATTGGAAGAGAAAAGCCGCGCCTAATGCGGGCCAAGAAAGTGGTAAAAATATTCTGGTAAATATTAAGAGTTTAGATGCGCCGTCAATTTGAGCTGCTTCAACAATTTCGCTAGAAATTGAAAGCATATGATTTCTGCTTAGGAAAAAAGCAAATGGTATAGCAATGCCGATATAGACAAGAAGCAAACCGGCTCTCGTATCGTAAAGCCCGGTGCGTGCAAAAATATCAAATAATGGAAGAAGTAGCATCGGGATTGGTACTAAATTAACTCCATAAATTAACCAAAACCATACTTGCTTTCCTTTTGGATTCAAGGCAACAACTGCATAGGCTGAAAGCGCTGCCAAAGCAACTGAAACTCCTGCCCCAACAATTCCATAGATTGCATTCGAAATTAGGCCAGGAGTTAACTCTGCGGCTGCCCAAGCCATTTTGAAATTTGCTAGAGGTTGGAATCCCTTATATGCCCAATTAAAGTTGTCCATATAGTTTTTCGTATTTGCCATAGCATTAATAATTAGTAGATATATTGGAGCTAACCACATTGCGGCAAAAATAGTTAGGAAGATGTGGCGCCCAAGTTTCGCAGTTCTCATATCGAACTCTCCCGCTTTAGGCCAACACGGAGGAAGAAGTAGGAAACTGAGACAACCAAGACCATTAACAACACTGCGATTGACGCACCGTATCCATATCGATTAAGCAAAAAACTTTCACGATACATTGTTACACCCAAAGTTTCAGATGTTCTAGATGGTCCACCTTGGGTCATTACCCAAACGATGTCGAATGTTCGCAAACTATTGGCTAAGGCTGTTCCAATGACAACAGCTCTGATCTGTTTCAATTGCGGCCAAATAATACTTCTAAACATTTGCCAACCGTTAGCCCCATCTAGAGTGGCTGCCTCTACGGTATGAAGAGGAATATTTTGAAGTCCAACTGTAAAAAGGATGACGATCAAGCCTGTTCCTGACCAGGTAGCAGCGATAATCATCGAAATTGTATTTTGTGGATAATTGAGCAGCCACGACTGCTGATACTTCTCCAAGCCTATGCCGGCTAGAAACTGATTTACTAGGCCTTTAGTCTGAAAGATATGAAACCAAATAGATGCAACAGCAACTCCAGACAACACGTACGGTAAAAGGAAAATCATGCGGTAAACCGCCGAACCTTTGAGGCCCAAAGCTAGGTATGCAATTACTAATCCTAAAAATACTGGTAGGGCCATAGTGCCAACAGTCCAGATAGCAACATTCGACATGGTTCTTAAAAGAATCGGGTCCTTGGCCAACGTTTTGTAATTGGTCAGTCCAATATACTTTCCTAATCCAGCACCTTCGGTATCTGTCAAGCTGTACCAAAGAGTTCTTAAAACTGGATAAAGGAGAACGAAAAGCACTCCTATTGTTGCCGGAACTAGGAATAAATAAGTCCCAAAACCTTCCTTACATCGCTGGCTTTTTGCGTTTTCTAATTTACCTCGAAAAGCAAGCCAAGAAGACCAAGGGGTACTACCCCTCAGCCTCCCTAACTTATTTTCAGTTTGGATCACTTACCGTACTTTGCGGTCCAAGCAGCCCATTCTTTATCTGACAAAGCTGCCATTTCTGTTGATACTTCGTCAACGGTCTTCTTGCCCAACATAAAGGCAGAAAGAATTGCGCAACCATTTTCGATTAGTGGAACAGGGCCAGACTCCCAGTAGCGTTGAATCTGATTTACCTTGTTCGCAGCAACATACTTAGACAATCCCTTAATTACAGGATCGGCAACTGGAACCTTAGGATTTGGCACGCCATCTCCAGATACATCAGCCCACATTGCTTGAGCAGGGAACTTGAGCCATTCGCGAAGTGCGACTTTAGCTTTACGAAGATTCTTGCCCTTTGCAAGTGCACCAATTGCGCCCGCCTCAACGATGATTGACTGTGTCGTAAGTGCTGGGTTGATATTTGGAATTACGAATGCATCGTAATCCTTTCCACCAACAAGGCCACCTGTAACACTAAATGCACTGTTGTTCCAAGTTCCAACTGGAATCATTGTTCCCTTGTTCATTAGAGCAACTGCAGCCTCACCGAAGAAGGAGGTATCACCAGCGGTGAAGTATCCCTTATCGATCATGCCCTTCCAGATCTGCAATACAGTCTTAACCTTTGGATCTGTGTACTTGATCTTGTTAGAAGTTAAATCTAGATAAAGCTGAGGATCCTGACTGATTAATAGTTGTTCAAACCAAATAAAAGCTGGCCATGCACCATCTACAGAAGCTGTAAGAGGAGTGATGCCCTTTGCCCTCAAAGTATCGCAAATATTGATGAAATCTGCCCAAGTTTTTGGAACTGAAAGTCCATATTGAGCAAAAATCTTCTTGTTGTAGAACATAGGCCAGAAGGAAACTCCATTAGGAATTCCATAGGTCTTGCTTCCTACTTGGAATTGCTTCTGCAAATCTGGCGACACGTCGCCAGCCTTTATAGCAGACGCCCAGACATCTGAAATGTCAGCGAAGATTCCATTCTTAGCGCCATCAACCATGCGGTAACCAGACCACCAAGTAAGTAGGTCTGGACCTTTGCCGGTCTTTGCAGCTTGATTCAAAGTATTCTGATAAATCGTTGTATCAGCAAAAGTGCTTGGCTTAAGTTTGATGCCTACGCCGTCATTAAGTGCTGTACTAACAGCTAGGAATCTTGCATCCCAGCCATTTTTATCATGGTAGAAATTGAGGGTTATAGATTTTCCTGCTGCAACTGCAGAACCTGAATATGCAACAGAAGTCAGAGCAAAAGATGCTACGACTGCAATTGCAATTTTCTTAGAAGATATTTTCATTCAGTTTTCCTTTCCGAAAAGTGAAAGAATTAGTTACTTGTTTGAAGTGCCTGGGCGGACGGTAATCCGTTCATCGTACGTAAATCTAAATGGCTTCAGGACTAGCGTCAATAGAGAAATCGCTAAGCGCTTCATCTAATTAAATAACTTTTCTATAACATGGAAAATCTAGTAGGACAAGATACTTTAAATCGTGCGTGCCTCAACCTCCTCAATCTATATCTTGTCCGTTTAGAAGCCCCAAAATAGTAAGTTACTTTACGGTGAATATGACCGCACTTACTGCCAATCTATTCATTGGGACTACAACTAGATCATTATCCATTTCTAAAGGTGACAGTTGTTCACCTAAGAATGTTGAGGAGTATGGCTTAGTTAAGCTCCCGTGAATACTTAACTTCAAATTCAATTTTGAATTTGCAAAAGATTGCAGACGAAGCATCACTCGTCCATCATCAAGTGTTGTCATACCCACAAGACGAACTCTCGGATCTTCAATTGAAACCAGTTTAAATTCTGAGAAGGACTTGCCAATTGAATTAGTCCCAAGTACTGCGCGGAGTCTTCGACTCTTACCGGCAGCAACTCGTGCTCCAAGGGCTGGGCCTGATTCTCCAACACTTGTTACTTTGGTAGCACCAACACTGTATTTGAAGTTCATTTCAAACCCTTGTTGTGGTGGGAAATTTGTATCCCAAATGTTGTTATAAATCCAAGAATAGACCGTAGCTGGTTCTAGTTCACCCATGGTTTGAGGGAATGGAGCATAAGGTAGCGAGATTCCACCCATTTGAATTAGTGGCGCATCATGAATTGCAAGTGCAACGGCAATCTCTTTGTCTTCAAATGAAACCCAACGTCGAGCAGCCCGCATATGAAGTGCCGAACCTGGAACTAGTGGAAGGCCAGTTCCGATCATTCCGCCAGAGATTTCAACTCTTGCGGTCGAATCATCTATTGCGAATGGAAACGCGAAGTATCCACTCTCCTTAGTCATGGTTGCCTCTTTGTAGACGCGATTTTCAATATCCACCCGGTCGACTCCATTAACCAGAGAAACCTTTGTTCTTATCCAGGAACTACCCGGCGCCTTCGATTCAATGGTTATCCACTCACCCACTGAGTTAGCTCCGCGCTCGAGAACAAAGGCGGGACGGGTAAGGGATCTTGTTGCAAGTAAATCCAGCCGAGTATTTCCTTCCATCCGACCTGATTGGTGATTCCATCCACCTTGAGAGGCATACTCATCATAAATATACCCATTAAATCCAACGACAGCGTCTTGTCTAACAATTTCCTTCTTTGCAATTTTTGAATATATAGAAGAGATTGAAGACGTCTTTGTGTCGATTACTACAGAATAAAACTCATTTTCTAGTTTTAATCCTTCGCCTATGTTTTTACTTGAATCTTTAGGTCGCTTTGCTTCTTTCACATCCAGCCTAATGATTCCAGTTCCGGCTATATCCTTCACCAAGACATGTAGATACCGGCCAGCATTACGATGCTTTGGGTTAACTTGTGGAGTTTCATAATATTCAAGTTCTTTGCCAGTTCTTGCATCAAATACAGCTACTGCTTTTTCAAGCGGAACCCTACTTTCAGGTAAGAAAGCGACTACCTCATCGCTACGTTCCCAAATGGAGGAATTCGTAATATAAAAGGAGGCAAGTGCATCTTTTGCTGTTGCCATTAAATCGCCCAAGTGTGAAGAAGCTCTATCTAAGAGGACTTGACCTTCATCATCTGCTGCAATCGCCTTTGAATATTTCCAATGCCATTGTTGATCACCAGAATCCATTCCAGCGTCGCCAATAGTCCAAGGGTTGGCTGCGCCCCACGTATGTTCATCAAATAGTGATGCATTTGCATACACCTCTTCAGAAGTCTTGCGAATTGCAGGACCTTCTCCCGAACCCAAAATAGACGCAAAGGTTCCAATGGTTTGCGCATCTGCGACGTTTGCCTGTGCATTTCTAACCATTGCATTTGGCCGTGCGCCGGAGCCAACGCCTTCAACCCACCAATCGGTCCAGTCACCTTCAAGAGTTTGAATCTGGTCACCAAGTCGAGATTCAGCTTCTTCGAAGAAGTCTCGGTTAGTTGAAAGTCTAAGTTTTGGAAACTCCCATGTCTCATTCCATCGCTTTACAGTTTCGGACATAATCAAACGTGGTGGTGAATTATCAGCAAACTGCCCTTGGATTCGCATATGAAGCAGATCCCATGGATATGGTTTGCGAGTTATTTCTGCTTTATCTACGGCCCAGCCAAAAACTCCACCAGGATATGGGTAGGGATGTTCAGCATGCGATTGCAAATATGCGGGAAGCAGATCATCGACATAATCGTACTTCTCATGGAAACCAAGCATTGGGCCTTCCATGTATGCCAAACCATGAGGGGTATCTGTGACCCACACAAGAACACCTTTACCGCTTGGGCCAACCCAACGAAACAACCTTGGTTGATCTTGTCCGCCAACTAAGTGTGGAACTGAGCGACCGGCCCAGTTATGAGCTACAGATAAATATTTAACTCCGTTTTCAGAAAAAGCATCAGTTAAACCAACCACCGCACCAGGGACGTCGGTTTGCATCGCTGAAGGCATTTCGAGCCCGTATTGCTTCTTAACTTTCCCAGCCAATCGAAGCAACTCGTGTAATTCATCGGTTGAACAAGTCTCTGAATGCAAGTTATAAGGCATAGCCGTTAATTCTAGGCGGCCCTCTTTAACGCGCTTGATAAATTCATCAATTTTTTCTTGAGGTCTGACCTTAGTCCATTCGTCAAATGACCAAAGGGCTTCAACGGTCCAACGAAACTTAGAATCCTCAGGCCAATCGTCTGTAACCTTTATGATGTCAAGTGCAGAATCTAAAAATGCCAAATGCTCAGCAAGAACAGTTCCTTGTGGGTCTGTATAGCCAATATCTAGGTGAGTGTGATGGACTAGGTGAATCTTCCAATGGCGTTGCGGACTTACTTCAACACTAACTTTAATATCTTTTGCTTTTGCAAAAGTAACCGTTACTAATTCATTCTTGGTAACCTCAGGGACAAAAGTTCTCCAGCTTCCTGTTGGTGCTATCTCTCCCCCTTCAGAAATCGATAAGCCAAACTTATCCAAAACAATTGTCTTTCCAAGGGCTTCTTCGACATTTGATCCATCAAGTGCTCTAGCTCTTATGGTCTGTAGGAGGTTCCCATCTTGACCCTTCCTAATGAGGGGCTCGACGGCTATAACATAATCAACGCCACCACTTTGAAATGATGCTCTAACTGCGCGGACACGCAAACTCTCTTTTGTTTTTGTATGGTCAAAATGTCCACCATCTGGCGAAAAGATTAGAGCACGTGCTGTCATATGTATCCCTTATATATTAGATTTATAGATTCAGATTACTCCGCAAAGAATACAAGTAATAAACGGAGACGCACAAGAGTGAAAAACTAATTCAAGAAGCCTATTGGGAATCTAATAGGACAAGATTAGTTATTTGGTAATACTAAAGTCTTCAACTCCCCGGCAAGTGGCTGCCCGCTCAACATTTTAGGAACTTCATCCAAAGATATTAAGTGTGTGATTAGAGGTTCAAAATTTAGAGTTCCCTCCGCTACCATTTTGGCAGCTTTACCATGCACCTTTGATCCAGTGAAAGCACCTTGGATTCTCAATTGCCTGACAAAAATATCAAAGGGTGAAATCTCAATTTTCTCATTTTGCGCCAGAACGCCAAAGAGAATCACCGTACCTCCAGACCGAATTATTTCAAGGCTTTGTTTTAAAGTCTCTTTGGTGCCAGCACACTCGATAACCACATCAAATCCACCAGGGGCAATTCCTGAAAGTCCAATATATTTTTCATTCGAAGTCAGTCCAGTTGGGTCTATTGAATGGGTAGCGCCAACTCGTTCTGCCATTTCTCTGCGAAATTTTTGCCGCGTGGAAAGCAATACCAGTTCGGCTCCAGCAAGTTTCGCGAGCTGAACCATCAATTGGCCAATAATTCCACCGCCGATGATTGCAACGCTATCACCAGCCTTTATTTGTGCAAGTTCAATTCCTTGAATGCAGCAGGCTAGTGGCTCACAAAGTGCTCCGAACCTTGGATCTAAAGATAGTGGTAAGGCAAATAATTGAGTTTCTGGTACGGCTACGAAATTCGCTAAGCCTCCATTGCGATTAACGCCATGAGCAATATTATTTGAACACAAGTTAACTATCCCCATTTTGCAATATTTACATTTCTGACAAGCAATATTGGGATTTACATTCACTCTATCGCCAATTTTAAATTTGCTTGTAGCGGGGGCTTCTTCAATTATTCCGGAAAATTCGTGGCCGAGAATAACTGGGTAATTAGCAGGATAGGTACCGTGCAAAATATGTCTATCGCTTCCACATATGCCAGCAGCCTCTACCTTTACTAGTACTTCACCAACCTTCTTTTCGTCAACTGAAACATCCCGACTTGCGATCTTGTTGACTGCATCAAGAACCACACCTTTCATATGATCTGCCCCCTTATTGCTTCAACGGTGAAATATACATTTTGCCAATAGAACCGGCGTCAAATTCTGCAAAGAGTTCTGGCCCTTGTGAAATAGGCCCGGTCTTATTAATGAAATGTGAAAAGTCAATTTTCCGTTCTGATGCGAAAGTCACTAACTCCTGCAACTCTGGGAAACTGAAAACCCAAGCGCCAGTTATGGTCAACTGCTTTTCGATTACATGCAATTCAGTCTCAATATTGGTATATCCCTTACCAAACCCGATCAAAACAACTCGTCCCCAAAGTCCAGCCGCCTCTATCGCCGTGATCCGACCTTCGGGGGCACCGGTGTAATCGATCGCTACATCTACGCCTCTATCTTTTGTTAGCTCAGCTATTCTGGCTTGGACATTTTCTACAGATGCATTAATCGCAACTTCAACTCCAAATTTAAGAGCATGTTTGCATCTCTCCTCAGATATGTCGACCCCGATAACGCGCGCTCCTAACATTGAAGCAAAATAAGCACCAGCAAGACCGACTGGTCCTAGCCCAACACATAGAACCGTTTCTCCCCCTTTGAGGTTTCCGCGTTTCAATGAATAGAACCCAGTAGAGGCGCCGCACGTGTAGAAAGCACCATCCTCGTAAGAAATGTTGCTAGGAAGCAATACGCAATCTTTTGCGCGTGCTGGCATGTATTCCGCAAAAGCACCTTGAATATGACCGCCATAAATCTCTTTGCTTGGACAATGCATGTCCCACCCTTTGCGACAGTTCGCGCAATTTCCACAACCAGAAATATGAGCTACCGCAACTCGGTCCCCAACTTTTAAATGCTTCACTGTTGCACCAACTCGCACGACTTGGCCACAGGGTTCGTGGCCGGGAATCATATCTGGCGAGAATTTCAATCCAAATATTCCGGCTTCTTTTTCAGCTCTGCTTGGCGTGTAGAAAAGATGCAGATCGCTTCCACAAAGTCCAGATGCTTTCATTTCAAGCAATACTTCGTTATCAGAAATTTGTGGCTCGGGTAGATCAATAAGTTCTATTTTTTTCTGACCTAGAAAATGCATTGCTTTCATGGCTTTTCCTTCGCTAACTCAAAAGCACTATTACCCCATTCTCTTGGAATTCTGAAAGGTATTCAATAGTTCAACCTATATTTTCTTGTAGGACAAGATTTTCCCATGTGAGTACTTGAAATCCTAGATTTTTGCTTTAGATTACTCAAACGATGAAGACTGACTCTCCGTTCACTCGCCCTTGGGTTTCACAGGTACACAACCGTTGGTTGCAAATTGCTGTACCAAATTTTCTGGAAAGTATCGGAATTAATTTCAACACCTCTTTTTTTGAAGCACTTAGCACCTGTAGCGAAACTGAAGACCCGTATACAAATTCAATTTGGAAAATAATTCCAAATTCTTTGATTCCAGCCGGAGTTTTACATTGCTATCCAAAAAAGGTTGAATCTTCATGGGTTATTTGGGAAGAGTGGTTTTCACTTAACGGAGAAATTCACCACCACATACTTTCAAATCATGCCTTTGCTTCCGAACAGGGAACGTGGACTCCGGAAGCCGATGATCAGGATCATCCGGTCGAAGTTTTAGGTTTAACTTGGCATTATGAAAATCTGACTGATTTTCGGCCAGCTCTATTCGCCCAGGCTGGTATCTAGCTATGAAAAAGGTGGTCATTGTCACTGGTGCCTTAGGAGGGATAGATAGTGCGACCTGCCGTTTGTTACAAAGTCAAAATTATTTTGTAGCTGGTATTGATAATGCCGCTAGTAGCCAGCAATCTGGAATTGATAAATATTTTGACGGAGATATCACGGATGAACTTTTGTGGGGTGAGATATCCGCATACCTGCTGAAGGAATACGGCAAATGTGATGCATTCGTAAATATTGCGGGGATTAATTATTTAAGCAAGATTGCCGACGCCGACCTTGTTTGTTGGCGACAGCTCTTTGATGTCAATGTTATTGGGATGGTTGCTTCTATAAAACATTTAACACCACTCATGCGTAAGGCAACCAATAGCGCAATAGTCAACATGTCCTCTATAGCCGCGCACATTAGTTCAAATGGATACTCTGCATACACAGCCAGTAAGGGTGCGATTGATTCCCTAACAAAAGCTTTGGCTCTAGAACTTGCCCCAATAATTCGAATAAATGCCGTTGCACCAGGTTGAATCGAAACGCCTTTCGCTCTTGATGGCCTGGAGAAGTCGGCCGACCCAGTTTCGTATCGAAGGGAAGTTGAGGCCAAGCTTGCGCTCGGTCGCGTTGGCTCACCCGAAGAAATTGCTAACGTAATTTCTTTGTTGTTGAGTGAAAGGCCACTTTCGTGACAGGTACAACCATCACGGCTAACGGCGGTTATCTGATTAATAAATGACATCTTGTCGGACAAGATCAATTTCAATTATCCAAAATCTATTGATTACAAAGTTCGGACTGTCTAGTATCCCAATAAGTGCGCAGTGGAAACAAATAATGAAGGGGGGCCAAAATGGGTGCAAAAATTGAAAAGGTTTATTTGGCAAATCACAGCCATACAGATTTAGGTTTTACGGATCACCAGGATGTTGTATTTCGCCAACATGTTGAGTTCATTGATAGAGCTATAGAACTTTGTGAATATACGGCGAACTACTCAGAAGAATCGCAATATCGCTGGGTCTGTGAAGTCACTGGAATTACCGAACGCTGGTTTGCACAAGCAAGTAGAGAAGATATTTCCCGTTTTATGAAGTGCCACGAACGTGGTCAAATTGAAGTTACTGCAATGCAGTGGAACTTCACCCCGATGCTTGGTCCAGAGCAGATGGCACGAAGTCTTTACCCAATATCTAATTTGCGAAAGAAATATGGCGTAACAATTACTAGCGCAATGCAATCTGACTCCAATGGAATAAGCTGGATGTTTGTCGATTTTCTTAAAGAAAACGGCATCGATTTCTTAACAATGTCGGTAAACCCAATCCGCGGTGGAGTCCCAAAACCAACTCCGCAAGCATTTCAATGGGAAGGGCCGTCCGGAAATAAGCTTCTTTCATGGAACGGATTCCACTATTTATTTGGAAGAACAAATGCGAAAATTGGCGATTGGCGTTATGTAGATCGTTTTCTTCCTAAATTATTGCAAACGCTCGAGGAGAGCGATGCCTATCCATGGGACTTCCTTTACTGCCAATCAACTCACCCAATTCGCGTAGATAATGGCCCACCAGATATCCGTATGGTCGACTTTGTAAGGGAATGGAACGAAAAGGGCCGCTTCCCGCAAATGGTATTTAGTACTCCAGCCAAATTCCGTACCGAAGTGTTGGCGGAGCATGAAAACAAACTCCCGGTATTACGCGGTGAGTGGCTCGACTGGTGGGTCGACGGTGTCGCCTCCAGTGCGTATGAAACCGGTTTAAATCGCGCAACACATTCCATTATGAGAGCTGCAGAGACTATTTCTGCATGGGGAGGTGACGCTGATCGCCCAGTAAATGACGTAGAGCGTTTATCGAATGTTTTTGAAATGATAAGTCTCTATGATGAACATACTTGGGGTGCTTTCGCTAGTGTTTCAGCACCAGATTCACTTTGGACTAAGGGTCAATGGAACTACAAGGCCTCTTTTGCATATCGCTCATCCGGCGAAGCGCACGATATTTTGGCTCGAGCTGCTAGAAGGTTTGCAGACGATCTTGCCGATCGTGGACCAGAAGGTCGATTTAATGTTGGCGACTTAACACCAGAGGAAGCCTTTCCCCCATCTAACACAAATGAGTTATTGATTTATAACACGCTGCCTTGGGCTCGATCCGTCTACGTGAAAGAACCAGAGATTCGTGCGGGCGGAGCTCCCGTTGGAATGCTGGAATCTTTTGTACCTCGAGGAATTCCATGGGGTGGCGATAAACCATCAGTTCAGGAACGACGGATCAAAGTTGATCTACCCTCCTTTGGTTATACCTGGGTAGATATGGATATAAAGGTAGATGAATCAGATTTAAAGTGTTCTGCCAACACCATCGAAAATGAATTCTATAAAGTCGTGGTTGATCCAACATGCGGAGGAATAAAGTCACTATTCGACAAGGAACTTAACAAGGAGTTCGCTGGAAATTACCGTGGGTGGAAAATTGGTCAGCTAATCCATCAAGATGTCGATCCTGGAACAGATGGATATGACAATGTATCGCTAACCCCTGGCCGAGATACTTTGAACTCCGCATTCGATTTTTCTCAAGTTCCTGATTTTGGGGCTTGGAATACAAATATTAAGTTCATTAATCGAGTTGTTGAGAATATAGAAGTTAGCGCTCCGGTGATAGAAAAAGGCCGAGTTGCAATTTCAATTACCTGCACTTTAAAAGGAGTCAAAAAAGCTTCTGGCCTATTCTGGCTAGACTCTAAAATTAAGTCACTTGGTATTGAATGGGAGATCGACAAAGAGCACGTCCGCGAAGCTGAAGAAATATTCGTAGCTTTCCCGGCTGATTTAGAGTCCTTTAATTTCCGAGGAGATATAAATGCAGTGCCATTTGTCCCGGATCAAGATCAACTACCTGGCACGGTTAGGGATTGGTTCCCGGTCCGCGATTGGGTAGATGTCTCTGACGGTAAGTTCGGACTTACGCTTGTTCCAATTGATGCACCACTAATCCAACTCGGTGGTATTACTACCGCAAAAGCTGCCGCTAAATTGAATCCAGAAGGTCCAGTAATAATGTCATGGGCGCTTAATAATCACTGGATGGTTAATTTTAAGGCCAGCCAAGGCGGAATAATTCCACTCCGCTACCAAATCACAACTCACTCTGGGAATGTAGATGATGCAGTAGCATCCAAGTACTCCGGCGAGATTCACCACCCTGCCATAATTATGCGAGATTATGAACGTCGCGGAAAGACGATGAGTCAATCATTCTTGGCGCTGAAGAAATCTGATGGAGTCAACATATCGGCCAAAGAAGCTGATGATGGTAACGGTGTAATTCTTAGAATTCATAGCGTAATTCGCGAAAATCAGGTAGCGGTAATAAATATCGCTAACTTTGGTTATGCCCGAGCCGCTGAGGTCTCAGCCTTAGAGAACGATACTGAGAATATTTTCGCCATAAAAAATGGTGAAATTACTTTAGACCTGAAACCGTCACAGTATTTATCAATTAGGCTGACAAGATAAATAGAGTGAGTCAATAAACTATCTCGATGGAATTCTCGATTAGAAGTGCCCAGCGGCAGGACTTAGATCAAATCCTTGATTTGATAATGCAGCTAGCAATTCAAGAGGGTCTTCCTGACGAAGTAAAAATAACAAAAGGTCAACTCTCTGCTGCGCTATTTAATGACCATCCGAAGGTATTTGTAACGGTTGTTGATGACCCTAGAAATGCTGATGCACTTGCAGCTTTCGCACTCTACTGGATCGATTTTCCGACTTGGCTAGGTGCCCATGGGTTATATATAGAGGACATTTGTGTTACGAAAGAACTCCGTGGCCAAGGAATTGGTAGTGCGCTGATGAGTTACCTGGCCCAAATATGTGTGGACCGAGGTTATGCCCGATTAGCATGGTGGGTTAAGGATGACAATGAATCGGCTATCAAATTTTATGAAAGTGCTGGCGCGGAGATCAAAGAGGACTTCACTGTGAGACATCTGACTGGGATCGGACTTAAGAGCCTGGCAACTAGAAACATTTAATATGATTACCAAATGGCGACCCAAGACTTAGTCAAAGAGCTCAAAGCTTTGATTGGCTCGGCCAATGTTAGATCTGATGCCACAGCCTTATCTGCTTATAGTCACGATGCCACCCCACTCTTTGATGGTCTTCCCGAAGTTATTCTCACCCCAACTTCGACTGAGGATCAAGAAAAACAGACAAATCCCATAAACTATCCGAGACGAGGCGGTAGTTCAGTTAGTGAGAGCCCCGGACTCATAATTCCGTCGTCGTCGGTTCGAGCCCGACCCGCCCCACTATTTTCATGTAATGCTCCGGCTGATGCTTGACGTTTCATATCCGCCTGATCCTTTACATCTATTCGCCTGATCCTTGACAGTGTATTCGGCTGATG
>JBBANM010000108.1:0-12408 GCA_040401995.1 Saprospiraceae bacterium
AACGGACTTTTAATCCGTGGGTCGACGGTTCGAGCCCGTCTGGGCCCACTCATTTCTTGCGGTAATCGATTGTTTTTTCACCAAGAGTGAGTGAATCCCCCACATTGGATGCAGTTTATGGATGCATTAGGGCTAGAAAAGCATCCCTGAACTGAAATAAGTTCATTGGAGTTTAGGCAGACAGAGCCTATTCGTCTTGAGACCTTTGCCTTACTGGTTAATCCCCCATCCAGTAAAGGAGCAACAAATGGCTAAAAGAAGAAGTAATGGCGAGGGCACATTTTGGTTCTCACCTTCAGAAAATCGTTGGAGAGGTCAGTTCTTTGATTCAAATGACCACCGAAGAAATGTATCTGGGAAATCACAAAAAGATGTAGAACAAAAACTGCGAGTGGCAATCACTAAGCGAGATACAAATGAACTTGAGCAGATGCCCTCATTGGCAGGAACTGTTACAGAACTGCTAAATGGATTCTTAGAAATGAAGTCTCAGAAACTTCAACCAAGAACAATAGAGCGTTACAAGTTAGATATAGATAGGTATTTGATACCAGTCATCGGGAAAATTCGATTGAATCAATTAACTTCGGAAGCAATAGAGACTGCCTATTCAGACATTCAGCGAGAGTTTAATCTTTCAGCAAATTCCATGGCTCACTGCCATGCCACCCTAAGAGGTGCATTGAAAAGAGGATTCCGCCTTAAGAAGTTATCTACGAATCCACTAATTGGAGTTGAAGCACCTTCGCGGAAAAAAGTGCAGACCGAACCATTGACGCACGAACAAGTGAGAGAATTGCTCACTTACTCGGATGCAAGTCAAAGCAGGATGTGGAACATCATGTGGCGAATTCACCTTTTAACTGGGTTTAGACAGGGCGAAGTTCTGGGCCTTACCTGGGAATGTGTAGATTTTGTTCAAGGGAGCTTAAGACTTAGTCAGCAACTCCAACGCCAAAAAGGTAAGGGGCTCGTTCTCAAAGAATTAAAGGCAGATGCAAAGAAACGCACCATTCACCTGGATAAAGTAACTTTAACGGCACTGCGTGAGTGGAAAATCCAACAGATGCAGATGCGGTTGGCCGCTCTTGAATGGGGAGAGACGAATTTTGTATTTGTGAACTCGATAGGAAAACCAATAGAACCGCGAAAGTCAGCGGAAATGTGGGCAAAGCTCCTGAAAGACGCGGATATTCCTCACTTAAAACTGCATGGTGCAAGACATAGTTTCGCAACACTCTTGTTGCAACAGGATGTTGATATCAAGGTTGTTAGCCACTATCTGGGACACACAGATATATCGACTACCCAGAATATCTACCAACATGTAACGACAAAGTCTCTAATAGACACTGCGGAGAAAATCGATGTATTTGCCAAATAATAATTCTGAGTTTAGGCAGACACTATTGAACAGTTTTGAGACCCTTGAGGTTCATACAAGTACAAGGAGTCAAATATGGATAACTATTTAATGACTGTAAAAGAAGCATCTAAGGCACTTGGGATTGGGCGTTCAACGCTCTATGGATTAGTCATGAGTGGAGACATCAAATCGATAAAAATTGGTTCTTGTCGACGCATCAAGAGAGCGGACTTAGAGGCGTATGTCGAATCTCTTAACTAGAACAACCTTGGATTGGCAGGACACTGCGCATGCACAAATTTCGTCTAGCATTAGTAATGCAACTGTCCATCAAATTCCAAGACCAAATCTCTCTAATAGGTGTTCTTTTTGTATAAGAAATGTATTCCCAACTCCTACAATCGCAATGTCACCAAGTATTGGTATAGACAAGATTGCAGTAGAGATACCTCTTGCTACAGGCATGGGAGACCCAAATCTATTTCTATCATCAATAAAGAACACATTGATGGGGCGATGGGCGACAAAGGCAACTACAAAACACCAAGGCACGGGGGCCACTATTCGGTGGCAGTTTATAAAGGCCAGATGGTCGATAAGACTTGAACTAAATCCATCCAGGTTTGTTGACCCAGATGGTTATTCACTAGCTTCACCCAGTTCAACCGTTCATGTAATCAAAGAAGTTATTAAAGAATTTATGCTTGAAAGTGATGATGCCCTGCCACTTTCTTTAAAAGGTATCTCTTCTGCTTTTGCAGCAGCGCAAAGCTTGGTTGATCTAGCAACTGAGCAAGCAAATAGTGCAGCAGACGAAAGAAATGAAAAAGAGATAGATGATTTATCACTTGCTTATGGCAAAGGTGCAACGGGGCGTGGCATGGCAAGCGGGGGAAGTAAAGCCATAAAGGAGTTAGAAAAAGAACAAAAGACTCGCAGCACACGAATGGTGCGAGATGGACTTGATGCAGCGCTGTTAGATATTGCCACGTTCTACAGAGATGTCATGATGGTGCAGGCAGGAAGTAATGACGGCCTGATTAATAAAGAGCTTGAAAATGAGATTATTGCCTATGCCGCTAACAACAAGCCACAGGCAACGATAAATAAAATAGGCGCCATCATGGAAGCAAGGGTTAATTTGGGTCATAACGCGGCGCCGTTGCTGACTATTGAAGCGCTGATGTGTGTGTTGGCTAGATAACTTTAGGCAGATAGATAAGTTTCTAATGCCTCTCGAATGAGAGCAGATGCAGTTTCGCCTCGTCGCTTAGCTTCTCGTTCCAACTTCACTTTTAACTTTTGAGGGACTCGCGCTTTTATCTCAGGAGATATCTTTTTTGGACCAGTCAGAGAGGGTCTACCAGTTGCCTGCTTAATTATCTCTCGTGAGATCTTTTCTGCCCGAGCATTTGTTAGTCGCTTGCCCTGCTTATCAAGAATGACGGTTTTATCCAGGTCTACGTCTTCACCCCAGACATATTTGATTTGCTGCTTTTTACTCATGTCGTCCCTTCCTTCTAAAAATTGTTGGCATCACGTGAATAACTAAAATTTCTTCTTCAAACTCAACTCCGGCAATCTCAAGTTCTAGGCCTCGATCGTCAATGCCTGTCCAAAATAATCTCTGCTCAAATTCATTTTTTCCTGGAGTCCGTAGTGGTTGGTTATTACCAATAACAAACCGTGCGTGAGCTGCTCCAATTTTGTGTTTTCGAGCATCAGATGTAAACCTAATATTCTTCATCATATCTTATGCGCCACACAACCCTGGGCCAATTCATGTTCTTTTGGAAGCCAAAAATCATTGTTTTTTCTCATGCAGTGACAGTTGCATGGACACCTGACGGCGTCGTCTAGTTATCCCCAACCCCCATTTCCTTGCCTAGATCCGGCCGCCGTAGGCGGGTGGATGGTAATGAGCACCCCTTTTCATAGGGTTAGATTTACCCATGCGCTTAGACCATGTCTCATATGTAACGTCCCATGATCAACTAGCCGACACAGTTCAACGCCTAGGCTCACGCCTTGGCTCAACTTTTGTTGATGGAGGCGTTCACCCACGCTTTGGCACACGTAACTTCACATTGCCTTTACAAAACGGTCACTACATCGAAGTTGTATGTCCACTCGATCACCCAGCATCGGATGCTTCACCTTTTGGTAGAGCTGTTTCAAAGCGTGCTGCAGAAGGTGGCGGATGGCTCACATGGGTTGTCGCAGTTGATGATGTCTCAAAGGTTGAGGCACGCTTAGGAAGACAAGCTGTAGATGGCCATCGCACAAAGCCCGATGGCCATGATCTATCTTGGAAGCAGATTGGTGTTCTAGGAACTCTAGAAGATAAGCGACTTCCATTCTTTATTGAATGGAAATCACTTGATCACCCATCCACAGATGGCAAAGCAATTGCAAAGATTGTTAAAGTTGAAATCGCGGGAGATGAAAAGAGAATCACTGACTGGCTAGGAAATGATCCAGCAACTGCCCTTGGTAGTGAAGTTGAGGTTATGTGGTTGAGCCCAGCTGATACTGAGGGTGAGTCAGGAATTGTTGCGGTGCACTTGATGACACCTAGTGGTGTTGTGAGGGTTGATTAGAAGGCAGTTGCCTATTTTGCCTTTTTTAGTAAGCAGACATTTCTCGGATATGTCAAAGGGTGAAGATATAAATTTATTGGTTTCAAAAAGCTATTAACGAAACACCTCATCCAATAAACACTAAAATACTGAAGCCTCAAAACATTTCAATGACTGCCTTTAAATCAGTGAGACTGCCTCTTTTGAGAAACCCCTTGAAAAACTAAAGTTAGTCCAAGAATAATTGGAGTTATTGGACTACGCTTAGCGTAGGACTTAAATCCGGAGGAGCTTATGGCCAGAAAACTGACAACTCTCGATGTGCTTACATCCGCTCTTAACGAACAGGATTGTATTAATGAGTTGTACTCCCGAATCAAAAAATCTTTAGAATTTAATGGCGATTTAAAATGGCGTCTCATAATTTGTGACAATGGCTCTTCTGATGGTACTTGGAATGAAATTCAAACTCTCTCAAGCATGGATTCTCGAGTTATAGGAGTTCGAATGTCACGAACTTTCGACTTAGATTCAGCTTTAACTTGTGGCCTAGATATGTCCACAGCAGAGGATTCTCGTAATGCTAAATGCTTGATTAATTAGTAATGTAATTTTAAGCTGCTTAATAAAAGGTGGCGACTGAGAAAAATGGTGGTTTTTCTAGATACTCTTTTTAATCAGAAAATGATTTAATCTGATAAATAGCCTGGCAGGGTAATGAGGAAGTCGATGAAACCTGACACTCACCTCTAATTGATAAGTTTACGGAGTGGTACCAAAGCCAAGCATACAATTGATATACTCCTGTGCCATGCTAAATGATGCCAGCAATCCAAGAGTCGTGGTAGTTATTCCAGCATTTAATGAGGCTACTACAGTAGTAGACACGCTTAAGCCATTTCTCGAACATAAAGATGTTTCTAAAGTTGTTTTCGTTGATAACAATAGTGATGATGGGACGCTTGAATTAGTTCGAGGTATGCAGCAACAGAACCCCAATTTGATAATTCTAAGAGAGTTAAAACAAGGAAAAGGTTTCGCTATTCGTAAGGCGTTTCAGAGTATCGATGCGGACTTTTATGTGATGGTAGATGCTGATGCTACTTATTCGGCCAACGATCTTCATCAACTCTTAATGGTCGCACAAAATGAATCAGCAGATCTAGTAGTAGGAAATAGGCTAGCTAACAGAGTCTATGCAAATCAGAATTCTCGCCGTTTCCATAACTTTGGAAATCACCTAATTAAAAATCTCATTAACAAGCTTTATAAGGCCTCTCTCGATGATATCTTGAGCGGTTACAGAGTCATGACGAAGAGTTTTGTAGAAGGTTTTCCAATATTGTCTCGTGGCTTCGAATTAGAAACAGAGATAACTTTGCATGCGCTGGACCGTGGATACTCGATAGTAGAAGTCCCAATTTCATATTTTCCTCGCCCGGAGGGAAGTGAATCAAAACTACGAACTTTCTACCATGGTCGGAAAATTCTACTTAGAATAATAAAAATATATCGAATCTTTCAACCGCTAAGATTTTTTGGATTCCTGTCCTTAATTTTTTTCCTGGCTGCAATGATATCTGGTTACAAACCACTTAGTGACTTTGTAAATTTTCAATTTGTGTACCATGTTCCACTTGCAGTACTAAGTTCAAGTCTAATGACGCTCGCGTTATTGGCATTAATGACAGCATTGATTCTTGACGCCGTTGCAGATCTCAGCACCAAAAACTTTGAAATGCTTCAAAATAGAGTGAATAAATGAGAAGTCATGAAAATCGGAAAGGGATTGAATCCGGTTCGGCCAATCTAGAATTCATGCAATATGCAGTCAATTATAATCTTTATTTGGTCTCTCTTCTTCGCAAAAACCTATCCAGTACGGATGTCATATTGGACTTTGGTGCAGGTACTGGCGAATTTGCTCTGAGTTTAGCTAAGCACGGTTTCAACGTAAGCGTTTTGGAAGTCGAGCCCACTCTTTGTTCAAAGCTCACTGAACTTGGTTTTAATGCATACACCACACTTGCCGAGATTCCTGATGGCAGTCAGTCGGCAATTTATAGCCTAAATGTTTTGGAACACATAAAAGAAGATTTTGAAACATTAAAGTTGATATCTACAAAATTGACACCAAACGGAAAATTGATTTTGTATCTCCCCGCATTCAAAGTTTTATTCTCTGATATGGATGAAAGAGTTGGTCACTATCGTCGGTATAACAAAAGATCTCTGACTAAGATTTTGATAGATGCAGGGTTAGAAATTGAAAAAATCCGCTATTCAGATTTCCTTGGCTTTTTCGCGACATTAATTTATAAATTAGTACCGAATAGAGATGGAACAATCTCAATCCCTCTACTCCGATTATATGATTGTTTTATTTTCCCGATGAATATCATTTTTGATAGGCTTTTTCATAAGTTTCTCGGAAAGAACATATTTACAATTTCTCATAAAGTACCTGAAGAGAGGTCAGTACAATTCTAATCATCCCTGTAGTTTTTTTAACTTATGTTTTAGTCGCAAAGCGGACAACATCCCGAACCTCATTAGTGATAACAATAAGTTCAGTGTTTTTCTGGTATGAATTGAGTTTATTCCTGCTCCCATTTTTTGGAATTGACGCGTTTAACATTACAGTTTCACTTTTGATTCAATTGATGCCCATCGTTTTTGGAGTCGCCATTTTTGTATTCTTGCCTAAGTTATCAAACATTGAGAAACAAAAGACTCAAATTATTCATAAGGTTACGAGAGAACTTCTCTTTCAATTGCCATCAATTGCCATTTTAGGTGTAATTTCTGTGAGCTTTGCGCGATTTGGCTGGGGGAGCATGGCCTTTGCAATGAGCGGTGATGCGCGAAATCATGTTTGGTTTTCAAGATTTATCGTCGAACAGAAGGGCCTAGATTCAACCAGCTCTTCTTTCTATCCAGTTCTGCCGGACAGTATGGTTGCCTTGACGAGAAGTGCTTTAGAGCCTTTTTCAAGTTTAGCTGAAAACAAGTTAACTCTCGATCTAATTTCACTCGGCATTATGACCGTAACCGTGCTAATTTTCATGTCT
This sequence comes from Saprospiraceae bacterium, assembly GCA_040401995.1. Classification (GTDB taxonomy): domain Bacteria; phylum Bacteroidota; class Bacteroidia; order Chitinophagales; family Saprospiraceae; genus Haliscomenobacter. The sequence goes on from JBBANM010000108.1 coordinate 7,017, forward strand.
CAAGTTCATATTCTAGTCGGTAAATCTCTATTGGCTGAGAAGCATCCTCTTGCGATGATTTCTATCTTAGTCCTTGCATCTCTACCTCTTGGAGCACTTGTAAGCAAAGTTGCACTTGGTGATGGTTTTTATCCTGCATTATTTGCTTCCTTATTTTTGCAATTATTTTGCTTGTCAGGCTGGTTATACTTTGAGAGCAGGTGTGATCGAGAAAAGACTTTGCTTCTATGCTCATTTTTTCTGCTAGTGCCCCTAATTGCTTCTACTTGGACTATTTTGCTTATCTTCCCTGCACTGTGTTTCTTACTGTTCCCTTCAAGTATCAAACAGACGCTTTTTAGTGCGCTGAAAAATCAAAAAATGGTTCAAGTTGCATTCATTTTGTCAGGCGCACTACTTTTTTTGAATCTTTACCCTTTAGTTTCCAAGGGTGCAGCGGCAGGCTACGTGAAACTCCCAGGTGCAATAACTCTTCCTTCCCCCATCCTCTTTTTTACAATTCTGACTTCATTTTTTATCTATTTGTCTAGCCATTTTATCAGGCGGTCTAATAGTGGACTTAAATTTCTAAATAGTTTTCTGATTGTGACTGTCGCTACATTCGCATACCTGGCTTCACTACAAGACAATAATAACTATTGGAATTACTATCCAGCAAAATTCACTTGGATTGCTTTCATCACCATATTACCTTTCCTTATAGGTATTGCTGTTCGCGATTTTGCTCAAAGTCCGAGAATTTTGAGTATTATTCTTATTCCTGTGTTCGTTCTGGCCCCATGGAGTATGACAAATTCACCTTGGATAAAGTTTGACGCTTTTATCAGTAATAGACCTCAATCCATAATCTATTCCGGCTGGTATTCCCCATCCTCTATTTCCGTAAATCAGGTGTTAAATTACGGAGTCGAAAATGTGCCAACAGTTTTTTGGGATCTTCAGGATCCAAGCGGTGATAGGTTAGCAAATTTTTGGTTAGCAACATATCTACCAGCAAAATTTGATAATCCGGCCTTAGCTACAAATCTTCTACGGGATTGGGCCTACTACGAGATTCCTGGTCAAATCGATTCCCTCTGTGATTTGTTGGAGAATTCAGAGCTTCGCTGGAAGATTTACACTAAGAATATTAATCTGACAGAGCAGATAGCAGATTTTTGTTTTAAGGAAGTTTCACAGAACAATGTAATCCTAGTTAAAAAATGAAAATTTTAAATATTCTCAAGAATTTATCAAGTGATATTTTCACTACGATATTTATTGGAATATACTTCTTTAGCATAAGGACTTGGAATCCAGATCCACACCACGATGGAATTCAATACACCAGTGGAATCGCTGTATCACAAGGGAAGATACCAAATTTAGATTTCTTTGAGCAGTATGGCCCCTTTAATGCATATTTCCATGGTGCTGTGCAATTCATATTTGGGAGTCAATTACTTGTTTTGCGCAATATGACAGTTGGCTTGTTTTTTTTGATTGCAATTTTAATGTTGCTGATAATGCATCAAAACAAGGTAGGGAAAATAATCAGATCCATTCTTACAATAATTTGGGCCTTAAGTTGCCCCGTCACATCACTGAGTGACAATATATTTGGGCTCTATCCTTGGCCTTCAATCACCGTTCAACTGATTTTGCTTACCTGCACCTTTCTTTTGACTAAGTGGTATCACACCACACCAAAAGTCAGTACTAAAAGCCTAACGCAAGTTCTTAGTGTTTTGAGCATTGCTGCACTTTTCACAAGATTCCAGGTGGGAGTTTTGCTGATAGTTGTACTTTACTTTGCCCTGAAATATTCAGATTTTAATGTAAACAAGAAATCGCAGGTTCAGATTTAATACGCAAAGTTTACCGTTTTGCTCCTGATAGGTGTTTCTATTCTTAGTGCATTGAATGGGAGCTTCCTCTCCTTTTTTGATCAGATTATTGTGGATCCCATAGGGATTTACACAGTGAAAATGAATTGGGTAACTTTTATTGGGTTTCTAAAGATATGTATCCCTATTGGTTTTATTATTCTGAGTTTGTTTATTTCAGAAAAATACTTAAGGGCTAAAGTTCTGAGGAACTTTTCTTTGCTAGTCGCAACCATTTTTAGCTTTTTAATCCAAACGCCATATCTAAATCATCAGTCAACAATTTTAAGGAAACTGCCAGCGAAAGTCTTGGAATCCTTTTCAGGTCAACATTTGAATATCATCGCCTTAGGATATGCAATTGTCTTTATCGCACTCGGATTGACATTTTTAGAATTTCTAAGAATCTTAAAATCGAACTGGTTCTTTTCAGTAGAAGCTGAAGCACCCAGAAAACAAGGGAAACGCTCTCCATTTTCAATAAGAAGAAATGCAAATTTTAAGACACTTACAAACCTAGGTATTCTTGCAATTATGTGTGTGCCTGGCATAATTTTACTTTATCCTATGCCATCGCAATATCATTTTTGGTGGAGTTCTCCAAGTGCCATAGTAATGATCCCATGTATTTTAGGATTGATGTTAAATAAGAAAGAAAAAAAAGAAAGTTTTCTTATTCTTGTTTTGCTTCCAACCGTATTCTCACTCTTAATTTTTTGGAATAGTGGACTCGGAAGAGAAATGTTTACCCTGAAGGATGGAATCTTCAAGAATATGGAGGTTGAGCCTAAATACTTTCAAAGTTATGTAGACATGAATGCTTTTATGGAGAAAAAATCACAGAAAAATACAAGCAGTATTTGTTTTGATGCTTTGTTTGTGTCCTGGGATGGAAACTTCAACAGCAATGGTCCAAAAGTTGTGTCGTGGGCATTTGGTCAGGACCACACCAAACCAGCTCGTCCCGCAAGTAGAATGTTCTTGTGTTCAGATGACGCATTTGCACAGAATTTTTCTTCAGTTAATAAGGTAAGGATCATCAATGAATTGGAGTATCAACTTTCTTGGTGGTCAAAGGGGAAGATTTTTGAGTATGAAGTCATCAAATAGAACCATAAATATCCGATATGAATAAGAAACCACTATTGCAGTATTTAAAGAGGCAGCCCTTAGAAGTGAGCGATGACGAAATTGCTATCCTTGGAAAGAATAGTTACCTTTTTCTTTACAAAGGTTTCAATAGGTATTTTCAGATGTATCACGATAACCTTTCCATGGTTGAAGAAGTAATCGAGAAATGGAGAGTTTCGATAGATTCCTGGAGGGAATCCGTCGCTTCGAAGAGTGCAAATTTCTATTTTATATTAGTCCCCAACGAAGCGACCCTCTTATCGGATTTCTATCCTTTTTCACTTCCTAAAGGAGGAACGCCGTATTTATCAAGACTAGCTAAAACTACAAGCGTTCAGGTATTCACGCCCAGAAAGTCTGGGAGTATTTTTCGGGCAAATGATACGCATTTGAGTCCAAAAGGCAATTTTGAGTTTGCCATGTTTATTGTAAAGACGTTGGATATAGACTTTGACTTTGGTGACTTAATACTTAAGGGCTCAGAAGACATAGTTGGAGATCTCGGTTCCAAATTCGATCCACCGATATCGGAAAATGTTCAATACTTTGCAAATACACGTGTGCCGTCGATACCTACGCTGGTATTTAACAATTCCTCAGAATATCTTCCGGAACGACACATTGGAATATCAATTAGCTTTGCAAATTCTGGTGCCCCAGTCAAGAAGTCACTGAAGATTTTTGGGAATTCATTCTTAGGAGTAGCCAACGAGTACTCAAGTTTATGGTTGCTGGCTTTAGTATTTGAAAGGGTAACCTTCTATTGGTCACCCGATGTAATTACAGAACACATTGAAAAGGGGGACATTGTCATTTTTCAGACTTGTGAAAGATTTCTAGGGTATTCTCCCGACCACTGGCACTGATCTGATAAATGAGAGGGAATCCATGGACTTTGATAATCTAGTTAACGACACTTCGATACGTTGGCACCAAAGATTTGAACTAAATAGTTCAGGGATTTTTACTCCCGGCTTCAATAGTATTGAGCATTTATTCCAGCTGGCACGAATTCCAAATGATTTATCAGGAGCCAGTGTTTTGGATATAGGCACCACTAATGGCGGGAGCGCTTTCCTTTCTGAACAGCGCGGAGCGTCACGAGTTGTGGCAGTGGATATTTGTGACCCAGACGTTTTTGGCTTTGACAAGATATCAAGCTTCCTGAATTCAAAGGTAACTTTCTTAAAGTCATCCGTTTACGAGCTTCCAGAGCGTCTAAATTATGAGAAATTCGATTTAGTCTTTTTTTGGGGTGTTTTGTACCATCTACGCCACCCACTTCTTGGAATTGACGCACTTAATCAGATTTCAGGGGACTTACTGACTATTGAAACCGTAATCTCCTCGGTTGATGATTCTTCAGCCAACTTTTTTTGAAAAGATGCATTATCAAATGATGGATCCAATTGGTGGGCACCCAGTGAGCAATGTTTATTAGATTTCTGTGAGTCAGCAGGATTCAGTGCAGAAACTATGAGTCGCTGGGACGCAAGTGTTTCAGAACGGATCCTAGTTAATGCAAAAATTAGGTCTGTCCCGCCAGAATATCTCTCTCTTAGTTATGAAAGAGAAATTAGTAGTGTTAATTTTTCACCCAGATTTCCAAATCGAATAGCTTGAAGTAGAAAACTAACATCAAATGGCCTTTATTTCATACGCGCAAAATTTTGAAGACGTAATAATTCACCGCGTGCTAAGTGAAATAAAAAATGGGTTTTATATTGATGTTGGTGCTGCCAATCCTGTAATGGACTCGGTTACTAGAGCATTTTATGATTCTGGATGGAATGGAATAAATATTGAGCCAAACCCTCAAAGTTACTTAGAACTAACCAGATTCAGGCAACGTGAGGTAAATTTGAGGGTTGCGCTCGGAAGAGAGATTGGAAAAATAGATTTTTGGCAAATGGAGCATGATGGATTATCCACTGCAAGTGAGAGCCAGTTTCTGAAACATGAAGTGAATGGTTTCGAAGGACAGCGCATTGAAGTTGAATGCCAAACCCTTTCTGCCATATGTAAAGAATTTGCGCAAGTACCAGACATACATTTTCTAAAAATTGACGTAGAAGGCTGGGAGCGAGATGTATTGCTGGGAGCTAATCTAGTAGATTTTCGTCCTTGGATTGTATTAATCGAAGCCACAATCCCAAATACTCAAACTGATGTTTCAAGTGAGTGGCTTGAGCTTCTTATTGAGTCAAATTATGAAATTGTTTATAGAGATGGGCTTAACATTTATTTCTTAGCCAAAGAGAAAATACACCTAAAAGAAAAATTTCAATTCCCGCCGAATGTTTTTGATGATTTTATAAAGTTCGATCATTCGCTTAACATCGAACTTTCCAATACCCGGCAAGAACTTTCCAATACCCGGCAAGAACTTTCCAATA
>JBBANM010000108.1:12508-20511 GCA_040401995.1 Saprospiraceae bacterium
GAACTTTCCAATACCCGGCAAGAACTTTCCAATACCCGGCAAGAACTTTCCAATAATAAGGAAGAGTTGCATGCGATTCTTGAGTCCAATATTTGGGTGAAAACACGCCACTTAAGAGATTTTAAGGGCTATATTTCTAGAGTAAACAAGCAACCCAAACAGAAATAGAGCGCGGGAGATTTACTTACTCCAAGAATTAGTTAAACTAAAGAAATGACTAAGAAGCGAGCCTTGATTACGGGAATCACAGGCCAAGACGGACATCACCTTACAGAACTACTATTAACGAAAAACTATGAGGTTATAGGCCTGGTTCCAGGCCAAAGAAGTTCTAGGAGCAATCCATTTTCTGAGAAGTTTCCAAGCGTGAAACTGGTTCAAGGAGATCTGGCGGATTTTTCTAGCTTATTGAATGTAATCGGAGATTCACAGCCAGATGAAATTTATAATTTAGGAGCTTTAAGTTTTGTCGGACTGAGTTTTTCTCAACCAGAATTAACTGCGAATGTTACAGGAATCGGAATCCTTAGAATTCTAGAGGCGACCAGAAAACTCAAACTAGAAGGTTCTACCCGGATTTATCAAGCTTCTTCCTCTGAAATGTTTGGAAAAGTTCGGCAGACTCCTCAGTCAGAGTTAACGCCATTTCATCCACGATCTCCCTATGGAGTAGCTAAGTGCTTTGCTCATTACACATGCGTTCAGTACCGGGAAGCTTACGACATGTTTATCTCCTCAGGAATATTATTTAATCATGAGGGGGAAAACCGAGGACATGAGTTTGTTACCAGAAAAATCACTTCAAATGTCGCGCGAATTAAACTCGGTAAGCAATCTAAATTTTCATTAGGGAATGTTACTCCATGCCGTGACTGGGGTTATGCCGGAGATTATGTCGAGGCGATGTGGATGATGTTGCAGGCTAATGAACCTGACGATTTTGTAATTGCCACCGGTACGTCATATTCAGTAAAAGACTTTGTACTTGAGGCCCTAATAGCTGCGGATTTACCTCCAGACCTAGACCGATTTTTAGAATATGACAAATTGATGGAGCGGCCTAGCGAAGTTGACACCCTGATAGGGGATGCCACAAAAGCCAAAGATGTGCTTGGCTGGAAGCCTAAAGTAGATTTTAAGCAATTAGTACGTTTAATGGTTGCGAACGATCTCAAAATAGAATCTCAGCAATAGGGCCAATTTTTATATGGGCAAGTTAAAAAAGCATCTGATATTTACCATAATTGCTCCAAATTATGGCGCTCAAGCATTGATCCTGGGTGAATCAGTACTCAAGAATATGCCAGAATCCATTTTTCGAATTGTTGTATTGCAAGATTGTCACGATGTTTCGTACATTCAAAGAGGAATAGATGAATACTTACGCATAAATAATTCGCATGGGGATCATAGAGCTGTCTCATTTCAAGATTTCGATTGGTCAAATTTTGAAATTACAAATGCTGTTAACCAGTATGATTTATTGGAATTTGCTACCTCAGTTAAGCCAACGATACTTTCTAACTACATTAGATCTGGCTACGAACGGGTAACTTATTTGGACCCAGATATCCAAGTCTTTACTGATTTTACTAACACACTGGATTCCAGTAAATGCATATCGGTGACTCCTCATTTACTCACAGATTTCCCCTTAGATTCAAAACTCCCAAATCAACAATCTATTCTTTATGCGGGAATCTATAACTTGGGGTTCATTTCTGTAAATGCCGAGTCATTACCTTTTCTTACATGGTGGGAAGAGAAACTTACACTTTATTGTTCATGGGAAGTCCAAAAGGGATATCACGTTGATCAAAGATGGGTTGACTGGGCCACATGTTTTGCAGATATCGATGTAGTGCGTGATCCAGGGCTTAATGTAGCGTATTGGAATTTACATGAGAGGGCGGTCGAAGGAAGTTCTGAGTATAAGATTAATTTCATAAATTCAAAAACATACGAACTTCGTTTTTTTCATTTTAGTGGATTTATTGGGCCAAGTGTTGAAAGGATTTCAAAACATTGCACGAGAAATTTTTCTGAGACTCCCGCTTTGAATAAGGTTCTAGACGATTACTTTAAGCGGCGAAAATTTTGGGGAGAATTCTTGGGAGCTACAGTTTGGTCTTTAGGAGGCCGCCTAGGTGGGAGTTCACTCCCAAGCTCCTGGAGAAAAGAGATTTTGTCTAAGAATCGAGATGGATACTTCCTGAATCACAATAGAGACTTAGAAATTCAAATTCTAGCACCAGGTTATTGTAGGTGCGCTAACTGTAATAGCGAGTTTGCACAAAACTCCACCAATTTACTACTCAGCCAAATTGCCTCTAACTTTGTTTCCGGAATGGATTTTTCTAGACGTCAAAGACTTTTCAAGGAACTCGTAACGATAGGTTACTCTCGTAAGACATTTGAATTTAGTGCTCATTCCACTATTCCAAACGTGAAATTATTGTTAATTGGGTATTTCGGGGCACCAACTGGCGTGGGTCAAATTGCACGAAATACCCTCCGGTTACTCGAAAATTCTGGGATATCTGTAAATATTCATACAATTCAAACAGGATTTGATGAAACATCTCTCATCTCAAAATATCAAGGCAAGAGTCAAATGACAGGTAAAGAGTCATCAGTTATCGCATTTGTAAATGCAGACATGTGGATTGAGCACTTGGTCAAAACTCGTCTCATAAATTTGGAATCTCAGAATGTAGCAGGAGTTTGGTCATGGGAAATTGAAAAGGTGCCTGAGTATTTTAGGAACGCTGCTCAGTATACAACAAAGGTATATGCGATATCTCAATTTTCTGCAAATGCCTTCAGTAGCTATTTCGGAGAGAAAATTGATGTGTTTCCAACTTACGGAAATATTTCATTGGAGTTCAATAAATCAGTTACTCAGAAATCAAATGAGAGAAAATATGTGCTTGCACGGTTTGATGCAAAAAGCGTTATTGAGCGAAAGAATCCACAGGCAATACTGGATGTCTGGGATTTAGTTAAGGACCAACTAATTGGGTATGAACTTTTGATTAAAACAATTGACTTTAGAAAGTATGCACCTATTGATCTGATAAATAGGATTCAAGGGACTGAAAGAGTCCAATTAATTGATGAAGTTTATAGCGAAAATCAGAATAAGAGTTTGCTTGAAAGCGCTTCTGCCTTCATTTCTTTACACCGAGCTGAAGGTCTCGGTCTAAATATACTTGAAGGGCTGACAGCAGATATTCCAACAATCTCCACCAACTATTCAGGACTATCTGAAGAAATTGAAAAGTTCGTATTCCCTGTTGATTACACATTGATTCCAATTGGTGAAAATGCTGCACCCTATCCTCCTGAGGGCTTTTGGGCCAACCCATCAACAACCTCAGCTGCCGAACAACTAATTAAGGCAATAAATCTCGTGGAAAATGGTGACTGGGAAAATGGGAAAAAATCACGACTTGCACAAATGGAATATTACTTGCAGATGGCGCAGACACAAGCCATGGCCCACTCTGTGCAACTATTAGCTCAGGGAAAGAGTGATGAAAAATCAGAATTGAATCTGTTAAGAAGAGTGCGAATTAGAAATTTCAGGTCCTTGCTACCTATTTTTCATCGAATGCCAAAACCGATTCGCATTTTGTTGAGGCGAATTTTCTTACGTTACTTTCAAGTCTAAAAAACTTTGGACTCAGTGAAAAATTCGAATAAGCAAATAGATTTTTACGCAGAAATCTGAAATCGGATTTCTTCTGAATCTCTTCTTGACAAAAAATATTTCAGAAAGTCTTTTACCGAATGGTAAATGTGTTAGTCTAAAGAGTCTTCCAATTTCGGTCTTTGCTTTTTTCGACATCAACTCATTAAAGTGCAAGTCTAATTCAACAAGTTGTTCCCAAGGTTTCCAGAAATTACTACGAAAGGTTTGGTAAGTATTTATCAAACGTTCATGAGCGCGGGGCCCTCGTCCGATTGTATTTTTTGAATGAATTCTATATTTAATTTCACACGTTTGCGAATAGATGGCCGATCCACAGGATTTTGCAACCAAATAAATCCACCAATCATGCATAACTATCTGCTCTGCAGTCCTATCTGAGACTAATTTGACTAAGTCCTTCTTCATCACAATGGTGCAGCCTCTTGCATAATTCTCAAAAAAGATTTCATGGAACTCAGGCGGTGATGTAATTTTGGGCCAAAGTTTAATTCCCGAACTGGTTGGGTCGGAAGTTTCTGCTACCTGGCAAAAAGTCATCGCAAATGGGTGTGCATCTGCTTGCAGTCTCGTTATCGAATCAATTAGATGGTTTGGCATCCAAATATCATCTTGATCTGCCAAAGCCACAAAGTCATATTCCGAGCGCTCCATCAAGTAGAAGAAATTTGCACTTGGGCCTTTTTGCGGCCCAGAATAAATTAAGACACTTGTAAATTTAGAGATAAAGGACTGAACTATTCCGATTGAATTATCAGTCGAGCCGTCATCTGAAACGCGTAAATGAATCTTAACCCCTTGTTGTTGTGATAGCGAGATTAAAAAATCATTTAAATAGTCTTGCCCATTATAAGTGGCGAGTAAGACCTCAATTTCGGGAATGCCGCTGCCGCTATCCGAGTAGGCGTTGGAGGTATTTCGCATATGAATTCTCTTTATACTGTTCAATTCTTGACTTGAGCTGATCCACCGAGATCCACCCTTGGTTGAATGCTATTTCCTCGAGACATGCAATCTTTAGGGCTGTCCTATCTTCAATTATTCGCACATATGCTGAAGCGTCATTTAGATTATCTATGTTACCCGTGTCTAGCCACACAGATCCTCTAGATAGTCTACTAAAAGTTAAAGTTCCGGCTTTTAGGTAGTGCTCAAGGACCGAAGTAATTTCTAACTCACCTCGTTTACTTGGTTGAACATTTCTGGCAATAGAAGACACTCCGCCATCAAAGAAGTAAATACCAGTCACCGCTAAGTTAGAAATGTAATCAGATGGCTTCTCTGTAACCGAAATTGGTACCCCTTCCTTACTGACTTCTAGATTTCCATAATCTGATGGGTTAGAGACTTCGTATGTAAAAATATGAGCTCCCGAATTTGGCAATTCGTGAATTAAGTTGCGCCCTAGTCCAGCTCCGTGAAAAATATTGTCACCAAGAATCATTAAGCATGCATTACCCGCGAGGAACCCTTCCCCGATTGTGAATGCTTGGGCCAAGCCTTTGGGCTCAGGCTGCGTCGCATATTGAAATGAAACCCCCAGCTCTGATCCATCTCCCAGTAACTCAATAAATTGAGCTTGGTCATGTGGTGTTGTAATAATGAGAAATTCCCGTATTCCAGCAAGCATCAAAGTAGAAATCGGGTAGTAAATCATCGGCTTGTCATATACTGGTAGTAGTTGCTTATTTATTGAACGAGTAATCGGCCATAGCCTTGAGCCCGTGCCACCCGCGAGGACGATTCCCTTCATTCTCCAATTCTAGAGGGTAAGGTTAGAAACCAGACATCAAGGGAGTGGTCAATTGAAGTTACTTGTGACTGGTGCAGCTGGCTTTATTGGCTCAAATTTTGTTCGGATGATCTCAAATGGCAATCTGCAGGGAATTACCAGCGTAAGGGTCCTGGACAAGTTGAGTTATGCCGGGGTCATAGAGAATTTGAATGCTGCAGCAAACTATCCTGGATACGAGTTTATTCAAGGCGATATTTGTGACACAAACCTGGTGACTGGTTTGCTTGCAGAGGTAGATGCCGTAATCAACTTTGCTGCAGAGTCTCATGTTGATCGATCAATTTCAGGGGCATCGGAATTTGTTCAGACTAACATTGTTGGAGTCCAAGTATTGCTCGATGCCATAAAGGTTTCTGCAAAGAGGATTCGATTTTTTCAAGTTTCAACTGACGAGGTCTACGGCTCAATTGAAAAAGGTTCTTGGACCGAGGATTGGCCCCTTCAACCAAACTCGCCGTATTCGGCTAGCAAGGCAAGTGGCGATTTGTTAGCTCGCTCATATAACAGAACTCACGGTATGGACGTAGTGATTACTCGTTGTAGTAATAATTATGGAACCCATCATTTTCCTGAGAAGTTGATACCCCTTTTTATCACAAATTTATTGGAAGGCAAGAAAGTTCCCGTTTACGGGACTGGAGAGAATGTTCGGGATTGGCTGCATGTAGATGATCACTGCAGAGGCATTTATCAAGTCTTGATGAACGGTCGATCTGGTGAGGTTTATAACATCGGTGGTGGACGCGAGCTAACCAATAATGAGATTACTAGTCTTATTCTTGAAGCCATGGGCGCATATGAATCATCAATCGAATATGTGGAAGACAGAAAAGGGCATGATCTCCGATATAGCGTTGATTGGACAAAAATTAATCGCGAACTCGGATATGAGCCACAAGTAAAATTTGAAGATGGATTGAAAGACACAATCCAGTGGTATCGAGACAATGAAGCGTGGTGGAAGCCACTCAAGAATCGCTAACTAGTAAATGACTTGGTTAATCACCGGCGGTTCAGGTCAGTTAGGGATCGCACTCTCACAAGAGCTAGGTGAGCGTGGAATTCTATTTAGTGCCTGGGATTCAAAAGACTTGAATATCACTCAGGGTCCAATTGTTCAGAGTTTGATTCCGGCATTGTCACCGAAGGTAGTCATCAATTGTGCTGCGTGGACTGATGTTGACGGTGCAGAAAGCAACGAGCTACTTACAGCCAGAGTGAATAGTGATGGCGCAGAAAATATTGCCCTTGCAGCAAAACTATCCCAAGCGCGGTTAATCCATATTTCGACAGATTATGTCTTTTCAGGTGAAAACAATGCTCCTTGGGAGATTGATGCATTATTAGATCCCCAATCGGCATATGGACGGACGAAAGCAGAGGGAGAAAATAGAGTTTTGGCCGCCTACCCAGGGAATTCATCAGTTGTTCGCACGGCTTGGCTGTATAGCCCATGGGGCAAGAATTTTGCAAAGACCATAACTCGACTCGCAATTGAGAGCGATAAAGAAGTAAAAGTTGTAAATGACCAGGTAGGACAACCAACTTCTGCTGTAGATCTTGCCAAACAACTAGTCGATCTAGGCCTTTCCAATGCACCTTCTGGGATTTATCACGGTACCAATACCGGCAAAGCAAGTTGGTTCGAATTTGCGCAAGAAATTTTCATTTTGGCAGGGGCAGATATAAATCGCGTAATCCCAGTTACTTCCAGTGAGTATCCAAGACCAGCAAAGCGACCTACATATTCAGTACTGAGCCATGATTGCTGGACAAAAACTGCAATTCAACCGATGAGAGATTGGCGAATCGCGCTAGAAGAAGCAATGCCTGCAATCATTTCCGCAGCTCAGGCGGAAGAATAGAACTATGAATCTAGTACCACTTGGAATTGAAGGAGCTTGGATTGCCGAGTCCCCAGTCTGGAGTGATGAGCGCGGGTTCTTTCGAGAATGGTTTAAAGCTGAAGATGTTAAGAGTGCAACAGGGCGAGATTTTGGAATAGAACAAGCAAATCTTTCACTCTCATCTACAGGCACTCTACGAGGAATTCATTACAGCATTGCTCCTCGAGGTCAGGCAAAGTGGATCACATGCGTCTCTGGTTCGATAAAAGATGTAATTGTGGATATTCGCCCAGCTTCACAAACATTTGGTAACTGGATTGAAGTTGAACTAAGTGGTAACTCGGGAAAAGCTGTTTTTATCAGCGAAGGACTAGGCCACGGTTTTATAGCACTTGAGGACAACACAGCAGTTGCCTATTTAGTTTCAACGCCTTTTTCACCTTCTGATGAATTCGATATCAATCCCCTTGATAAAGAAATTGGGATTAACTGGGGTATGGATTTGAGTGAATTAAAGATTTCAGAGAAAGATAAGAATGCCCCAACACTTGCTGAGCGACTAGCCGAAGGAAAACTTCCGAAGTAATTTCTACCGTGGCTTGGGCCGGGATCGAACCGGCGACCTAACGATTTTCAGTCGTTCGCTCGT
>JBBANM010000109.1:0-20214 GCA_040401995.1 Saprospiraceae bacterium
GTATTGACGGTGGCAGTGGGGTTCCAGTTGTTGATGGCGGTGAGCCAGCCTTGGGCGTTGTAGCCGTAATCAATGCTTTGTAGCCAGCCCCATACGCCGGCTACTTGGTTGGCGTGCAGGTTGCGTTCCACCAGCTCGTTGCGGTGGTTGTAGTTGTATTCGGCTAGTTGTGTTCCAAAGCCGTCGCCATCGAGGCCAAAGACGTATACCGTTTGCCGGCCAGCATGATCGTATTGCCAGCTGTAGTTCAAGTTGCGCGTGCCGGTTGCGCCTGTTGCGCCGGGAGTGTGGGTGCGCGTTTCACTCATTTTGTTGTCGGCCCAGTCGTAGGTATACGCCATTTGCTCGGCCGTATTGACGGTGGGGTTGAGCAAGTTGTTGCCTGCCGTATTGGTTGCCCGGCCCCAGGTATCGTAGGTTAGGGTGTTGTTCAGCCAGGTGGTGGAGCCCAGCACCAGCGCTTCGCTGCGCCGTACCTTGCCGAGGTATTGTGGGTTGGCAACCAAATTAAGTTGGGTGGTTCCATCAAAACCGTCGTAGTAGGTACGCGTAAGGGTATCGGTAAAGGTGAAGGCCAGGTTGGGATCGGCAGGCAAGCCGGCCACCATGCCCGTGCGGGTGGGGCGGCCATAAATATCGTAGCGAGTCGCCAGCGATTTGGCCTGTGCCAGCAGGTTGCCATCTTGTAAAAACACCAATTGATCGCGGTTGTTGTAACGCAGGTTGACCAGATCCGCGCCCGGTATTTTTTTGCTGGTCATACGGTCTACCGCATCGTAGGTATAGGTGAATATCAAATCGGGGGTGGTAGCCGTAGCGCCCGGCGGAATTACCCGCACTACGCGGTCTTTATCGTCGTATTCGGTATAAGTATCAGCGGGAGTGGTGTTGCCCGTATCGGTTTTGCGGGTCATCACCAGTCTACCTCGACGGTCTTTGTAGGTGATTGATACGCGGTTGTCGGGATCGGTTATTTTGGTCATCATCAAGGTACCGGCGGGATAAGAAGTAGAGCTGCCCGGTGGGGTGATCGTGCTGGTATTGGTACCGTAAGTTGAAGTAGTGGCGTACCAACCAGGGGGAGTGACGCTAATGGGGCGGCTCAAGGGCGAGCTTTCGTATTGCGTCAGGGTAAAAGGTGTATTGGCAGGCACTGGATAATAAGCACCGGTCATATTGGGGCTCTGGAAAGGTTGAGTGGTGGTACTTAGCCTACCCTGAGCATCATAAGTATACGCAACTGCAACATCTACTGTGCCGTACAGAGTGCCATCAGCACCTTTAGAAGGATTGTTTTTTACATTAACCTGTTCTATCATACGCCCTAGTCCATCCAAGTGCTGCACTGTTTCTTTGAGCACCAGCTGGCTATTGGTTGTAGCGGTAAAAGCAGTAGAAGAACGAACGTTGTTGTAGGGGTTAGCACCGCCTTTGTAATTGTAAGAGTAGGTAGTCACTACTTTGCCTCCTCTTATTGAATCGGTTTTTAAGCGTTGCAACTTATCGTATTTATAATAGGTCTCCACCCCGTCCATATTTTTGATAGAGCTGATTTGGCGCGTACCAGTATAGTAGTTGTAGGTCCATACAAAATTTTGGTAAGTACGGGTTTTGATCAGGCCATTGAGCCAGGTGTAAGATTCGGTTGGCCAGTTGGCAGTGGTGAAATTGCGCGGCAATCCGCTGGCTGCTTCCACGTTGTTAATGGTGCCTTTGAGCACCCAACTTCCAGCAACGGGGGTGCTGCCATTGAAGGTCATTTCGTAGTTGCTGAACTGGTAGGGATAGGGATGTACGCCCGTACCATTGCTTGCAGTGGGGTTGCCGCTGGCATCATAAAAACTGTAATTCGTTCTACTGCCGCTCACCACAGTTGCGCCAACCGAAACGGTGGTTTCAATCGGTGTGGCAATCAAATTGCGATTGAGCAATTCGGTGCGCAGGGCGCCGGTAGCCATGTCGTGCGGGTATTTGTAGTTGGTGGTTACAACTTTGGCATCGCTATTGGTGATATTGGTGCCTACCGGTGCTAGGAATCGATTTTGGGTGTCGTATTGAAAATTAGTGACGGTTGTGACGCCATCTATTATATCCGTTTTTTGGCCAATTCGGAAAGGCGCAGTGCGGTTTCGGTAGGTAAATGCATACAAACAAAAGTCTGGCTGATTGAAAGTACATGGAAACCTGTAAGCTTTATAAACGATTCCCGGTAAGTAGTAATAGGGATCAGGGGAAGGTACGAGTGTATTGCTCCCTACCAAAACATTTGATTGGTCATAGTTTTGGCTAATGAGTTGTTGTGCATCCCGAACCACAACTTCTTTAGGTGGAAACGGATAAGCGTTTGGATTGGTGATCGGTAGTTCTTGTAAAAATGAGAATACTGACTTACCTGCCCCTACCGTTTCTTCTTCTATCCTGGAGTAGCCAATGTGGTAGCCCTGGAAATTACCCATTGGTACTACGCTGGTTGCGTTAAATACCAGACCTTGTTGGTAACCGCCAGCATCTAATTGAAAACCGTAATAAGTAGGTTTGTCATACAATAAACCACTGGAGTTGGTGGTGCCCTCTTGCAGATAACGATATTGCTTTACTACATCATTGACGGTGGAGATCCCGTCATTATGGCGAATGGTTTTGATGCGCAATCCGCCAACTATTTTTTCTTGAGCAGTACCTTGCACCACCGTATCGCGATAAATGCTAAATGAACCCTTACCAAAATAAGCCTCAATTTTAAAGGTGTAATTGATATTGGGTTGCAAATTAAGCTGGCTCACCGGTTGAATGACTTCTTGTGACCCTAAAGTGGGCAGCATATTATAAGAATAAACCCCTACTGCCGCATTGTTGGAGGTTTGAGTAACCGTGATAATAACTTGCGGAGAGGGCGGATTGGGGTTGGCATATCCACCGCTGACCGTACAATACCGGTAATTGGTATTGGGATTTTGATAATTGTTGCTGGTATTAATCATGCGCAGGCTAAATTTGGCCTGATACAGATCGCGGGTAGAGAAAGTACGTGTGGTGGTGGATTGCGTAATTGTGCAACAATTGGCTTGAGGATAGGTACAGTTGCTCAAATCAGGCATCACATTAATTAAAGATAGCGTACTCGTAAACTCGGTAATTCGATTGCCTTCATAGGTAAATTGAGTATTTCCGCCTGTGGGGTAATCGATGCGTTGTAAAACCCCGGCCATCATGGATAATTCAGAAGTTTCGCGATTAGCAGTGGCGAAAGGAGGGGTAACCAGAGTACCTCGCCAGACAACCGTAAGAGGAGGAATACCATAGGTAATTTCGTTGGTAGAAACCCCATTAGCATACCCCCAATGATCGATCGCTTTAGAATACCGATCAGGTATATTTCCGGCGGCATAAGTATATTTATAAGCGGGCTTGGTTAGGGAATTATCACAAGAACGTTCCCGCAAGGAATCCAAACGCAGTCGTTTGTAGGGGCTGGTAGTTCCCCCTGGCGATTGAAAGTAACCATAAAAAAATTCCATTTTTTGGTTACAGGCGCTGGTAACTGGATTGACCACCTCAATTCGATCCAGCCGTTTAGGCAGATTGGTTTGCCCAGCGGGTGGGTCTAAATCTTCACGATCCGTAGTGGCAATAAAATTGACTATCGCCGTGGAGGAAATAATTTGACTTAACCGCTTTCCTTGCATGTTGCTGTTGGAAACTGCTTTGTTGGTTCCAATCGGAAGAGGGCCGCAATCCGACGATATATTACCATCTTGGTAATATTGAACAGTACAAGAAGATAAGCTTTTGTAAGAATAAGACTCGTCTACATAATTCAGCGTAATGGAGAATTTTTTGTCATGCGATTCAATCTTCCGCAGATACCAACCCGTAGGACCAAGATCAAAAGGGCTGACGTTGTCATATAGCGTAGTTTCAATGCCTGATTTTGAAGTATTGGCTTCGGTATCCAGTGTGCCAAAGATATAGCGTACCCCATCGGGTGTAGTGATGATAAATCGGATGATGTTGCCATAAGTGCCATTGGCCTGTACAAAGGATAAACTCAAATCAGCTTTTGGAATAAAGCTGACCTGTTTATCTTTGTCAAAAACAAATTTTCCAGAATACCCGGCTACGCTAAAATTGAAAAAATCAGGTTCGGAATCCAAGCTGCCCTTGGCAACGGAGTCCATTTGCATGGTGGATAATAAATTTCCACTTTGCATGGGAGTAACCAAGGAATTGGCCCGTTCAAAATACCCGCGCGGCACATCATCAGGGCGCCCCAATACCGTTCGGGAAATCATACCGCCAGCACTCAAACTCCAGCCGGTGCCGACCCAACTGACCGGTTCTCCCACTTTGATACCACCTGCATGGTAACTCATGGTAATCGGCAAGCTCAAAGATCCTTCTTGTACCGTATAAACAGGGACGGAAACATTGGGAACGCCCGTAAAATAGCTTACCGGAATGTCGCCAAACTTACCCAGTGACGCCGCGTTGGGCGCGGGCATGGCGACATCTTTGATCAGGTTGTTTTTTGGTTGTGCCAAAACCAATAATGGCAAACCTAGAAGAAGAATAAGACTAGAGGTAAAGTGCTGGAGTCTCATGTGCTTAGCTTATTATTTTGATAATTTGAGGGTTTATTCAGGAATTACTTGATGATCTCAATGCGTTGCAAATCAATCTGATCATTGATTTGGGTACGAATAAAATAGATACCGGTAGGCCATTCATTGCTTTCAATACTGAACTGTTGTGATCCAGCAAAAAAGTCTTGCTTGATCACCTTCATAATGCTGCCCAAGCTGCTGTAGACCACCACGTCGAGTCGGCTGTTTTGCATACAAGTGACATCAAGGGTAAAGCGGTCGCCAGCAGGGTTTGGAAAAAGATGAATCACGGGTTGCGTAGGATAGCTGGGCAACGCCGATTGGGTTGGCAATGAAGGCGGGGCATCAATGGCTAGGTTGCTATTGCCGCCATCACATTTGGTTTTTGCTGCTCCAAGATTTGCTCGCGGGCCACCCGGGGCAAAAGTAGATTGCAACCTTTGTTTTTGCCCAATAGTGAACATGTACAACCCCTCGTCGTCGCTGTTGTCCATGAGGTTCATGGTCATTTCTACCGGGTTATCTGGGCAGGTGCTGACGTGTTTGTAGAGCGCCTTTCCGAAATTGGGCGCGTTGTGCACTGGCGTATCGGTCACATAATCGTCGGCACAAGGCTCAAGTTCGTTCCAGAGTTCGTATAAATTCAGGTAGCTACCTACCAAATGAGTTAAGGTTTTGCCTTTATCATAAGGCGCTCTGGCCGTTCCTTTCATTCCAAAAAAGCGATAATCAATAACGATGCCGTCAGTAGCGCTGGGGCCGCCGGGCATCTGGGCATAACCACTGAGGCCATTGGCTAGATTGGCCACCCAAATGTTGAGGTATTGATCTGGATTCCAAGGATCTACCCCGCCTTTGGCCGCAGATTTGATGGCATCATCATCCAGCCATTCGGTAGTTTTGACGGGGATGAAGCGAATCCCTGCCGCTTTTTTACCATCAGGCCCCACCTTAGGCAAGCAAAACTCCAGCTCTGCTTTGGCAACCGCTTTGTAGAACCTTTCCAGGGTATCTGCTTTTTGTTGAGGTTTATAGTCTTCTTGCCCAAAATCTCGATTGAGGGCATCAATTTGAGCAGCTGCTTGTTCTTCGGTGGGGATGGGTTGTCCGGGAGCAACAAGGATATGAAAAACCACCGGAATGGTTATCTTTTGGAATTCGCCTTTTTGTTTAAATGAAGCGATATCGCGCTCTAATTTGCTGCGCGCAGCTGCTATTTCAGGGTGTTCTTTTTGTAGTCTTGCTTGCACACGTTGAGTGCCATAACTGCGGTAAAAAGATTGCGCAATTACTGCGTTAGAAAGCAATATTAGGAATAGCAAAAATAGACATGAGCGCATAAAACTTGGGTTTTGTAAATTTTACAGTAATTATATCTGAAATTGTAAAATACCAGTAAAATATGGCCTTGTGGGTTGACACAAGTCATTTAAGGAAAATAAAAGGCTGTGAAGGGAAGGTAAACAACAAGCAGGCCACATGAAGATGTGGTCGCGAAATTGTTTTTACTATTGGTAGATGAATTCTTTTGGTAATAAGATAAAGATATAGAATTAAAGAATTGAATTGCAAAATTTCAGTGTTAATTTTTTGTATCTTTTCAAAAATAAAATTATTGATTTGATTTTCCCCAGTATTTACAAGGGGTTTCGTTATGGGTAGCTGGATTTTTTTTTGAATAAATTTCATGAACGTTTAAGAGCTTGTTAAGGATTCTGGTTCGATGGCGAAAATGAGCTAAAATTTGCACCAATGAGGCGCGAAAAGTGGAGTGTAGCAGCGCTACATGAGCATTTTTGTAACGAAATTGGGGTGAATTTTAGCCATTTGTAGCTCGAAGCAGAATCCTGAACAAGCTCTAAGTTTCCAATCTCTACACCCAAATCTAATCCCCCTCTACGGCCGTTTCAACTTCATCTCCTTGATCACTTTTTGATCCAATTCATACAAACGCAGCAATTCAATCGTCCGGATCAGACTGGCCGCGTATTCAGGATTGGGGGAATAGCCTCCTCTTTGCAAGCCTTCTACCCAAGCCCGTTAATTCGTTGGCTCCAAGGCAAACAAGGTTCCAAACCGTGGACTCTTTTCCGGACTCATCAAATAAGCAGAATGATCCATGTACGATTCTTTGATGCGGGATACACCCGAAAACAAGACTCGAAACGCACCCTTTCGAACTTTCAATTTTTATTGAACTAAATCGATTCAGGGTAGTTAGATACAGCGAACATTTGGTTCAAGAAGTTTAACATCATCTATTTATGACGAATCGTTTTCGCATCATAGTTCTGGGTACGTTTATCGTTTTGTCGGCACTGAGCATCTTTTTTGCTTTTCGACTGCGTTTCACCTTTAGTTTTGAGCAGTTTTTTCCGGTTGGCGATCCAGATTTGGAAGTATTTCGGGAGTTTATCCGCGATTTTGAAAGCGACGATAATTTTCTCTTGGTGGCGGTTGATCGCCCCCAGGGAGTTTTTGAACAAAAATTTTTGCGCAAATTTCACGATTTCACCCTGGCTTGTCGGGATCTTCCTCATGTTAAAGATGTACAATCGCTCACCAAGATTGGCTATCCCATCAAAACGCCTTTCTCCATTACTACTGTTCCTACAATACATATCGATGATCCGTCTCGCTACGGTTCCGATCGGGAGCGCATTTTGCACGACGAAAGATTTGTGCGCAATTTCATCTCCAAAGATGGAACTACGCTGGTTGTTTTTTTGAAAACCATCGACGGGATGCAATTGGAGCAGGCGCAGCAATTGATCAATGGCCTGAACGCCCTCATTGCTAAATACCATTTTCCAGCGCACCATTACCTGGGGCGCTCGTATTTTCAGAAGGAAATGGTGGCCATGCAAAAAAGGGAAATCATCCTTTCTACGATCGTTTCTGCTATCCTCGTCACCATCGTAATGTACCTGGTTTTTCGGCGGTTTTGGGGAACAGCCATCGCGGTCATGTCCTTGGCGCTGGGGCTTTTGTTGTTTGTGGGTTTTTTAGGCGCCTGTGGAAGGGAGTTGAGCGCTTTAGCTGCTTTGTACCCCGTATTGGTATTGATTATTGGTACTTCCGACATTGTGCACATCATGTCAAAATACAGTGATGAATTGCACAAAGGACTTGACCGCAATACCGCTATTTGGAACACTATTCGCGACGTAGGTTTGGCCACTTTTATGACGGCGCTTACTACGGCGATTGGTTTCGCGACCTTGGTTACCAACCGCATACAACCGATCCAGGATTTTGGCATCAATGCGGCGGCTGGCGTGGGTATTGCCTATTTTACCGTAATTCTGTTTACTTCAGTTTGTATGACCTGGTTTCGCCCCGATCAAATTGCTCAACCGGTTAAAGAACATGCTTTTTGGGACAAACTAATGGAGTGGATCGTGCGCTTTACCCGCGAGCGTCCGCGGGCGATCCTGCTGTCTACTTTGGGGGTGTGTTTGATCAGCGTTATTGGGATTTCCAAAATTTCCACCAATTACAATATCATCAGCAACTTACCCACCAATAGTAAGATCACCGAAGATTTTTTATTTTTTGAAAAAGCGCTCTCCGGATTCCGCCCGCTGGAATTGGCCGTTTACGTACAAGGCAATCATACTGCCAATGACTTTGAGGTGATCCGTGCAATGGATAAAATCGAGCAACACCTGAAGCAATTTTCGTTTGTACAGGCTACGACTTCCGTTACCGCAGTGTACAAAAGCATCAACCAGATGTATAATAGTAACCGGCCAGATGCTTACCGCTTACCTGCTAGCCCAGAGCGTTTTGCCGAATACAGTCGTTTGGCACGCCGTATTCCGCAAATGAACAGCCATATTTTGGTAAGTAAAGACGGGAAAAAAGCACGCATTACCTCCCGTTTGACCGATGTTGGCGCGGATCGGATCAAGGTTTTTGGCCAAAAACTTCAAGTTTGGATCGCTGCCAACATCGATCCAGCGGTAATAAAGGTAGAAAGAACCGGAACGGGATTGATCGTCGACAAAAACGCCGCCTACATTCGCAGCAATCTATTGTATGGTTTGGCATCCTCAGTGGGATTGATCAGTATCATCATTGCTTTTGTGTTGCGCAGTTGGCGGATGATGATCATCTTTTTGGTCCCCAACTTAGCGCCTTTGCTGGTGGCCGGTGGATTGCTGGGGTTCTGGGGCGTAGAATTGGATGCTGGAATTTCGATCGTTTTTTCCGTGGTATTTGGAATTGCAGTTGACGATACCATTCACTTTTTAAGCAAGCTGAAGATCGAACAAGCGCGAGGTCGTACGGTGGAAGAAGCCATTCGACATACCTTATTGGAAACCGGCAAAGCCATGATTTTGACTACCGTATTTTTGTTTTTCGGTTTTTTGGTCTTGATGTTTTCCAATAACCCCACCAGTGTTGTGGTAGGCGTTATGACCAGTTTAACCCTGATTGCTGGGATGATTACCGAATTGACCTTAGCGCCAGTGCTGGTGCGTTGGTTGATTAAGGATAAAAAAAGCGCAACAGCGGTAGCTTTGGAACCTGAGTTAGCCGAGGGTCTGAGCCACTAAATTGGTCAGCGTTACATATTCTTCCAGCCCGAGTTGCTCGGGTCTTTTTTGGTAAAAAGGATCTTCAAGCACAGTAAGATCATTCGAAAAGAATGGTTTTAAGGTGTTGCGCAACATTTTTCGGCGTTGATTAAAGGCGGTTTTGACCACTTTTTTGAACAACACTTCGTCGCAGCCCAATGCTTGACTGGGTTTGCGCCACAAACGAATCACCCCCGATTGCACCTGCGGCGGGGGCGTAAAACAAGTACGGTCAACATCAAAAAGGTATTCGCCTTGGTAAAAAGCCTGGGTGAGCACACTGATCACTCCATAAGTTTTGCTACCCGGTGGCGCAATGATGCGTTCGGCCATCTCTTTTTGAAACATGCCCACCAACTCTGGAATAAACTCCTTGAAATCCAGCATTTTAAAGACAATCTGCGAAGAGATGTTGTACGGAAAGTTACCGATCAAGCCAAAAGAAGCGCCACCAAAAACCGTACTGAGATCCAAACGCAAAAAATCGCCAGCCAGAATGTGATCCTTTAATTGCGGAAAATGCTTGTTCAAAAAAGCGACCATGTCGTTATCGGCCTCTGCTACCTTCAATCCATAGGGTTTTTCAAGTAAGTATTTGGTGAGCATACCCCGGCCAGGACCCACTTCCAACACCTGATCGTAGGTGTTAGTCAATAAAAGACCATTGGCAATTTGCTCGGCAAGATCTTCGCGATTCAAAAAATGTTGGCCAAAAGATTTTTTTGCTTTCAAGAAGGTGGTAATTTAATATTGCGAACTCATACTACTGGACATTTTAAATTTTTGGCGAGCTGTAAACCTTCCAGGTCTTGGAGACCTGGAAGGTTTTGCAATCCCTCAACAGCAAATGTCCAGTAGTATGTTGCGAACTACTTATCTGCGAATTCCGCGAATTCTAGGTTAGATTTCTGAATAGTCCTACAATTAAATGCAATTCGCTGCTTTTCAATGTTTTAATTTTATTCCACCAATCGCCGCGCGTAAATGTGTGTACTTTCACGTTTGAAAGTCGTTTTTTTCGTCGTTTTTTAGCCGTTCTATTGCTAGACGCATTACTTCCACCAAGGGCAATCCTAATTTCTCTGAAAGAAATTGTAAATCCTTATGTGCGTCTGCGTCCAGGCTAATTTGTTTGTACGTCCGGCGTGTACCTCGTTCTGAGTACTTACGCCTGACTCGTTTTGCTTTATCACTCACAATATCAATTGTTTTATTATTGCTCACAACCCCAAATTAGCAAGTATTAGCAAGTGTAGCAACTCATTTATTTAACGGTATTTTTTGAATGGTGAACGGTAAAAAAAATTCATCAATACTTTGGTAGCGTATTCTTTTTCTTTAGTGCCTCAATTTCTTTGCGGATAAATCTCCGATGATTACTACCAGGTAAAAAACATGGCGTAAGTAGTCCACATTCAACTAACTTGACCAAATGCTTAGGATCTGCACCAAGCATACGACATGCCCGTCCCGGTCTTATCCAATCGTCTTCACTCGAATCAGATTTTGATTCTAATGCTTTTGTGATTTCTTCCAATTTGGATTTGATCGGTTCAACTTGTTCCGCGAGCATCGTTCTAAGAATATCGTCAAAACTACTCATAGGAAGAATTTTTGCACATTTCGATAATGGGGATCAAATCGCCAATTGATCTGTCGTAATTCGGCCTTTGTGAGCATCCGATTGAATTTCATAAACTCGAGATCAAAAAATACTTTATTCCCTTCATGGGATCCGGTTTCGTGGTATGCTGCAAAATCCATTGAATAGATCGCTTGCTCGAATGGATCCAAAAAAAACAAAACCAGCTCTATTGAATTTGAAAGATCCCGGTAGGTGTAAAAGTCGCGCCTGTCGATTCCGTTGGCCGGTCTGGAAAATAAACGTGCATAGCATTTCGCTTCCCATGCAAAAACCCTGAACCCATCGTTATTGGACTTTGACGCATAGCCATCGACAGGATAGGAACAGTCAAAAACTTGACCGTACACATCAAAGCCGTAACTATTTAAATGCTTTCTAATTATTAGTTCCCCGATATCCCCGACCTTTGTTGTTTTTAGTTGCTGGAATTTTGATTTAGTCATTAGGCGACGGCTTTTTGAAGCGTTGGTAATTCCATTCCCACAATCCCGACAGCGTAAAACGTCGCTTTTTTCTTGTAAAAATCTTGTAAACCGTGCGCTTTGGCCATGCCTTGGTAAATTGACAAGTTGAAAGATTTGGCGTTGTCATCACTGGTTACATTGGCCACGTGGGAACCAATAGCGCGTGCAATTTTTGAATCTAATCCATCAAAGCAATCATTTGGTATTGAGTATGGAAAAACCTCTTTTAAATGCTCCTGGACGACCTTCACAACAGCCGCGCCACATTGCCCCGCACCGTCCGCGATCGCCTCACCAATGGCCTGTTTTGCTGATTTTCGGCTATATTCTTTGTCAGCATCGCGCAAGCCTTTTGAAATGGCCATTTTTGCGCCCCAAATTTCGTTGGTTGCCTTTGTCGTTGGGATCCGTTCCAGTGTCTCAGCGTTCAAACCATCCCAATCAATTGTCGAAAAGCCGTCGCGCCTTGACTTGTTTTTGTCGCCCGTGGTAAATTTGAACTCAAAGAATTTTTTTAGGTGAGCTTGCATTATGCCGGCCATATATCCGCCGCGCTCCAGCTGGAAAATATCAATGCCAACGTTTCCGGTATCGGGGCACACAGTCCGTTTTATTGCATCTGATTTTAGTTTGAGTTCCAAGCGTTCGACCCGATCACCGTTTTGAATGCCGTTTTTTTGCCAAAATTCTCGGATGTAGGTTTTGTTTTCTTTGTCTACTCGTTCGCTTTTTACATACCCGGTGACATATTTGGAGCTGGTTCGCGTGCCCCGATCGAACCCGGTTGTTTTGCTACCTTCGAAATATTTTGCACCTCGAATTTTGCCAACGCTAACCAGTTCGCCGCGTTCCCATCTTTCAAAAATTCCAATGAAAGGGGAGGAATAATGCAACCCTAAAAATGGATCATTGCTCACACAATTAGAATCAATAGCTATATCCAGGCGGCTAATATTATTGATCTCGACATTGAGCATTGATAATAAAGTCTTTACGCGCTTAGTCCATCCATTAGCGTATAACTCGCGATTGTCAACTTTGAGTTGTGCCAGGTTGTCGGCCAAAATTCCACCTGGACGCGGAAAGCAAACAACAGTAGCAATGGAATCTTTTTCACCAGGAAAAAAAACATTGTATTTGGCTTGGAAGTGCTTAGTGCCAACGATTATAGGATTGCCTTTTTTATCGGTTGATGCACTTTTCAATATCAGACCGGACTTTAAAATAATTTCGGTTGGTATTGGATCACCTGGATTTTTTCGGAAAATCGTACCCCTGGTAGTCAATTCTAGGTAATCACAGACAATAGTCTGCTTTTTCCTTGATAATGAGTTGTTTATGGCGTTTCCTCGCTCGGTTTCGTCTGAGATTTGGTGAGGCTGTGTATTTCTGATGCCCGTTATACTTAGAGGGCATCCGTTTGACGTAGACCTGTTCGCCCGTTTGGGGTATTTGGTTTTTTCGCCTGAATTACTTAAATTTGCTTTCATTAGTTGTTTAAATTTGTACTCGCTGCACATCCTTGTCCGATGTGCTTTTTTTTTGCAAGTACGTTAACAATACATTTACCAATTCAACGAAATAGACATGCCAAAGGCAGCCCATTTGCGTAGGTGAATTTTCGTATTCATGATGATGATTGCGAGTAAGGATTTAAGTTGGCAGGTAAAGCCTACAAAAGCACATTGGCGATTTTTTAAAGTCAAATCTACATGGAGGTTTAACGCCATCCAGTCTATTAAAAAAATGTAGGGGTATTTTTCCACGGTGACCCCCACCACACCGCGCTCCTTATGAGTTTGACCAGCCGTTCCAGAATCGCCAAAAACTATTCAGCTGGTTGTTACTCGGAGCTATTTATTTTTCCCATTCCTCCAATTCAGGAGGTAAACCGGGTATGTTGCCAAACTCATCACGGACGCGGCTTTCCTTGAAAGTTATTTGTCGTTCGTTTGGCTCAACCCCAATCGACTTTAGTTTATAATCAAAATAATCAGGATCATCGGGTCTTGAAATGACGTTTCCTCGTTCGTCCCGGATCGTATCGTCAGTAAAAACAATTACTGTCCTTTTTTGCTCCAGTTTCTCCGGGTTCTCAATGACAAAAGTTTGCTTTGGCAGCCCATAGGCATATTCAAATAGAACCTTTGCACACCTCACATCCCCATCAATTGCCCGATCTGCCAAACTTTCAACAATAGCCCGTGCCTTTATTCGCCCATCATCGGTTTTTGACAAAAGAACGTCCCTAAGTAGTTCGTCAAGACCCGGTAACTTCATCGGCCTACCCTTCCTGTTTATTTTTTCCGGGTTATCTTGGAACCCGTGACCCTTTAAATTATCTGCATTCGGCATTTTCTCGTTGTTTTCTTCGCTGCAAACTCAATTTTTGACGGGTTGTATCTCCTTGAGATTTCCAAATTGATCATAAGCGTAACCATCTGTGTAGATAGTATCGACATGCTCAGAGCTACCCCCAATATTCACATCAAAGGCTTGTTTAGGCTTTCCGTACCGAAATTCCAGCAGCACCCGCGCCGCCTGGATATTGCCGTTAAGAGCCTGGTCAATGAGTGCTCGAATCATCCTTTCAATGGCTATTTGCCCGCCCTCAGTCTCAAGCAGACATTTGTCTACTACGTCAATCAATGCGGGCAATTTTTTGGGTCTGCCAGCCTTGTTGCGGTTTTCCGGTTTGTCCTTGAATGAATGCCCGTTTAGGTTTTCTTGGTTCATGGTTTCAGCAGTTGAGACAACGGCCTGTTGTCTGGTTTCCGTTTCTTCTTCCCTGCTAGCAGGTCGGCCAACGGTTGGTCGCGATTGGAAAGCTTAGGTGCATCACACAAAAGACCCACGAACCCCCGCAAAAGAACGGATATAGTTACGCCTCGCCTTGAGGCTGTGGCTGACAATGCCTCATATTCTTCAGGTTCTAAGCGAAAAACAACATTTTTCTCAAGTGCCATATTCAATATTTTTCTCAAAAGTAATGTTCGCAGCTTTGTAGGTTTGCCTTTTCAGCCGTACCAATTGCATTGCAAATTAATGCTATTGCAAACAAGAAACAACTCATCTGTATTTACTTTTAAAAAGTAAATACCCTATACACGGTATTTTTTTACAATTCTCAAAAATACAATTTCCAGATTTTCAGATACTTAAAAACAAAAGTAAATACCTAAAAAAAACCTTGAATTATTTTTCAATCACCAACAAATTGTATGGTTATTCATTAGAAAGGGTACACATTCTTTCAGGGACTCGCTTTATCAGTTCATCGTAGAATTGCACCCAATCCGAATTATTCACAATCGCGCCTTTGATTTTCTTCGAAACTCTTTTACCGGATCGAATGCAAGCAATTTCTTTTTGCTGTGCTTGCCATAATCGTTTACGATAAAACCGCCGTCGCTGGAATAACTGAAATTGGGTGCAATTAAAATGTGTGCTTATAAAGGGTTGCCCCCCTAATGTTTGCCGTTGCCGTTTCCATTCGATGAATGCCCGTTCAACAACTCCGACGGAACCTGCTTTTTTGATCGCCCTGGTTTTCCGTTTCCCACATTGTCCGGTTGTGACTGTTGTTGTTCGGCTAGTTGGTTTTTCAAAAATTCAATTTCATCCTGCATACCCTGCACATCAATTTTCGGAGTGGGTAGTAGATCGGGTTGTTGTTGGTTCATCTGCACCGCGCCTCGGCTCGTACTCATTTTAGGCTGAACTAATCCGAATGCTTTTTTGCCTTGGTGAATAAATTGCAATTCGACAATCATTGACAAGCCCACTAAGCCAGCCCCGAACAAGAATAGCGACCAAAAACTATTTCCAGTTTCACCCATCGCCTGTAATGAGAAATTCAACTCGAATAAATTAAGTAGCGCGGCGGATGCTGCGATAAATTCAGGCAAAAGAGTTGCCCGGCCACTTGCATTTAGGAAAGGTGAAAAAACTGCTAAGCACCGCAATGTCTGGATTGCCAGTGCAAGCGGTATAGATAGGAACAACGGCAGATGAATTGCCCATACTGATAAAGCGGCTGCACATGCGTAACTTGTCAGGATCGCGTAAAACGTCACCCTAGGCAGTCTAGCGGTTACGCTGTCGAATAATTCCGCAAATGCTACATTTGTCCAGTTTTGCGGATTGTTGTTAGTTTGAGTTTGAATGCTCATATTTGTACTGTTTTCAATTTTGAAAAATTGCCGTCGTTCTTTTCCTGCCTGGTTGAGTTCGACGGCGTTTTGTTTTATTACCTGGTTTCGATCATTGCGGAAAATTCACACCAAAAAAATTCAAAGTCGGTTTCGTCAATAGGGGATCCCTTAGGCAACCCCTGCACTCTGTACTTCAACTTCATAATTAGAAGCCTGTCACCGTCGGCGATTTTTGTTTCTTCCCTAGTTGTAAATAGGCTGATTCCTATCTTCTTTCGGATGTAATCCACGTTCTGTTGATAGCCAATTGAGGAGGATAAAACCCCATCCCCACACGCAGCAATCAAGGCGTTGAAAAACGTTTTTTCATCTATGCGCCGCATCGTGTACGTGCCCGGCGCGGGCATCATAGCGGAGTTCATCACGTGGATCATAGTGCTTTCGGCGCGACCCCCATAGAATGTTTCCCAATTCTATACAGCTCCACCATTGGCGTACAATTGCGGATTGCGCACAAAAAAACCATTTCGCCTAGTCTTGGCCGGTAATCACTCCGAACGAGCAAACAATTTACCCCATCAGTTGCTACGTACTTTTCCCATCCGTGGGAGATGTTTCCAGGCATTACGGATTCATAATGTTCTTTGGCGATCGCGCCGAATTTTAAAGCTTCCATTGTTGTATGGTTTTGTATGTGAATAAATTAGATTGCTTTGGATAGTAGCTCCATTCGCGCTGTTTCCGCTTCGCGTTCAGCTGCTTGTTGATGCTCTTCATCGCTCAACCCGATATAGGTTTTTAACTGGTTTACGCTCTTATGTCCAGTGAAAAGAGCAATAGAAGCAAGCGACATTTTGCCGCGATGCCATGTAGTTGCAAATGTTCTTCGGCATGTATGGCTGCTAATTTTCTGCCATTTTTCACAATAGGTTAGATCTGCATTATCCGCAGCGGTTGAAATAACTTCAACTTGCGCAGTGATGCCAGCGCGACGACATAGGAACTTTACCCGCTTATTTAGATATGCGTCGGCGTCTTTTTCACATAGGACAGGAGATAGGTTATCGTATCGTTCCAAAATTTCCCCTAAGGTTTCAGGAACAAGCCCCGCCCAAAGGTTGAGTGGAATTGCCGTTTTTACTTTGGTTTTTTGCTGTAAAAAGTGTACCCTTCCATTTTTCACCTGGTTAGGTTTGATAGTGGAAAAATCAGAGAATCTTTGCCCCGACATAATACCGATCAAAAACAAATCTTTAGCTTTTGTATCAATATCAGAAAGCCCACTAAGAGACGCCAGGCGGTTTATTTCATCAATGGTTAGTGTAATGGGGGTATGTTTCGTTTTTGCATTCTTGGTGCCTGACCAGCCCTTAAGTTTGTTTATCTCGTTAGTGTGATGGGTTGGACGTGAAGCGTTTAGAAAGTGCGATACACTTCGGAATAAGACTTCGATATAGGAAGCCCTTAAGTTTTTTCCTACACAGTAGTTGTAAAAGCGTTGCCGCCATGACCAGTCGATTGCATCAAATCGAATATCGTTTTTCTTGATCCTATCCCAATCAATTTGGGGGTATTTAGCATAATCTACACCAAGCGTGAAGTTCACTAATACACATGCTGCACTTTTCAATGCCGGGCGAGGATTCTCATTGCAGTAGCCCTTAATGAATTCCAGCAAATAGGGAGTTTTTCCACCTGGTTCAACCTTACCCGTGACTTTATCCATCAAATCTTTAAAATCCGATTGGGATAGATGTCCGGCGTCAATCAATGCTTTTTCCGCTTTATCTTCCAACTGGTTTAACTTTACCCGAATGTGGGGTAGTTGGCCAGGTTTAGGACGATTGCGCTTTATGTCCCATTCAGTAGGGGATAAGCTTAACCCGGTTGAGTATCGGAGGTTTTTTCCGAAATGGCGTGCAACTAAAAATATGCTGGTTTTCCCAACCGCGTTTTTGTCCCGTAAATTAAAATGTACTCGCATGTGATTGAATTTTTACCCAAAGTGGGGTAATGTTTCAGAAAATCACATTTAAGCGCGGTGTAGGTTAAAGCCATTCTATGTTATCCCAAATAAGGATTCCAGGTATGGCAGAAAAGGTGAGCAAGTGCAAGGATTATGTAGGATAACCAGGAATAACCTTAAATACAGGTAAGTTTAGGTTATATTTCTGCGTTGATTATCTTTGCAAAACTAGATAAAATACTCGATTACCAACACATACCCTGTTTTTGTCCTATCATTGCATGATTTTCTTGAGTATCCGTTTGATCGTCAAGAATTTAAAATAAGCAAAAAGGGCAAGACAGCCTTTGCAGGAAGAACAAGAAGCAGATGGAACAAACGAATGAGCGGTTAGATAAACCAAGAATTGGGATCAGCATTGGCGATATCAATGGCATTGGCTTAGAAGTGATTTTAAAAACGCTGGCGATTCCAGAAGTGATTAATTTTTGCATCCCCGTGGTGTACGGATCGTCAAAAGTCATTTCCTATCATAAAAATATTGTCGGCGTTGAATTTGCCTATCACCAATTGCGCGGTGCAGAGCGTTTGATGCCAGATCGGGTAAACGTGGTGAATTGTTGGCAGGAAAACGTCAACATTACCCTGGGCAAAGCCAGCGACATCAGTGGCAAATATGCCTTTAAATCGTTGGAAGCAGCGGTAAAAGACCTCAAAGCGGGGCAAATTGACGGCTTGGTTACCGCACCGATCAACAAAGAAGCCATGAACATGGCAGGCTTTCCTTTTCCTGGACATACCGAATACTTGGCGCAGGAATTGAGCAACGGCGAAAGTTTGATGCTCATGGTGAGCGAAGACCTCCGCATTGGTATTGCCACCAACCACACGCAACTCAAGCTGGTATCTTCAAAAATTACCAAAGAATTTGTGGCCCGCAAAATCCGGGTTTTTGAAGAAAGTTTACGCATTGATTTTGGCATTGGTCGCCCAACAATTGCCGTGCTCGGGCTCAACCCACATGCTGGCGACGGGGGCGTACTTGGCGAAGAGGACGATAAATTCATTCGCCCAGCAGTTATTGAATGCAAGAAAAACGGCATCATTACAACCGGCCCTTTCCCCGCCGATGGCTTTTTTGGTTCCGGTGAATACAAAAAATACGATGGCATCTTGGCCATGTATCACGATCAAGGTTTAATTCCTTTCAAATTATTGACTTTCGGCTCGGGCATCAACTTTACTGCCGGATTGAAAGGGGTGCGTACTTCTCCGGATCATGGTACGGCGTATGCCATTGCTGGTCAAAACGAAGCCGATCCAACCTCCTTCCGCGATGCCTTGTTTGCCGCGATTGACATTGCCAGAAGCCGGAGAGAATACTTCGACGATCACGCCAATGCCTTGGTGAAGCGTAGCAACATCCGCAGTGAAGACGAAAATGAACCGGTAGAGGAAGTTGTAGAGGAAGAAGAAATCCAAATCAGCAACCTGGTGGCTACTAGTGCTAAGGTACGGTTTTTGGAAGAGGAAGAAGAAGATGATGACGACGAGGAAGAAGAAGATGACGAGGATACATCTTATGACGATGAAGAAGATGACGACGAAGAGGAGGAGATTAGGAACGGCTGAACAATAAGTGATCGCTTTAGCCGCCGCTATTTTGCCGCCAATCGACTATCTTTTGAGGCGCAATGTGGGGCATTTGATACTTCCCACGGGATGACCAGGTGATTTTTGTCTCTTTCTTTTTTCGTCCTGCCGCGTTGCAAATGCTCGTCGTAGCTTTGGCTACGCCTGCGCTTTGCGCCTCGCAAGTCAAAAAAATAAATTCGCCAAAATTTCACCTTTCCATCCCGCAGGAAGTGTAACGAAAAAGATAGGAAGAGTGGTGGTGAAAGAGCAAGGATTAAAGTGGTTACTTATTGTTCAACCGTTCCTTTAATAGGTTGTTGAACCCTTTTCTGAATAATTAATGACTAATAGTGTTGAAAAATATAACGAAAGCTGGACTGCTTATTCTGCTGGTACTCATCGCGGATCAAACCCTGAAAATCTGGGTGAAAACGCACATGAATTATGGGGATGAGATCAAAATGTTTGGAAAAGAATGGGCGTTGATCCATTTTGTGGAAAACAACGGCATGGCGTTTGGCTTGTCGCTTGGCGGGGATTATGGCAAATTGGCTTTGAGTCTTTTCCGCATTTTAGCGGTCGTGTTTCTGGTTTTCTTTATCCGGCAATTGGTGCTCGAAAAAGCCAAATTTGGAGTTTTGGCAAGTTTTGCGCTGATTCTTGCTGGGGCATTAGGCAATATCCTCGATAGCGCATTTTATGGTCTTATTTTTTCGGAATCCCCCTTTCATGGCGGTTTGGCTCAATTATTTCCTAAAGGCGGCGGCTACGCAGGTTTTCTGCATGGTCGAGTGGTAGACATGCTTTACTTCCCGATGTTTCAAGGTGTTTACCCAAAGTGGATTCCTTTGATTGGCGGGTCTAATTATTTTTTCTTCAAACCAGTCTTCAACATTGCCGATATGTCCATCACTTTCGGCGTTTTCAATATCCTGCTTTTTCAGCGGCATTTCTTTTTTCAGCAACGTGCCGATGCGCCGGTTGCCGTTGAGGTTCCTAGTCATACCCAAAACGAGGGACAAGACACGAATTTAGATGAATCTTTACCTTCAATGGAGCAGGAATAAATAACTTTTGTTAAGAGAAACGTGAATTATGCAGGGCAAATGCATTAAAATATCGAAAAAATTGCCAGAAATAACTTCTAAATGCAGGTCAAAAGC
>JBBANM010000110.1:0-19867 GCA_040401995.1 Saprospiraceae bacterium
ATTTGGAGTATAGACTTTTCGACAATATAAAATTTTTGAACACGCTCTAAAACCCATAATACTCCATTTAGCATCATGCGGGCATCCTGACGTGGACGACCTGTCCCAGCATAAGGTTTTTCAAATATTGGCGATAATCTTTCCTTTTGAACATCTGTTAAGTCCATCTTTTTGGCCTTAAATATCTGATTTATTTACTTTTATGTAAAGTCAAAGTTTTGAGATAGCTTCTAGTGTAGTCTTACTTAAATCTGTTTCTGTTAGATCTGCTCAACTCAACCTGATACTAAATTTGAGCCAATTGTGAATATTTTGTTTAACCCTTTGTAATTTAGAATACTTTCTTATATTTTTACTAATGTAGATACGTTTCACAATCAATTATTCCTAAAGCCAAAAAAAATAGCTTTGTATAAGTTGCCATGCTAAACGAAATAACTTTTCCTGCTTCAGGTGAGTATCGAACTGGAAGCGATTGTGAACCTATCGTTTTTCATTTAAACGCTCTTTTAGAAAGCACCCATCTAGATTTGCTTTTAGGGTATTTTAGCTCTTCAGCAATAAATGTTCTTGCTTTGGGCTTTGCCAAGTTTTTATCGAATGGCGGTAATGTTAGGTTGGTAGTCAACCATATCCTTTCAGAACAAGATAAGGAGACCATTTTAAAAGGTCAAAATACTTCTGAATCTGCTTATAACTTTACCATAGAAGACATAAACAAACTAAAAACATCATTAAATGAATATGGTCGACATTTCTTCGAGTGCATTGCTTGGTTAATCGCCTCAAAACGTATTCAAATACAAGCAATAAAACCAAAATCAGGCAAAGGTATTGCACATTATAAATCGGGTGTTTTCTCTGACGGAGTAAATCAATTGAGATTCAAATCATCCTGCAACTTTACCGCAAGCGGGCTATTGGAAAACTTGGAGGAGTTGAGTATTCGTTGCTCCTGGAAATCACCTGAAGAGTTACAAGCCATTGCAGAATATCAACATTACTTTGAAGATATTTTCAGTGGGAAAGCTGATTTTGCTAATTATGTTCCGATTCATGATGTAGAAATAGCCATTCTTTCAGAGTTTGGAGATAAGAATCTTAATGAGTTACTCATCCAAGAGAGCCAACTTCTATTAAAAAAACAGGAGCAACTAAAAAAGCAAGCTTTGATAGAGGTTATTGAACGAGCGAACTACGAAATTGAATGCTATCTTTCAAAGCCCCGATTTCCTTTTTCAGGAGGAGCCAGGGAATATCAAATCGATGCTTATCACAATTGGGTTAACAATAACTATAAAGGGATCTTTGCCATGGCAACTGGCACGGGAAAAACGATCACATCTCTGAATTGTATCCTCAAAGAATACCAGCAAAACCCTGACCAGTTATTTCAAGCGGTGATTTTAGTGCCAACTATTACTCTTGTTGAACAATGGGAGAAGGAAGTCAAATCTTTCAATTTTTCTAACATAATTAAAATTTCGTCGAAATCGGAATGGGAGCAAGGTTTGTCAGGACTGCTGACCTACATTCAATTTGGAGGTTTACAATCGTTCATTTTGATTTGCACATATGCTAGTTTCTATAGGCAAAAGTTTCAAGCATACTTAAGAAAGCTTCCTAGTAACACAATTTTGATAGCTGA
The DNA here is from genome assembly GCA_040401995.1 of Saprospiraceae bacterium. Taxonomy (GTDB): domain Bacteria; phylum Bacteroidota; class Bacteroidia; order Chitinophagales; family Saprospiraceae; genus Haliscomenobacter. The sequence continues at coordinate 1,649 of JBBANM010000110.1, forward strand.
TGAAGGACATAATATTGCCTCGCCAAAAGTCTTAGAGGTGTTGCCTCAAGTTCATCTTACAAAGAGGATTGGGCTTTCAGCTACTCCAAAGCGGGTTTATGATCCGATTGGCACAGAAGCAATGGAGTTGTTTTTCAACGATAAAGAACCCTATACGTATTCGTTTTCAATGGAGCGTGCTATTGAGGATGGCGTTTTGTGCCGGTACAAATACTTCCCGCATTTAGTGTCGCTTACAACAACCGAATTGGAAGAATATGTACGGATTTCCAAAAAACTGATGACACTTTTTGATTTCAAAGAAGGCAAGTTTAAGGAGTCAGATTTGGTTGAAAAACTGCTCTTATCAAGAAAGCGCGTAATTCATAAGGCTGCAAATAAATTGCAAGTGACTCGTGAAATTCTACGGCAACGGTTCCTCGAAAAAGGAGACTTGCAGTTTACCTTCGTTTATGTACCAGAAGGGTTTGTTCCTGCTGAAGGTGAACAATGGTATGAAGACGAGGAGGAACTTCGTCTTATTAATCAATATTCTTTGGCGATTGGTAGTATTAACTCGGATATTATCATCAGTCAATTCACTAGCACGACAAACGACAAAGACGAAATTTTAAGACAATTCCAGCAGGGTGATCTCCATGTTTTGGCCTCTATGAAATGCTTAGATGAGGGAGTTGACTTACCGAGAGCAGAACTTGCTATCTTCTGCTCCAGTACTGGAAATCCTCGGCAATTCATCCAACGACGAGGGCGGGTTTTGAGAAAACATCCTGACAAGCACCTCGCCATCATTCACGACTTAGTGGTAGTGCCGGATTTTGAGGGGATGGAAATGGACGAAGAAACTTTTAAGATGGAACGTAATTTGGTGAAGAAAGAATTGGAGCGAGTTGCACATTTCGCCTTCATGTCCATTAATCGCCGCTATACTTTGGAAACCTTTGAAAGCATTTGCGAGTATTATAATTTGAACCTGTTTACCATTCATCAAAATTTACTATCAACATGAGCAAAGACGATCTACTGAAAGAATTTCTGATGGACGACCTCGTCGAAGAAAAGGGTTATATGACAAAGGAGGAAGTTGCCAAGTTCAAATTCATTGACCATTCCGAGTCAAAGCTTATCGAAGTGCTGAAGGTAGCCATTTTGGGGAAAAACGAAGGTGAATCGGTAGATACGATAGTTCGCAAACTTAATCAAGTCCTGAACAAATAAGCATCTAATGGTAATTAACTCTATTTCACTGACAAATTTTCAATGCTACTATGGCGTGGTTAAGTTCGAGTTCAAAGAAGGCTTGAACTTAATTATTGGCGACAACGGAGCTGGAAAGTCAAAACTCTATGATGCATTCTATTGGGTTCGATACAATCAGGTTTTTGATTCACTCACACGAGAGTTTAAAGAGACCAATCAAGTAAAAGGCAATCTGGTGTCAGACAAGGCAAAAGCATTATGCGAACCGGGCGGATTGGTCAAAGCAGAGGTAGAAATGGTTGTTTTCAACCCTAAGCGAGAAATGGAATATACCCTTACTCGTTCTTACACTTTATCCAAAAACGAATCTGGAGCGATACGCCAAGACTTGGATAGTGTTTTTTCCATCCTTGAAACGGATAAATTTAAAATCTCGCGCCCAATGGTCAACCAAGGCGATAGAGACTCACTTCTAAAGAGCATTTTACCTAATGACGTGAAACATTATATGTGGTTTCAAGGAGAACAAGTGGATAGCCTGATTGACTTCAAAAATAACGTCACCTTGACAAATGCCATTAATGTCCTTTCTGACATTCGGGAGTTTGATTTTTATGAGGAGGTCTCAAAAAGAGCCTCTGAAGCTGCGGAGAAAGAATATCACCGGGAATTAAAAAAAGTGTCCTCTAACTCACGAAAAAATGAGGAGCTGGAAAATCAGAAACTGAGAGTCCAGACTTACCTTAAACAGTTGGAAGAGGAAATGAAATTGGCAGCGGATAACCTTACATACGCCATCGAAAGAAAGGATAACTTGCTGAACAAGGTAGACGATGCCCAACGTATCAAAGCGTTGAATGCAAAAGAAAGCAACATGAAAGACCGCCTCAAGGAGATTGATGAACGTTTGGTCAAGATGAAGGCTGGAATCAACAAAAGTCTTATTTCACGTAATTGGATTTTGAAAGGGGCGGGTTCGTTCGTTGAACTTTATGCGGAAAAGTATGACAACTACACTCAAACCAGAAATAGGCAAGAGGCGGCCTTTTCAGCGAAGCAGCAGGTAATGGAGGAACTTTATAAAGACTTCAGGTTACCTATAGACGTACCCGAACCGATTTTCGTAAAACAAATGCTAGACAAGGAGCGGTGTTTAGTCTGTGACCGGGAAGCACCACTCGGCTCTGTCGCCTATCAAAAAATCTTTGATATACTGGAACGCTCCAAAACCCACAAGCAAAAACCAAAACCGGAACCTATCACGAAGCTCGATTTTTCAAAAGAGTTCAAAAGTCTATACCAGAACGGCTTGAACCTGCAGGGACTGATTAATCAAGCTGACTATGAAATCCGCTCTGCCATTGGCGATATTTTGGAGTTAGAAGGTAAGTATAAGACAACAAAAAGCGAATTGGAGAGTGTGCAAAAAGAGATAATGGAAGCTGTTAATGCCTCGTCTGTCGGCTCAATAGACTCCTCAATTGACATTGTCAATGAATTTCAGAGTCAACATGATGCTATCGTCAGTTTTGAGAAAAAACTTGACCGCCTCAAATTTGAGTTGGAAGCAAAAGAAAAAGAAACCAAAAGAATTGACGATGAGCTTAAGGGCTTATCAATGGGCAAGATTTCGCCCGTCCTTGAAGATAAAAAGAATGTACTGGAAGACTTTCGGGACATTGCTAAATCTACTCGTGATCGGGTGTTCAACCGCCTGATTTTACAATTGGAAGAGGAAGCTAATCGCCATTTTTATAATATGACCTCCGAAAATAAGGCAGTACGGGGCAGGATAAAATTAGAGAAACAAGCCAATGGAAATTTCATGCCTAAGAATCTCGACAGCGAAGGGCGGGTTTTAACATCCATTAATGACTCCAATATCATCCTCATCAAATTAGCGGTAATTATGGCAATTATCTCTGCTAAGAAAAGCAGCCCTGCTGCGGACCTGTACCCCTTGATTACGGATGCGCCGACCTCAAAGTTTGGCGACAATTATGCTATTGGATTTTGCCGGGCGGCCAGCCAAGTTTACAGTCAAAGCATCGTTATCAGTAAGGATTTTTATGAGAAACTCGACTTACAACAAAGACTCTTTTCGGAAGTTGGCGAACAATTGGGTAATGTCTATCTCATCGAGCCTTCGCTTTCTGAAGAGGTGCAGCGGGAACACCGTGACGAGTTGGAAGTTCGCTTAACCAAAATCCGGTAAACACAACAATAATGGAATTTATCAAACGATTTGAAGATAGAGCACCAGTGTATGCCAAAATGTATCGGGAACCCATCGTGAACCGATTTGCCAATGTGGGCGGAGGTAAGGAGACAGAGATGTTTGAGCGGGGCAAGTTTTTTTCCAACGTCTATGAGCTCTATATGTATGCCACCATGCTTGGCCTAAAAAAGAACTACCGTCTACCCTTAGACGAAGTTGAAACCCAAAAATTCATAGAGATAAGGGATTGGAAAACCTCCAACGAATTGGTTCGGTTCATTGAAATGGCGCTCATCGCCCGCTCCGATTTAGACCTCAACGAATTGGAGAATATGGAAGAAGCCCAAGTAGAAGGCAAGCTAACAGAACTCAGAAAGCTATTGGAGGAGTACGCCAACGGCGGTTTTGACCTGATTTATACTAAAGTACAGGATGAACCGTTTTTTTTTGAAAATGAGTATTGTTTTGTGGAAATGCTGGGGCAATAGTCTAAATCAACTGAAATTCTTTTCCCATAAGATATAAGTACTCTTCAATTTCATTAATTTGTAACCTTCGAGTCTTTGAGTAGTGTAGCATTTTGAAAATTAAATCAAAAATGAAAGACTTTTCAGGGGCTTCAAATCTAAAATCCATCAAAGCAATTTGACCAATCGGGACATTACAATTAAATATAAACCAAAATAATTTTCCTAATTGGAAAACATCAGAGCATTCATCAATTTTACAGTCTAATCCAAGGTTAGAAGATTCTGTGAGATATTTGTTCATTGCTTCAGGTGACAACCACCCAATAGGACCAATTTTCTCGTTGATTTCATCGCAATCTCTTTCCCTATGGGCAACAAGACCCAAATCACCTATTTTCCAGGTGAATTTTTCATTATCTTCGGAAGTATAAAACACTAAAATATTGTCTGGCTTAATGTCTCGGTGATAATAATCTAGCTTATGAAGTGCTTGTATCCCATTGAAAAGATCCATGCAAAGGCTAATTCTTTCGGAAACATCAACTTTGTCGTTATTTTCCAATATATAACTTGTTAGGTCACAATTAGCCTTTTCCATGATATAATAAGGAAAGACTTTACCGTCATTACTTTCCCATAAACCGTCATCTACAATCTTGACAACATTTGGGTTATCGTAGTTGTCTCTAATTTCGAATAAAGCTTGTATTTCAGTTATAAATCGTCCATAGCGTTGTTTGACTTTATCGGGGGAACTCCTAATCGGTTTATAGATATTGGAGAATTTGATCGCCTTGTCAATTTCTCTATTTTCGGGATCTACTAATCGAAATACAGTAGAGTTCCCGCCTTTAGTAATCTTTTGCCCATCTTTTATTGGCTGAATGAAATAGGATTTTCCTTCAACGTGAATTGTGTTGAGCTCTGGTAAAGGTAAACCACTATCATTTTCTGATAGTAAGATACGTTTTTGGAATTTATCAAATTTCATCGTAGAATCTGAATTGATGTTTAATTTTTAGAAGTTCGTAGATGTCAACAAGGTGATAATTTTGTACTTCTCTAACATGAATAGTTTCTAGCCCATAAAATTTTAAGGTGTCAAAAATCACTTCGGATTCATCTGTATCTTCAGGCCTAGGCTCAGGAAATGGATATGTTTGGTTCAATAATAGATTTTCAAAAAACAAAAGTCTTTTTTCTCTTGCATTTTTTGAATTCGATTGACTCACGCAATTTTCAGCATATTCATGAAAAGACCAACATTTATCGTTACTAGGGTATATGTCATCGCCAATTAATATTAATAATTTGTATTGATAAATAAGTAGTTCATCAGTAAGGCTTTCACCATGCTTTTGTAGGAAAGAAAACAAAGTATAAAAATCATTTCTCTGCTTATATCTAGATTTGTTGATTGGATAAATTTGGTTGAGCTCAGCAATTCTGGTTACATTCTGAATAAATTGATTTTTGAGAGAAGTGAATTCTTCATTTGTAATACTTTGGCTTTCATACATCCGGTCAGCTGCTATTTTTTTATCAGTTATTCCGAAGTAAAGTAGCGAAAGTAGTTCTGAAACAAAATCTAAGTCTGCAAGCCTATTTTCGGCTTGTTTTGTGAAAAGACCTAATGAGGTAAAGCTATTCTCATCTTTTAATTCCTCGATGAGAGCCTGAAATTTGGAATCAGGAAATTCCGCCCTCTTAATTTCTGCTCGATTCAATTTTACTCCAAAATTATTAACACGAAAGTAAAAATCTTCAACCGTTGCAGCTTCTGTATAAGTTTTTAGCAATCCTACAGAAATTTTATATTCATTAAAAAGCGCTTCGGTCGATGTATCGTAAAGTTGTTTGTCATTGTCATGGAATAATTTTTTGCGGTATCCAAGGAAGGTACGAGTTCTTTGTTGACCGTCAACTATGTCGAATTCTCCATTCTCCTTTTCGTGAAGAAAGAAAGCTGGAAGAGGGTATCCTAATCTTATAGAATCAATTAATTTTTTTTTTGCAGGCAGGCTCCAAATGTCATTCCTTTGATAAGGAGGATTTAAGTTGAGTTTATTATTGTCGTACATGGCTAATAACTCACTTATTGACCAAGATTCAAATGTATATTTCATGCTTTTGGGTTTAAATAAAACAAGCTGCACACCCCGTCCCTTCTTCTTCAGCCAAAACATCCAACAGATATGGCGATTTCGAGTCTAATTTTGCGTTCTTTTTTATGAAATCCTCTTTGATTTGCTGCATCCTTTCAGATTGAATGAGGTCTTCTAAGCGTTCCTCTTGATTCCAAGTATAGCCATCCTTTTCGTACTCCATTGCCATTTGGAAGCGCTCGGGATGTTGTTCGTAAAGCCAAATCCACTCAATGTTTTGCTGGAAAAAGCAGAAGTAGCACCCTGAGCGGCTTCTTGAGTAATGCCCGGTATTTCCATTGACCTCAAAAGGCATCTTGTGATAGTAGGCAGGAACTCCAACCCCGCTTTCATCTAATAAGCGAAAAATGTCGTCACGAACTAAGACATCATCGTTATCAACCAATGGGAAATAGATTTCCCCTGCCAAAGGATAATTAGTCGTTTGAAGCCAAGAAAAAACTAATCTATTAAAGTCCTTCACGTTTAGGTCAAGCAATAAATCCAATTTTTGCGGTTGAGTGAAAGATATTTCAATAACTTGCCCAAGCAAATCTTCGAATCGTTGGCTCTTGTCGTTTAAGTCAAGAGTTTGGTAAAGGTCAAGTAGGTATTCCCTGTTACTGTTGGAGAGTACCTTACCAACTACATCTTCACTCCAGATATTTTTTCGGAAAGGGAAAATAGATTGAATATTGGACTTCCTGGAGATATAACCCTCTCTATCCTCGTCGCCCCGGATACCAACATAAGAAACTACAGGATCGTTACCCACATATTGTTCGAAAGGTTCGAGTTTAAGTTTTTTTGTACACCATCTTGACATAGAGGAAGGCAGAAAGCCACCATACATTTTCAGGTAATGGTCGAACGAATCTTCCGGGCTGTTCTTCATTGCCCGCAGTAGGGTGATTTCTTTTCCCAAAAACACCTTTAAGTTCTCAATCAACTGGTATGTCTCATCTAACTCTTTACCAGTATCACAAGTATAAAAATCAATATTTAAGTCAGGATACTTGGTTTTCATATAGATTGCCAAGGCTGCGCTGTCCTTTCCTCCTGATATACCTAAAACATGACGTGCACTCATAACTAAGGTGTTATTTTTGGAGTAAATCCTTCAAGATGTTGGCTAAAGCTGCAATATTAAGGGTTTTATCTTTACCTAACTGAGTACGAAGCTGCTCCTCAATACGATTGATTTCGGCCTTTTTCTTTTTTGGAAATCGAACCACTTTCTTTTCAATTACTTCAAAGGTAGTGATTTCTAAACCAAAGGCATCTTCTTTTTCATCATCAAAATTGTCTTGAGAAAGTTGGGTCAAGGTATCCAATTCTAAGACAAGGCTTTTGAACTTGTCATAAAGCAGTGGTTCGTCTTCATCCCTTAAGTTCTCAAGTGTTTTCCCCACAACCGCTTGCGCAATTGAACTTAGCCATGCTTTCCGGTCGTCCAATTCCGAGGCAAGCCTTAGCAATAAGGTCTTATGATGTGGTAATAATCTATGTTGCTTGATAGCCTTGAAGCGCTCCCGCAGTTTTATTTTGTATTCTTCAAAAGGTAAATGTTCATAAAGAACCTCCTCCAAAATGAATAGCTCAAAGCGGTTTACTAATTCATCATGACAGGTTCTAATTTCACGAATGGCATCTTGCAACTGATTGATATAATCGCCTAATGCTTCAGGAAATTTCTTCAACTGGTTTAGAGTAATGCCCAAGGCAGATGGGAAATCCTCGAAGAAAGTTTTTTCCGGGTCCTTCGCCGCTGCAATAACGTTCCGTATAGCCAGGCTTTCTTTATTTAGGCGCTTAGTATGCTTGGCATATTCTGGTAACCCTCTGTAAAAACTCAAGAATGGACGAATGGTTTCAACAAAGGTTTTATTATCTATTCGTCCTTTTAGTGTCTGATTCAAGAATTGTCGATAGCGGTTGAAAACATCCAAGCGCACTCCCTCCACATCAAAAGTTTTGATGTAGTAATCCTTCGGACTCTTAGCCAACAACTCAAGGACTTCTTCGCGAAGTTCAGGGATGTAAATACTATTGCCAAAAAGGGCAAAATCATCCCTTTTTAAAAACAGAAACGTTGGTACCCAAAAATCAATTAAGCCTTGCTTTAACTTGAACGGAGGCTTGGCTAGCGAATCTGCATACTCAGTTAGTGGAAGGCGGTGTTTTTTGGCTTTTTCAAGAAAATCTTCTCCGTGTTCCCATAAAGTTTTGAAACCTGAATCTTCGCCTATTATAACTGGCGAAGAAGAGGCTTCTGGGTCAGAAACCAGGCCATTCTCTCTTAGTAGAGTAAGATAAATAGTCTTTTCTGGGGGGAATTTATCTTTCTCAAAACCCAAGTCTTCATCATGCCAATGGTTAACTAATTGCCTGAAAAAGATTCTTTTAGCTGTATGGATTTGTGAAGACAGCTTGCTGCGATTGACTAATTCACTACGATAAATTGGTGTACCATAATATACTTCCGTACATATTTGGGTCAAGCAACGGTTCAAATCCCGTTTGGATTGAATACTGAGCACAATCCCGTTGAAAACCCATACGAGTTCATTTGAATTGCCGTATAGGCTATTCATTATGTAGTGATTGAGTAAAGTTTCTTGATGATGTAGAATATTTTCGAGCTCCCTTTGAGCTACACGGTCTTCACTTGCTACGTTTTCAATAGTCTTTTTGGTCTTTTCAATCTCTTTCAACAGGTCACGGATCGCAGTAGTGTTTTTTAATACCCCATACAAAATAGCTTTATCAGAGCATTTAATGCTTACTTCTTTGACCTTTTCAAGGCTTAACTTTTCATCAAAAATAAGATTTACATACCCATCCGTGTCACCTGTAGGAGTCAGTTCAATTACAGGTTGTTTTGAAATAACAAACTCGAAAATTCGGGGTGTTCCAGTTTTATAATAGTATTCTTTAGCAAACACAGCAGGGAAAGAAAAATGCTTGTTCAATAAGCTGACTGCGTCTTCTATTTCCCCAACTTGATCTCCAGCCTGCAATAGCTCCCATTCAATATCAACATCTGTTCCTTCAATGATTATGAATCTATGTTGGTAATTGCGATAAAAGAGAATCTTCCGGTCAGTTAAACTTTTCAGAGCTTGTTCAGCTTGGATGATTCCCAAACAGGTTTTTGCATACTTTAGTAAAAATTCCTCGCTTAAATTCGCTCCTTTGGAAGCGAATATATTAAGCAACCCCACAGTTTTGATAAGTTTTAAACAATCCGTCAGGAGATTTTCTTCTGCCTCATTTTCAGCCCGCTCCAGCGCCCCTTTAATACTAGCCCAAGCTGCAAAATCAGGGTTATACTTAGAGTTGATTAATGAGTAATAATTGAAAATAAGGTTGTCATAAAGGTTAGCAAGATTGTAGAAGGGATTAGTACGGCGGTAATACTGACCTCTAATACCCGTATGCTCTGTGCCTTCCAAAAAAGAAAATAGAGAGCGCTCATTTTGTCCATACCTTTGCATGGCTAGTGTAGCTGAAGATGCTGCAAATAAGTCTAGAGGGTACAGCTTTGGAGCAAGTGACTCTGCAAAATCTGGTTTAAAAGCAAATGACTTCGTCTTTAAAAATAATTGACTGGACTGCTGAATCATTTGACTATCAACAGTTAGGATTTCATCCTGGCTAAGCCGTTCACCTGCCAATAAAAGCAATTGCTCTACAGGTTCGTTGAAAGTAAGCTCTCGAAAACGTCCTTTTACCTTCAACCATTCTTGTCTTTGGGCGCTATTTAGTGCGAATGAATAGGCATCAAAACTTTGATGCAGAGTGGTAAGGAGAACTATATTGGCTGAATTATCATTAACAAATTCGGCAAGCCGTTGAAGGAAATAAAGTTCTTTTTCAGGATTGTGTTTGACTGCATATTCCAAGAATTTACCAAATTCATCTACCATCAATACTAACAGACTATTTTTTTTACCTAGCCTGTGGTAACGATGATATATTTCGGCAAAAATATCTTCTGCTGAGGCGAGACCATTTAAGAACTTCTGTCCCAAAAAATCTGATAAAGAACAAAATTCCCCAACTAATGGTACTACATCTACTTCCATTTTTTCCATCCCTCCTGCTTCGAAATAATGCTTTTTACTTCGCAGTACGTTCGACAAAGCCCAAAGGAAAGAGGACTTTCCTGTACCATATGACCCAATAATGGTAAATGATCTCATGCCATTGTTGAAATCACCGGCTATTTGCGCAGCTATTCTTTTTGCGTTTGGCGTCGGCAAGTAGTTTAGCTCGGCATCCTGGTCTCGGAATATGTTAACAGAAGGAGTATATTTAGTTGCCATTGTAGTAACGATCAAGGATTTCGAAAGAATTGGGTTTAGACTTGAATTGAAGTTCACGGATGCCTGCATCGTCTTTATAAACCAAGAAGGGGTAATCCGCGCAAAGGGCTTCTATTTTGCTCACCAAGCCAGAACGATTAATCGCAAAAATTGAACCCACACTGTTATAGTCTCTTTCTAAAGCTTCCAAACTAACAGACATGCCTATACTTGGATCATCCAAGAGTAAAAAAAGGAATACTTCATTAGGGAGTTGTTCTTTGTCGTTTGTTTCTATGTGGTATAAGGTTGAAGACTTTCCACGTTCAATTTTTCTAACTAAGTTCAATTCGGGAAAGATACCAGCGACAATTTCCTCTTTGTCTTTTCCGCTTGAATCTGTACCTAAATAGAGCTTTACAAAAACTTCAAAATCGCTCTCAATAGTGTTTCTATTGAACGTGAAGTTGAGACCAGACTCTGCTTTTTGTTGCATGAACTTAGCAAAATTGTCTTTTGAAAACTCTATCCTCTCTTTTCTTAGCTCGTTAAAAATCAAGCTATATGAAGTCGCAAATCCTTTTTTAACTAATCTGTGGTGAAGTAGCCAAAGGCTGGCATCATCTTCTAAAAAAGGGTCTTTTCCTTTGTCATCATCAAATAGGTAACTTGAAAGATTACTAAGCTGATCGTTGCTTTCTAGCAGATCAAATGATCGCATCCAATAACGAATTGAAGCGACCATGTTTTTTCCTACACCTAAATCTACAACGGCATCTTCAGCAGTAAAAAGTTTACCCGCTTTAATAAAATCATAACCCTTCTTTAACCATAGGTGACGACATTGAAATGTCTCATGGCCGGAAAAGATTGGACGCAGGACTACTTTTTCCATAGAAATTGAATTATATTTACAAATCTAAACAATTTGTGGGATAATAAAAGCGACGACCCTTAAATTTTAGTGTCTTGCCCTACTGAGCCTTATACGAAATAGGAGAATAAGGCAAGAGAATGTGAGAAAACAAAAGTCAAAAGACTCCACTTGGATCACGAATATCGTTGTTTGTAATTTTACAGCCTGTATACTTTAAAAAAAACTAAAAGATTATGAATGAAAACATCTTACAAGAGATTTCAAAACTAACCAAACTCGAAAAAATCGAGCTTATCCGTTTTTTGTTAGATTAAATCGCCAAAGAAGACTTGGATGATGCATTTGAACTTTCTGAAGATCAAAAAGCGGAGCTAGATCGAAGCTGGGCGGAAATAGAAAACGGCACTGCTGAACTTTATACTGGCGAGCAAATCAGCAAAGAACTCAAAGAAAAATATGGCATCATAGCTTCTTTACCCTAAGGGATTCACATAAGACCATTTTTATCCTAACTTTACCCCACACCTAGCTTTAGCACTCATTCAACGCCGTTACACCATGCCTGAATCCATCATTTCCCTACTAGGCTACGCCGCCACCGCCTTGCTGTTCTATTTCATTTTCATCAATCTACGGCATGGATCCACGGCCATCAAACCAAAAATAAGGGTAAATCAGGCCAGCACGGCGCTACCGGTGGTTATTTCGGTGTTTTTTGCCCACTTACAAGCCTGGTACCTGATTCTCATTCAATTCCTGATTGCTTACTTGTTGATATTTACCAGTTTGGGGCACGACATTATGACCCTCCTGCTCAACAACCAGTCCTGGTACGTCGCTTGGCTGAGCGGTATGATGTTGCTTACTTTCGCTTTAACCATCTGGCTGATTCCCTGGCATTTGTTGGATGTGGGAACTTATCGCGACTTGCGGCGCATGCGGGCGTACCTGGTAGTTTTGCGATTTTTAGGCTTTTTCACCTTTGTGGTATTCCTGCTGAGTATTTATGCTACCGAGCAAGACTGGAAAAATTTCCCCGCTGGGGTGTTTTTGGCCTGTCTGACGCTGACTTTTGTAGTTTATTGGTTGCTGGAAGTAATCATCGGCGAAAGCAATATTGCGCAAACCCTGTATTGGTTGCTGTGTCTTGGCTTGGTATTGTACGTTGAAGCTTCCGTTCCCAATCAGCATTACGGTGGGTTCAAATGGATCACAATATTTTGGGCCTTGTTTTTTTGGACCATCACTGGGCCTGCTCCGGGATTTCGCAAAAAAAAGGAAAACGAACTAAAACAGCCCCCAACAGCGCCTACTAGAAAGGCCATGCCAGGACTCCGATTCTTATTGCATGAGATCAAGCTGTTTCAATCGATGCAAACCTGGTTGGGATTGCGCATCGGCAAGATGGTTGCGGGGTTGGATACCCTATTTAATCCCAAAAACAACATCAACAAGGAAACGCTAGCGGAAAGCCCTAAAGAACGACTGAACGGCTACCGGTTTTATGGCAACCGTTTTTCCTACCGGGTGCTGTTTATCACTACGCTGGCGCTGGCGTTATTGGGGGTGTATTTGCCTAACCTGGATCCCATTTCACCCATTGTTTTTGTCTATACTGGCATGGGGTTTTTGTTGATCCTGGTCGATTACATGTACTACACGGGTAAGAGAGTGGTGGCATACGCTACTAATCCACCCAAGACATTACAACAGAATCCCACTTTTTTCCAACAGCTGTTCCTGAAACTCGGTTGGGAAAAGGTCGCCCAAGCGTTTAGTCGTTTCCGACTGGATCTGTACGCTTATATTTTTTGGGTTTTTGCCGTGTTGGTGCTCTTTTTTGACTCAAACTCGAAAACTGCGCAATACAATTTATTAGCAGAAAAAGAACGACCTGATCGCCTGAGTTTTAACCAATACTTGGATCAATGGACCGAGGCTAGACGGGATTCGCTGGGCAATCCGGCCACGAAAAGCTATTCGGTATTCATTTTTTCTGGTGAAGGCGGCGGTTCCCGGGCAGGGTATTGGACTTCGAGTTGTTTGCTGGGACTGGATAGTTTACTGGAGCTGGACTTGAAGCATCATACTTTGGCCATTAGTTCGGTATCGGGCAGTTCGCCTGGCACGGTGGCGGCACTGGCCTGGTGGGAGCGCGGAAAAGGGCCGGGCTATCGAGCGTATTGCACGGATATCTACCAACACAATTTCATCAGCTCTGGCATTGCTGGCAATATGTTTGGGGCTACTTTGCGCAAGTTTATGCGTTTTTTTTATTTTAAAAACCGTAATATCCGTTTATGTGAAGAAGAAGGGGCTGCCATTGAAAGGGCTTTGGATGGGGGCAAAACTCCTGGTATATCAGTTTTTTCTACGCTGTACGACAAAAATCAATTCGCCTGGGGTTCTTTTAGCGGGCTTTATCTAGGCAAAAACAACAATTGGCGAACGGATCTGCCTTTGTTTTTTTCGAATTCTACCCATGTACAAACCGGGCGCAGGGTGCTGATCAATCCGGTGATCAATCTTTCCGGCGAGCATCGCTTTATCAATGTCATTGATTTGTACAAAAGAATGCAAGACAGCACCAACCAAGAATTGGCATTGGTACAGGCCGCTAATCTGTCGGAATTGTTCCCTTTTATGTCGGCCAGCGCGCATATTCCCAAACTGGGCAACTATGCCGATGCTAGTTATTGTGAGAATTACGGACTCAAAACTGCCTTCGAAATTTATCAGGCTTGCCAGGATTGGAAAAACAGCAAAGCCGATGATCCGCTTGCGGCTAAATGCAATTTTTATGTGGTGGCATTGATGAATACGCATCCTACTTTTTCTTCCTTCTCGCCCAGTCTGCCGATGGAATCAAGCGTGCCAAGTGAAACTATGGCGCCTTTGATCGCCATTGGCAATGTAGTGTTGAGCAATAATCCCTTTAGCACCCGGGAAGAGATCAAGTCGGTTTTGTCAAAAGACGCTTACCATGAAATGATTTTGAATCGCTCTAAATTACCTTTGACTAGGGTGTTGACGAAAGAAAATATGAGCACCATGGATAACATCAGGATGCGGGAGTTGAAAGCGTTCAAGGCTTGGCTTGTGGCAGGGCAAGGTCATTGATGAAGGGCTATTGGGTATTTGCAAACGTTTGATATTGTTGCGCTGCGCTGCAGCTAAGACGAAAAATCTGATGTTGTGCTACAGACGTTACGTGGCTATGTCGCTGGGGCTAATCCTTCAGCGACTTAAAAAACAGCTTTTCAAAAAAGGGATTGACAAATATGTTATTGGGATCAATACCCGATTTTTCCCGTATTTCCAAAAACTGAACTAAGTTAGCGCCGTACACGTCGCGAATGATTTTGGCAATATTGGGAATGTTTTGAAATCGTTTTGCCCAATGGGGGCGACTACCGGGTATGGCCAACCATTTTTCCATAAGTTCTAATTCAAAAGCTGTCCACTCGGGATTTTGGAAGCTGGTGATTTGAATATTGCAGGTGCGTTGATCCGGCCGCATGTTGGGTAGTGTATCCAAGTACCCTTCGGATGGACCAAAAACGCGCATATTCATTTCGAGACTAACCGGGTATTTACCAGCTGTTTTATAGGTCTCTACCAACTCCACAGCCGTTTTCCAGGCCTCCGCGGGTAATTTTAATGCATCATCAACCGGGAAACTCACCGAACAATTTTCATTGTGATAAATGTAATTGATCCACTGTCCGAGCATGACGTTATCGCTTTGTACCATCACGTGGTTGCCTTCTTTCAAATAGCTAAAGGCCATTTGGTTGAATGGCAGGGTCCATTCTGGGCGCTTGAGCAACATTCGGCCAATGATTTGGGTAGCTCCGGCTTGGAGCCAACCTACAAATGATCGCATGGCGCTGTGTCGGCGCGTCCAGGTTGGAATATCTTCGGTGATATCTGAGGTTTGCAGAATGACTCGATCATTGAAGGGAAACCAAAAATATTGACAATAATCGTGATCTAGGAAGGTTTGCGGCGAGTCCAGTAAGGCTTGCTGTAGGTTGATTTTCTTTTCTACCACGCGTACTGTGAACATTTTCACCAGATTCAAAGTGATTTTGGTGATGATGCCAAACATCCCCAATCCCAAACAAGCGGCTTTCCACAATTCATAGTCCTTGTCTTTATTGATGATTTTGATTTCTCCCGTTCCCGTAACCACTTCTAATTCCTGCACAAACTGAGAATAGGTACCCCAGTCTTTGGAGAAACCATTTGCACCCACCGATATGGCGCCGCCGATGGTAATGGGCGGTACATCTACGTTCATTGGCAGTACCAGTCCGTGGCGGCGATAGGCTTTAAGGGTATCGGCAACAGTTGCTCCGGGTTCCACTACAATGGTATCTGGATCTTTGGTGACGGCGAGTACTTTATTGAAATACTTAGTGGTATTGATGAGGTAATCGTTGGTTACACTCAAGGGCGACCAAGAGTGGGCATCTCCTACTACGCGTACTTTTTTGTTTTCTAGCAACGCCTGCTTTACAATCTGCTGAATTTCGGCCACCGATTTCGGCTCAAAATAATGCGATACTGTAGCGGAAAGATTACCGCCTCTATTTTTCCAAAAAAAATTATGCTTTAGGTTCATGATAGCAAGATTGTGGTGTTGCGAAAGAGCTAGATGGTTTCTGGACTAAAAACAGGTTCAAAAAGATTGTCGATCAATGGATTCGAAAAACGCGATTGCATATCCGCCAGGGTAAAGCCCTGCTCTTCGGCGATGAGCTGTAGGATCTTTTTAAACTTGGGCAATTGATCTTTATAAGCGACCTGTTTCAAATAATCCAGGATCTCCATGTTGCGCACTTTTAATCCTTCCCATTCTTTCGCCCAATGCGGACGGATGTTCAAGGGATTTCCTTGACTATCGGTAAAGGATTCCCAAATGCTGGTGATTTCTTGTAGATACGCCTTCCATTCATCGCGGGGAGTGCTGGAAAGCGTGAGCACTTCAATAGCACAGGTGCCAAATTTATTACCGTGTTGCGGCGCCATGATCATCTCCGAATCGCCCATAATGCGCATCTCAACGGTTAAGCGCATGGGAATGTCTTTGCGGTTGCGGTTGTAGCGATCATAAAACACGTTGATTACCGCCCACCATGCTTTCTGACAGACCGTCCAGTCGGGTTTACTAGGATCATCGGCTCGGGCGGGAATGGGGATTTCCCATTCCAGGTCATAGACCCTTAAGTTTTGAATGCCTCTTTTAAAATGTAGTCCATCAATTAATGGCGTAACAATGGCCGGCTTGTGGGGCGCAACTTTGGGCAAGACCATCAGTGCGCTAGTAGCAATGATGAGGGTTTGAATTTCTGGGGTTAAAAAATGGAACAATTTGCTGTCAACGATGAGGTCGGCGATGTAGGTTTGAGCCTCTTCAAAAAGAGTATCCAATTTAGAAGGATAAGGTTTGGCATCGGCTTCTGCGCCATCATTGTTCCAACAGTTTACCCAGCAATCTTTTTGAAAAGCAAACCAAAACCATTCCGAGAAATAAGAATTTTCGGCATCGGATACAAATCGCTCCCAAGCTGCATCTAAATCAGCTTGTTCAATGCCAGTCATGTCAATTCCTGCCGGGATTTTCATTCCTGCTGGCGGAGGTATAGTCAATCCAACCCTTTGTTTGTAAGGGCGCATCTTGGCATAGGTCATTTTATCGAGCTTGAGCGTAATGGAAGTAACCACGCCCAATAATCCAAAACAGCCTGCGGCCGCTTTTAGCAATTCAGGATCGGTTACTGTTTGCAGCGCACCATTTGGGTCGACGTATTCAATTTCATACACTTGGTCACTTAGGCATTTGTGTTGCAAACCAGCGCCATGACAAATGGCAGAAATGCTACCGCCCCAGGTAATTTCCACCATGATTACATTTAGCGGAACCGTCCAACCGCTAGGGTTACCGCCGTGATCTCCGGTGGCCCAGCGCCGGAAATGTTCATTGGTGGTGGCAGCGCCGATTTTACAAAGCCCTTTGGTTTCGCCATTTTCTACAATGGTTCCTACCATTTCGATGCCCTGTAAGTCGCTGCTGGGATCAAGCGGCGGATGTGGAGCCGGTAAGTGAGTAGCAACCCTTAGACTTAAAGAGGAAATTAGAATCTCATCATTAGCCGAATAAAGGTTGCCCCAGGTATGTCGATAGCCAGATACCCTAACTTTCTTGTTGTGCTTTTTGGCGTATTTGACAATGTTTTGAACGCCAACTTTGGATTTGGGGAAACAGGTGTATCGGGGAATGTGCTCCACCGTTCTTCCCCAGTTTCTAAATACCTCGTTTTCTAAAACTTGAACCGGATTTCCATCGGCCTCGGTTACTTCAGCCCAGTCACTGGCATGTTGCGCGTACAGCTCCTGAACGGCAGCGTTAAAATCAGTTTTTACAGGGGAGTCCCATTGTTGTTTTTGGAGGTCTTGATCAAATGAAGCGGTTAAATCAGCTAGTGCTTCTTGGGGCAAAGATTCGAAATGCGCCTTCAATTCAGGTGATTGTTGCATAAGGGCGAATAAATCGTACCCTTTGATGGTGTCCTTTGTGCTTTTCCCTCGGCGATGGTACAGCTGTACAATTTTTTTGAGGTGTTTATTCCAGGCATAGGCAAAACCTTGCTTTTGGATGGTTGTGGCTAGGGTTCGGAATAATTGAAGTTTTTCAGCACTGGAATGTGTCAGTACATGCGCGTAATCTTGAGGGAACATGTCTTTTAGCGTTTTGAGTTATACATCCCTCGGGATGTATAGTTTAGATGTTTGGGTCGTAAAAACTTTCGAGCGCTGCTTTCTACTTCAATTGCACAACTCGAATTATAAAACTAAATATAATCTGTTTATTACGAAGTTAATGTGAATCAGGGCAAACGCATTAAAATATTGAAAAAACTGCCAGAAATAACTTCTAAATGCAGGTCAAAAGCTTCGATCTAGAACCTCAGAAGCTATGGCCCGGGCCTTATTGAAA
>JBBANM010000111.1:0-10517 GCA_040401995.1 Saprospiraceae bacterium
AAAACTACCGAAGAGCAGCTTAAAATCCTTAAGTCAATGACATTGCCCCGAAGGGCCGCAATACTTGGAAAAATACTACTTCACTCCGGGTGATTTGGGCTATCCGGTATTTGATACCCGTTTTGGACGCATTGCCATTGGCATTTGCTGGGATGAGTGGTTTCCAGAAGTAGCGCGCATTTTTGCATTACAAGGCGCGCAAATCATTTTTTACCCCTCCGCGATTGGTAGCGAACCGGATAGACCAGAATACAGCAGTCATGAAGCTTGGCAAACGGTGATTCGTGCGCATGGGATAACCAATGGGGTGTTTATTGCCACTCCCAACCGAGTAGGGGAGGAGGGCGAGATGTCTTTTTATGGAAAAAGCTTCATCAGCGACCCGTTCGGGACTTTTTTAGCCATGGCTGATTGGGAAGAGACCATCCTTTATGCCGATTGTGATTTCAATCAGATTCGGGAGGCCCGGCAGTTGTTGCATTTTTTGCGCGATCGCCGTGTTGATACTTATGGCCCGCTTTTAAAGCGTATTTTGGTTTAGAAACTTGGAGCTTATTCAAAATACTCTGGGAAAAAATGCTTCGGCCTTAACAAGAGCGCCACCAATGAGCCAGCAACACCAATAATCAAAAACAAAGCCGGAAAACCGCCCAGTGTTGAAGCCATTTTGATGCCGTCGATCCCGGCATTTGCCACCATTACCCAAGCTACCAACCCAACCAAAGATCCCCAA
Organism: Saprospiraceae bacterium; assembly: GCA_040401995.1. Taxonomy (GTDB): domain Bacteria; phylum Bacteroidota; class Bacteroidia; order Chitinophagales; family Saprospiraceae; genus Haliscomenobacter. The sequence goes on from JBBANM010000111.1 coordinate 734, forward strand.
GCGATTTGCACCCAAACAGGGGCTTCCGGACTTTCAGGCGTGATGCCATGCGTACATAAACTGCTCATCGCGGAAGTATTGGCATCCGCGCCAGCTACGTAGGATAAAAAAGCGGTAGCCAAAAATGAGAGACCGGTGATCTGCGCCAAGGGCAGTTGATCCAGCACCCGATAAATTACACTTTCCGGGCCGCTGTTTTGCAGCGAAGTATACAAATTGGCGGTGTGCGACACGGCATCGATGTACAGTGCATCCCCGCTAAAAATCATCATCCATACCGCTGAAAAAATCGAAGGGAGGATCAAATTGTACTGAATAAAATTCCGCACGGTATATCCAATAGCCACTCGACCCAAGAAAAGCGCCGTGACGGGCGTCCAAGCCAGCCAGTTGGCCCAGTAGAAAATCGTCCAACTATCGGCCCATTTTTTTTCTACCCCCAAACCCAGGCTACGCGGAAAAAAAGTAGTCACGTAATCAACCGTACCTTCCCAGCCAAATTGTAACAAATGTCGGGTAGGCCCAAACGCCAATACAAACACCGCAAGTACAAAAAAAGCGTAGGTGTTGATGTTGGACAAAATGCGAATCCCGTTCAACAAACCGGTAATAGCGGAAAGAACAAAGGAGCCGACGATAAGCACCGTAATCCCAAACAACAAAAGAGGGGTGCCAGAAATACCAAAAAATTGATGCAATCCACCCGAAACAGTCAAAATTCCCGCGCCTAAAGAAGCCGCCATTCCCGCCACCAAGCTATACAAACAAATGGCATCAATAACGCCACTCCAGCGCGCCGATACCGGTCGGCCGAGTAGCGGATACAACATGGCGCCTAGACTAAAGGGTTGTTTTAGATTGTAGTAGGCCAAGGCAAACATCAATCCCGCTACGGTGTAAATGCTGTAAGGCGTAAAAGTCCAATGCAGCAACATGGTCGACATAGCGAAGCGAGCTGCGGCTGGCGTATCTTTCTCAATGCCCAAACCGCCAGGAGGAGCGTGGTAATGGTACAACGGCTCGGCAGTAGCCCAAAACAAAATACCGATGGCTATAGTAGTACACAACGTAATGCTGAACCACTCCCAACGAGTAAGAACTGGCACTGCATGTTTGCCGCCGATCTTTATTTTAGCCAAGGGCGAGAAGTAAATCCAAACACACAGCAGCAAGAAAAACAAAGTGCCTGCCGAGAAAAGCCAGCCAAAATGGTACAAAACCCAATCGTTCAGGTTTTTCACTTCGCGCAAAAAACCAACAGCGTCAACAAGGCTGTAAATCATTGAACCCGTGAGCAAAAAAAAGGGAAATAAAAAGACGGGAAGCTTTAATTTTGTTGTAGGCACGTAGATGTTTTTCGATGAAATGTCGATAATAATTTTTAGCCTCACAATTTATTCTTTTGTTGTAAATAATTTCATCAAATCACACTCTGAGATAGAATTGAATACTCTTGAGATGCAGACCAACCTTACCGCACTACCTGAACAGCCTGAATGGCTAAGCCTTACTTACGCCACACCGGAAGATCCCTTGTTGCGCCGCTGGATCATTGAAATCCTTGAAGTATTGACTGGCCGACCAAAGATCGAGCGGCTGTACAATGAGATCCGTTTTAGAAACGTGCCCCCAATTGCTCTATGGGGCTTGGCACTCAAGCAATTGCGCATTGGCGTTAATTACGATGCCGCTCAATTGGCAAAAGTACCGAAGGATGGTCCGGTGGTGTTTATCGCCAATCACCCTTTTGGCGTGGTTGATGGTTTGATTTTGGGAGATCTGGTGTCCAAAACCCGCTCGCGGTTTGTGTTTTTGGTCAATGAAGTACTCACGCATGATTCGCGACTGGCCGATTTTTTACTCCCTGTTGATTTCCACGAAAGCAAGGAGGCCATTCGCATCAACCTCGATACCCGCGCCAGAGCTATTGAACGGATCAAACAAGGGGAAGCACTGGCAATTTTCCCCTCAGGCGGTGTAGCTACTTCGCCAAAACTCGGCAAACCTGCAGAAGACCTGGAGTGGAAACGCTTTGTGATCAAGTTGATACAGGGCAGTAAAGCCACCGTGATCCCAATTTTTGTCGAAGGGCAAAACAGCTGGTTATTCCAGGCCGCCAGTTTATTGAGTTATTCGCTGCGTTTGGGTTTTTTGATCCATGAAATTCGCAACAAAATGGGAAAAACGGTGAAGGTGAAAATCGGTGACCCCATCCCTTATTCGGAACTGGAAAGCATCAAAGATCGGCAACAATTGCTTGATCATTTACGGGATCAAGTATTAAACATGAAAGCAACATAAACCTATGGATAACCCAACAGCAGAACAACCTTATTCGCTTGAGCCGGAAGAAGAAAGAGAAAGGTGCGCCAACTGTGGTAAAAAAATGGCCAAAAAAGGCAAGTTTTGTCCGCACTGTGGCCAAAAACGCTTTGATGGCAAGATGCCTTTTAAAGAACTGGCCACCAAGTTTATCTACAAACTGACCAATCTCGACAACAAGATTTTGCGCATGGTTTGGCATTTGCTGATACCGGCACAAGTCACTAAATACTATTTCGCTGGCAAAATCAAGCAATATCCACATCCTTTTCAGTTCTTTTTCGTGGTTTCTTTTTTCTTATTGTTGGTTTTTAGCAAGGTGACCGATACCAGCAAGGGCATCCAGATCAACTTTAGCAATGAACAAAAGGGATTTAAAGAAAACCTCAATAAAGAAGAGAAAAATAAAGAAAAGAACAAACGGAAGACGGCTACTAAAAAAGAATCCAATTTCTATTTTCTGTTGGAGCGCTACGTCTTTACCCGGGAAGTAGTATTGGGCTTCGATTCCTTACCGCCAGCGTTACAAACACCCGAAGTCAAAAAATCTTTGAATGTTATTTTAGAAAAAACCAATGGTCGCTGGATGAATTTGATGGATACCATCGTGGCCGAAGGAAAAAGTAAAGATTCGATTACCTTGAATTTTTTTGCGCAAAAAAATAGGATTGCCTTCAAAGACATTGTGGAACTGACTCCAGAAGAGATATCCGATAAATACAAAATTGATTATTGGCTCAACCGGATGTTTCTCAAGCAGGCTATCCGATCGCTTCAAGATCCCAGCGATCTTACTTCCGCTTATGTCGGTAGTTTTTCTTGGACTATATTGGCGCTCATCTTTATTATGGCGGGCTGGCTGAAATTGTTTTATCGGCGGCAAAAACGCTATTATGTCGAGCATTTTATTTTTCTGATGCACTGGCATTCGGGCGTTTTTTTGGTATTTACCATACTTTTGGGGATCAGTCATTTTTATCCACTTGGGGTAATAGGGTGGCTTATCGCCTACATAGCGGCAGTTGTTTTTTTGCTGGTATCAATGAAAAATTTTTACAGTCAAAATTGGTTCTGGACTATTTTTAAATGGTTTTGGTTCCTATTCTTTTACCTCTTCGCCTTCACCATTCTTTTTGTCATCGGTCTTTTAGTGGTGTTCGCAATTTTTTGATCCGGGTATACACACTAAATATTTTACTCAACGGATAGTATGTTAAAACAACGGGTTTTTGGTTTGCTGACAATGCTGTTTTGTGCCAATTTACTGTATGGACAAGCATTACCTAATGCCGTTTTGACTACGGAAGGCGGTGTAACCATTGTTCAATTGAACGGGAAGCCTACTCGATTGCCCTTATGCTCATACCTAGTAAATGGCAAATTGCAAAACACCCAAAACGCCGTTTTTTTGCGTAAAAACGCCGACACTACGCTGTATCGACAAGCAGGATTGGAAATTGCCGTTTGGCCATTAAGCCCAGTTGGCAACGCTCAAAAATTGGGTTTGCGCTTTGCCAACGCCACTGCCGCCGATACGCTTACCATCGAGAACATTGTACCGCTAGGGGAATCGGCAGATCGTCCTTACATCACTGGGCTGGGAAAACACCCCTTATCGCGTACCCATCTTTTTTTACCAGGTAGGGCGCCAGTCAATGTTATTGTCCCCGACAATGCTTGGAATCTGGGCTACGCTGCGGTGACTTCAACCTCAGCAATAAATGTATGTGCGTTGAGTCGCCGAATGTCGTGGTCGGAGCCACAGGCCCGTCGCCGGCGCTTTGAAACCATCCTTTACCCGCAGGGCACTGTAACTTACCAGGTTTGGTTGGAAAATTACCAAGGTGACTGGCAAGCAGGATTGCGCCGCGTTTTTCAGCAACGCTATTTGTACGATTTAGAAGGGCAAAACTTCAACGACAGCTTATACCGCAGAACAGATCAACAATGGATTCGGCATGCTTACGCCATGCACCTCCTGATGGCTTGGGACCGCGATTTTTATGACACCCAAAGTCAACAATACAAATTGCTGGATTTTATCAAAAAAGGACAGCCCTTGTATGGCGGGGATGACGTGGTTGGTATCTGGCCCAACTGGCCCATGCTGGGACTTGATCAGCGCAACCAATGGGATTTGTTTCGCGATTTGCCGGGCGGGAAAGCCAAATTGGGGATGTTGGCCAACCAGAGTCGCGCCTTAGGTACCCGGTTTTTCATCAGCTACAACCCCTGGGATGAAAGTACTCGTTGGGAAGATCATCACAAAGGCATGGCAGCCATGATTGGCGGGATTGGCGCCGATGGCGTAGTGTTGGATACCGAAGGCAAAAGCACCCCAGAACGTCAGCGTGCCGTGGATCAGGAACGCCCCGGTGTGATCATGTACAGCGAAGGCATGGCCGTGCCAAAAGACATGCCCGGCATCCTTTCCGGGCGAGTGCACAATGCCTTGTATTATCCGCCTTTGCTCAATTTGAATAAACTCATTCGCCCCGATTTTGCCATTTTTCGGGTAGCAGAATTGTACCTTGAACCCATTCGCCGGGAGTATGCGGTGTCATTCTTCAATGGTTATGGCACGGAAATCAATCAATTTCGGCCTGGTCGTCCCACCTGGATCGACGAAGATTACCGGTTTTGGGGACGTACCCTGCGCATTCTCCGTGAAAACACCTATAATTTCACTGGCGCGAACTACACCCCGCTGATCACCAGTCTCCGCGATAGCATCTACATCAATGCCTGGCCAGGAGCAGAAAAAACGATTTACACCCTATTCAGTTTGCAAGCTGCTGGGTTTACTGGCGATTTGTTTGTCGTGCCCGCGCGTGAGGCTACCCATCATGTCGTAGACCTTTGGAACCATGAGTTGATTACGCCAAAACCCCAAAACGATCAATGGCTTATTCCGGTAGATCTGGAGGCGTTTTCCAAAAAATGGCTGGGCACCAACAATGAAGGAGCCGTAGGCGCAATTGCCATTTTTCCTAAACTGCTGACGGTAACGCGCACTGGCGATCAATTGGCGATCAATGCCAATGGGGGAGACACCATTTTAATCTGGCACGGGTTGCCCAGTTACGACAAAAAGCCCTACAAAATGCGCCAAACGGGTAAAACGATGACAATATCGATGACCCAGATTTTTGGCCGCAAAGAAGGCAAATTTGTGGTGCAATTGCGGGCCCAAAAAGACCTCATGGACGAACATGTATTTGTGTTGGAACCCGGATTGGCACGCTTAGTGAGTACCTCCGCTAAAAGCGCGCCCGCAATAAGCGCTCCCAAAGATATGGCGCGTATCCCCGCTGGCCGTTTTCACATGAGCATCACCTTTGGCGATAATTTCATTCCCAACCCCAAAGAATATCCAGTAAAGGGGGTGGAGATGTCTGCATTTTGGATGGACAAACACCCGGTGACCAACGCACAATTCAAAGTTTTTTTGGACAAAACCCGTTACCGCCCACGGGATACGCTGCGTTTTTTAAGACATTGGCCCAAAGGAGTGATCAAAAAAGGCGAAGAAAATTTCCCGGTCATTTACATCAGCTATGAAGATGCCTTATCTTACGCCCGCTGGGCTGGGAAACGCTTGCCCACCGAGCAGGAGTGGCAATATGCCGCCCAAACTTCGGATGGTCGAGAATGGCCTTGGAGCAAAAACGCTACTGTAAAACGTGAACAACAAGTGATTACCGAGACCCTTACTGTATCGAAATTGCAAGTTGATTCCACGTTGTGTAATACGGGAAATGGCCAGTTGTACCCCGTTGGTCGTTACCCCAAAGGCGCAAATCCTTACGGGTTGGAAGACTTGGTGGGCTGTGTTTGGCAACTCACCAACGACGTATATGACAATGGTACCAACCAGTTTTTGATTCTCAAGGGCGGTAGTTATTACTTGCCAGCCAGCAGTTGGTGGTATGTAGAGGGCGGTCCGCGTGAGTTGAATTATGCGCAAAAATTATTGCGGGTAGCGCCAGGTTGGGAGCGAAATGCGGCAACTGGTTTTCGCTGTGTAAAGGGTTAATGGTAAAAGTTTAACACATCTCGCCTTCGGCGTAAGACAAAACAATTTTTAGCCACAAATTGCACAAATTTTCACAAATTGGGACACAAACTGGCGTTTGTGCACCCCTCACGAACAGCGTTCATGCTCTAATTCATGAAAATTTGTGGCTATATTTTTAAAACCACGCCATCGAAGATGGGGGTTCTAATTTTATGGCATTAATGATTATAAATTCACAACATGAAGCAGTTTTTTTCAATACTTCGAATGAGTACCTACTTGCTAATGCTAGGCTTGGTAATAGTTGCATGTAAAAATAAACCAGCAACGGATGAGGCCAAAGGAGAAAAGCAGTTGAGCGAAAACGATAAAGCGTATATCCAGCAGGCTTTTAACTATCATCAAGATGCCATGAAAGTTGGTGACATTGCCGCCAATTCCTTGGACAACCTCACTGGGATGGAACTGATCTCTGAAGAATCCAAAAAACAGATCAAAGCCATCTACCGTCGTTATCAAAATTGGGAAGTGCGCCTGTTGAAAGTGGAAGGTGCGGTGAGAGGATTGGAATTAGATTACGACATCAAGCACCCAGAGATGCTCACCCGTAAAATGTCGCCGGTTGATCAAGCCCTTTACCAACGAACCTTGTTGGATACCATCAATGCCATTCAGATCAGCTTATTGGAGTTTAAATTGAAAAAATAGAAGTTTATTTTCCCGATGATCGGTTATAAACCTTCCAGGTCTCGAAGACCTGGAAGGTTTGGATATCCCTTCAATGGATAGTGTTAAAAAAATGAAACACGGAAGGTATATTCCATGCTCCATTTTTAAGTATTTAGGCTTGTTTGATCATTTGAACATCCAGTTCCAATTTAACCTCATCCGCCAAAACCACGCCACCAGCTTCGGTTACTGCCGACCAAGTCAAGCCAAATTCCTGGCGATTGATAGCGCCAGTGATCCCAAAACCAGCCTTGGTTTGTCCGTAAGAATCCACCATGATGCCATTGAATTGAACATCCAAAACAACCGGGTTGGTTTTGTCTTTGATGGTCAAGTTACCCGGCAATTTGAATGTGCCATCGGCAGTTTTTTCAAAACCAGTTGAAGCAAAAGTCAATTTTGGATACACCTCTGCATTGAAAAACTCTGCAGATTTCAAGTGGCCGTCGCGTTGTTCCGCGCCAGTGGAAATGCTATTGATATCAGCAGAAAAATGGAAAGTTGCGTCTGCAAAACCATTGATTTCATCGCCTTCGATGGTGGCTTCGTAGCTAGAAAAGCTGCCTTTTACGGTAGAAATCATCAAGTGGCGAACTTTAAAGTTCACATCAGAGTGCATTGGGTCAATTGTCCAGGTTGCCATGTTTTTTTGTTTTTATTGGTTGAGTTAAAAATGAGTGCAAAATTGTTGACCAGGGTCGCTCTCATTACGGATCAACTACAATGATAACGGTGTAAAAACAATTAATGTTTATACATTTAATTATTTTTCTTGCAAAATTTTTCGTTTTTCCTTTTCTTGAGGTGAAGCGAGTAGTCAGGGGCGATTGGATCTGTTTAGAACAAGACCATAAGCCCCGGTAGGGGCGTGATTTGGGTAGAAAAGGTAGTTCGCCATTTTTATAGTCCTGTAGGGACGAAATATGGGTATTGTTTCTCTTCGGATACCCACATCACGTCCCTACAGGACTATGGATAAATTTAGCGCTGTTTTCTACCTAAATCACGCCCCCAAAGGGGCTATTGTTAAGCGAAAAATAGAACTAATCGACCCTAGCAAGTAGGGGAATATGGTCTCAAATCAAAAAAAACAAATAGCTGATGACACTATATGGCATAACGAACTGCGACACGGTAAAAAAGGCGCGAACCTGGCTGACTGAGCAAGGCATTGACTTCGTTTTTCACGATTACAAAAAAGAAGGGATTACCCGTGAAAAACTAGCGAGTTGGTTGGCGCAAAAAGATTGGATGGTGCTGGTAAACACCCGTGGAACCACCTGGCGACAATTATCGGAAGCGGAAAAAGCGGCGGCCAGTTCGCCAGAAGGGGCATTGGAGCTGATGTTGACCCAGCATTCGGTGATTAAACGCCCGGTGATAGAAACGGATCACATTTTGGCGGTGGGGTTTGATGCCCAAGAATGGAATGGTTTAAAGCAAGAAATGGCAATATAATTTCAATTAGGGTTGTCATTTCAAGGAAAAATTTTTATTTTGTGGAAAAAGTCAACGAATCTTTCGGTTTTGACTTATTGGATTTTGAATATTCGTCACTTTGAGTGTGTTTTGATTTCTAGTTTGCAGCGCGAATTAGAAATTAAACTACACTCATAAATATCGTTTCCATGATTCGCGTAAACCACATACTCAACACGAAAGCCCACAACTACGAGATATTTTCCGTAACCCCTGACACCAGCATCTATGATACCCTAGTTTTATTAGCCGAAAAAAACATCGGCGCGGTGATTGTCATGGAAAATGGCAAACTGGTGGGCATCTTTTCCGAGCGCGACTACGCGCGTAAGGGCATCATACAGGACAATAAGGCCAAAAACACCCTGGTGAAAGATTTAATGACCTCCAATGTGATCACGGTTACGCCCAAAGACAAATTGGAAGACTGTTTGGAGCTGATGTCAGAAAAACACTTTCGTCACCTCCCCGTGATGGATGACGACAAAGTGATCGGCGTAATCTCCTCCAACGACGTGATGAAAGCCATCCTCATGGAATACCGCCACCAGATCAACTCCCTAGAGAGCTACATCAGCGGCAGACCGGGGTAGTTAAACACTGGAATAAGCGCCGCAACAGGATGATATGAACCCGTTGCGGCGCTTTGCATTGGTATATACTGTGCTTTGCCAAGGATCATATTTAGCGTTGGGCAAAAAAAATGCGCCAAAGCATTTCCTTTCCTTTAAAACTTATGTACATTTGCGATCGCTTCAAAAAAACGGGTAATTAGCTCAGTTGGTTTAGAGCGCTGCTTTGACAGAGCAGAGGTCACAGGTTCGAGTCCTGTATTACTCACTAGAAAGGGTGTGAGTGTGAAGGTGTGTGGTTTAAGTAGATTTAGGTTAAAAAGTACAAGTATCACTTGATATTTTAGGTGAAGAGTAGGTTTTGAAATTCACTGTTTGATTCGGGATGTAGCGCAGCCCGGTAGCGTACACGCCTGGGGGGCGTGTGGTCGCAGGTTCAAATCCTGTCATCCCGACGAGTAAAAGGGTGTAAAGATCTGTAGAGCAGATTTTTATGCCTTTTTTTGTTTTAGGGAAGTTTGGTAGCGTATCCCGACGACGTCGGGATGGTCGCAGGTTCAAATCCTGTCATCCCGACGAATAAAAAGGTGTAAAGATCTGTAGAGTAGATTTTTATGCCTTTTTTTGTTTTAGGGAAGTTTGGTAGCGTATCCCGACGACGTCG
>JBBANM010000111.1:10617-19819 GCA_040401995.1 Saprospiraceae bacterium
GGATGGTTGCAGGTCCAAATCCTGTCATCCCGACGAGTTTTTTTAGGAGTTACGAAGTTAGGCTTCGTAACTCCTTTTTATTTGCATGCCATTTGCAAATATTTTGGGCTTCTTTTTAGTGCCACTTGAAGGCAACTTTTTCTTACCGATCGCAAATCAATTCTTCAATTCTGATATACTGCAATATGAATAGTTCAGCAAAAAAATGAATTACTCAAGTCACAATGTAGTGAAGCTTCTTTTTTCAGGAATTTTATTCTATCTCTATTTTCTCCCTAGTTACCAAAAAACTTGACAATCCCGTTTTTTTCCTGTACCTTTGTCTTTATCAGTATATATACTGATAAAGACTTTTAAACCTACCTCTCCACTCCCACATCCCTCTCTAAATCTACAATCAAAAGCCTCTTTCAAAAATAACCACTTGACAATCTCAAAAAAAATCATTACCTTTAGCCTCAAAAGTATATATACTTTTGAGGCCATTAAATATGAGTAACCTATCCAGATTCTCCATAGCAAAAAAAGACATTGTAGCCTTCTTCGAAGCACTCCCGAATAAGGCACTCAATCTAAAAGACATCACTGAGATTCTACACCAGAACCGTGAGTTCTGGAGGCTCACCAAAAGCATGAAGGTTGAAGACTTTTTGGCTGAAATGCTCAGCAAAACCAAACTAAGGGAGGTCAAAATAAGCTTTGACGGCGTGGTTCACACCAGATACATTTATGACCGTGCAACGGCCTATCAGTTAGCCCTTACCTTAAAAGCCAACGCCTATCTCTCTCACTATACCGCAGTGTATTTTCACGAGTTGACCGAACAACTGCCCAAAACCATCTACACTACGTTTGAACAGTCGGCCAAAGCGGTGACAGCCTCACCCCTACTCCAATCAAGCATAGATGCAGCTTTTGCCAAACCCAAAAGGCTAAGCGACAATTATGCCAGCTATGATGATTATTCGCTCTACCTGCTCAATGGGAAACACACCAATAATGAAGGAGTCATTGCCGGAGAAAATGAACACATGGGCAAAATCAGGGTGACCAGTCTGGAAAGAACCCTCATTGACATAGCCGTTCGGCCAGCCTATTCAGGCGGGGTAGGTGAAGTGGTAAAAGCCTATGAACGGGCAAAAGAAACGGTTTCCGTCAATAAGCTCAACGCCATGCTCAAAAAACTCAAGTTCATTTACCCTTACCATCAGGCCATTGGTTTTTACATGGAAAAAGCTGGTTACAGGGATGCCCAGCTCAATCTAATGAAAGCACACCCCTTTGAGTTTGATTTTTACCTCAGCTACGGAATGCAAGAGAAGGAATATGCTCCAACCTGGAGGCTTTATTACCCCAAAGGATTCTAGACCTCTTCCAGGTAGTTTTGAAAAGTCTGCACCACATAATCAAAGTAAAAGTAAAAGTCTTTCAGGTTGCTCTTTTCGGCAGCATCAATGGTATCTCTCAAAGAAGCAAAGTCTTGCTGGTGAATCTCTTTGTTGCTGCTAATCTTCTTGAGAAAATCATAAGGCACCCGCTTTGCATCGAAAACTTTCTTCAGGATTACTTTGCTCTCCACAGAATCTATCTCTATCTCAAATTTGGTAAGCAAAGTATAGATGTCGTAAAAATCTCTTGAACGAGGTCGTGGCGAAAAGGACGGAATGACTTGTGCATAGTCCGGCAATTGCTGACAAATCGCTCTTATCTTTTCAAAAGCAAGTAATCTTGGCGCATATACATAAACGGTATACCCATTGATGTCCACTGGTTGACTGTCGCCTACAAACTCGTACTTGCTGATCTCAATTTCTATCTTTGTTGAGTTATTGGGCGTTATACTCACTGCATTCCTACGGATGGAATCAAGGTTGCTTTCCCCGCCCAGGGTAATATACTTTTCCTCTTCAATGAACTTGAATTGCACTTGATACCCACCCCAAAAATCTTTGGTCTCATCCCTGGCAATTTTGGGCTTGGGGGTGAAGGTAAAATCAAAAGTGTGCAGCCCGTCCGCTTCAAAGGATTCAAAGATGTTCTTTTCCATCACTAGTTTTACTTCTTGAATATCCTTGAAATCGTCACTCATGGAAAAGTCAAGATCATAGGAAGCCCTGCTGGAAAGGTCGTAAGCCATGAGCATGGCGTTGCCGCCTTTGAGGACTAAGGTTTCCATCAAGTAGTCGTCAGTAATGAGGGCAATGATGGCCAAGCGTTTTGATGCGGTCTATGCTGACTCGTTCTTTGTTCATTGGTGAGTGAAAGTTTTTGTAAACATAGGGTGTTATGGGAAAAAAAGGGTGAACTAGCTCTAAGACCCCAATTAAAAAGCCTGGGTCTTCCTTCAACATTTGGAAAAACCCAGGCCATGTTTTTTTTACAAAAATCAGTTATGGTTTCGGAGCAGGCTTTGCACCTTCGGCCGGAGCAGACTTCACGTATTTTTCCAACCAATTGAATTGTTCGGCCAGCATATGTAGGATGTTTTCACGACCGGCATAACCATGGCTTTCATAAGGCAAACTCACATACTTTACCGTACCGCCATGCCCTTTGATGGCATTGAACATGCGCTCACTTTGAATGGGGAAAGTTCCAGTATTGTTATCTGCATCGCCATGAATCAGCAGGATGGGCGTCTTGATTTTGTTGGCATAACTAAAAGGACTCATCTCGTGGTACAAATCGGGGTTTTCCCAATAAGTGCGGTCTTCGTTCTGAAAGCCAAATGGGGTGAGGGTGCGATTGTAGGCTCCACTTCGCGCAATTCCTCCCTTGAAAAGATTGGTATGCGCTAGCAAATTGGCCGTCATAAACGCACCATAACTGTGGCCGCCCACAGACATGCGGTTTCTATCACCAACCCCCATTGCGGCAAGCTTGTCGATGGCTGCTTCAGCATTCAATTTAAGCTGAGCAATAAAGTCGTCATTGGGTTTTTTTTCGGCACTGGTGGCTACGATGGGCATTTCAGCATTGTTCAATACGGCATAGCCCTGGGTGACGTAATAAATAGGCGAACCCCAGTTTAGCAGGGTAAAACGGTGTTCACTACCGCGAATTTGCGCGGCATCGGCTGCCGAGTTGTATTCTGCCGGGTAAGCCCAGATCAGAGTAGGCAGTGGGGCATCATGTTTGGGGTCGTATCCTTTGGGCAAATACAAATCGCCAGTCAGATCAACACCATCGGCACGTTTGTAGCTAATTTTTTGTTTGCTTACCCCTTCCAATTGAGGATAAGGATTTACGAAACTGGTAAGCTGTCGATCCGCAATACGCAGTTTCAAATCCTTTAGCCAATAGTTGGGCATGGTATTTTCGTTTTCCCGACGAGTGAGTAAGGTTAGCTTATCGGCATCCAAAACGCTGATCACCGACTCAAAAGATCCTTCGGGGCAACGCCATAACAGATTGGTCTCTTTAGTGTTGAGATCAAAAGTGGCTAAAAAAGGCAGATCCCCTTTTGGCGATGCGCCTATTGGGTTATTCATCAAAATCTTGTTGCCATTGTCGATGGTTTTGATCACCCGGCGATTGAAAATATTGGATTCCGTAACAGGGTTACCCGGATTGCTGTATGCATCAGTGGTATTGCGTTCCATCAATTTGCTTAAGTCTCCGGTAGTGGGGTTGAAGCGATTGGTGCGAACCATTTGTTTGCTGCCTAAGCCCTCGGTAACTAGGGCTAAACTGGCATTTCCCCAGGTGGTGTTGTAGTAGCGCAATGAAGTTTTGAACAAAGATTTGGGCGCTTCGGTGAAAGGAGCGCTAAGGGCGAGTACTTCATCATGAAAGGGCACATTTTTTTTCATCAAACCGCTGTCGAGCGGCATGCACCAAACTACTGTTGCTGCTTCATCGTCGCGCCATTCAAAGCCCCGAGGAACGTTTTGTACATTATCACGTCCGCTAGGTGCCGTTTCGGCCGAGGGCAGTTCTACCAGATTATCGATTAGCTTACCGGTAAGGTCGGTAATGGCTACGGTTGAAGGGAAACCACTGGCCGTAACGGTATATGAAAATGGTTTTTTCAAAGTACGGATAAGCAGGTATTTTTTGTCGGGTGAAACATCAAGACTGGCATAAATGACCGGTTGACCGATTTTAGTTTCCACGCCATTCACATTTTTTACCAATTGCGAGGTGCCATAAAAACCAAACATTTGCTCATCATACGGGCTTTTGATCAAGTCCTGAAAAGTAGGTCTGGGGGATGCTTTGCCATAGTTTTCTTGCACCGCTGGCCCTTTGGGCATCAAGGGTTTGGGCGGTGCAGTTGAAGCCGGAGCTAGTACAGTACGGTAGAGCAAGGTATTTTCGTCGTACCATTGGTAGCTGCTGCTCAACAAAACGTTCAACGCCGTTTTGTTGACTTTCATAGCTTTTTGAGTCAACACATCTACAACATACAGATCAACCCGATCGGTGGTGGTATGGGTAAAGGCAATTTTTTTATTATTAGGGCTCCAACTCACATTACCGGCAAAAAGCGGAATCGGCAAACCAGAAATTTTCAATTCTTTCCCGGTAGCCATGTTTTTGAGGTAAAGGGTGTTGATGTAATTTTGGCGACTAGGTGCATAATTTTTGGGATTGATGCGTAAGCCAGCGATTCGCAATTCAGGTTGAGCCAACTCTTCCACCGAAGGGTAGCTGTTGTTTTCGGTAAGCACCAGCCATTCTCCTTTTTCGTCAACACTAACCCCAGGAGTGGGCTTGGCCAACAACAAATCTGAGAGGGTTTTAGGAGGAACCTTGTAAGCTTGATCATCTTGCGCCCTTAACCAAAAGGGGGTAGTTAACAAACAAAGACCATAAACAAGAGTAGTAAAAAACTGTCGAGCAATCATGAGCATTGAATTTTAGAGAAAAGAATGGAAGCCATAAATGGAGGAGTTGTTTTTTCTCGTCCCATTTTTGAGAGCTTGTTCAAGTTTTGGATCTGAGGCGAAGGAGAGCAAATATCATTTCAGGCGAGGCAAAATTAGCAGCCGTATGCGGGCAATACGGCGAAAATTTTAACGAAGCATCAAATAATATTTGCCTCATGGAGCCCAGAATCCAAAATTTGAACAAGCTCTAAAGTAAGGAACAAAATCAAAATACAGTTAACTATTTAACGTGAATTCGGAGATTGAAATGGATTTAAGGGCAATAACCAACCAAATCGTGCCGCCACTACTTGGCTTGATGTAGAGACGCGATTAATCGCATCTTTACTGTGATTTTCTATAAACGGTAACAGGGCTAGCGCCCTTTGGCAGCATCAAAGCCACGCTAGTGGCGTTTCCCTCCATAGTGGCTTAATTTGGAAATTTTTGGTTAAAATGTTTCGAAAAACCATCGACAGAATCGATAAAATCCTCATTAAGCTGAGTAGTTGGACCTTGCGGCACCGTTGTAATTCGGCTAAACTTAGTATCTTGATTGGTTTGGATCACCAACAACCCTACATTGATGCGTTTACAATAAAATACGTTGAATAATTTGGCTTCAACCCAACCAGCACCGTGAACGATGCCCAGTTTTTCATGATTGAGCAGAAAAAGGTTGGTGATTTGAATGGGGATTTTATTAAAAACTTGGGCAGCAGCCTGGCTAATCATTTCTTTGATTAGTGGAGATTTGAACTTTTTGCTTTGTTTGATAAAAATATCTTGCTCTGAAAAATTCGTTAGAAAATAATCGAATATTTCGGCAAAATCGTCTCCATCTCGCAAGATGGTAATCAAATGGTTTAGTTTTTCAGTTGTCATTTGAACGTTTTTTTTAAATTATAAAGATTAGGATATTTACCATTTGGGTTCCAAAAGTTCAAATTTTAGCCCTCATTCACCCGTTCCTTATAGCCAATGCCCAGTCATCGTCTTCAAAAAGAAAGATTGTTTGCCCAAAATTTGCCAGTTTTTCGGATTCGATATTACTGAATGATACTTTTAGTGTAAAAATAAAAAAATAAACAACAAATAGGTAGTTTTTAACACAAAAAATTATTCATTATTTACTTTGAAATTCCACATTGATAAAGCATCATCTGGAGGGGACTTGCTGGTGCAAACATTCCAAGAATATATTGATCGCCATTAAGAAAGTGGTACTGAACATCAATTCCACCTCGGTCCAATAAATCCTCAGCCAGGGTTTGTAAAGCAGGTTCAAAACCTGTCATTCCGACGAATAAAAAGGTGTAAAGATCTGTAGAGCAGGTTTTTATGCCTTTTTTGTTTTTGGTTGGAGTGGATAGCGTATTTCCAACGACGTCGTGAAGAGTCGCAGGTTCAAATCCTGTCATCCTGACTAACGGAAGAGCGTGAAAAGGTACTAAATAAAGGTATAGTACAAAATGACACGTAGCAAGTAAAAAAAATTCCAAAAAACGGTAGCGAGATAGGAGAGATTTCGCTGAAAAATTGAGGGCCTCTGAGTATATAGGAGACCCTTTTTATTGATTTTTCTTCACTGAACATATTGCCTTCAATGGCCCTCCTTAGTCCTGATCCAAACTCCAATCGTTGACAATAATGGTTTTCAACACAGCTTTATCTTGAAATTTGGTGGTAACAGGTTGGTCAGGCGCATAGATCCCGGCACGTTTCCCCTTGTCCTTTATGGTAGCCCTGAATCGGAGATTTTCAGGAGATTTGGCAAACTTCACATATTCCAGATCTTCGTTTTGTTCATCGATACTCAGTTCTGTAACCTTGCCAAATTTTTTCTCCACCTCTGTCAGCAACATATCTACGTGGATCCCTTCTTTGGTTTGGTAGCGAGGGGCAAAAATTTCTATTTCTGTGATTTTTTGATAATATTCATTGAAGGTGATGATCGAATTCTCTCCTTCTTTGACTGAAAAAATAACATCTCCTTCAAAGCCCTTGATCCCTTGGTCTAATACTAAAGGTTTGACGGCTTCCCGAATTTGGGCTACACTCATTCCAACTTTCGCTTTGCCAACTGCATTTCCCGCAATCAATATCGGTTGGGACTGGTTTGAACAAGCGAACAAAAATGTCAATGCTGAGGCGATTGCTATGCTGCTGATTTTTTTCATCTTTGTTTTTTTTATTTGAATATTTGACAAGGTAGAATATTTTTGCGTTTGAATAGCGCACTGACTCAATATCGAACCATTTTGTACACTATAGCCTGTACTCATCACTGATTGAAAACAGATGTTTACTTCTTTCATCCCCGCTCCCCAAAAAAATTCATCCTACCACCAACACACCATAATTCCTTATCTTTATCCCATGAAAAAACGCTTCAACGTCACTGGCGTCTGCTTCCCTGCGGAGCATTACATGGCTGATTCCTCTGCCAAATACGCCCGTATGCTGGAGATGGTGGAGCAAGGGGACTATTTTACCATCAATCGGCCAAGGCAGTATGGGAAGACTACGGCATTGTTTCAAATAACCGAAACACTCAATGCCTCAGGAAAATATTTAGCATTGCGAACCAGTTTTGAGGGAACGGGAGATCTTCCTTTTGAAAATGAAGCAACCCTGAGTAAGGTGTTTTTGAATTTGATGGCTAAAGCCTGCAAAAAAGTAGATATAAAACTTTCGGAGTGGAGTGCTCAACAAGAATATTCAGTAGACTCCTTTAGTAACCTATCGGATACAATCAGCCTCTTAGTTGAAAAATCCGAGCGCAAAGTAGTACTCCTTATCGACGAAATAGACAAAAGCAGCAACAATCAGTTGTTTATCAGTTTTTTAGGATTGTTGCGCAATAAATACCTCGAGCGGACGGAGGCACCTACCTTCCACTCCGTCATCCTCACTGGCGTACACGATGTAAAAACCCTCAAGCTCAAATTGCGACCAGGTGAAGAACAGAAATACAATTCACCCTGGAACATTGCCGCTGATTTTGAAGTGGACATGAACTTTAACCCGGGGGAAATACAACCCATGTTGGAGGAATACGCCCGTGATCGGGATGTAGTGGTGAATGTTCAAGCCGTTGCCGAACGTCTGTTTTATTACACCTCGGGCTATCCTTTTTTGGTGAGTAAGCTGTGCAAAATTTTTGATGAAAAATTATTGCCCCAAAAAACGCAAAGCACTTGGACTACAAGCGATGTGGATGAAGCAGCCAGTCAACTGGTACGGGAGTCGAATGTCAATTTTGATGAGCTGGTCAAAAATTTGGAAAACAATCCAGCACTGTATCAGCTCGCCTTAGCATTGGTCATCAATGAACAGGATGTTCCCTTTGACCTCAACGAACCTACTACAAATTTGGGGGTGATTTACGGGGTGTTCACCAATCGTAATGGCTTGGCTATCCAAAATCGCATTTATCAAGAGGTCATTGCCAGCTATATGACCACCAAACTCCTAGTCCAAAATCAAGGGAGAATCCTCAACTCCGAATTTGCGGGATCTTACCAGCTTCCCGGCAATCGCTTCAACATCCAAAAAGCTTTGCTGAAGTTTCAGGAATTGATGAAGGCCGAGTACCACAAAAAAGAGCGCGACTTCCTGGAACGTCAAGGGCGCTTGGTATTTTTGGCTTTTCTGAAACCCATCCTTAATGGGCATGGCCATGCGTTTAAAGAGCCGCAAATTTCGGAAGAAAAACGCTTGGATGTGCTCATTACTTACTATCAGCACCGCTATGTGATTGAGCTCAAATTGTGGCGCGGTCAACAAGCGCACGAAAATGGTCTGGAGCAATTGGCGAATTACTTGGATTCATTGGGTTTGGAGGAAGGCGCCCTCCTGATTTTTGATCACAGTGAGGTGAAAGACTGGAAGGTGGAGGAGATTGTACATAATGGGGAAAAGGTATTTGCGGTGTGGGTGTAAGGCATGGGTTAATTACCCTGCTGTGCCCAAAGACCATTCAGGTTATAGCTGTTTTTCATAATAAACGTAAGGATACCTGGAAGAAAAGATTGTAAAAGTATCCATACACTACCTCAAACGCACAAAAAATACCTTTTGAGGCCATAGAAATTCCTGTTTTCCATAGCCATTCGTAAGCGGGTGATCAATTTTACCTCGTTACAACAAATCCTTAGCCAGGGTTTGTAAAGCATTTTCAAAAATGCCATCATCAGTCCATTCTTGAAAATGTCGATGACAGATCCGATAGGGAGAATAACGTCGGGGCATATCTTTCCAGGGAGCGTCTGTTTGTAAGAGCTTGTTCAAAAAGTTGAACGGATAAAAAAAAAGGGAAAAAGTGGTCA
>JBBANM010000112.1:0-19039 GCA_040401995.1 Saprospiraceae bacterium
TCGCTTAACCCGCCTTCGATTTCGCAAAATCGGGATTTCAATAAGGCCCGTGCCAAGCGCCTGAGATACTTAGATCGAAGCTTTTGTCTAATTCCCTAGGGCTACGCTTTATATTCTTTTAGACAATCTCGTTTATGATAATTTCATGCGTTTGCCCTAAGCAAATTCAGCTTTTAAATACTACCCAAAATGATGAAACGAACCTTCCTCACCCTGTTTTTTCTCTTTAACCTGCTGATCCTAGCCTGGTCGCAAAGTAATACTTTATTGGATTTCAATCAAACCCGCTTGCAAAAACAAAAAACGGGTATGCTGGTGCTAGGTAGCTGGGCCATTGGGAATATGGCGCTGAGTGCGGCCTTGTTAAATGGCAAACAAGGAGAAAACAAAGCCTTCCACCAAATGCAGATTGGCTGGAATGTCATCAATTTGGGTATTGCCGCGGCTGGCTATATTGGCGTGATGCGATCCAATCCGGGTAGCCTGGATCTTTACCACTCCATCCAGGATCAATACAAAATAGAAAAAATATTGCTGTTCAATGCGGGATTGGATGTGGGGTACATGCTCGGCGGGGCTTATCTGCTGGAACGTGGAAAACGCGATAATGTGAAAAACCCAGCCCAATTGCGTGGGTTTGGCCGATCGATTTTATTACAGGGCGCTTTTCTTTTTGTTTTTGACCTAAGCTTGACGGCCATTATTTCCAGCGACAACCCAAAAATTGCGCCGTTGTTGAGTCGTACTCAGCTCCGTTTTGATGGACAACAATTTGGTATTTGTGCTAGTTTTTAGGGGAATTAACTCAAGTTGTGATTTATCAGCTTAAACCGCGTAGCGGTGATATTTTGGTAGAAACTAGACATTGTTAGTCGTTTAGAACCGCGTAGCGGTGGCATTATTATGCTAAAATGTCACTACTATGTGGTTCTAAACCCCAAACCAAACCTTTTACTACCATAATATCACCGCTATGCGGTTTGATTTATTTTTGGTCACAACTTGAATTAATTACTCAGAAATTGCACCTCTTTTACCCAACTCTACGACCTGCAAATCCGTCACTTTTCCCTCTAGTACACTAAAACGCACGATGGTGCGCATTTGGTGGAAGCCTTCCTGACCGCAAGCCCCTGGATTGATGTGCAAAAACCCAAGCTTAGGATCGGGCATTACTTTTAAAATGTGCGAATGCCCACAAATAAACAACCCTGGCGGATTGGCTTGTAATAACGGTCGAACCCTAGGATGATACTTGCCAGGGTAGCCGCCAATATGCGTGATAAACACCTCCAAACCATTACATTCAAATCGCAGATCCTCAAGATATTGTGCTTTCACACTTAAACCATCAATGTTACCATAAACGGCCCGAAAAGGTCGAAATTCACTTAGCGCTTGAGCCACTTCGATTTGGCCAATATCTCCAGCATGCCATATTTCATCGCATTCTTCAAAATATTGAAAAACGGTAGGATCCAAAAAACTGTGAGTATCAGAAAGCAAACCGATGCGCATGAGTTGCTAATTATTGTCGGAGATCCAAAACGATTTTACCAAATTGGTTGCCCGCTTCCATCCGTTGAATGGCCGCGTTGCCCTCTGCCAAACGGAAAGTAGAATCGATCACTGGATAAATGCGGTGTTGGGTTACAAAACTAAGCATGGCCACAAATTCCGCATTGCTACCCATCGTTGATCCGATCACCGAAGTTTGTTTCCAAAACAAGGCTTGCGGACTAAAATTGGGCGTAACTCCGCGTGTGCCTCCGTACACGACTACGCGCGCACCTGGGCGACACACTTTCAGCAAAGCGCCAAGTCCTTCGCCGCCCGCGCCGTCGATGATGACATCAAAACCGCCAGTAGCGTTCAATTCTTTGATCCAGTCGGCATTGGTGTAGTTTACTGCGCCTTTGGCGCCGAGCGTCAATGCTTTGTCCATTTTTTCGCGCAAACTAGAGGTCACCCAAACTTCGGCGCCAGCAGCTTTGGCAAATTGCAGGGCAAACAAAGCCACACCGCCGCCAATTCCAGTTACCAATACCCGGTCGCCAGCTTGTAATTGTCCTTGGGTAAACAAAGCCCTATAGGCCGTAAGCCCCGCCAAAGGCAAAGCTGCTGCTTCCTGCCAGCTCAAATGGGCTGGTTTAAGGTGCACCTCGGCAGCAGGAACAGCTACTTTGGTGGCAAAAGTACCATTGGTAGGTAAACCGAGAATTTGAAAATTAGGCCCTTGAAAACGCGGGTTTTCGCCCCAATTGATCCCGGGGTTGATAACCACTTCCTGTCCATTGAAAATCCCAGCGCCATCCGAACCCAAAATTATGGGATAGCGAATACCCGCGTAAAAACCTTGGGTGATAAAAACATCGCGGTGATTCATTGCCGCCATTTTTAAATCAACCACTACCTCACCCGGTTCAGGAATGGGGTCAGGTAGTGATTGAAACGTCAGTGCTTGATCTTTTTCTACTAATACAAGGGCATTCATAACTTTCGATAATTAAAACCCGGTCGGTATCAATACATAACCATTTACCGCCAAGTTGCCAAAATATTCATAAGGAATCCAAACATAACCTGCTCTACCCCATGCACTTCCCCAAGCACTCATTACCTCAACTGCTTGTTTGTCTTCGTTAAAGCCAACAACAACTAAGGGATAAAGTTGAGTGGCCTGGCCTTGCAATTTCCATTCGTCTGCACCATTGGCAAGCGGTAAGGAAGGGTCAGCCATAAAATCAATAATGACGGGGTTGCCGCGCATCAAAGCCTTGCGAATCTCGTAAATTTTTTGTCTTGGCTTGGAGATATCGCGAAAAATCTGCAAAAAATTCGAGATGCGGTATCTTAAGGCACTGCGCACGCCATTGGTTAGCGTGGTTGTCCCGTAAGGAAGAATTGCCGAATCAACAGTGCCCACATCCGCCAAAAACCGAAAAGCAGTTTGTGGGGTGGGT
This sequence comes from Saprospiraceae bacterium, assembly GCA_040401995.1. Lineage (GTDB taxonomy): Bacteria > Bacteroidota > Bacteroidia > Chitinophagales > Saprospiraceae > Haliscomenobacter. Next base: position 2,964 of record JBBANM010000112.1, read on the forward strand.
TGAATGCCTTGGCCTTGCAAATTCAGGGTAATAAAATCCGGACTTAAATTGAGCTTGTAATTCTCATTCAAGTTTTTGTAGAATTCCAAACAACTAGCCAATTCATAACTTAGTTCCGAGCCTTTATCATTGGCTCTACGCACCGGCATCATGTAAGGTTTTACACTTTGTTCGCGCAATGCGTCGAGCGATGAAATGGTAAAACCAGGGGAAGTGACCATCATTTGATCAATCATCATTGCATCTTGTACGCCAAATGGAATGGGAGCGGCGCTGCGCGGAGCGGCAGTACCATGAGGAATCTGTGCAGACAGCCCTTTCATTATGCCTAAAAACAGGCAAATCGTCAAAACGGTTTTCTTAAACATAGCCTCTTGTTTTTTGTGAACAAGAACGCCATTCGCCAAGCATTTCGTCTTAAACGATTGAATTATTTTTTAATATATCAAGATGGATAGTGATATAAACACAAAACCGGATTCAGTTGAGCACTGAAACCGGTTTTGTGATTTGCGGGAAAAAAAAGTCGTAACTAGTCTTAGGAACGGTTAAACAATAACTGCTCGCTTTTTCCTTGCTCTTTTACCGCCACTCTTCCTATCTTTTTCGTTACAATGCCCCCACATTGCGCCTCAAAAGATAGTTGATTGGCGGCAAAATAGCGGCGGTTAAAACGAGCACTTATTATTCACCCGTTCCTTATTCTACTCTTTTCAACTTTTCTTTCACCAAATCCAACACTTTCTGCTGGTTCATAACTTCTTGCTGGCGGGCAACTTGAGCAGCCCTGTTGATTTCCAGGTTCTTTTGTGCATCGGCCAATTTTTGCTGATAATCGGCAATGTCTTTGTTCAAACGATCCTGATCTTTCTGTAAGCGGGTGTAGTCTTTGTTAAGATCTTTCAACTTTGATTCTTCCGTATCTTGTTCAATTTCAACTTTACGAACTCTGGTTTTACGACCAAATGTATTGAGCCAAGAACGGAATGGCTCCACTTTTTCTGGGTTATCTTGAGCTGATAAGAAATTGCCGCCCAAATTACCCCAAACCACTACTTCAGTATTGTTATTGCCTTTATCAGTAAAGGTAGCATACATATCAACTGGGGTGCTGCTTATGGTTGGTAAAGACATAGCAGTTGCAGTAACTTCATTCGTTTTGCGGTCTTTTTTGGTTTTACCATTCGCTTCTTTCACAAAATCGTTCCAAAGTTTCTCTACTTCTTTGGCATTGAGGTTGTCTACGTTGAAAGAATAACTGTTTTTGGTACCCATACTCATGGTTCTTGGAGATTCCTGAATGTTTTGGGCGTTTAACACAAAAGGTAAAAAAACCAAGGTCAGCAGGGTAAAAAAGATTGATTTCATTAGAACTTGTTTTCGTTAAAAAATTTAAGTTTAGAACTAGTTCAGATTTTGGATTTTGCTCTCCTTCGCCACAGATCCGAAATCTGAACAAACTGTTAGACGCAAATAGCCAAAAATGTAACGCAAATCCGGCTTTAGACTTGTATTAGGAACGGTTAAACAACAAAGAATCATTTTTGCTTTGCTCTTTCACCACCACTCTTCCTATCTTTTTCGTTATACTTCTCAAGGGGTGGAAAGGTGAAATTTTGGCGAATTTATTTTTTTGACCTGCGAGGCGCAAAGCACAGGCGTAGCCAAAGCTACGACGAGCATTTGCAACGCGGCAGGACGAAAAAAGAAAGAGACAAAAATCACCTGGTCATCCCGTGGGAAGTATCAAATGCCCCACATTGCGCCTCAAAAGATAGTTGATTGGCAGCAAAATAGCGACGGCTAAAATGACACTTTATTATTCACCCGTTCCTTACAAAGGTATATTTCCGTGTTTTTTCTTAGGTAAATTAGCGACTTTATTTTCCAACATTGCAAAGGCTTTGATCAACTTCCGCCGGGTTTGTTTGGGTTGAATTACCTCGTCGATGTAGCCGCGTTTTGCGGCTTGATAGGGATGAGCAAAAGCTTCCTGATATTCTTTCTCCTTGTTCAACAACATTTCTTCTGGATTGGTTGCTTCGCTGATTTCTTTACGGAAAATGATCTCCGATGCGCCTTTTGCTCCCATCACGGCAATTTCGGCAGTTGGCCATGCGTAGTTGAGGTCAGCGCCAATGTGTTTAGAGTTCATCACATCATAAGCGCCGCCATAGGCTTTGCGGGTAATCAACGTAACGCGAGGTACCGTAGCCTCACTAAAAGCGTACAACAATTTGGCACCATTGACAATGATCCCGTTCCATTCTTGATCGGTTCCCGGCAAGAAACCTGGCACATCCACCAAAACCAATAATGGCACATTAAAACTGTTGCACAAGCGCACAAATCGCGCTGCTTTTCGCGAACTATTGACATCCAAAACCCCCGCCAAACTCATCGGCTGATTGCCAACAATGCCGATACTCCGCCCCGCCAATCGCGCAAATCCCACTACGATGTTTTCAGCGTATTGCTCATGGATTTCAAAAAACGAGTCGGCATCGACGATATGGCTGATCACCTCGCGCATGTCGTAGGGCTGATTGGCGCTTTCGGGAATGATGTGTTCCAGTGCCTCCGACCATTCTTCCCCCAACTCGTAGGGCAATTTTGCTGGTTTTTCCTCACAGTTTTGCGGCAAATAGCTGATCATGCGGCGAATTTTGGCCAAACAATCCAAATCATTGGCCGCTACCAAGTGAGTTACCCCCGATTTAGCCGCATGGGTATTTGCGCCGCCGAGTTCTTCTGAAGTTACTTCTTCATTGGTTACCGTTTTGACTACGTTGGGACCAGTTACAAACATGTAGGATGAGTTATCGACCATTACGATCAGATCGGTCATAGCCGGAGAGTATACCGCCCCGCCCGCACAAGGCCCCATGATGGCCGAAATCTGCGGAATTACGCCAGAAGCCATCACGTTGCGGTAAAAAATATCGGCATAGCCGCCTAATGAAGCTACCCCCTCTTGAATTCGAGCGCCACCAGAATCGTTCAAACCAATGACCGGAGCGCCGTTTTTCATAGCTAGATCCATGATTTTACAAATCTTCTCGGCATGCGCTTCCGATAAAGAGCCGCCAAAAACCGTAAAATCTTGGGCAAAAACATACACCAATCGCCCATCGATTGTACCATAACCAGTTATGACGCCATCTCCCAGAAAGATCTGTTGATCCATGCCAAAATCGCTACAGCGGTGGGTGACCAGCATCCCAATTTCTTCGAAAGAGCCGTCGTCAAGTAAAAAATGAACGCGTTCGCGAGCGGTAAGTTTACTTTTTTTGTGTTGCGCGTCTATTCTCGCTTGACCGCCGCCTAGTTGGGCTTCGGCGATTTTTTGGTTGAGTTGTAATTGTTTCTCTGTCATGATGCCGCGGGTTTTACCGAGCTGTATTTGGTTTTCAAAATGGTTGTTGCGTGGGAAAGATAGCGAAAAATCCGCATCTCTTAGTGTGATCAAGGTCAGCTCCTGTTAGCGATTTTCCTCATTAAACTTGGCCTTTTAGCAAATAGTTAAAGTAGGGTCTACTAAAAGCCTGACAATCTAAACTTTAGCATCGCCAATTTTTAGACTAAAAGAATCCGATCGTTTTTAAGTAAAAAAATAGCAAAAATGCCTCCAATGTTCTATTTTTACGCCGTTTGTCTAACCAGCAAGGAATTTGGCCCACAAAATACCTGATTCTACTCAATAAATAGCCTTAACCGGAAACACAGTCAGCTAAGGAACTATTAAAAAATAGACTTCCAATAGTCTATTTCAAACCATCAAAAAGCAAAATCAATGTCAATTGTGAGTACCACTCCTCTGTCGCAACGGGTGTTGCAAATGTCGGAATCTGAAACCCTGAAGATGTCTGCTATGGCAAGGGAACTCAAAGCTCAGGGTCATAATGTAATCAACTTGAGTTTGGGAGAACCCGATTTTGATACGCCTGACCACATCAAAGAGGCAGCCAAACAAGCACTTGATGCGGGCATTACCAAATACACCCCGGTACCAGGTTTGCAAGAGCTGAAAGAAGCCATCAAAGTAAAATTCAAAAGGGACAACAACATGGATTTTGCGTTGAACCAAATCGTGGTTTCAACTGGTGCAAAACAATCCTTGGCCAACATCTTTTTGTCTTTGTTGGATCCCGGCGATGAGGTGATTATTTTGGCGCCGTACTGGGTATCTTACTCTGAAATTGTGAAATTGGCAGAAGGCGTTCCAGTTATCCTTACTTCTACCATCGACGAAGACTATAAAGTGCCGGCAGCAGCCATTGAAGCAGCCATCACCGAACGCACCAAAGCGGTATTGTTCTCTTCTCCTTGTAATCCAACCGGATCAGTTTATAGCTACGACGAATTGAAAGGCATTGCCGATGTGATCGCTAAACACGAAAACATCTTGATTGTAGCCGACGAAATCTATGAATACATCAACTACGTGGGCAAACACGTGAGCATTGGCGCATTTGAAAATGTAAAAAATCAAACCGTAACCGTCAACGGTTTTGCCAAAGGTTTTGCGATGACGGGCTGGCGTTTAGGCTACATGGGCGGGCCAGTGTGGTTGGCCGATGCTTGTACCAAAATTCAGGGTCAAGTTACTTCCGGTACCAATTCATTTAGTCAAAAAGCAGCGGCCTACGCGTTGTTAGCAGATATGGCACCAACCTGGGCCATGCGCGATGCCTTCTTGAAACGCCGCGATTTGGTCATCAGCTTGCTTGATGCTATCCCTGGCATGAAAACCAACCGACCAGAAGGTGCATTTTATGTTTTTCCCGACATCAGCGCTTACTTTGGTAAGTCATTTGGCGACATCAATATTAAGGATGCCAATGATTTTTGCGATTATCTAATGACTTCCGCCCACGTAGCTACGGTATCTGGTGCAGCATTTGGCGCCGACAACTGCTTCCGCTTGTCGTATGCTGCTTCTGAAGAGGAGTTGCGCACTGCCATTGCTAGAATTGCTGATGCCGTGGCAAAATTGAAATAGAACCACCATAAAGTTGAACAGTTGATTCCCAAGAGACTTGGGAATCAACTGTTCAACTCCTTAGTTAAAATAAAGGTATAAGTTTAGCACCCCATCTTCGATGGAGTGATTTAAAAAATTTAGCCACAAATTGCTCAAATTTTCACAAATTAAAGCACGAACACTGTTCGTGAAGGGAGCACAAACGCAAGTTTGTGTCCTAATTTGTGAAAATTTGTGAAATTTGTGGCTAAAAATTTGTTTAGTCGCACGCCGAAGGCGAGGTGCTAAGTTTCTACAAATAAAGCGCAATAAAAAAACTTTCCATGTCTGAATTACACCCCTCCATTCCGTTCGCAAAACGGATTCCCACAACCCTAAGCGCCCACGACGATGCGCGCACCGACGATTACTACTGGCTCAATGACCGCGAAAACCCAGAGGTAATTGCTTATTTGAACGCTGAAAATGAGTACCTCAACGCATCGCTGGCGCATACCAAAGCGCTACAAGAAAAACTCTACGCCGAAATCGTTGGTCGGATCAAACAAGAAGACCAGTCGGTTCCTTATTTTCACCATGGGTATTTTTACCTGACGCGGTATGAAGAAGGCGGCGAGTACCCCATTTACGCCCGTAAAAAGGGATCGCTTGAGGTAACGGAAGAAGTGCTCCTACACGTGCCCACGCTCGCGCAAGGGCATGGTTATTTTGCCATCGGTAGTCGGAGTATAAGTCCCAACAATCGCTACTTGGCCTATGGCGAAGATACCGTTAGCCGTCGCATCTACACCATCCGCTTTAAAGACTTAGAAACCGGCGAACTGCTCCCCGAAGTGATTGAAAATACCAATGGTAGCGCCATTTGGTCCAGCGATAATGGCTATGTTTTTTATACCGCCAAAGACCCCGTTACTTTGCGCGGTTACAAAATATTTCGCCATCAGATGGGTACCTCGGTAGCAGATGATGTGGAGGTATTTCACGAAGAAGATGAAACTTTTGACGCATTTGTCGGCAAAACCAAGTCTGAAAAATACATCGCCATTTGTTCCCACCAAACCATTTCGCACGAATACCAGATTTTGGAGGCAGATAAACCTTTGGATGCCTTCAAAATGTTTCAACCCCGCGAACGTGGATTAGAACACCAGATCGACCATTTCGAAGATCGTTTTTATGTGCTCACCAATTTGGAAGCGCAAAATTTCCGCTTGATGGTGACGCCCGAAACGGCTACCACCAAAGAAAACTGGCAAGAAGTAATCCCGCACCGTGCGGATGTACTGCTGGAAGGCATGGAAATCTTCAAAGATTACCTGGTACTTTCTGAAAGAAAAAGTGGGATTACCCAATTGCGGGTACGTCCTTGGCAAGGAGAAGAACACTACATCCAATTTCCGGAAGCGGTTTACATGGCTTATGTAGGCACGAACTTGGAATTTGACACCCCTTATTTGCGCTTGGGTTATCAATCGCTTACTACACCTTCCTCGGTTTTTGATTATCATCTGGAAAATCGGAAGCTCAACTTGCTCAAACAAGAAACCGTGTTGGGCGATTTTTCATCTGACAATTACCAAGCGGAGCGGGTGTACGTAACGGTTCGCGATGGCGTACAAGTGCCCCTTTCCATCGTTTACCGCAAGGGGTTCAAAAAAGACGGTAGTCAACCGCTATTGTTGTATGGCTATGGCTCGTATGGTTACAGCATGGATCCATTTTTTAGCTCAGGACGCTTGAGTTTACTGGATCGCGGGTTCGTGTACGTGATCGCGCACATCCGCGGGGGCGAGGAAATGGGGCGCTACTGGTACGAAGATGGCAAACTCTTGAAAAAGAAAAACACCTTCAACGACTTCATCGATTGTGCCGAATACCTGCTACAGGAAAAATACACCAGCCAAGACAAACTTTTTGCCATGGGCGGTAGTGCCGGTGGTTTGCTGATGGGTGCTATTGTCAACCAGCGTCCCGACCTATGGAAAGGCATCATCGCTGCAGTTCCTTTTGTGGACGTGATCACCACCATGCTCGACGACAGCATTCCGCTGACCACTTTTGAATACGATGAATGGGGCAACCCCAATGATTTGGAGTACTACAACTACATGAAGTCGTACTCCCCATACGATAATGTTGAAGCCAAAGATTACCCCACCATGTTGATTACTACGGGTTTGCACGACTCGCAGGTGCAATACTGGGAACCGGCCAAGTGGATCGCCAAGTTGCGCGTAATGAAAACTGATTCCAATCCATTGTACTTGTACACTAATATGGATGCAGGTCACGGCGGAGCATCGGGTCGTTTCAAGCGATTTAAAGAAACGGCGCTGGAATATGCGTTCTTGCTAGATCTGGCGGGGATAACGGAGTAGTTTTTGTAAAATAATGGCGCCTCACCTGTGGCGATGAGCAAGAAATTTTTTCAGCCACAAATTGCACAAGTTTTCACAAATTAAGTCGCAAACTGACGTTTGCAGCCCTCACGGAAGAAATTCGTGACCCAATTTGTGAAAATTTGTGCAATTTGTGGCTACATTTTTAAATCCACTCCATCGAAGATGGGGATCTTAGACTTAGACATGAACACTGCCTTGGCGCCGCTTTTTCAAATGCTTTCCCACTTCGACGAGCAGGAAATCCAACTGGCGCTCGGTAAATTCATCCCCAAAACCCTCAAAAAGAAAAGCATTTTATTAAAAGAAGGGGAAACTGCCAAGGAAGTCTACTACATCCTTCAAGGTATGATGCGCCTGTATTACGAAAAGGATGGCGTTGATATTTCCGCCTACTTTTTTACGGAAAATATGTTTGCTGGCGCGTACGACAGCTTTTCGTTTCAACGCCCCAGCAGTCATTACATTGAGGCGTTGGAAGATTGTGAGGTGCTAGCCATTTCTTATCCTGATCTACAACAATTGTACCTTGAAGTTCCCAAAATGAACGAGTTGGTGCGCAAAATTCTCGAAGAACGTTTTTTTGCGCTGCATCAACTTTTCACTTCCCAAATCCTCGATAGCCCGGAGGAACGCTACCTCAACTTATTGAACGACAATCCAGAACTGCTGGAGCGTGTGCCTCAGCATCATATTGCCACTTTTTTGGGCGTAACTCCTGTTTCGCTCAGTCGTATCCGCAACCGTAGCGCTAAAAAGATGATGAAGCAGGGCTAAGGAAAGCTTTCTTATCTTTTGTTATCGTTTTCCCCTCCCATTACCCCCCATCTTTGACCTATCAAAAACGCAAAAGATGGAACGAAGATCATTTATCAAAAACATCGGACAAATTGGCGCCGCAGCCATAGCGGGCCCAAGTTTGTTGCAATATTCAGGAATGAGCCAAAAAATGGCCCAGCACAATCCAACATTGTTTCATTCAAATCACCACCAAATGGGAACCACCACACCTAGTTATCCGAGCGTATCTACCACCTTCAAAATCAAAGGTCAGGACGTTAAAGTACACGGTTTATCAATCGGTACAGTAGCCGTCAAAAATAATTTCCGCACCAAAAAAGGGTTTGGGGAAATAGCAAAACTCAACATCTTATTGGATCCAAACTATACCGCCTATCTGCCCATCTGGGTTTGGGTGATCGAGCACCCCGAAGGCTTGATCGTGATTGATACCGGCGAGAATTCCAAAGTGCTCGATTTGGATACTTATTTGGCCAAAGAGAGCAGTTTTATGCGTTACCAATTCAAACACGCCGCCAAATTCCAAATGAATGAAAAAGAGGAATTGGATCAACAATTTGCCAGCATTGGCCTTAAGCCCGAAGACACCAAATTGGTAGTGCTCACCCACTTGCACTTAGATCATACCGACGGGCTGAAGTTTTTTCCAAAACAGGAGATAATGGTAGGTAAAGAAGAATTTTTACACCCCAATAGCAATTTGCCCAGCACCTACCCTACTTGGTTCAAACCCAATACGGTGGCCTACCAAAACAACCGCATCGAGGTGTTTGATCAGGCATACGCCATCACCTCTGCGGGCGACCTCCTGTACGTGCCTACGCCTGGGCATACGCGCGGGCACAGCTCGGTAATTTTCAAAACCGATGAGGCTGACATCATTTTTGCGGGTGATGCTTCTTACAACCAAGACCAGGTGCTGAGTGGTGAATTGGCGGGCGCCAATCAGGATTACCGACAAACCAAAGTTACTTACGACAAGCTGCTGGCGTACGCGCAGCAAAAAAATACGCTTTATTTGCCGTCTCACGATGAAACTGCGGGGCAACGGCTGTTGCAGCGGGAGTTGTTGATAAAAAGATAGGAATAAAAAACAGCGCTGGGAATTGGGGTAAAAACAGGACCCTAATTCCCAGTATTTTTTCAATGATTTAAAACTATTAAAAAACCACAATTAACTATTAATCAAATTTTTATAGCAATTTTTAAAAACGCCTTTACTTTGTTTAAAATCTGACATATCGGAGTTAAAAAACCGCTAAAATTTGCTTCTGCCCTCAAATGAATCCAAATTGTTTAACTAAAGCCAGGCAACTTGGACCATGAAAAAATTCAAAAAATCGACAATTCACTGGCTAGGTTCATTTCCACCGATTAAAATTTGCTGCCTTCAGTAAAACTAAAAACCATGAAGCATTTAATCCTTCTTATTCTAATGATCAGCAATTGGGCTTTTGCACAATGCCAAAACAAACCTTACTTTACCCTCTATTTCGAAGATGCCAAAGGCCAGCATGATACCCTCACAGTGGGGATAAGCCCCCTCGCTTGCGACTCTTCACTAAACACCGCCCTTGGTGAATTCAAAATCAGCGACGTTTTTGCTGATAATTTGCGATTTAAAGTCATTGGTACAAAAGTTAAGCAAGACAGTACCGATGATACCCATACCTATAAAGCCATCTTTTCAAAACGCAGTTTTTTTTATGTTTCTCCTAGTGAAGGCGGCACAATTATTGATTCAAGGCGTTGTGCATCGTTGCACCAATTAATGGTTTTGAAATGTAGAGTTATTGATTTTCCTTTAAAAATTACTATTCCAGCTCAGGGAGATCCAATCTACGATGGAAATTATAGTCCAAAATTCACTTCAAATGGTTATTTTACCAGTAAAAATGGAGGCACAATTGCCGCTCCTACATTTGGATTTCAAATAAACCCAAACGGAACGCTTATTCTTCAGCAATCCGACTTAGGTCAGTGGCCCAATTCAAACAATGATTATTTCTTATTTTTTTCAATTAGGCATCTTATAGTCAGTAATAAAGAACTAGCTATTCCAACTACTCTTCAGGTTTTCCCAAACCCAAGCACCAACTATCTCCAATTCAATAGTGCAGATGTATTGGATGGACTACCCGTGTTGTTGTACAATGCCACAGGTACTTTATTGGCTACCAAAACTATCAACCACAACGAAATCAGCACAATTGATTTACCTGCTGGCTTGATTACTGGCGTGGTGCGTAGAAAGGATAAGCCTACTGCTGTATTTCGTTTTTTGCAATTGAAGTGAAATTTTTTGGGGGCCAGGATAAGAAAAAAATCAAAAGGGATTGAGACGGGCAGCACACCCACCTCAATCCTTTTTTTAGTTAGCCTAAAAAAGCATAAATGTTGACGATTCTCCCATCTGGATCGAGTACTCTACCAAAACGTTGTCCCCAAAAAGCATCCCAAGGCGCGGAATAACTTTCAAAGCCAGCAGCCAGCAATTTATGGTAGGTTTCATCTACCTCAGCGGGGCTATCCACCTGAAATTGCAAGTTCATGCTCTGCCCAACTGGAGTTTTAAAATTGGGATCGGCCTGACGTGCCGTTGCTTCCGACAAAAAGCCAAGTACGATGCCATTGGGCGCTTCAAAATCGACATTAGATTCTCCGTCCAATCCTTCGGGGATGGGCAAGCCAAGGGTACGATAAAAATGAAGGGTTTTGCCCATATCGGCAGCAACGATACCGATGGTTTGTAATTGAATAGCCATGTGGTGATTTTTTTGTGAATTATTGACACAAAGCAAGGCAATCCATAGCGCAAAAACATTGATCTAGCGCAACGTTTTGGTATATTGATTTTTCATTTAAAAAAGTTTCAACTGCCCATTTGGCGGTTGTATAAAACCCTCGACCGTTCGCCCGCCATGCTTCCAGGCTTCGGCATTTTCTTTAGCTACCAATACTTCAAAACCATCATTGGGTACAAAGTCTTTTTCCATTTTCCGGGCAATGGAGCTTAATTTTTCAATCGCCTTTTGTTTGTCTAACTCTCCTAATTTCGACTTTTCAACTGCGGATTGAAGGGTAGAAATGGTGTCGTCGTATACATGGGTGAGGATGGGCAGCGGTTTTGCGCCCTTACCGCCATGCGCAAATGAAAATCGCGCCGGATCGCTAAATCTACTTGGTGTTCCATGGATGATTTCACTCACCAATGCCAGCGCTTGTAAACTGCGCGGCCCCATGCCTTTTAGCATCAATAAATCCTCAAAACGCTCGGTTTGTGTTTCTTGTGCTACATACAAAACACTTCCCAGTCTTCGCAAATCCACATCTTTTGCCTTGACGTTTTTGTACATCGGCAAGACCATGTGTTTCATTTCTTGAATGATCTTGGCGGGCTGTTCTTTGCTCAGCTCTAATATGGCATTTTGGGTGGGTTTGGCCAGTTTATCCACCAAATTCAAAATGGCGCCTTGATGATCGCCACAAATAGCCGTATGCGGTTCTTCTACAAAAGATTGCACATTTTCGGAATGCCAATGGTAGCGCCGGGCGGTTCCATCTTCCGTTTTCATTCCTTGCTGGATAACCGACCAATCGCCTTGGTTGCTGATGATAAAACTGTGTAAATACAATTGAAATCCGTCTTGAATGGCGGTATTGTCTACTTTTGCGCTCAGTTTGCTGCACTGCGCAAAAAAAGCGCCGTTTAACCCCGTCTGATCCCCCACTTTGAGCAATTCATCCGGCGTTTTTAATGAATTTTTTCCCTTGCCCCCGCACACGTAAAGCCCCAAAGATTTAGCATGAGGGTTTAGGGTCTTTTTTAATGCGCTCATTACTGCGGTTGTCACTCCGGATGAATTCCAATCCATCCCGATGACCGCGCCAAAACTTTGAAACCAAAAGGGATCCGACAAACGACTCAAAAAATCCTTGTGACCTCTTTCCTGCAAAATCGATTCCACGATGGCTAAACTCAATTGCGTCATGCGATCAAACAACCAAGGCGGAATGGCGCCGTTGTAAAGTGGCAAATCTGCAGAACCCGATCTTTTCATTTTTTAAGAGTGTTTTTGAGGTGTTCTTTCCATGCCAAAATGTATTTAACTGCTAATGACCGCTGGGGAGCCCAAACTTCTGCGATTTCCAGCATTTGCGCTTTAAGACGGGTTTCGGGATTCAAGTCATACAATTTAACCATCATTTGTTTAAGGTGGTAATCATCCACCGGAAAAACATCCGGTCGATTGAGGGTATACAACAGGATCATGTCAATCGTCCAAGCACCTATCCCTTTTATCTCGCCCAATAAGTTACGTACTTCTTGGTCGCTGAGTTTTTTCCAATCCAAGCGCTGCAAATGATGCTTTTTCCAATAATCCGCCAGTCGGAGCAAAGTCTGGAATTTTATATTTGATATTTTTAACTTTGAAAAAGCCTCCTCATCGAGGGTTAACAAGTCATCAGGATTGGGCGCATCATTTTGTAAAAGTTGAAGCACCTTACCCAGCGCTGCGCCTTTGCTGCGGTAATGAATTTGTTGGTCTACAATACAACTTATCAAATCAAAAAAAACGTCACCCGTTTCCTCAATGGCTGGCAAGGGTGTGGCGCCGATGATGTGGGCCAGAATGGCATCATTTTTTGCCAACAGCGTTTGAGCTTGATTCATGAGCAGCTTTATTTGGTGGCTTCTACCATCCACATCAAGGAATAGGCTATGCTGAAATAAGTCTTGGGTCGAGTAACTTGCAGTCCAGCCTGTTCAAAAACTTTGGCGTACTCCCCTACTATGGGAAAATATTCAGCAATCATAATTTTACCCTGGGGTTTCAGTACCCGCGCCATTTCCAAACACGCTTTATCCCTTTCTGTTTTGTCATCAATGTTGTGTATGCAAAACAAAGACAAAATCACATCAAAAGAAGCATCCTCAAAAGGCAGTTGGCGCGCATCGGCATTCAATACTTCAATTTTATCACTTACGTCTTCCAATGCAGCATTTTGCAAGGTATTGGCAAGAACATTGCCAGAAAGATCCTCCGCTCTCCAGATGTCAATACCGATGGATTTTCCGGTGGTCAGATGACGGGCGGCTCCGTTCATCAACAAACCTCGGCCGGTGCCGATATCAAGCACCATTTCATTGCCCTGCCAAGCAATTTTTGACAACATAAAATCGCGCATCCGGTATTTGCCCTTTAGTCCATATACCACCATTGAGGTACCCAACAAAAATAAGATGGAACCAGCTAGCACCACCAAGTAGAAAAAATATTTCAAAAATGGTATGTTGATTAACCAGCTCAACAACAATCCAGCAATGATCGCAAGCGCCCCAATTAACAACAAATTTCGCATAACGCCTGGTGCATCAAAACCGTAATTTGGATTTTTCATTGTTTTTAGTGTTTGATTTCACAACAGGTCAAATGATTTTTTTAAGTACTCAAACACCTCATCGCTCAACTCCTCCAAATGGCTTATCCGGATATGGTTTTGATACTTGCCTGAATAAAAAATGCTTTTGATCACCGGCAACTCCTCCAGTTCCGTTTCAGAATAAAACTTCAAATCCAATTGTTTTTTCATGGGACGAATCACCAAAAACGTTTGGTTACGCACAAAAACGATGCAATTTTGGGTAGCGCTTACGCCCACTTCACCCCAATCCATCACTTCGGTCAACAACGCATCAAATACAAAAACCAGTTCAGGAGCCTTGCCCTCAAACAAGCTATCGATGTTCACCTTGACACATTGATGCCATTGATTTGGTTTACTCAATTCGCGTTCGCATTTGGGGCAGATCCAGCTCATAAACAAGTATTGTGAAAGTTTAGTACCTCGCCTTCGGCGATAAGACAATCAAATTCTTAGTCAAATTTTCACAAATTAGGACACAAAATGGCGTTTGTACATCCTTCACGAACGGAGTTCGTACTTTAATTTGTGAAAATTTGTGTAATTTGTGGCTACATTTTTTTTAACAACTCCATCGAAGATGGGGATGCTAAATTTATACCAAGGATTTATAATTGTGTTTTCAATCTACTCAAAGTGGAGGGATCCAAACCCAAAAAGGATGCCGCCATTTTATTGGATACCCGGGTCAACAACTTCGGCTGATATTCCAGCACCCATTTGAGTTTTTCCAAGGCGCTTAGAGCTTGTACAGGATTCTGCTTCGAGCTACAAATGGCCAAAATCCACTCTAATTTCGTTACAAAAATGCTCATGTAGCGCTGCTACACTCCGCTTTTTGCGCCTCATTTGAGTGAATTTTAACTCATTTTCGCCATCGAATCAGAATCCTGTACAAGCTCTTAAATTTTGAAAACCATAGATCCGTTTTTGCGCGGTAATAAAAGCGGCCTCCAAAATTTGTCGATATACCTGACCTACTTGCGGAACGGTATCTACCAACTGAAAAAAATCATCCCGATTAATAGCCAATAATTCCGATTTCTCAATGGTTTGTACAAACTCAAAAGCGGGCGATTGCTGAATCAAACTCGGCAATGAAGTTCCAAACGCACCTTCAAAAGCAAAATACCGCGTGGCCTCCTGTCCTTGTTCATTGATAGCGAACAAGCGCAAACAGCCTTTGTTGACGAAATAATAATGCTTACACACTTCGCCTTCGCGCAGGAGCATTTCGTTTCGTTTGGTTTTAAGCGGCTTAAAAAAAGTATTGATGTGCGCTTGAGTCGCCGTATCGATGACGGTTCGCGATGAAAAATATTGCGCCAATTGACCGTACATACCTCGCCAATTGAATTTTTTTCTAACAATCAACTCATCACCAACATTTCTTTCTTTGCCATGATGGCCTGATAAACGCCATCCCAAAGGGCAATACGCATTTGCAAAGAAGCAATGGTGGTGGCTTGCGCTTCATGCCAATACTGTTCATTATCGCCACATAAATTGGCCGTCATCCGCAAAGCCAGCTCGCTGTGATGATCGCCATCCACTTCAATGTGTCTTTCCAGATAGTATTTGAAATAAGAAATGCTGTCGGGAAATTTTTGGTTGATGTCATTCACAATCGCCACAAACATACCTGGAATAAGGTCTTCCCGACCAAAAGTAAAAATGGCCGATTGCCGATAAGTCTCCTTGCTGGCGATGGTTTTGAAGGTAAAATCTACAAATTTACGCGCGGCGTCCGGCGTATTTGCGGTGTTAAAAGCCGTTTGTAGATCACCGTTTTGCTGCAAAGTGCGGATGAATTGTTCAATTCCTTGCGTATCGGCGCCACATTGCTGCATGGCATCCAGATACAACTCGAAATGACTTTTGCGATTCCCTTCCAAATCCAAATCCGACTCCTCTCCTACCACAATTTCATTGATGAGAAAACGCGTATCGGCATCGCCTTTGGGAAACCAAGGAACGGTGGTGCAGGTCAAATTTTGCTGTAAGGCTTTCAACAACGACATAAAATCCCAAACGGCATACACGTGGTATTCCATAAAAATTTTGAGGTCATCTAAATCATTGATCACGGAATAAACGGGGTGGTGGATGATTTGCTGGCGCAATGGTTCAATTACGGTGTTGATTTTTTGTAAGTTGATGTGCATCTGTTTGTTGGATTGAGTAAAAATTCGAGAAGTCAAACAGCTACTTTTTATTTATGTTCATTTTATTTGGCCCTTGAAAAAAGGTTAATTTAACGTGAATTCGGGGATTATCGATGTTATGAATCAATGTTCGTGCCGTCGCTAGCGCGACTTGATACCAAAAGGTGACCATTTTGTAGAAGGTGTCTCAGATCTATGTTCTGAGACACCCTCTACAACTCTCTGCTAATCAACAATATTGGGGGTTTTTCTAAAAAAGGGTTTGGCACTTTTCAACAAACTTCGTGATTGACCACTACG
>JBBANM010000113.1:0-19025 GCA_040401995.1 Saprospiraceae bacterium
GTTCTCCGCATCAACATTTGTGGTGAAAATCGCCACCTTCGCCAAGCCCGAAAACGTTATGCCTCATTGTAAAAAGACAGCCAACCGCACAAATGGCACATTTGGTTTTTGCCGACACTCAGTCCAACGCTGAAAAACCAAAAGAGCCATTTTTTGCAAACGCACCGACAGAAAAAACTAACTTTGGACAGAAAATTTGAGAACAGAATAAATGACATTAGAACAATACATTGACAACATAAATAAACGATACAAACTTGGTAATGCGACCGAGCATACTTTTCGTGGCGACCTGCAACAACTTTTAGAAAGTTTAGTGCCTGACATCAGGGCGACCAACGAACCAAAAAGACAATCTTGCGGAGCACCCGACTACATTCTGACCAAAAAAGAAATTCCAGTAGGTTTTATTGAAGCAAAGGACATTGGCGACAAAGACCTTGAAGGAGCAAAGAAAACGGGAAACAAAGAACAGTTCGACCGTTATAAGGCTTCGCTAAACAACTTAATTTTCACCGACTATTTAGACTTCCGTTTATACATTGACGGAATTTTTATTACAAAAATTGCAATTGCTGAAATACAAAACGGAACTATCGTTCCGTTGCCTCACAACTTTGCAACTTTCACTAATCTAATCAAAGACTTTTGCTCCCACATCGGACAGACAATAAAAAATTCAAAAAAACTGGCAGAAATGATGGCGGGCAAAGCCCGCCTTCTTTCTGATGTTATTGAAAAGGCGTTGACAAGTGACGAAACTCACAACGAGAATAGCACACTTAAAGACCAGATGAACGCTTTTAAGCAAATTCTCATTCACGACATTATACCCAAAGGATTTGCAGATGTGTATGCTCAAACCATTGCTTACGGAATGTTTGCGGCTCGTTTACACGACCCAACTTTGCCGACATTTAGCAGACAAGAAGCCGCTGAATTAATTCCAAAATCAAATCCGTTTTTACGCAAACTGTTTGGCTACATTGCTGGACCCGACATTGACGACCGTATTAAATGGATTGTAGATAGTTTGGTAGAAATATTTTTGGCTTGCAACGTAGAAGAAATTTTAAAAAACTACGGGAAGTCAACAAAAATGGAAGACCCAATCATCCATTTTTATGAAACATTTTTGAGCGAGTACGACCCGAAATTGCGAAAAGCTCGTGGCGTTTGGTACACACCTGCACCAGTTGTAAATTTTATTGTTCGGGCAGTGGATGATATTTTAAAAACCGAATTTGATTTACCCAACGGACTTGCAGATAACAGCAAAACAAAAATAAAAGTTGATGTACAAGGCAAAAAGACAGAACACGAAGTTCACAAAGTTCAAATACTTGACCCAGCCACAGGCACAGGAACTTTTTTAGCCGAAGTTGTAAAACATATTCATAAAAAATTTGAAGGACAAAAAGGAATTTGGAGCAATTATGTAGAAACGCATTTATTGCCACGCCTCAATGGATTTGAGTTGCTGATGGCAAGTTACGCAATGGCACATTTAAAATTAGATTTGCTTTTAACCGAAACAGGATACAAACCGACAACTAACCAAAGGTTCAGAGTTTATCTTACCAACAGCTTAGAAGAACATCATCAAGACACAGGAACTCTTTTTGCGAATTGGTTAAGTACAGAAGCCAACGAAGCTAATCACATCAAAAGAGATACTCCAGTAATGTGTGTAATTGGCAATCCGCCTTACAGCGGAGAAAGTGCCAACAAAGGCGAATGGATTATGAGCTTAATGGAAGATTACAAAAAAGAACCTGGTGGAAAAGAAAAACTGAAAGAACAAAACTCGAAATTTATAAATGACGATTACGTTAAGTTTTTGCGTTATGGACAGCACTTTATAGAAAAAAACGGAAGCGGTATTTTAGCTTTTATTAATCCTCACGGTTTTTTAGACAATCCTACTTTTCGTGGTATGCGTTGGAACTTGCTAAAAACATATGACAAAATTTATACAATAGATTTGCACGGAAACGCCAAGAAAAAAGAAACTGCACCTGATGGAAGTGTAGACATAAATGTATTTGATATTGAACAAGGGGTTTCAATAAATTTCTTTATCAAAACAGGAAAGAAAAAACCGAATGAATTAGGACAAGTTTTTCATTATGATTTATACGGAAAACGTGAATTGAAATATGATTTTCTTTTAGATAACACTTTAAAAAGTGTACCGTACAAGGAACTTGTAAATACTCAACCAAATTTCTTTTTTACCTCAAAAGATTTTGTTGAAGAAAAAACATACAGTAAAGGTTTTTCAATTCCTGAATTATTTCCTCTTAATTCATTAGGACTTCTTACTAAAAGGGACGACTTATCCGTTGATTTTGACCAACAGAATTTAGAAGATAAAATAACTTACTTTTTGGACGAAACAAAGTCCGTAGATGAAGTTTGCAAAAGGTTTAATTTAGTTATTAAAGACAAAGATAAATGGGATGCAAACCTAACAAGAAGCAATGTTTCAAAATCAGATATTAAAGAACAGATAAGAAACTTTCAATATCGTCCATTCGACAATAGAAAAGTTTTTTATAATTCCTATTTCGTTGCAAGACCAAACACAAAAGTATTGGGGCATTTCATAAAAGAAAATGCAGGTTTAATTATTTGCAGGCAAGGACAGGCAGTTGGTGGCGATGAATGGAATGTTGTTTTTACTTGTAAATATTTGACTGACCAAAATATTTACCGAAGAGGCGGTGGTACCGTTTTTCCTCTTTATCTCTATCCCGAAACCAACGGACAACAAACCATTGGACAAACAGCAGAAAGAGCAGCAAACCTAAACACAGAAATTGTAAAGCAATTAGCAAAAAAAATAAGTTTAACTTTTACCAACGAAAAAGAAATAACCAAAGACACATTTGCACCAATAGACATTTTAAATTACATCTATGCAGTTTTACATTCGCCAACGTACAGAGAGAAATACAAAGAATTTTTAAAAATTGATTTTCCGAGAATACCATATCCAAAAGACAAAGACACCTTTTGGACTTTGGCAAAGTTAGGCGGAGAAATACGACAAATACATTTATTAGAAAGCCCAATCGTTGAGAAATATATAACACAATATCCCGAAGATGGCGACAATGTTGTAACTAAACCAAAGTATCAAGACGGTAAAGTTTACATCAACGACACTCAGTATTTCGATAATGTGCCTCAAATTGCTTGGGACTTTTACATTGGTGGTTACCAACCAGCACAAAAATGGCTCAAAGACCGCAAAGAAAGAAAACTGGAATTTGATGATATTTTACACTATCAAAAAATCATAGTTGCTTTATCGGAAACGGATAGATTGATGAAGCAGATTGATAAAATTGAAATTGAATGAGCGATTATCATTGTTTAGATATTGAATTTAAAAATGTTGATTTTAGTTCTTACTCAATAAAAGGCAAGACTGAAGTTAGTAAGGTTCATCACGCCCATTTGACATCAAAGGATAACGAAATTGAGCTTAAAATTTTATTTGACGACCAGTCTTATTTTGGCGATAAGTTTACGCACTGGACAAGTAAAATTGATTTCAAAAAATTCGGCTCGTTTTTAAAAGTAGAAGTCACTAAGAATCACACAAACGAACGTTTACAAAAAGTAGATTTATCGGAAGCAAAATTAATTGGCTGTACTAATAGTTCAAACTATTACGAAAATGGCAAAAAGTATATTATCGTCAAAATTGACACCGTAAAATTTTATTGGAATCCAGTTGAACACGAAGCACAAACAGCAGAATTCTACTTAGACGACAAAGGTTTTAGAGTTGTAGAACCTTTTTATTCCTTTTTGTCTCCCAAATCGTGGGTTAAAAATGACGGCAAATTTGATATTGGAAGAATGAATGACTCAACAAGGTTTTATAAACTTGGGAAATCAACATTTCGTCCTGAATATAATTTTGTCTCAAAGGACGACCGCAAAGAAAGAGTTGCCACGGTAACCAAAGAACCAAAAATTCAATTCAAATACAAAAACGGAATTACTGAAAAAGAAGCCATCTTTTATGGCGAAGTAATTTTGATGTTGGCTTCATTTTATCATCACATAAAGATTGATTACACACTTCGTAGAATACATTTTCCTGAATACACATTAACGATAAAAAACATTGAGCAGAAAAATTTTATAGAAACAAATGGAAACCTTTGGGGCTTTGAAATACATTGGGATTTCAACAAGTTTCTGCAAGCAAGTTGGCAAAAAGAAACTGTAAAAAACTTTGCCTTACTTTCAAAAGCAATAACGTTGTTTAATCAATCTCATTTAGTTGATAGTTATTCTGCGTTTTTAATTCGCTACAACATTATAGAAGTTTGCGACAAACAAAAACAGGACAATGTAAAATTTACGCTTGTTTTAAATCCAAAACAGTTGAAAGCAAAACAAGACGAAGCATTGAAAAACCTATTGGAAACCATAGACACAAAGGAACACGAAGATTTTAAAAAGCGTTGGCACAACGTACAAACACTTTTACAAAACAAGCCAATGAAAAACCAGTTGATTTCGTTTTTAGAAAGTCAAACCTTAGACCCCAAAACGTTTCCTGTAAAAATTGACGACTTGAAAAAACTTCGGGACAACATTACACACGGCAGTATTGACAAAGTAAATGCTGAACAACTTAGACAAGCCAACATTTTGTTGTACCGAATAAGCGGAATACTAATCTTAAACTTAATGGGAATAAAGGATTGGAAACTAAACACAGTAATAAAACAATGACAATGCCAACGCTTCACAGCCACACACATTACCAAGTCGCACAAGCCAACGCACAAACCAAAACTTGGCAAAGAGTGTGTCTGTCCAACCGCACCGCAGACAGACCAACGTGTGACAGAAAAGAACAACGAAGGCATAACAGCACCTACCCAAAAGGCGGGGTTTCGTGTTCCAAAGACAGTTTTGTGGTTAATCAAACATTAGTTTTTCAAATCAAGTTTTGTGGTAAAAGTCCCGCCCTTCGGGTAGCTGCAAAACGTTCAAAACAGAAAAAACCAAACCTAACCAACAAAACCCAACAAAATGAAGCGTGAATTTGAATGGGATGAAAACAAGAACAATAAAAACAAAATAAAACACAAAATTTCCTTTGAAAACGCCAAAGACGTATTTGAAGATGAGAATAGGCTGCAATATGCGCTTGATGTAAATGGAGAAAGAAGGTACTTAACGATCGGAAAAGTGTTTAAAATTATCATTCTGGTGGTGTACACCATCCGAAATTTTGCTTTTCGGTTAATTTCAGCCCGTCCTGCTAGAAAAGATGAACGAGAAAGCTATATTGCAAATAGTTTAAGCAAACAAGATGATGCATATGACAAAAAATAAAATCACCTTGGTCAAAGCCTTAGCGCTTTTGGAACAGAATGCATTAAATGAGGCTTATGAAGTGGATTTTGTGGATTCAGATAGCGTAGCCGCTACGGATGCCATAAAATTAGGTATTCTAGGAATTGATGTCCCAGAGGATAGAATCTATTACGATGATATAGACCTAGAGGACGATGAGGATTTTGCCGGGGATTGGGTAAGGATAGATTCGGATATAGCCGATTACAAACAGCACCTTACGATCAATTTAAAGGTAGATGATGAAATAGAAGCGTGGCTTACTGCTTCCAATATTGATTTGGATTCACTGGTTAGTGAATTGATTACGGGATTCTATCGGTCATCAAAGGCGATAAAGGATTGAGATGCTGCTATGCGTTTAAGGCAACGCAGGAGGAGGTTGATCAACTCGCTCGCGAAGTCAACAAACAGTGGCGGGAAGAGAATAAACATCGCTTTTTACCAGAATGAAATTCGTGGTCAAGCCAATTTGATAACAACTGAAGAGTTGTTTTTACTCGAGTCATAATAAGTACCCAACAATACATGGCTGTTCATGCCGACTAAGCTAAATTTGGCTGCATTTTCGCTCTATTTGAATATTTTTTTGTATTTTTGTTACAAATTGTTTTACAAATGGCGAAAAAATTAGTTCGTTTCGACTGGGCCATGAAAAAAATGCTTCGCCACAAAGCCAACTTTGACATCCTTGAAGGCTTTTTGTCGGAGTTGCTCGGCGAAGAAATCAAAATCAAGCAAATCCTCGACAGCGAGAGCAATAAGGAAACGGAGGACGACAAGTACAACCGAGTAGATATTCTTGTCGAATTTTCCTCCGGGGAGTTGGTCATTATCGAAATCCAAGACAGCAAGGAGTATGATTACTTCCACCGTATCCTTTTCGGCACGTCGAAGGTTATCACAGAACATATCAAAGAAGGAGAACCCTTCGCCTCGGTCAAAAAGGTCATTTCGATAACCATTGCCTACTTCGACTTGGGGCAAGGGAAGGATTATGTTTATCACGGAACTACTACATTTCAAGGCATCCACCAAAAAGACATTTTGATGCTTTCTGAAAAACAGGTCGAACTGTATAAAAAGAATGCAGTTTATGAAATCTACCCGGAATATTGGCTGATAAAGGTTGGCAAGTTTTCCAACACCGTGAACGACAAGTTGGATGAGTGGATCTACTTTTTCAAGAATGCAGAGATAAAAAAAGACTTTTCAGCCAAAGGTTTGAAAGCGGCAGGTGAACGATTGGTTGAAATGAAATTGAATGAAAAAGACCAAAAAGATTATAAAAAATATTTAAAACACCTTCATGAAGTAGCAAGTGGAAACTATAACAAAATAATTGACGCACAGGATTTGATAAATCAAGGAGTAGATAAAGGTAGAGAAGAACGGGATATTGAAATCGTTTTAAGACTTTATGAAAAAGGACAAAACCCAGTCGAGATAAGTGACTTGACAGGAATTTCGATTGAAAAAGTCAATCAAATAATTAAAAATCAGCGAAATAAATAATTCATCCATCAATTCATGGTGGCTTATGCTGAGCAAGCCTAAGCGCAAAGCCAGCGTAGGGCAGCACAGCGTCCATTCCCCGTTCAAAGCAACTCAAAAACTCAAAAAAGTTATTGATTTAGTAAACAGAATTTACGATATTTGCAATAATGCTACCTTCTGAAGCAAAGGAAAGATGAAGCTAATTGAAACATCGTCGGGTGAGTTAGTTGAAGCAACCATCGTAGAGATCGAGCCGAAGGACTTTCATAAGATAAAGCAAGGAAAAGACTTTGTTTTTGAGTGGTCGCTTGAAGAAGCGCATGATGTGTATAAAATCTGCTTGAAGGGTGAAGAAACCAAAATCCTGGGGTTAGTCTTTTTGATTGATTATCCGGCAGAGTTGAGAATTCACATCAGCCTGATCGAAGTAATTAAAGAGCATGTCGGTCAAGGGAAAATCTTGGATAACATCGCTGGTTGTTTAATTGGCTTTGCTTGCGGCATTGCCTTCAAAAAAGGATACGAAGGTTTTGTTTCTTTATTCCCAAAGACCAGGTTGATTGATTTTTACCAAGAAAAATATGGGTTTCGCCAGTATGGAAGACTGCTAGCATTAGAACATGAACAATCAAAACGTGTCATTGACCAATACCTTGGAAATGAAAAATAACGAAGATATCTACCGTGAGTTGAGCAAACAATTCACTGATCAAGAGATTGTTGAAGGCTACGTGTTTCCTGTTGATCTGGAAGAGCAGGAAAAAGAGGCTATTGAAACAGAATTCAGAGCCTTACGCCTAAAAGCTTTAAAGGAAAGCACGGAAGAACAAAGGTTGTTATCGGCACTGATGCGCATGAAATTGCTCATCAAAGACTACCTTGAGCAAGGTGATTTTGAAAAAGAATTTTCATTTGCACAGCAGTTAGAACAGTACATTAAACTAATTGGTCGAAGCCAAAAGGACTTCTCCGCTGAGATTGATCTTCATCCAACTAAACTAAGCAGGATCCTCAATGGAAGAGATAAGCCCAATAATGAGTTGGTGTATCGATTAGAAAAACACTGTGGGAATGTCATTCCCGCAATCTATTGGTGGAAGTTGTACGCCAAGCAATTGGAAGACGAAATAAAAACGGATGAGCTCCTAAGGAGCATCGAATGGGGTAAAGTTAAAAATAATCTAACGTTCAGAGCTTGAATGTACTGTGAAGGTTACCCTCACTGAAAATTGCTCCTAAGCGTTGCATTCTCATGGAAGGTAATGTTCAAAAAAAAAACAAATCTAACCCAGAAAACCCAACAAAATGAAGCGTGAATTTGAATGGGATGAAAACAAGAACAAAAGATAGCGACAGCTGATTTCCCGTTTGAGCCCGTCACTGTACTTTTTTTGACTTTTGGTTTTTTCACAATCTCATCCCTTTTTTCCCTATTCTGTATAAGTCTATTTTAGGACGAGACAGTTAGAAAAAATCAATGGCGTATGGAAGATTGTTGGCCAGTACGTTCATCATTACAATCCAAAATAATATGGAGCAAAAAACGCAATTCAAACAAGTTTTAATGATGCTGTTAATAGGCATTTGTCTGTACTCATTGGATTATTTAATCAATATAAATGTTCAATTACTTAAAAATGAAGACTTTGCATCCGTTAATGGTACTGTCAACACAATAAAAAAAGAACGTTATCATACCTCTTATTTGTATGATTTTACCTTAAAAGAATATCCAAATACCCTTTTCCGGGTAGATTTTGTGTATCAGGGGCTTATGGAAAACAGGCTTGAAACAATGCCAATAGATTCTTCTACCCATTTGAATATAAGTATCTTGAAAGACATTTATGATTTGAAAATTGCGAAACCCCCAAAACGAGATAGACGTATTTTTAATAGAAAGTTGCCATATATCGAAGTTTGTGAATTGGTTAATCCAAGCAATAATTTTGTTTACCTTAGTTTGGATGAATATAAAACGTATTATGGCACAAGTTTCGGTCGTTTTAGTAGTTTTGTAGGTTTTGCTTTTATGTTTTTTGGTGTTTTAGATATACTCAAATTAGTTTTTTCTTGGTTACGTAGAGTGATCGGGTGATTTTAAATCCCCTCGCCTAAAGGTAATGTTCACTGAACTGTGTCAATAATTGAAAAAACATTGACGATATTAGAGTTTTGTTCCCCGCATAGCGACCAGCCATCAATTTGCCGGAGCGAAAGTCAAGGTTTCGGTTCTTATTCTGATGCTGCAATCGCATAGTTGAATTCGCCCGAAAGACAGCAACTGCTGATTCCCCGTTTGAGTCCGTCGCTGTACTTTTTTGACTTTTGGTCTTTTACACAATCTCTTCCCTTTTTTCCCTATTTTGTGTAAGCCTATTTCAGGACGAGACATTACCCTTATGATTGAATTACCTCAAGCTGAACATCAAATTCAACGGGTCACGAATTTTCAAGAACTTGTTTCAACGCCTTTTCATGGCGAAATAAATGCGATTTGCTGGTCGCGTCAATTAATAGGTGATTTCGCTGAGATTGTTGAAAAGGTTGAACTAAATGAAAATATAACAGTACTTCATGAAGAGGAGCTTCGTGGGCTTCAGTTGAGTAAAATGGGGCAACTTGCCCGTGAAATTCTTATAAATGACTTAAAGCTATTGACAGCTCATGGTGCAGCTCCAGTCCTCAATGTAATCCAATGCTACGACAGAGACAATGACTACCCGTTTTTCCCAACTGATGTTTATTCTTTTCATGTAGATCGGTCTCCTATACCAACAGATACCTTTTTATGTACTTACTACGGCGCCCCAAGTGAAATTTTGCCAAATTCAGAAGCCACACAAAAAATACTGATTCCCGAAATACGTGACGAACTCAAAAAACTATACGATGAAGAGAATGAAGGTTTTGAAGCATTTTTAATTGAAAATTTCTTTGACCTACACTATCAAGCAAAACCTAATGCCCTTCCAATCAACTTGGGGCTGGGTCACTTATGGAGATTGGCCGTTGATTATCCTGGCAGTAAGGTGCAGCCTTGTGTTCACCGAGCTCCAAAGGAAAAAACTAACCGTTTGTTGCTAATTTGTTAAGAATAATCCTGCTCACTCTCAAAAAGAAAAATCGCTTACCCTTGCATCATACGTAAAGACCGATTTTTTTTGTGCATAAAAAAATCATGGATAAGAAATTAACCCTTAGTGTAGATGAAAGCGTCATCGCCTACGCCAAACAGTTTGCGAAGAAAAACAAAATCAGTTTATCCAAACTGGTTGAAGCCTATCTTAAATCGGTGGTGGATAACAAAACTAAAAATGTAGAAATCACGCCATTGGTCGCGAGTCTTAGTGGGGTAATTGAATTGCCTTCAGATTTTGACCTTCGCGATGAGTACACAAATTACCTTATTGAAAAATACTGATGAAGAAACAGTTTATTGATGCCAATACAAACCGGTCAATCCATCCCCCTCATTCCTTCCCAAAATTTACTTATTTTTCAGCCTGTGCCTTGAAACCAGATTGAAACCCAAGGTGTTCATTCTCTTTGATCAACTTTAACATTTCCCTCTATGTCGGCGAGGGCGCCAATCCTCGTCAGCTTAAAGGAGCCACCATCCACAACATGAAAATACTTTTCCGCTACTTCGCACCCTATCGTTGGCTTGTTTTGCTGGTACTCGTATTGGCAAGTATCAACATCGGGTTTTCCCTGATTGACCCCATCATTTTTGGTAAATTGGTCACGCTGGCTTCCAACCACCAGGTGGCATCTACCCCGCCGGGCGCCTTCACTTGGCAGCGCTTCCTGTTCATCTGGGAGAACGTCGTGGACAAGGCCGGGAAACACATCATGCTTTATGGCCTTTTTTGGCTGCTTATTGGCTCCATTTCGGTGGCCATGGTAAGCCGTATCGCCAAAGCGTTTCAGGATTATTTCCTCAACCTTATTACCCAAAAATTTGGGGCCACCATTTTCACCGATGGTTTACAACACGCCATGCGACTCCCCTACCAGGAGTTTGAAGATCAGCGCAGTGGCGAAACCCTGGGTATCCTGCAAAAGGTGCGCACTGATACGGAGAAGTTTATTTCCACCTTCATTAATGTCTTGTTTCCGGTCATCGTGGGCATTGTTTTTGTGGCGGTTTATGCCTTCAACAAACACTGGAGCTTGCCCGTCATCTACTTCGGCGGCATTTTTTTGCTCACTTGGGTATCCAATTTGCTGAGTAAAAAAGTGAAGGCCATCCAGAAAATCATTGTAAAACAAACCACCTCTTTGGCCGGCGCCACCACCGAGTCGCTGCGCAACATTGAGCTGATGAAAAGTTTGGGATTGACCGAACAAGAAGTAGAGCGCCTCAATAAAAATACCTTCAACATCCTAAAGCTGGAACTGACCAAGGTGAAGCGCATCCGCAGCATCAGCTTTGTGCAGGGTACTTTTGTCAATACCTTGCGACAGCTTATTATGTTTATGTTGATGTGGTTGGTGTTCAAGGGGCGTTTGGATCCGGGCGAAATCGTGACCATGCAGATTTTTTCGTTTTTCATTTTTGGCCCTTTGCAGGAAATTGGCAACATCATCCTCAGTTACCGGGAGGCCGAGGCGTCGCTCAACAACTTTGAAACCCTGATGCAAAAGCAACCCGAACCCGAACCGCTTCATCCCAAGCACCTTGGCGATATAGAGACCCTAGAGTTCAAGCACGTGGGTTTCCGTCACCAGTCGGCCCAGCAACATGCCCTCAACGACATCAGTTTTCAGGTAAAAACGGGCGAAACCATTGCGTTTGTGGGCCCCAGCGGCAGTGGCAAAACCACGCTAATGAAACTCCTCGTTGGTTTGTATCGCCCACTTTCGGGCAATATCTTCTACAATGGACTCGACGAGCAATCCATCCATTTTGATGACCTGCGTCGCCAGATCGGTTTCGTTACCCAGGACACTCAACTTTTCTCGGGCACCATACGCGAAAACCTGCTCTTTGTGAACCCTGGCGCTACCGAAGCCGATTTGCAGCGGGCGCTTACCAAGGCCTCATGCGACGGCCTCCTCGCCCGTGCGGAAAAGGGGCTTGACACCACCATCGGCGAAGGCGGACTCAAACTTTCTGGTGGCGAAAAACAGCGCATCTCGATCGCCCGTGCTTTGCTGCGCCGTCCCAAACTCCTGCTTTTTGACGAAGCAACTTCCGCCCTCGACTCCCTTACCGAGGAGGAAATCACCGATACCATCCGTGAAATCAGCGCGGAAGGCAACCAGATTACCCTACTCATCGCCCACCGTCTGAGCACCATCCTGCACGCCGATCGCATCTACGTGTTGGAAAAAGGCGACATCGTGGAAACGGGATCTCATGAGCAATTGCTGACGGAAAAAGGCCTGTACTATGCCATGTGGCGGCAACAGATTGGAGAGCGGAAGGAGAAAGCGTTTTCGATGAATTAGGGGCGGAATAAATTAATTTCAGGTGAAAGTTTAGCACCTCGCCTTCGGCTATGAGGTAAACAAAATTTCAGCCAAAAATTAGGACACAAGCTGACGTTTGTGCAACCTTCACGAACGGAGTTCGTGCCTTAATTTGTGAAAATTTGTGCAATTTGTGGCTAAAATTCAAAAAACACTCCGCCGAAGGTGGAGTGCTAAATTTTTACCATCCCCATGAAACATCAAATTTCAATCATATTTTTAGGACTCCTCCTTTTCACTTGTTTTGCTCATACCAGTAAAGAAGAATACATCATAAAAAGCGATACAAATCTGAACAACAAACCATTAGACAGGAAAATGAAAATAAAAATCGGCTCCCATACTTTTACGGCAAATCTTTATGACAATAAAACAACCGAGGCACTTAAAGCCCAATTGCCATTAACAATAAAAATGAGCGAGTTGAATGACAATGAGAAATATGGTCAACTCCCTTCCAACTTACCCACCAATACCGAAAACATTGGAACCATTCACGAAGGAGATATCTTGCTTTGGGGAGCCAATACCTTAGTCGTGTTTTACAAAACTTTTAAAACATCGTACAGCTATACCAAAATTGGGCGTATTGAAAACCCTGTTGGTCTTGCGGCTGCAGTGGGTTCGGAAAGCGTGACTATGGTTTTTGAATTGGAGTGAAAGCCCATCAGGCGAGCATCAAAACTCTTGCAAAAACCGCAGTAAATTCCAATGCTCAATGCCGTTAACGGTATTCGTAAGTTGCGCATCCATACTCACCACCATTTTACGGTAGTTGTCGCGGATCAATGCTAGGTTGCCGAACTCGCGATCAATGGTTGACTGTTCCGTAAGCAGGTAGGCGACTTGGATATATACCCGTTCGTTATTTTTTTCCGCGACGAAGTCAATCTCTAGTTTTTGCCAGTCGCCAGTAAAGACAACATAACCGTGGCTAATTAAATGATTGAAGACACAATTTTCAATGAGTTTACCGATGTCCGATATTCTAAATCCTGATAATCCATTGCGCAAACCAAGGTCTTGAAAATAATATTTTTCGCCTATCTCAAAATTGCGCTTTCCTTTCAAGTCAATCCTTTTCACTGGAACGAGTACCTGGCTATTCACCAAATAAGTCAGATAATCCATTACTGTATTCACTGAAATGTTAACTTTTTGGGATTTTAAGTAGTCGTTTATGTTTTTAGCTTTCAGTATACTTCCAATATTGTCTGCGGTAAATCGAATAAGGCGATCCAAAAAATTGACATTCCGGATATTATAGCGCGTGAGGATATCGCGATATAGTATACTGGTAAATACATTTTTCAGGTATTCAAATACGAGTTCATCCGTTAATTCCAAATTCCGCAAAAACGGCATTCCACCGTATTTTAGATACAAATTAAGACTTTCTTGATTACTTACAAGGTTATGAAACTCCACAAATTCATTAAAATCAAGACTATAAACCTGTATTTCTATGTATCGGCCACTCAAACGTGTTGCCAATTCTCCAGATAATATTTCTGAATTGCTACCGGTAATGTAAATATCATAGTTCGGTTGTGCAGCGAAGGATCTTATACTGTTTTCAAAATCTTTAATTTCCTGAACCTCATCAATAAAAACGTAGTTCATCACCCCGTCTTCGGTGACAGCTTCAGATGTGATGTATGCGCTTAAATCAATATCGCTTACGATTTGCCTAAAATCTTCGCTCTCCTTATCTACTAGGATAATGTTACTGGAATCCGTTTTGGCGGCGATTTCTGCCTGTACCTGCTTAAGTAGGTAGCTTTTGCCAACCCTTCTTTGCCCGATGAGCACTTTTATCAGCGATTTACCGATAAAAGGTCGAATTCGAAGATCATATTTGGAGCGAACTAACACTTCTTTCATCTACAATGAAAATTTCATGTAAAAATACGTGATATTTTCAGCATAATGAAACTTTTGCCAAAAAAACCACTAAACTTTCAGTATAATGAAAAAAATTGCAAAAAACGGCCAAAAGTTTCAGTATAATGAAAACTCATAACTGGAATTTGTCGGTTAAAACATTCTTCTGAGCTCTCAACCTTAGCATCCCTAATTAGCTCCCAAACTACTGCTCTTTTCATACGCTTTAAAAATGAGATACAGGTTCATCATTTGACGCAATTTTCGGCTTTATAGGCGATATAGGTGAATGAAATGCTACTGAAACCATACTACTAGACATTTTAAATTTTTGGCGAGCTGTAAACCTTCCAGGTCTTGGAGACCTGGAAGGTTTTGCAACCCCTCTACAGAAAAATGTCCAGTAGTATGTGCTGAAACATATTTGGTAAGTATGGCGGAGGATTTCTTAGTTTGCCGTTTTTAGGTAGAATGCCCTGAGATAAGCGTTCATCTTACCGCCTAAAATTCTTATTTTTATAGATATTATGGATCAATTTTAACTTTCGTAGATGAGAATTACCCTAACATTAGTTTTGAATTTGATTCTTTTTTCAAGCTTCGGTCAAAGTTTGAAAAAAGAAAGGATCCATAAACTGGCAGATGAATACTTTCTAGAGGGCGTCAATACGCTCAGGGATTTTTTAACCCTTCCCAATTTTGGCCGAAAAACTGCAGATATTGATCAAAATTTGGCATGGTGTGAGAAAGCATTTAAGTCCTTAGATTTCGAAACTTCCGTGCTTGTTTCCGATGGGGTCAAACATTTGCTCGCCGAAAAAATCTTCAACAAGTCAGCCCCCACTGTTCTGGTTTACCTGCAGATCGATGGGCAACCTGTTGATGCCAAGGAATGGTTTCAGGCCAGTCCGTTTCTTCCAGTGCTCAAGGAATGTAACAAAGCAGGTTGTCAGGAGATAGACTGGAATAAACTCCAGCAGAACTGGAATCCTGACTGGAAGATCTTCGCACGATCTGCTTCCGATTCAAAAGGCCCGGCAGTTGCGTTTTTGCAGTCACTAAAGATTCTTCAACGTGAAAAAATTCAACCCACCTACAACCTAAAAGTGATTATGGATTTCCAGGAAGAGCTGGGTTCTCCAAGCCTTCCGATGCTGGTAGAGGTAAATCGGGACAGGTTTAAAGCTGAGGTCATGCTGATCATGGATGGCACCCGTCCTCCAGGCAATATGCCCAACCTCACCTTCGGTG
This sequence comes from Saprospiraceae bacterium, assembly GCA_040401995.1. Taxonomy (GTDB): domain Bacteria; phylum Bacteroidota; class Bacteroidia; order Chitinophagales; family Saprospiraceae; genus Haliscomenobacter. The sequence goes on from JBBANM010000113.1 coordinate 15,502, forward strand.
CACGCGGCATCGCCACCTTGAAACTTACCGTTTTTGGGGCACGAGGCGACCTGCACAGTGGACAGTACGGAAATTATGCTCCCAATCCTGTCTTTGCCCTTTCACGACTACTGGCAAGCATGAAGGATGAAAACGGCAGGGTGTTGATTGCGGGCTTCTACGACGGCGTAAGCCTCAGTAAACAGCAAAAGGAGCTGATTAATCAATCGCCGGAAGACCGTGCTGAATTACTGGATGCCCTAGGGATCGCTCAGCCCGAAATGATTGGAGATACCTACCAAGAAGCCCTGCAATATCCTTCATTGAATATCAGAGGTTTGCAAGCTGGAGGGGTGGATGATAAGGTTCAAACGATCATTCCAGCAAAAGCGGTGGCGGAAATTGACATGCGCCTGGTTTCGGAAACCCCAGCCGAGCGGCAAATTCAGTTGGTGAAAAAACACATCGAAGCTCAGGGTTTTAAAGTGCTGGATTCTTTGCCAACTGATGCGCAAAGAAAACAATTTCCCAAGCTTGTCCAGCTGGAATCGAGAACTGGATCAAAGCCTTTTAAGACCGCACTGGACTCACCAATCGGCAATTGGTTAGGATTGGCAATGGATCGAACCTTGGGGAAAGGGGCATACGTTAACATTCAGTCTACCGGAGGCTCTCAACCCATCGAACCTTTTATTTCAACCTTGGGAATACCTGCTGTCTCGGTAAGAATACCCAATCCAGACAGCAACATCCATGCCCCCAACGAGAATTTGAGGCTTGGAAATTTTCATGAGGGCTTAAAGATTTGCCTCGGAATTTTGACACAACCATTATGAGTGATCAACAACTGCTAATTACCGCAACAGTACTGGTTTTGGTCACTGTTGGTTTTGTACTGCTGATTGGGAATGTCAAGTCCAGATGGATCCAAGTACTACTTGATTGGTTTCCGGCGATCTTGTTTGCCTATGTTATTCCGGCAGCATTCACCCATGCGTTTGGCCTCGATTTATCCCGGGTGGTACTCCATGATTGGAGCAAAAAATGGATCATACCGTTCACCATCTTGACGGTAATGAGCGCACTTTCATTCAAACAGCTGAAGATTGTAGGGTTGAAGCCCATCCTTGTTTTTGTTTCCGGTTCGTTGGTGATCGCCACTTTGCCGGTAGTACTTGTCGCTCTGTTTGGCCGCTTAGCCCCCCAGAACAATGTCATCTTTCTCGAACAGGGGTACTGGAAAGGACTTCCACCCATCGTGGGGAGCTGGATAGGAGGGAGTAGCAGCCAACTGGTGTTGAAGGAATTGGTCAAAACACCGGAAGCGTTGTTCTTATCCATGCTGGTATTGGACAATATCCTCGTAAATATTTGGACCATTTTGATGTTTCAATTCATCAAGTGGAGTGACCGGATTAATCTGGCCTGGGGAATTGATGGCGCAATTCCATTGGTAGAACCTACTGAAAGCACAACCAGTATTGGTTTATTCCGAACCAACCTGTTGACCATGGGTTGTATTGTGGGAATCATGGTACTTACCTATTTCCTCCACCTGAGCTTTCTCTTGAGCATTGTCACGTTATCCATTGCTGGTATGCTCCTGGGCAATCTGATTCCTGCCTGGAACCACAAGTTGGTATTAAAACTGGCCGGGTTTTCCATTGTATTGATCATGGCAATTCTGGGACTAAAGCTTGATTTTGCCCATCTTTCTTTGCCCCTTAATCTGGTACTGCTTGTAATAATCTGGCTGATCCTTCATTTTGGCTTTATGCTCCTGGTGGCCCGTCTCCTTAAAACCAATATTGCCTGGGTCGCGATTGGTAGCATGGCTAATGTGGGCGGCATTTCAACCGCGCCAGCAGTTACCGCTGCTTTCAAGGCAGAATTGATGCCCCATGCGATCGTTTTGGCTATTTTGAGTATGGTCACTGGCACCAGTTGGGGAATGCTAACGATCTATTTATTTGGGTTGCTGTAAGCGGTTGGTGGTGGTGAAGGTATGGGAATGATCAAAATGGAATGGGGGGCCTACGAAACTGAGGGGTAACCCAGCAAAAAAAAGAGCCAGTCAAATGTTTACTTTATTCCATGCCTTTTTTCGGCTGTTTCAAAAAAATGTAAAAAGATTATTCCCCCAGGGTAAAACTGCTACAGGCTGCAGCAGTTTTGTATCTACCTGAAAATAAAGTTCATAAAAGCGTTTCATATTCCACAAACTTCTTGTAGGAAGCACTAAATCTGGAAACTACATTTTCAAATCTACGGATAAGCTACTGATTACTCCGGCACCGTTTTCTTTTCCTTTCCACTCAACCCAAATCACCTTTTTATTTTTCAACAAAAACGTTTATTTTTTCATAAAAACCAATAATTTAGAGGACTAAAAAACCGGCAAAAGCAAAATTTGTTTCCCTGAAAGCCAAACCCAAAAGAAAAAAGCATGAAGATGATGCAGCTCGAATACAAAACCTGGCTCTCCGACCTAAAATCTAGGATAAGATCGGTACAGGCCAAAGCAGCAGTAGCTGTCAATACCGCACTGATTGATTTTTATTGGGAGTTGGGAAAAATGATAACCGAAAAAGAGCAGCACTGGGGCGATAAATTGATTGAGCGCTTGGCCAAAGACCTGAAAGAGGAGTTTCCTGATATGAAAGGTTTTTCGAGTTCCAACCTTAAATACTGTAAACGATTTTATCTTTTTTACCATCATCCAATTGGTCAACAGGTCGTTGACCAATTGCAATCACCTAATGCGATCATTCAAAACCTGACTACAAAAATCCCCTGGGGTCATAACATCTTAATTTTTAGCAAGTCAAAAGATATTCAAGAAGCGCATTTTCATATTCGGGAAACCATCGAAAACGGCTGGAGCAGGGATACACTGGCGCTGCAATTGAAATCGCAACTATACGCCAGACAAGGAAAGGCCATCACTAATTTTAGGGAAACTCTAGCAGACCCAATATCTGATTTAGCGCAGCAATCACTGAAAGACCCATATGTCTTTGATTTCCTGACCATGACCAAGCCTTATCATGAAAAAGACATCGAAAGACAGTTGGTCACGCACATTACAAAGTTCTTCTTGGAATTGGGTAAAGGGTTTGCATTTGTAGGACAGCAATACCATTTGCTGGTGGGGGAAACCGATTATTATATTGATTTGCTGTTTTACCACATCAAGCTAAAGTGTTACGTGGTAATTGAACTGAAAAACACCAAATTCATTCCTGAATATGCCGGCAAACTCAATTTTCACCTATCAGCAGTAGACAGTTTGGTGAAATCTGAAGCCGACCAGCCTACCATCGGGATTTTGTTGTGCAGAGACAAAAATAACATCGAAACCGAGTTTGCCCTGCGCGACATCAATAAACCAATGGGGGTTAGCGAGTTTCAACTGACCGAAATTTTGCCCGATGAATTAAAATCTAGCTTGCCAAGTATTGAAGAAATTGAAAATGAACTCAGAAAATTAAATTAAGAGCTTGTTCAAAAAGTTGAACGGATAAAAAAAAAGGGAAAAAGTGGTC
>JBBANM010000114.1:0-18772 GCA_040401995.1 Saprospiraceae bacterium
TCTGTGTCTGTCATTGTATGGTAAAGATAACATACTTTGATCGCTTAGTACCGAAGAATTGGTGTCGAAATTAAAAAATGAGCAAAAAATTTCCAATTGTATTGAATTTCATAAAATCACCAAAGTGCAAAAAGGGCAAAATTTAACGGCTATTTACCCGAAAATTAAAATTCCTGATTTGTATTGGCATTTAGAGTTTAATGGTACCGCTGGAGTAGATCATTTTGGTTTATGGGAAAGAATGCATCTGGTTGTGTCTGAAGAAGTATTAGATTTATTAAGAAACAATAACGTTAACCATGCAGAATCTGATTTAATCGAAGGAAAAATTGAACATTACTTTCAATCTGAGAAAAAAGATTTTTGGAAAAAACCATGAATAGTCTTTGTTAAAAAAATAAAACACCATGAAAGTCGATCTACTATCCTCATTGCTATTTGTATTCACTGTCTTCGCCTACGTGCGCAAGGGAAACCCAACTGCCTGTTCTGGAAACGCCGGAAATCACTGATAATTTGACAAGATTAGCGGATGGTTTTAGTATTTTGTGCTCAACCTGAGGTCGGAGGCCTGAAGATATGAGGTTCAAAGTCGAGATATTGAACCAGCAGGTACAACTAAAAACCAAATACATTATGACACCAGAAATGCATGAAACATTAATCTTCATAAAAGGACAAGAAGGCCTTCACCCAAGCAAAAGAAGTTTTCCAGCACATCCTGCCACTCAATCCTCAATATCGAGTGGCTAATTTGTTCTTGCAAAAGGCGGGTCGATTGGCACAAGCAGGTATAGACGAGAATTGGCATGGCGTGGAGGAGATGGAAGTCAAGTGAAAGTTTTTGAAAATTAAAATTGATTAATCAAATCAGCCATAGTACATTTGAACAAACTTAAATGAAATGAGCATTGCAGAAGTGTTTAGCGGTATTGCCGAAGCCATTGCACAAATGAACCCCCAACAAGTTGTCAATTTGAAGGCTCCTCAACAAATGTCTGATCGTGTGGAGCAACTGATTAATAAAAAAAAAGAAGGAGGGCTTTCTATTGAAGAGACGAGCGAATTAGAGCGGTTCTTGGCTTTAGACTTGTTTATTAGCTTAACCAAGGCCAGGGCTAAGGTATTGTTGGCATCATGAGTAGAATTTCTAAAACCCTAAGAGCCGAAGTAGCTGAACGGGCGAATAACCGCTGCGAATATTGTCGTTTGCATGAAGATGATTTGTTTTTAGCTTTTGAGATAGATCATATTGTTGCTCAAAAACATGGAGGTTCCGATGATTTGCAGAATCTGGCTTATGCCTGCCCGCATTGTAATCAACACAAGGGCTCTGATTTGGTAACCATACTCGACGACGCACCAGAATTCGTGCCTCTCTTTAATCCGAGAGTACACTCTTGGGAAGAACATTTCAGCACATCAGATGGTGAAATTATACCCAAAACTTCTATTGGCAGAGCTACCGCAAAATTGCTTCAGTTGAATAACCCAGACTTGTTAATTCTTCGAAAAATACTTCTGGAAGTTGGGCAGTATCCTTAGAAATAAGAAAAAAAATTCCCCCAAGTAGCCGATTCCTTCCAGCGCATCCTCCAGATTAAGCCCCCAGATCGGTGGCCAATTTGTTCTTACAAAAGGCCAATCAGTCTCCTCCTAGGGTCAAATACACCCCACTCATCCCCAAATTTCCTATTCGATTTTCGTATTTTGTGCCCTTGTCGGCCACAATTCGGCAACGGCACAATTCCTTGTTTTTTTCCCTAACCCAAACCAATACCAAACCATGATACAGATATTCGTTACCGGCGGTACTTTTGACAAAGCCTATAACTACATCACCGGTCAGCTTTATTTTAAGGATACCCACCTCCCCAAAATGCTGCAAAGAGGGCGTTGCACCCTGCAATACGATGTCAAAACCTTGATGATGATCGATAGCTTGGAAATGACGGAAGCAGATCGCGCCATCATCGCGCACAATTGCAAGCGTTGCGCGCATGATCGCATCCTCCTCACCCACGGCACCGATCGTATGGTGGAAACTGCTGGCTACCTGGCAAAATCTGAGATTGAAGGCAAAACCATTGTGGTTACTGGCGCCATGATTCCTTATGAGTTTGGGACTTCCTCGGATGGTTTCTTCAACTTGGGCAGCGCCCTCGCTTTTACGCAGATTTTGCCTCCCGGTGTGTATGTGGTGATGAATGGGCGTTATTTCAACTGGGATCAGGTGCGCAAAAATACCCAGACTGGCAATTTTGAAGAAATTTAAATGATAATCACAAGAAAATAAGCATATTATAAATTTAATTCACCACAGATTCACAGATTACACAGATTCTTATCGCCTGCGGCGTAAGCGCGATTACACAGATTGGGGTTTTGCTCTATCTGTGCAATCGAGATTGTGATGGAATCACAAAATCTGTGTAATCTGTGAATCTGTGGTGAATAAACATTTGTAGTGTTCAAATCTTAACCGTTAGAAAAGAATTAAACCTTGATAGCGTTAAGTGTGAAGCACTCACTCCATTCGTAAAAGGAGCACAAATGCCAGTTTGTGACTAAATACTTGAAATTTATGGCTAAATACTTGTTCTCCACCCACCCCGAAGGCGAGTTCCTACTCTTTTACAAAGAAATTTAAAAAAAGTCGCTTTCCAATTGTCCCATTTCAGCACTTTCTGCGTTATTCCCCTGGTTTGCTGGTTCAATCCCCGGGAAATAGCCGTTTTTGATCCAAACAAATCTGAAAAATCGTTATGAATTTTATTCTTATCATTGCAGCGTAAGTGACTGGATAATATCATCAAGCGTACTGTCCAATCACCTAATTGTACAAATTTGAAGTTTTGATCATGAAACACACTTTTACCTATCTGCTGTTCTTTGTGCTGATTACCATCGGAAAAACTTGGGGCCAAAACGCCAATACTGATATCTACGATTCCCAAAAAGTGCAAGAAATTGCCATTACTTTTCCAGAAAAAAACTGGAAAACCCTCCTGGATTCCCTGCGTTTCAATGGCAATGGTCTGCTTACCGGTGCACTACAAATCAATGGGGTGAAAATTGGCAATGTCGGGATTCGTTACCGCGACGGTCATGTTTTTCAACCGCTCAATACCCGCAATACTTTACACATTCAGTTGGATCACGTGGATAAGGGCATTCAAGTTCAAGGGTACCACTCGCTACGTTTGTCAATGGCCTTGCGCGATCCCAGCATGGTGCGTGAAGTACTCACTACTGAAATTGCCCGCAAATACTTCCCCGCGCCTAAATCCAACTATGCCAAAGTAAGCATCAATGGTGATTATTACGGCCTTTTTGTCAACATCGAACCCGTTGAAGGGCCTTTTTTGGAGCGCCATTTTCAGCAGACTACCGGCTCGCTTTTTCAGAGTTATCCTTATAAAACGGATTCCATCGGCAAATCAGGTTGTTTAAAGGCCGCTTATGGCAGTCTACAGCTGGAACGCAACGACAATTGCTATGGCGAAAACTTCCTCAACTTGCGCGGTAGCGGATACCAGGAAATTACCGAGTTGTCAAGGGTGCTCAATCAGGAACCGCAAAAAATCGAATCCATTTTAGATGTTGACCGCACCCTCTGGATGTTGGCTTTCAACAATGTTTTGGTCAACCTCAATAGTTATACCGGCGGTAAAGCGCAAGGTTATTATTTGTACAAAGATGCCAACGGGCAGTTTTCACCCTTGGTCGCTGATTACAACCTTACTTTTGGTAGCTTGAAAAACATTGGTCGCGGTTCGGATTTAACTATTCCGGAATTGCAGCAACTTGATCCGCTGTTGCACGCCGATAATACTTACCGCCCATTGATCAGCAAGCTATTGTCCAATCCGTATTATGTAAAGGTGTATTTGTCGCACATGCGCACCATCTTGTTCAACGAGTTCCTAAGCGGCGCCTATGAAATCCGCGCCAAACAACTTCAAGAACAGATTCGTCCCATTTTGGCGCAAGATGCTAATCGCTCCTACCCTGCCACTGATTTTGACCGCAGCTTGATGGCTACCATTGGCAAAGTGACCCAAATCCCTGGCATCGTGGAGTTTATGAACGAGCGGAGCCGTTTTTTAAAGAAACACCCTGCGCTGATTGTCATTCCACCCGCCATGACCGATTTGAAAGTAAAACATCGGGAAAAATTTGTTGCTACGCAGATTGACGCCTTCAACATTCAGGTGAAAGCGGCAGAATACACTAGCAAGGTCAAGGCTTATTACCGTTTTGGTCCACAGGAAAGTTTCAAAGAAATCGTCCTAATGGATGATGGCCAACATGGCGACGAAAAAGCGGGCGACATGATCTATGGCGTAGTCATTAAACCCAATGGCGCCAATAGTCGCTTGGAATATTACTTGATTGCTGAAAACGCCAAATTGGTCAGCCATTCGCCCGAAAACTATATGTTCCAACGCCACCAAGTGAGCTTGGAAGAACTGAACAAATAACTTATGAAGCGTTTTTTCCTTTGTTGTCTGGCACTGTTTGCGTTTGAAAGTCTTTTTAGCCAAGACTTTTACGACGTCAAACGCATGGTAGAGATCAAAATCTATTTCAAACAACCGCGTTGGGATAAGATGCTGGATTCCATGAAGGATTCCCGCTCGGATGCCCGTATCCTGGCTGATGTAGTTATCAATGGGGTAAAATTCGCTGGCGCGGGGATCCGCTACAAAGGAAATAGCTCTTACAATAGCGTCCGTAAACGCGGTATGCCCAAATTGCCTTTCAATATCAAAGTCAATTTCAGCAACAAAACACTCAAACTTCCCGGCGGGTACACCACACTTAAGTTGTCGAATGGCTTTCGCGATCCCAGCTGCGTACGCGAGGTGCTGGCCTACGAGATTGCCCGGAACTATGTACCCGTTTCCAAAGCTAATTTTGCCAAGGTATTTGTCAACGATAAATACCTTGGCCTCTATACCAATGTAGAATCGGTTGACGCCGTGATGCTGGATCGTTTTTTTGGCGATCATAAAGGCCCCTTCATCAAGGGCGATCCCGATTGGCGGGCGGTGAAAAAACCCGGTTGCCCCGATGGTGAAAAATCTTCCCTCGTTTTCCAGGGATCGGATACCACCTGCTACAAAGGCTATTATGAAGCGGATAACCCAGCCGACTGGATCGGCCTGGTTAATCTCACCCGTACGCTGAACAAACAACCCGCTGATTTAGACAAAAAACTCGACATCGACCAAACGCTGTGGATGTTGGCTTTTGACAATGTTTTTGTAAACCTAGACAGCTACATCGGCGCTTTTGCCCACAATTATTATCTGTACGCTGATTCAACCGGTGTTTTTCATCCCATCATTTGGGATCTTAACCTGGCATTTGGCGGTTTTCGTTTGCTCAACGACGACCGTCAACTCAACGATGACGAGCTCAAACAGTTGAGTCTTTTTGCACATTACAAGGAGCAAAATGCCAAACGCCCCTTGGTTCTGCAATTGCTCAGCAATGAACTGTACCGCAAAATGTACATTGCGCATTGCAAAACGCTTTATGAAGATTACCTCGTAACCGGTTTGTATCTCCAACGCGCCAAAGAGCTGCAAGCATTTATAACTAAAGATATCAAGGCGGATAAAAACAAGTTGTATTCCGACGATACTTTCGAAAAAAACGTCACCGAAACCGCTAAAACCGAGGAGGTTAGTGTGATTGGTATCGCCGAGTTAATGGAAGCTCGGAAGGCCGTCATTGGCAATCATCCCTTGATCGCCCATGCTGCGCCGGTCATTACCGAGGTTAAGGCTACCCGTGCTGCAGGTCAGGTACAAATTACCGCTAAACTGGGTGATGCCACCAAGGCTTGGCTCTTTTATCGGGAAAAAAACGTGGGCGCTTTTCAAAAAATGGCCATTACAGTATCGACCGATCCTGCTGTTTTTAGCAAGATTGAATTGCCTGGAGTAGCTGGAATGCAATACTTTATCGTTGCCGAAAATGAACGTACGGCCAGCACCTCGCCACGCAAAGCCAGCCTAGACTTGTACAAAGTGCAATAAATCGGCTACCTTTGCGGCGTTGCCATTGAAACCAGCTACTTATGCCTTTAGTACATCGTTCCTCCTACCCCGGACCGCCGCTACACCATATCAGCGGTCATTTGCAAACTATTTTGCCTTCTCTTGCCCGCAAAGTAGAGGGGGTCACGTATGAGCGCGAACGCCTGGAACTACCCGATGGCGATTTTTTAGACTTGGATTGGGTAGAAAACGAGGGCGCCGAGCAATTGGTCATCCTCACCCACGGTCTGGAAAGCAATACCGATCGCGCTTACATGAAAGGTATGGCTCGTCATTTTTATCAAAACGGCTGGGATGTATTGGCTTGGAATTGTCGTTCCTGTAGCGGTGAGATGAATCGTAACCTTCGACTATACAACCACGGCGAAATTGAAGACATCGCCGCGGTGATTCAGCACGCTTTGCAGCAAAAAAAATACAACAACGTAGTCTTAGTTGGCTTTAGCATGGGCGGCAGCATTTCCATCAAATACCTGGGCGTACATGGCAAAAATGCCCCAGAACAGATCACCCGAGCCGTAGCCTTTTCTTCTCCACTGGATTTGGGCGATAGCATTCGGGTGCTGGAACACCCCCAAAACTTCCTGTACAAACGCCGTTTTTTGGAGAGTTTAAAAAATAAGATTGTCGCCAAAGCGGAACAGTTCCCAGGGCAAGTCGATGTATCCTTTTTTGATCAAATCCGCCGTTGGCGCGATTTTGATACCTTTTATTCGGCTCCGCTCAATGGCTACGCCACCCCCGAAGATTTTTACAACCAAGCTTCCGCGAAGAACTTTGTAAGCGGGCTTGCCATTCCCGTTTTACTGGTCAATGCAAAAAACGATCCCATTTTGAGCCCGGCCTGCTCCCCTACCGAACTTGCTGAAAAATCCCCTTTTTTCTACCTCGAAACGCCTAAAAATGGTGGCCACGTAGGGTTTGCCGTTAAAAACAACGAAACCTATTGGTCGGAATACCGGGCGTTGGAGTTTTGCAGCAGCAAAATATTTTGAAAAAATGGTATAAGTTTAGCATCCCATCTTCGATGGAGTGTTTTTTTTCAGCCACAAATTGCACAAATTTTCACAAATTAGGACACAAACTGGCGTTTGTGCATCCTTCACGAACGGAGTTCGTGCTTTAATTTGTGAAAATTTGTGCAATTTGTGGCTGAAAATATGTTTCACAATACGCCGAAGGCGTGATGTGTTTTTTAAAAAAAATTAAAACTAAATTTTAAAAATCCATTTAACTTTTTTATTTTTACCATCAGAAACAGAAAATGTTTCTAGCAGAGAACGGAATGGCGAAAAAGGAATTGACATTAGACACGGAACAGAAGATCAAAGCAGCAGCCAAAGAGGCGTTTTTGCGCAATGGTTTTCATGGAGCAAAAGTTAAAGACATCGCCGAAGCGGCGGGCGTCAACATCGCTTTGATGAACTACTATTTCCGCAGCAAAGAGCAGTTGTTTGAAATGATTTTCATGGAAACTTTTCTCAGTTTTTTTGGAAGAATCATTACGCTATTCAATGAAGAAACCCCACTGGAAGTAAAAATCTGGAAAGTGGTAGATCAATACACCGATTTTGTGATCGAAAACCCTTTAATGCCAGTGTTTGTGATGTCTGAATTGCAAAAAAATGAGTTGACATTTTTCAAACAGCTTAATCTTCCTACCCTTTTGATGGAGTCGTACATGGCTAAACAATTGCGGGAAGAAGCGGCTTTGGGCAATATTCGCGAAGTGGATCCTTTGCAATTACTGGCAACATTGATGGGCAGTATTGTTTTTCCGGTAGTTGCCCGCCCCATGATAAAACATATTGGCGGGTTGGATGAAGAGCAATACAAGCAGTTTTTGATTGATCGCAAGCAAATTACCCCACGCATGATTATGGCTTTTTTACGGGATCGTTGATGCCATTTTTTTTGGCCTTGAATTAAATAATTTTTTAAAAATAACATTTAATACCTAAACCAATGATCAGAATGCTCTTTGTCTTTGGGGCAGTTTTGGGGGTATCGGGTTGGTTAACAGCCCAGAGCAGCATCACATTAAGTCAATGTTACGATGCCGCCCGCCAACACCATCCTGAACGGGTTCAGTGGGAACTCCAACAGAAAATTGGGACCATTCGCGCCGCCAATATTTCCAAGATCCGTCACTTACCGCAAATATCGCTGAACGGACAGGCTACTTTGCAATCGGAGGTAACGTCTTTGCCGATCGAGTTGCCAAATATCAAGATCACCCCCCTCAGTAAAGACCAGTACAAATTGACGCTCGACGCCAATTATCTGCTTTACGACGGCGGCGCAGCAACTTTGCAAAGCGAAATACAGACGGCAACTGCTGCCCTTGAACAGCAAAAAGTCAATGTTGACCTCAATAAAGTCAACGACATGGTGAACGCGTACTACTTTGGGTCTTTGCTTACCGATGAAAACATCCGCCTGACTCAAATTTTGCAAAAAGACCTGCGCGAACGCATTGACCGCCTCAACGTCAATGTGAAATACGGTACTGCTATTCCTACCAGCGTAGACCAATTGGAAGCGGAATTCCTCAAAGCGGATCAACGCCTGGCAGAATTGGATGCCACCCGAGCCGGTTACCGCGCAGTACTGGCATTATTGACGGGGTTAAACATCGATGCGGCTACGGTATTGGAACTTCCCAGCGCACCAGGTGAACAATCGGCCATTAATCGACCAGAATTTCAGTTGTTTGAACTGCAAAACCGCTTGCTGGATACACAGGTAAAATTGCTCGACAACCAAAAATTACCGCGATTGAGCGCTTTTTTGCAGACCGGTTATGGTCGGCCAGCGCTTAATTTTTTGAACAATAATTTCCGCGGCTTAGCCATTGGCGGCATCCGCTTTACTTGGAATCTGGCGCCATTTTACACCTTCAAAAATGAGCAAAACCTGATTCAAATCAACCGCGAGGTGGTGGCTAGTCAGCGCGCCGTTTTTGACTACAACCTCAGCATCCAAATGCGCCAACAACAAACGGAGATCGATAAATTGAACGGCGTCATTGCCAAAGATCGCCAGATCATTCAGCTGCGTGGAAGAATCAAAAACAACGCCACGGCGCAGTTGGATAAAGGCATCATTACTGCCAACGATTACGTCAGCGAAGCCAATGCCGAGAACCAGGCACAGTTGAACCTAGCCTTACATGAATTGCAATTGTTGATGGCAAAAATTCAGTACAAAACCCTTAGTGGATTATAAATTAACTGGCTGCAGCATGAGCAGTCTTTCAAAAACACAATCATCATGAAACCATACCTTTTCCTTTTTATCAGTTTGTTGCTGTTGAGCGCTTGTGAAAAAACTGCCGATTCTGCCGATGCTTACGGTAATTTCGAAGCGGAAGAAACGATCGTTGCGGCCCAAGGCAACGGAGTTATAGAGCGATTTGACGTAGCTGAAGGCATTGACCTCAAAAAAGACCAATCGGTAGGACAAATTGATACCAAACAACTTGAAATTCGCATTGCTCAGCTCCAAGCCAATATTCACGCAGTTACTAGCAAAACCCCCAATGTGGCAGCACAATTGGCTTATTTTGAACAGCAAATCGCGGTTACCAATCAGCAAATTGAAAATTTTCAAAAAGAGAAAAAACGCAGCGAAGGCTTGGTACAAAATAATGCCGCGCCGCAAAAACAACTCGACGACATCAACAATCAAATCGCAGTGTCCAACCGCCAAATTGATTTGATCAAAGAGCAACGCGCGGCACAACTTTCCGCCCTCAGCACCCAGAAAAATGGCTTGCTGGCCGAAGTAGCACCACTGCAAAAACAGATTGAACTGCTGGGGGAACAGATCAAAGAATCGGAGGTCATCAACCCGCTCGATGGCACCGTGACTCTCAAACTGGCCGAAGCTAAAGAAGTGGCTACTTATGGCAAACCGCTGTACAAAATTGCCAATTTGAACACCATCACCTTGCGCGCCTACATCAGCGGAAACCAGCTGAGCAATGTCAAAATTGGTCAAAAAGTAAAAGTACTGGCCGATGCCCCCGATGGCAAGTACTTGGAGTATCCGGGTACGGTGGTTTGGGTATCCAATAAAGCGGAGTTTACCCCCAAAATCATCCAAACCAAGGAAGAACGCGTCAACCTGGTGTATGCTTTAAAAATTTCAGTTCCAAACGATGGGAAACTAAAGATTGGAATGCCAGGCGAAGTTAAATTCTAACCATGAGCGCCATCGTCATCGATAACATCAGTAAATCCTACGACGGCCTCTCGGCCATCAAGGACATCGCGTTTCAAGTGGAGCCCGGCGAACTGTTTGGCTTGATTGGGCCCGACGGAGCAGGAAAAACCACCTTGTTCAAGATATTGGTGACTTTAATGTTACCCGATAAAGGCAGCGCCACCATTCTTGGACAAGATGTGGTCAAAAATTACCGGGCGCTGCGCAAACGAATTGGCTACATGCCGGGTAAATTCTCGCTGTATCCCGATTTGAGCATCGAGGAGAACTTGCAGTTTTTTGCCGCCGTTTTTGGCACCACGCTGGAGAAAAACTACGACCTGATCAAGGATATTTATACCCAGATCGAGCCATTTAAAAAACGGCGAGCTGGACAGCTCTCTGGCGGGATGAAGCAAAAACTGGCGCTTTGTTGTGCATTGATACACAAACCCGATGCCCTGTTTTTGGATGAACCAACAACCGGAGTGGACGCGGTTTCCCGCAAGGAATTTTGGGAAATGTTGGGCAGCTTACAACAACGAGGGCTGACCATTTTGGTCTCCACCCCGTACATGGACGAGGCCAGTCGCTGCGACCGCATTGCGCTGATTCAGGAAGGTAAAATTATGGGCGTAGACACCCCGCAAGGAATCGCCGAGCAGTTTCCGCTCCCTCTTTTTGCCGTAAAATCAGCCGATATGTACCAATTGCTGAAAGACTTACGCGAAGCGCCCTTCACCCAAAGCTGTTTTGCCTTTGGTGAATACCTGCACTTAGCGACTACGAATACCGACCTAGCCGAGACCGAAATCTACCGCTATCTGCAATCTCACAACCACCAAGGTGTGGATGTAAAACCGGTAACGGCGGGGATTGAAGACAGTTTCATGTACTTGATGAGCCACAACAATGATTGACCAAACTTCCTTTTCCTTAAGCTTATGAGTACGGTAATTGCCCACAACTTGACGAAAAAATTCGGCAGCTTTACCGCCACCGACGCCATCAGCTTCGAGGTGGAGCGCGGCGAGATTTTCGGTTTCCTAGGCGCCAATGGTGCTGGAAAAACGACGGCCATCCGCATGCTGTGCGGACTGCTACGCCCCAACAGTGGGGAGGCCCAAGTGGCGGGGTACGACGTGTACCGCCAACCCGACAAAATCAAGGAACGCATTGGCTACATGAGTCAGAAATTTTCCTTGTACGAAGACTTGACCATCCGCGAAAACATCAAATTTTATGGCGGGATTTATGGTTTGAATAGACCGGTAATCAAGGAAAAAACCGAGCGTATTGTAGCGGAACTGCAACTCGAGCAAGTTGCCGATAAGTTGGTCGGTTCCTTGCCCTTAGGCTGGAAACAGCGTTTGGCGTTTTCAGTCGCCTTGGTACACGACCCGGAAGTTGTTTTTTTGGATGAACCCACTGGCGGTGTTGACCCGCTTACCCGAAGGCAGTTTTGGGAAATGATTTATGCCGCCGCGGCGCGGGGTACGACCATTTTTGTCACCACCCACTACATGGACGAAGCCGAATATTGCAACCGTGTTTCCATCATGGTGGATGGGAAAATCCAGGCACTGGATACACCGCTGGGTTTGAAAAAAACCTTTGGCGTGGACTCGATGGATGGCGTTTTTCAGATCCTAGCCCGTGGCACTTCCACCAAGGGGTGACGCTAAATCTTAAACGATTAAAGAAAGAAATATGAATCGTTTTATCGCTTTTGTGCGCAAAGAATTTTACCATATCCTGCGGGATCGACGTACCTTGTTGATTCTTTTTGGATTGCCATTGGTACAGGTCTTGTTGTTTGGTTTTGCGCTGACCAATGAGATCAAAAATGCCCGCATCGCCATTTTGGATCAAGACAAATCCTTGTACAGCCAGGAGATCACCAACCGCCTATTATCGTCGGGTTATTTTCAGGCGTCGGAATATTTGCAAAGTCCTAAGCAGTTGGAAGCCGTTTTTCGCAAAGGAAAAATAAAGTTGGCCTTGGTGTTCCCACCGCGTTTTAGCAACGATTGGCAACACGGCAAAAAAACGCAGATCCAAATTCTGGCCGATGCATCAGAACAAAATACCGCCATCGCTTTGAATGGTTACGCCAGCGCCATCATCCAGGAATTTGCCGCCTCTACCAATGGCAGCAAACCACCCATGGCCATTGAAATTGCGCCCCGCATGGTTTTTAATCCCGATCTGAAAGGCGCCTTTGTATTTGTACCGGGGGTAATGGCCATGGTTTTGCTGCTGGTTTCGGCAATGATGACTTCAGTAACCTTGGCACGGGAAAAAGAGACGGGCACCATGGAAGTGTTATTCGTTTCTCCGCTCAACCAGATCCAGATCATCCTGGGCAAAGTGATACCCTACTTGGCCTTGTCGTTCATCAATGGTTGCGTCATTTTATTACTTGGGGTGTATGTGCTGGGCATGCCCATGGCTGGTAACCTCGCTTTGCTGTTGGCGGAGACCCTGCTGTTTATATTTTTATCTCTGTCCATCGGCATTTTCATTTCTTCGATCACCAATTCCCAAGTAGTGGCCATGTTTGCCTCATTGATGATTTTGATGATGCCCACCATTTTCTTGTCGGGATTTATTTTTCCCATTGAAAGCATGCCGATGTTTTTGCAATATTTTTCCAACATCATTCCAGCCAAGTACTTCATCAGCATCGTTAAAGGCATCATGATTAAAGGCTTAGGTATATCGTACCTCGTGCGCGAGACGCTTACCCTGGCAGGAATGGCCACGTTTTTTATATTGCTCAGTTTGCGCAACCTCAAAACCCGCGTAGCATGAACCGGATAGCCTTTTTAATCGAAAAAGAATTCAAACAGATTTTCCGCAATACCGTCTTGTTGCGGATGATGATGGCCATGCCGATCATGCAATTGATCTTGTTGTCGTATGCTGCCAATTTTGAAGTCAAAGACCTCAAAATGGCGGTTGTGGACCAAGATCACAGCAGCTATTCCCAGCGTTTGATCAGCAAATTTGCCCATATCCAAAATTTTCAGTTAGTGGATTTTCCTACCAATTTAAAGACCAGTCAGGAAAGCCTGTTGCGGAATAAAGTCGATCTGGTAATGGTCATTCCCCCGCATTTTTCCAGCGAGCTGTACCGCGATCAAAAAAGCACGATACAATTGATGGTCAACGCCATTGACGGTTCAAAAGCCGGTATTGCCAGCGGTTATGCCAGCACCATCATTACTGATTTCAACAGCGAAATTCGGGTGGAAAATTTCCCCCTAGCTGCTCAAAACAACAACACCCTGGAGATTACCAACCAGTATTGGTACAACCCCCGTTTGGAGTACCGAACGTTTATGGTGCCGGGCATTTTGTTTGAGTTGCTGATTTTGGTGGGCGGACTCATTTCCGCACTCAACATTGTACGGGAAAAAGAAATTGGCACCCAAGAGCAGCTCAATGTGACCCCGATTCAAAAGTACCAGTTTGTGGTCGGCAAACTGGTTCCTTTTGTGGTGATTGGTTTGTTACAATTTACGATAGGGCTACTGGTAGCACGGTTTGTTTTTCACCTCCCGATGGAAGGTAGCTTGGCTTTGTTATATGTATTTGCTTTGCTCTTTTTGGTGTTGTCAACCGGCATTGGTTTATCGATTTCCAATGTCTCTAGCACCCTACAACAAGCTATGTTTGCGGCCTTTTTCCTACTGGTTTTGTTCATTCTGCTGAGCGGTTTGTTTTCTTCTACCGAAAACATGCCGATGTGGGCGCAATACCTCAATGTGATCAACCCCTTGAAATACATCATTGAGGTGGGGCGCAACATCATGCTAAAAGGCAGCAATTGGTACGATTTGCAGAGTCAATTTTTTACCTTATTGGCGATGGCGGTGGGGATCAATATGTTGGCGATGCTGCAGTATCGAAAAACGAGTTGAGTTGCATGGCAAGAAAAAATAGGGTAAGATTGAACAATCCATTGTGTTCATGAAGTTATGTAACCGGTATGAGGTGTCGAAAAACGCCTTATCCCAGGATCCCCGACGCAATGCAAAAATACGAAAAGCATGAACCGGAAAAGATTTCTTGAACTATTAACGGTTTTACCACTAGTAGGAAAAGCGATGAACATCAAAGAGTTAAACAAACTGGGAAATACCCTCAGCAATACCGAACAAATGCCGGTGCTTTTTTTGGGACATGGCAGTCCGATGAACGCTATCGAGGAAAATGAGTTCGTCGCTGGGTTTCGAAAAATTGGCACTGAACTGCCCAAACCACAGGCCATCCTTTGCGTATCCGCGCACTGGGAAACCCGCGGCACCTGGGTTACGGCCATGGAACACCCGCGCACCATACACGATTTCGGCGGTTTCCCAAAGGCACTGTTCGAGGTAGAATACCCTGCTCCTGGTAGTCCGCAATTGGCAAAAGAGACTCAAAGCCTCGTTACCCAAACCCAGGTTGGATTGGATGAAAAATGGGGACTTGATCACGGCGCTTGGTCGGTCATCAAACACTTGTACCCCAATGCCGATGTGCCGGTCATTCAAATGAGTTTGGATTACACCCAAACCCCACAATACCACTATGACCTGGCGAAAAGTTTGGCTTCACTTCGCAAAAAAGGCGTATTGATTGTAGGTAGCGGCAACATGGTGCACAACCTTGGATTGGTAGCTTGGGACAGGCTGAATGATTCTGGATTTGCTTTTGATTGGGCCGTTGAAGCCAGCGAAAAAATGAAAGGCTTCATTCGTTCCGGAGATCACCAACAATTGATTAATTTTCGATCACAAGGGGTGGCATTTGATCTGGCTATTCCTTCCCCAGAGCATTATTTGCCTTTGTTGTATACCTTGGCTTTGCAGGAAGAAGAAGAAAATATTTCGATTTTTAACGACAAAGCGGTGGCGGGGGCATTGACAATGACGTCGGTGAAAATTGGGTGAACCACGTAAATGGCATAAGGGCAACTTGCTTGGCGATCAACAAGTTGCCCTTATGCCAAATGATTGCCCCTACAACTTAGCGCTCAAAGCGCAAGTTCATGATTTTTTTGCCCACTTCCATACCTTGCGACAAACCTCTTTCATTCCCCATTCGATAATGGATACCACCAAACAAACGAGAATTCATAGCTTCATTAGCCGCCTCGGTAAAACTTACAAATCGGCGTGGTGAACCATTGATGTCTGTTCTACTGCGATGAGTTATGTCTACAAAAGCGTAATTATAACCAAAGGTTTCAGATAAAATGATGGCCATCGCACCAGATTGAGTGGAATGCCCTGAGGTATACTCTGGAAAAGGAGGCGTTCCAATTAAGGGCTTCCACGCTGGATCGATGTATTTCTGAATATAAGTTACCGGGCGCAGAAGATTGTAAGCATACTTACAGCTCCAACAAGAAACAAAAGCATCATTGACCGCCATTCCCAGGCGGGCATAAAGCAACGCTGCTTTTGCTAAGTTTTGTTTCTCCTCTTTAATTAATTGAGTGGCAATCGCAATAGAATGCCCTGGTGGAGTAACTGTTCCTCCTCCATCTGCCCAATACTCGGCAATCACTTTTTCTTGCGCCTGAATTTCTTTAGATACGGTATAAACTTCCAATGCTTGCCCGTAAAATCGGGAGTTCGTTGCGGTAGAAAATGCAAAAGGTGGCGCAGGCTCTGTCTCTTTTACACAATTGGGGATAAAAGTGCGTGCTTTCCCCCAATAAGGCTGCATGGGGATCAATTGAGCACTTGTGGGAACCCATTTTTCTGGGCCAGTAGGTAAAACAAAATCGGCAGGGAAGTTTTTTAATTGCGCATTATCGCCAATTTTATCTTTTGCCGCCCATGCTACGATGGCGTCACCCAAAACTTTTCCAAACGTAATGGAACGATCACGAGTTTCAAAATCAGTTTGTCCCCGATAATACGACTCAAACTGATCACGCAATGCGGCAATTCTGAATTTATCCCCTGCTGATGCATTGGAAAAAAGATACTCGGTTACCGCTCCAAGCGCCGAATTGGCTACTAATGGCCAAAAATAAGTCTTGTCTTTAAGTGCCAAAGGTAAATCTTGTGGCTTCAAATCAGAAACTTGTCCGGCCAGGGATTGATATTCTGGCATTCCTGGAACCACCGCTTCATACAGTGTAACACCCATGTACCCCATAGCTCTCGCCATTACGGGAGGGGTAAAACCGTTGGTGGTCTTGACCAATTCAGTTGCTAAGGAAAACCACTCCACGCCAACTTCCGCAGTATAATTTTCTGTTTGTAAAGTTGTTAAAGTTAAAGTGGTTTGTTCATCCTTATTACAGCTAAATGGCATGAAGCCCAAAGACAACAGCAATAAGATCCAAAACCGTTTTGGAGTAAAATTTAATTTCATAAAAAACTAATTTGTAATGATGTAATAAATTGTAATGGGAAGGTATGAGTAGATAGCGCTCAACTGCCTTTTGAGGCTAGTAGGTATTTCATGGGCAATACAAGGGGCACCTCATGAAAAAGAAGATGAAATTCAAAAAACTATTATTCCCTCGGGAGTGGGAAGTATAATTTTCAATAAATCAATTTGCAAAGCCTCATCATATCAATAAAAAAGCGATATCACTGAAAGTCGTAATTGATTTACAGTAGTATCGCTCTTTTTGGCCTGTGCAATAGCACAAATCTAAACGAAGATAGTTATACTTTCATGAAATAAAAAAATATACCTACAAAAAAAATTATCTCTTCTGGCGATTGTCTTTTCGCCAATTAAAGGGTGCGTTCCCTCTCCATAGCAGCACTATTGCTGAATGTATACTTTTTGCACCATTACACCCAAGCTACTGCTTACTTTTGCCACATAAATCCCCGATGCTAGATTCTGGCTCAACGGAATTGTAATTGTACCTGTTTGTTTGTTAAGGTCCGTTCTTAATACCATGTTCCCTTTCAGATCCATTAACTCAAAAAATTGATATGAAGAAGATATTTGGTGCAAGTCTACTAGTACAATATTATTGCTAATCAGAGAAGGGTAAATGGTAGCGAGGGAATTATTCAACTGAACGGTGGTAGTTGACGTAGTCCCAGTTAAGATGATGCGCGAAACACTGTTGCGGGTATTGGAAACCGCGTAAACTTCGCCATTTTCGGTCTCCCCAAAATCTACAATTCCATTTGGACTAAGCGTTTGCGTGCCAACCGTCCAAGCATTGGCGCCATTGGGGATGATTTTATAAAAAACACCAGAATAAAAATCAGCAGCAATATAGCACCCTTGTAATGAAGCATACTCTTTTCCCCGATAAACCACGCCACCAGTTATACTAGCCGCAGGATTTTGGGTAGGATAGGCAAAAGCCGGAAATACAAAGTTAGACGCAGCGGCACAATTACTGGTATTATAAGTAGCGGTGCCTTCGTAACAGCGCCACCCATAATTAGTCCCGCTAAGGGAATTTGCCGCTCGGAAGTTGATTTCTTCAAAAGCATCCTGCCCTACATCGCCAATCCACAAGTCTCCAGTCTGGCGGTCAAAACTCCAGCGATAAGGATTCCGCAATCCAAGGGCGAATACCTCATTACCAAAAGGATTCCCAGCAGGTATGGTATAGTAAGGCGGAGTTAGCGAAGTGTTTACATTGAATCGCAATATTTTTCCCAGTAATACTGCAGTGTTCTGCGCATTACCATTAGGGTCGCCGCCACCGCCACCGTCTCCAGTGGTCAGGTACAGAAAGCCATCTTTACCAAAATGTAACTCTCCGCCATTGTGATTGCTGAAATTAGGGTGAGGAATGGTGATAACGACCACCTTTGAAGCTGGATCTGCACTATTGGCATCATTGCCACTTACCTTGTATCTGGAAATTTCTAGATCACCAGCAGCATTGGTGTAGTACACATAAAAAAAGCCATTTTTCTTATAATCAGGGTGAAAAGCCATACTGAGTAACCCTCGTTCACCGCTGCTGGTAATATTAGGCACTGTAACTAAGGTGGAAATGAATTGAAATGTTGAATCGTATACCCTAACGGTTCCTCCTTTTTGCACAATAAAAACTCGATTACTGCCATCTCCAGCATTAACCAGTTGGGTTGGTGCACTTAGATTTGAAGTAATCACTGGGCTAAGTGCAATGTTGGGTTGAGCAAGGCTTTTTGTTCCGATCATGCTAAAAATGATCAAGCAAATATTGATGATCATTTTGTAATCGAAAATGGTAGAAAGTAGATGCTTTCTCATCTTATTAGGTTTTTGGGAATGGATAGATAAAAATATAGCTTATTGACTTTCAGCTTTTAAAACTTCCATTCTCAACCTAAAATTACCCGCCGAGTTGTTTTTTTCTGTCGGATAATGGCACTTTATTGCATTGTTCAAGGGCAAACGCATTAAAATATCGAAAAAAATTGCCCGAAATAACTTCTAGATGTAGGTCAAAAGCTTCGATCTAGAGCCTCAGAAGCTATGGCCCGGGCCTTATTGAAATCCCGATTTTGCGAAATCGAAGG
>JBBANM010000115.1:0-17769 GCA_040401995.1 Saprospiraceae bacterium
GCCTTCGATTTCGCAAAATCGGGATTTCAATAAGGCCCGGGCCATAGCTTCTGAGTTACTAGATCGAAGCTTTTGACCTACATTTAGAAGTTT
Source organism: Saprospiraceae bacterium (assembly GCA_040401995.1). Classification (GTDB taxonomy): domain Bacteria; phylum Bacteroidota; class Bacteroidia; order Chitinophagales; family Saprospiraceae; genus Haliscomenobacter. Next base: position 94 of record JBBANM010000115.1, read on the forward strand.
TTCCTGGCACTTTTTCGATGTTTTAATGCGTTTGCCCTGGTAAATAATGGCAAAGGCTATAATTGAATATAGCATTTTTTATGTTTTTGCTAACAGGGAGGTTTCCCCAACGGCATAGCCGCGAAACGTCTGTAGCACAATATCAGGCCTTTCGTCCAAGCTGCAGCGCAGCGCAACAGTACATAGGTCTTTCAATTTTGTCCTAAACCTTTTCATGGGGATATCGCCCCAAAAAAACCACAAAAGGAATACCCGGTTACCCAGATATTCCCTTTGTTATTTGTGAAAAAACCCGTCCCAATTTTACTCGGGACAGGCAAGTGGCATATGTCTATGCAGGAACTAGAGCGAGCTGTGTCCTACACTTTGGCAGACTTAACCGTTTTGATGATCCGTGCAGCCACTTTATAGGGATCTGCAGCAGAGTTTGGACGGCGGTCTTCCAAATAGCCTTTCCAGCCGCGCTCAACCGTAACCACGGGGATACGGATAGAAGCACCACGGTCAGATACGCCATAGCTGAACGTATCGATCGACTGTGTTTCGTGCTTACCGGTAAGACGCAGGTGGTTGTCGTGACCGTACACTGCGATGTGCTCGGCCAAAAGCGGGCGGAATGCTTCCAATACTTTGGTGTAAGTGTCCTTATCGCCACAAGTACGGAGTAGTTCGTTAGAGAAGTTGGCGTGCATACCAGAACCATTCCAGTCACCTTTTACTGGTTTTGGATCCCAGTTGATAGCGAGACCGTATTTCTCACCGGTACGCTCCAAGAGGTAGCGAGCAACCCAAATTTGGTCGCCAGCGTCTTTAGCGCCTTTAGCAAAAATCTGGAATTCCCACTGGCCTGTAGCAACCTCGGCATTGATGCCTTCTACGTTCAAGCCAGCTTCGATACAAAGATCCAGGTGCTCTTCAATGATATCGCGGCCATAAGCTTTGCCGGTACCAACTGAGCAGTAATATGGCCCCTGAGGTGCAGGGTAGCCATTTTCTGGGAAACCAAACGGTTTGTTGATCGCTGGATCCCAAAGGAAATATTCTTGTTCAAAACCAAACCAGAAATCGTTGTCATCATCGTCGATCTCGGCGCGGCCGTTGGTTTCATGTGGTTTGCCATTAGCAGTTAAAACCTCGGTCATTACCAAATAGGCATTTTTACGACCTGGATCAGGATAAACTGCTACCGGTTTTAGGAGGCAGTCGGAAGAGTTACCTGGCGCTTGCTCAGTAGAACTTCCATCAAAAGACCACATTGGACAATCTTCCAATTTACCACTAAAGTCTTCTACAATTTTGGTTTTGCTGCGCAAGCTTTGCATCGGCTTGTAACCATCCAACCAAATGTACTCTAGCTTTGCTTTACTCATCATGCTTTAATTTAAAAGGTATGTGAAAATAGACATATTGCAATTGATTAAAATTAGAAGCTATACACTGCTGCCAACAAGATGCCTGATGTTCCTTTCAACAAATCGCCATTGGAAGCTACGTAAGATCCTTTCTTTGAGCTGGCATCGAAACGAGCTTCTGGGATAATGCGCAGTGGGCCAACATTGAAATGGGCAGAAAGCGTTGTTTCAAAAATCTTGTTGTCGGTTTGACCCAAAATGATACCGTCTTTGTCGTTGATCAACTCACTACGCAAAGCCAAAGTGAAAAGATCGCTGAATGCATATTTGGCATAAATCGCTCCGCCAACCCAGCTCCGGGTTGAAGCTCCTTTATCAGTCAACATACGAGTAGCGGCGTTCAAACCCAAGCCAAATTTCTCAGTAACCTGAAGCGTACCGGTGATGTCAAACTGGTTGTTGAAAGTTTCTGGCGATGTTTCGGTCTTTTCAGCAAAACGCCCCGTCAGGTAGTTGGCATACAAAGACAGGCTTCCGCTGGCGTAAGACAACTGCGCACCTACGTGCTTGCCTTTTACTACGTCGATCTTGGTATCGGTATCATCAAATACCCCCAACATCGCGCCGAATTTTTCACTCAACTTCAAGTTCGCTTTCAAGCCCGTATGGAAGAAGGGTCCAAATGAGAACATGTAAGACGTAGAGTAATTCATGTTCACGTTGGCGTCAATCACTTCATAACCATAGAAGGTACTAAAGTTACCAAAGGTGAATTTCAAGGCATCGGTTGGCGCATATGTAACATACAACTGCTTGATCAAAGCGAGCGAAGAAATTGCGCCCGTTGCGTTGGCATAACCGTTGGCTGCTTCAGCACGTGGACCAAATGCCACATCCGCCATAAATCCTACTTTACCACTCTCTTTTGAGAGGATCAGGTTGGCCATACCCAACATGAAGTTGTTGGATTTGCTGGTAAAGCTCGTTGGGAAGGTTGCTCCTTTAGAGTTCACCAAATAATAAGCATCTACTACCCCGCGCAAGTCCCAGTTTGATTTTGCTGGTTCTTCCGCTGCTGGAGTTTCTGTTGCAGGCGCTGCTGCCTCAGAAGATTGGGCAAATAGCCCGTTGACGGCTAGGAATAAAACTAGAGTCAAAGTTGCTGCATAACTTAGCATTTTCATGTTTACCACAGTTGAAGAGGTTAGAGAAAATTTGTTTTCTATTTACAGCCGGGTTAGCAACTGCAAATCAAATAGTTACGAGAAAACAATAATCCATTCTCCAGACCCACTCAAAAAGATTTGAGAAAATGCCTGCCATGTTATATATTTGTCCAGCTTTAGTTGAAAATGGATTACCGTTTTCTCTTTCGAGCTTCTGAAGAACCACATCTACAGAAGCTTTTTTTTTGTCCCGAACAGTTTTTAGCAAACTGCATAGAGGCATTATTGTCTATTTCTCTCCACAGAGAAATGCATACTAATCAAGTATAGGTATAATGTGGTAGAATGTGGTAAGGGCAAGTTGTAAAGTAGAACAGCTTTAGCTTTAGTTGATTGGTTTTATTTTTGCTGTTCTACTTTGTTCAATTGATAATCCAAAAGTAGATCGCTGAAGCCCATTATCACAGCTTTTTTTCCCTGCTCGTGTTACAGCAAAGCCCATCCTCTTCTTTTCAATCTTTTGATTTTCAATAACTTAATGCTTCGACATTTGTCATACTCAGAGTAACTTTTCAGGTTATTTTTTCGTTAATTTTTTTTATTTCCTAGGTGAATTTACGCTAAAAAAACCGAATTGTTCTATTTTGTGCAAAAACACGCCGAATCCCTATGCTTTCATCCATCTGCCAACAACTCGCTCTTTTACTGGGATTTGTTTTCCTGGCGCAACCGCTTTTTTGCCAAATCGATACGCTTCCCTTTCCCACCACCACTAGCGACCTATTGGAAGACGTACAACGCACCAGTGGTAGCGACAACGGCGATTTTGATTTCAATGCGCAGTTTGACATCCTTCAATCTTATCGCGATCGCCCGCTCAACCTCAACCGCTGCACGGAAAACGACCTAAAAGAGCTGGGGCTACTAAGCGATGGCCAGATCCAAGCTTTTTTGCTATACCGCTCCGAAGCCGGCGAGCTGATTTCTACCCTTGAACTGCAAGCTGTACCCGAAATGGATCTCAATACCATTCGCAAAATTTTGCCTTATGTAGCAGTATCTGGTGATTTGGACGATTTTCAGATTGGCCTCCGGGAAATGGCACGAGACGGTCGCAATGAAGTCCAAATGCGCTGGTCGAGAATCATCGAAAAATTACAGGGCTTTCAACCCAGCGATTCGGGTAATTCCTACCTCGGAGATCCCAATCAGTTGTATTTACGCTTCCGGCATACTTATTATAACCGCATGAGTTACGGCATTACGGCCAGCAAAGACCGCGGCGAACAGTTTTTCAAAGGCAACAACAAAGATGGTTTTGATTTTTACTCGGCACATTTTTTCCTCAATCATTATCGAAAAAACCTCAAAGCGCTGGCCATTGGCGATTTTAATGCCAGTTTTGGGCAGGGATTGGTGCTCTATTCCGGTTTTAGCTATGGAAAAAGCGCCCTGGCTACCACCATCAAACGCAACAACCGCACCTTGCGCCCTTATGCATCGGCCAATCAAAGCAATTATTTGCGGGGCATTGGCGTCACTTACAGCGTGGGTAAAAACTGGGATATAACCGCTTTTTTCTCCTCCGTGCGCAAAGATGGCAACTTGCTGGGGCAACAAGACACCACCAACAGCGACCGCCAGGCGAGTTTTAGTGCGTTTGTTTCCAGCGGATTGCACCGTACGTCCAGTGAAATTGCCGATCAAAATACGGTGCACCTAATGACTACTGGCGCTAGCCTGCAATACAATCGCCCAACGGTACACTTGGGTTTTAACGGGCTTTACCAACGGCTCGATAAGCCATTGACCCCCACCCTAGCGCCTTATAACCAATTTTACTTCACTGGCACCCAACTGGTCAACCTCAGCGTCGATTATTCGTTTTTGTACCGCAACCTCAATTTTTTTGGCGAAACGGCGCGCAGCGACAATGGTGCGATCTCTACCCTAAATGGTTTGCTGCTGGGTTTAGATCGCCGAACTGATCTGGCAATATTGTACCGCCGCTATCCCCGCAATTATCAATCGCTAAATGCGGCCCCATTTGGGGAAGCTGCCGGCGGGCGCAATGAAGAAGGGCTATATTTGGGGCTAGAAACCCGCCCGATTCCCAATTGGTCGGTGGCTGGGTATTTTGACATGTGGCGGTTTCCTTGGCTCAGGTTTCAGGTGGATGCGCCCTCGCGCGGGCATGAGTACCGATTGCGGCTTACTTTTGAAAAACGGCGTCGCATGAGGGCATTTGTGGAGTTCCGGCAAGAATTTAAGGAAGAGAATCAATTTGCCAATGAAACCCCTTTCAATATTTTGGCGCCTACCAAACTGACCCAACTGCGTTTTTTTGTGACCAACCAAGTTACCAAAGCCCTGGAATTACGCACCCGCGCCGATTGGGGGTTTTATACCAACAATGCCGGAGGATTCCGCAAGGGTTTTGTGGTGTTACAAGATTTTATTTTTCAGCCCATTGCTTTTCCAGTCTCTTTCAACACCCGTTTTGCGTTGTTTCATACCGACGGCTATGATGTGCGTTTTTACTATTACGAAAACGATTTGCTCAATACCTTTTCGATCCCGCCTTATTACAATATTGGCTCGCGCATCTACTTCAATATACGCTATCGCCCGATTAGCAAATTGACCTTGGAAGCCCGTTTTGCGCAAACTTTTTGGTCCAATCAGAAACAGGTTGGCACCGGCCTGGATGCCACGCCGGGACAAACCCGCACCCAAATCTCTACGCAAATAAAATACGTTTTCTAGTTGTGGCGCTGTATATTTGTCCCTCAAATCGTCCGCCAATGGAGTTGTTTAAAGAGTTTAGTTTTGATGCTGCGCATTTTTTGCCCAATGTACCGCCAGATCACAAGTGCGCGCGTACCCATGGTCATACTTATTATGTAAAAATCATTTTAGAAGGGCCGCTCGACCCTAAACTAGGCTGGGTGATGGATTTTGCGGAGATCAAATCAGCTTGGAAACCATTGGAAGATCAGCTGGATCATTTTTTGCTCAACGACATCCCCGGATTGGAAAACCCCACTGCCGAAAACATTGCCATCTGGATTTGGGAGGGTTTGCAACCTTATTTACCGCTGATGAGTGCCCTGGAAGTCAAAGAAACGCCCAGTAGCGGCGTTGTTTATCGGGGTGAACAGTAAGATTCAGCACGATATCGTAGAGCTACATTGCAATCTGTCTCTGCAATTCTATTCATCTATCTTTTACGTTTCCCACCAGGCCACATTCTGCCTTCATTTGGCAAAACCTACTAAAAATCTTGAATTACTACCCTTTTATGAATTTTGCTTGCTACATACTTGGCTGCCTAGCCAAATTTTATTATGTTCGTCGGCACTTTTTATACAACGATTAAAGAACTATTAACTTAACCTGATCATGAGTGGACAACTAAGTACCGCAGACATCCTTGTGTTCCTGTTTTATTTTGTCGTGGTAGCCTCGTATGGATACTGGATTTATTGGCGTAAAAAGAAATCTGAAGATAGCGCAACTGATTTTTTCTTGGCTGAAGGGTCATTGACCTGGTGGGCCATCGGCGCCTCTTTGATTGCCTCCAACATCTCTGCCGAGCAGTTCATTGGTATGTCGGGTTCCGGCTTTAAAATTGGTTTAGGGATTGCCACTTACGAATGGATGGCTGCAGCAACCTTGATCATCGTGGCCGTATTTTTCATTCCTGTATACCTAAAAAACAAGATTTATACCATGCCGCAGTTTCTCTACCAGCGGTACAATGGTACAGTAGCCATGATTATGGCCATATTTTGGTTGTTGTTGTATGTGTTGGTCAACCTGACTTCAATCCTGTTCCTCGGCGCTTTGGCCATCAGCAGCATCAGCGGCGTGCCGTTGAGTATCTGTATGCTTGGTTTGGGTGTTTTTGCCATTCTAATTACCCTAGGCGGGATGAAAGTAATTGGTTATACTGACGTAATTCAGGTGTTTTTCCTTTTGCTGGGCGGTTTGGCAACAACTTACCTTGCTTTGAATTTGGTGAGCGAAAAATTTGGATCATCAGGTGTTATCAATGGTTTCATGTTGATGGTAGATCATGCTGACGATCACTTCCACATGATCCTAAAACGCGATAACCCCAACTACCTCGACCTACCAGGTTTGACCGTATTGGTTGGGGGTATGTGGATCACCAACCTCAACTACTGGGGTTGCAACCAGTACATCACCCAGCGGGCTTTGGGGGCTGATCTCAAAACGGCTCGCGGCGGTCTGCTTTTTGCAGCCTTCTTGAAGTTGTTGATGCCGGTTATTGTAGTTGTACCCGGTATCGCTGCTTATGTATTGTACCAACAAGGCGGGTTCCACACCGACATGATGGCGGGTGGCGAGCTTAACCCCGACCGTGCCTATCCCGTTATGCTCAACTTGCTGCCTTCGGGTTTGCGCGGTTTGGCGTTTGCAGCGCTTACGGCAGCGATCGTAGCTTCACTGGCCGGTAAAGCCAACAGTATCTCGACCATTTTTGCACTCGATATTTACAAGAAAAACATCAATCCAGGCGCCAGTGATAAAACGGTGGTACTGATTGGTCGCTATGCGGTAATTATTGCGATGATCATTGCGGCCTTGATCGCACCGTTTATGGGCATCGATAAAAAAGGCGGTTTCCAATACATCCAAGAATATACCGGTTTTGTATCGCCGGGTATTTTTGCCATGTTCTTCTTGGGTTTCTTCTGGAGAAAAACCACTTCCAATGCCGCGCTTTTTGCCACCATTGGCGGTTTCATTCTGTCGCTGATTTTCAAAGTTCTGCCAAGTTTAGTTGACTTGTCGTTTTTGGCGCCTTATGGCTTCTCGGCCAAAGGGGCTTCTGGCGTTTACGAAATCCCATTCATGGACCGCATGGGTTTTGTGTTTGTGATTTGCGTAGTGATGATGGCCATCATCAGCTTGACGGAGTTGAAAGGAAAAGACAGCCCTGGTGCATTAGACATTGATTCCAGCATGTTCAAAGTAACGCCTGGCTTCTTGGCTGGTTCTTTGATCATCATTGGCACTTTGGCTGCCTTGTATACCATGTTCTGGTAAACGGTTTTTTTGTTGAGATAAGAATTAATCAAAGCGTCTACTTTTGCAAAAGAGTAGACGCTTTGACATTTAGGGGTAGACTTGTCTAATAATCTCTTTTTTTGCAAAAAGGCCTAATTAGGAAACGAGTTAAAAAATTGTGATTCAGCACCTTGTTGTAAAGCCACATTGCAATGTGGCTCTACAATATCGTGCTGAATCACAAATATTAGGGGTAATAGCTCGGACGCTGTAGAGCCACATTGCAATGTGGCTCTACGATATCGTGCTGAATCACAAATATTAGAGGTAAAAGCTCAGATGCTGTAGAGCCACATTGCAATGTAGCTCTACGATATCGTACTGAATCACCAATATTCTGTTCTACATCTTCTTCCTCCTGATTGATTTATATCACACCTTTCCAATGATTCACATCATAACAAAACGCGCGATAGTCCTGTAGATTTGAAACATCAAAATCACAGAACCATGCCAAAAATTCTAGTTCCCACCGATTTTTCAGCCCATGCCAATCAAGCTTTGGAAGTAGCCGCTACCATCGCCGAAAAAACCAATGCCGAATTGCTGTTGGTGAATGTCAACGAACAATCCAGCATCTTGATGCCGATATCGGAATTTGGATATACCTACGATCAAGCCATCGAGGATAGGTTCCTCAACATGATCCACGAAAACTTAACCCATGCCTTGCATAGTCTGGCCGCCAAGCACCCCCGTGTCAAGATCCACCAATCCATCGTTGATGGGCTTTTTATCCCCTCCATCGAAAACTTGGTGACCACCGAAGAGATTGACTTGATTGTAATGGGGACCAAAGGCGCTACGGGCTTGACCGAATTTGTCATCGGCTCCAACACCCAGAAGGTGGCTAGGCGCGCGCATTGTCCGGTGTTAACCGTGCACGAAAAAACACCAACCAAATTTAAAAACATCGTGATTGCCACCACTTTGGAAAAAGACCAGAAGGCAATTTTTACCACTTTGAAAAAATGGGACGCGCTGATCGATGGCAATATTTACTTGCTGTACATCAACAATCCCGGCGCTTACCGCACTGATGAGGACATTGAAGCCCGTAAACACGACCTGATTGAAGGCACTGGATTACAAAATGTAGAAGTATTCAAAACCGAAAACTTCACGATGAACGAAGAGCGCGTCATTTTCGAATTTGCAGTGGAAAAAAATGCCGACCTCATTGTGATGGGTACGCACCAACGCAGAGGCTGGTCGTACTTCCTCCTGGGTAGTTTGACCGAAGAAACCATCAACCACGCTTCATTACCAGTTTTTTCTATACCGTTAAAATGATCGACTTGTTTGGATAAAAGTACGAGGAGTCTGTCGGGTGAAAACCGAGCAGACTCTTTTTTTTTGCAGGTGGAACTCTTTCCTTGCGGTTGAAGTTGATGGGGTTTTATCGACATTCGCAAAGATTAACCATAAATAACCTTCAACCCCATGTTAGAAATTTATCAAAAAACCCTGTACCGCCAAGAAGCAGACATTTGGCATTACTTGCGTCTGTTTTGGTTGGAAGAAAGTCAACTTTTTGAAGTTCGCAGCGCATTTTGCGGGCAAAATGCCGCCATTATTGGCCAGGAAGCCTTGATAGCTGGCGAAACCAAAGCCGATGCCTTACACCGACTCGTAAGCGCGCTGATGCGAGCGGGCTACATATCTCAACCAAAAAAGACTAAAGAGCTTAATGTGGTCATCAACACACCCGGATGGGGTGGCTTTAGTGCCGGCGCGCCTTGGTTTGATCAGTTGCAAAGCGATTTTCTCTATCCCCTTTATGCCTTTTTGGAGGAGACTGCCAATGGGGGCAATAGCGAGGGTGTGATGACTGAAGACGGTCGAATTACCCATTACTTTTGGGTGTTAGATCGCGAATCGACCCTTTCTAAGATCGCGGAACTGGCCAAGCCATTGGAGGCTGCGTTCAATATTATCATTAGCACTAATACAAGCATTGATTCACCAATGCCGCCAATGCTAGAAGAGGTGAACACACGCTTTGCAGAGGAGTTATTTGCAGCCTTGAAAAATAGCTCCCAAGACCTAAGACAAGCCATAATTAACTCTCTTCCACCAATGGAAAATAGTCAACAGACCTATCCAGATCGACTCGGGGATTACATAAGAAACGCCCCTAATCGAGTGTGGGGCGAAAAAGCGGCACACTTGCGAGAAAAATTGATGACCATATGGGGAATTGGAAAAGAATATTGGCCGCCCACGGGCGATTCAGCGCCTTACGACATCATACAAGTTGCAAACCTTGACCTGGCTACTCGCAAAGAGTTGATTGATCTCATTTGCTCAAAAATACAAGGGGAATTGTATGTTTTTGAGGTTCAGGATGGCATCTTTTTGACTACTCCCGACGAAATTTTTAAACTCGGCCTCGACGATAGGTATGTTTTTGATGCGGGCATGAGCTGGATGGTGTATACTTACCATCATGGCATAACATACTTTGGCGGCGATTGGCTGACTGCGGCGGTGAGGGAGTTGTATCGGGATCGGGAGGAGGAGTTGAATCCTTGGTTTCGAGGGGGGTGATGGAGCAAATAGAAGTCAGCTCTTCATCAAATCAATTTGCTCAGCATTTGATCATTTACCAAAAAAGGTTAAATTTGATCAATTCAAAGTTTTTCAAATCATGATAGCGCAAAAATCGCCAGATAAATATAAAGAACCTACCAAAAAAGTACCCGATAACCTCGTTTATGAAATCATCGAGGGGCGACCATTTTATTACAAAAACTATCGTGAAGTCATTTCCGGAACTAAAGTATTAGCAGCAATAAAGGGCTCCAGTTCGTTGCAATCCTTTATCCTTTCTTATTTGCTTTCCATCCTGTTGAATGAGCCACTCAAAAAAAATTACCGCAGCTTTACCAATGAAGCCGGTTTGCACCTCGATAAACACAACAATTTATCGGGTGACATCCTCATCTACGACCGAGCAAATTTCTCAATAGAGTCGATCAACAAAAATTATTTCTCAACTCCTCCTAAAATAGTTGTAGAAGTAGACATCGCTGTTGACATCAAAGATATGTCGAATGAGGGTTATGTGCATTCCAAAACGCGAAAGTTACTGGCCTTTGGTGTAGAAAAAGTGATCTGGATCACCACTTCTGGAAAAACAGTACTGGTGGCCACCCCGCACGACGATTGGCAAATCAAAGACTGGCAGAAAGACATTGAGCTAATAGACGGTGTATTTTTCAATATCGGTCGATATTTGCAGAAAGAGGGGTTGGATATGGAGTTGTGAGTTTGGGTTGGATTTTTGCCAATTTTGGCAATATGATTTATACTTAGAAAAGCAGGCATTTTTAGATATCGAAAAAATGGAAACATCAAAAATAGGCAAAAGCTGGCAAGACCTATCGTTATCCCCCGCCTTGTTTTGGGATACCGATCCTTCTAAAATAGGGCTTGATACGCATGCCAAAACAATAGTAGAACGCGTTATCCTGCATGGCACTTGGTCTGAGTTCAAGTCAATCTTGGCATATTATGGCAAGGATCATATCCGGGAGATACTCCTTAACCTACGTTACATGGACAACCGGACTTTGAGTTTCTGCAGCGCTTACTTTCTAGCTCCAAAATCAGCTTTCAGATGCTATATATTGAAACAGTCGAGCCCAACACACTGGAATTATTAAGGAGCTTAATGGGCAAAAACTACCTCTCAACTTTTTGCTTGGTTGGGGGGACTTCGCTTTCACTTCAAATTGGTCACAGGAAATCCATTGACCTTGACCTTTTTTCAGAAACAGATTTCGATGCTGACAAAATTTTGGAAAACTTAGGACAGGATTTTCAGCAAATTGAGGTTTTAACGAAAATGAAAGGCACCTTACTTACTCGAATTCAAGGGATAAAAGTAGATTTTTTGAGATTTAACTACCCAACCATTCGCCGTATAAGAATAGAAGATAACCTTCGACTTCTTACTCCTGAAGATATTGCGCCTATGAAATTAGATGCTATCGCTGGAAGGGGGAAAATGAAAGATTTCTATGACTTATACTTCGTTTTAGAAACTATGACTTTGCAAGAGGTGCTCAACCTGCACTACGAAAAATTCAAATTGAGTACTACTTTTCACTTATTAAAAAGCTTGACTTATTTTGAAGATGCTGAAGACGATGATCCGCCAATTTTGATAAATACAATTATAACTTGGTCACAAGTCAAAAAAAGGATTTTAGATGCGGTTGCAGCATTGTGACGGTTGGAGAAAACACAAAATGATAATCAACTGCATCTTGCATCCCCATTACAACCTAACAATCGCATATTGTAAACAAGCCTGAACATCTTCCATCTCAATTTCTAATTCTTCTACGATCTGTGACTGAGTATGACCGCTGGCCAGCAGTTCCAAAACATCAGTAACACGTATGCGCAGGCCGCGAATATAAGGCTTACCTCCACATTGTTCTGGATTTATCGTAATTCGCTTGAGCATAGTCCTTTTTTTTTAAACTTAGCCATTATTGAGAAATGTAGCAAGCAGGGTTTTGAAAGGGCTACGCTTCCTAAAAAAAGACCAACTTACGGAATCCATTGTAACCTACCGCAATTGATAAATCTCCACCAACCTTTTCAACTCCTCCAGCGTCCGCTGCGGCGGCTGAAACGGACTTGGCACCGGCTGCTTAGAAAACGTCTGAAAATACAACACCCCTGCATCTCGCCAATTCAGCGCCTCGCGGTGTTGCACCGCCAAACGACCCGCCACATCCGCAAAAAGCTCGGGGTCAACCTGATTTTTTACCCCTGCCCAGTCGCGTTGCATTTTTTCCACTGCTAATACCCCCTGGTAATAATGGGTACACAACTCATCCCATAAACTCCGACCCGTCGATAAAGGTTGTTTCCAGGCTACATGGTGAAACCACAACAAGTAGCGCAAATCACAAGTAGCAGGGTTGTTCCATTGCTGTTGCACCTCGGAGCGGTACAGCGCCAAAGCATTACTACCGCTGGCAGTGCGATTAAAACCAATGCCCAAAGAATCGGCGCGGTGGTAGTACACTGAAGTCCAGTCGGCGCGGGCGCTACGCTCCAACCAAGGTTCAGGGCCAAAATGGATATTTTGTCCCATGATGTGGTGCAAACCCAGCGGCGTTGTGAAATCCACATAATGCTCGCGCGATTCCAACATCAGGTTTTGGATCGTTTTTACCGCCGCCGCATCGGGCGTCAGGGTCATTTTAATCCACTCCTCGGCAATTTGTGCGGCGCTAGTTTCTGGATCCCAGGCCAAACGACCAAACGCGTACCAATTGGCTTGCGACATCGGATGCCCCGTCCAGTTGCGATCTGATCCCGTATTCGCCACGCCAGCCATCAAGGTAATCGAGTAACTGCCCGTCACTTTGGCTACCGTAGAACCTGCGCCGTTGGCATAGGTATCGGAATCCAGACATTCTTTAAACAAAGGCGCCAGGTATACCAAATTGGTCGTAAAACCCAAGTATTCCTGGGTAAGCTGAAACTCTACCGCCACCGGTGTTTGCGGCATCGCGCCAAACAAGGGGTGAAACGGCTCGCGAGGTTGAAAATCGATGGGCCCGTTTTTGACCTGAACCACCACGTTTTTGGCAAATTGATCATCCAAGGGTTTGAACTCGTTGAAGGCTTCTTTATAGCGATCTCCCTTGGGGTCCGGACTGTACACAAAGGCGCGCCAAATCACCAGTCCGCCAAAAGGCTGGATGGCTTCGGCCAACATGTTGGCGCCGTCGGCATGGGTGCGACCGTATTCCTGCGGTCCGGGTTCGCCTTCCGAGTTGGCTTTGACCAAAAAACCGCCAAAATCGGGGATGAATTGATAGATTTCTTTGGTTTTTTCCGTCCACCATTTTTTTACAGCAGGATCTAGTGGATCGGAGGTTTTGAGTTTGCCCAGTATTTTTGGCGAAGCAAAATTGACCGACAAAAACACCTTGATGCCGTAGGGTCGAAACAAATCGGCGAGTGCTTTTACTTTGGCCAAATACTCGGCGGTCATAAATCGGGCGCTGGCATTGACGTTGTTGAGCGTTACGGCATTAATACCAATCGAGGCGTTGGCGCGGGCATAAGCCAGGTAGCGGGGGTCGAGGGTTTCGGGCAATTCGTACCATTTCCAGAGGGAGGCGCCCGCATAGCCGCGCTCGATGGTACCGTTGGTGTTGTCCCAGTGGTTGAGCATGCGCCACTGCATGCGCGGCTGGCGCACCCGCGGGAGCGCGCTCAGGGGCGTGAGGGTTTGGATGCTGCGCAGGAGTTCAAAAGCGCCATACAGCAAGCCGCTGGCTCCTTGGGCGGAGATGGTGATTCTTCCTGGTTGTAGGGCGATGGAAAAACCGTCTTTGCCCAGCTTGGGTTCGGCGCTAGCGGAGATCAATTGAAAAACGACGCCACCTCCAGCACCAGACTGCCGCTGAATGGGGATGTTTTTGCCCAATAAACCTTGCAGACCGAGTTGTAGCTCCTGCGCGGCGGTACGCGCAACGGGATCGCTATCGTTAGCAGTTGCAATGTATTGGGTGTATGGAAGATAAGTAGCGCGAAAAGCGGCATTGCGCAGCAAATCGTATTTCAGCCAGAGGCGGTAGCCGTCGTCGGCTTTGGCGGTGAGGGTACTGAGCAGGAGGAGAAAGACAGCAATTGGTTTGAGCATGGCCGTAGTGGTGTGGGAGTACTAAATTTATACGATTTTATGCAAATTGATCGCCCTTGCGTTCGTCACAGACTTAATCCAGCAATTCTTGCCCTATCTGTGCAATCGTGCTTACGCCGCAGGCGATAAGAATCTGTGAATCTGTGGTGCATTGAAAATGTAAATACCGAAGTTTTTACCAAAAAAACGGAAAAACGATTTTCCGCTTTTTTGGATAATCCGCAAAATGCTGCAGATACCAATCGTGGTGATTTTTGGCGCGTGGAACCAAATTGGCAAAAGTCCAGACCATAAACGACAAAGCCGGCCAGTTGAAAGCCAACAACGCAAAACCCGACCATTCCATGATTTCGCCAAAAAGATTGGGCGAGGAAACGTACTCAAAAAGAAAACCATGGGGGATTTTGTAACCCGTTTCGCCAGGTTTCCGCAATTGGATCAAAATTGCATCCGATCGCCAATTGATCCACATGCCAGTAAAAAAAACCAACAACCCGATGAGGGAAGTAGGCTGGTAAAGCCAGGCGATAGTATAGTCGGTCGTTGGCGCCAATTCCGCCAAGTAATAGCCATTCAATCCAGCGTTAACCATATTGAAACAGATGGCAAAAATGGCGATCACCAAAGGCATTTTTTTGGGCGTGGGTTTGATGCGAAGGGGATAAATCAAGGTGCGATTGATGTAGTGGCCGATCCAAAGCGCGAACAAGATCCACACATAGGACTGAAAAGAGCGGGTGCCAAAAAACAAAAAATAGGTCATGATCAGCAGCGAGGGTGATTCCATCAGCATCCAGCCCAGTTTGTTGTCGATTTGCGGTCCCCAATTTGTGGAGGTATGACGGCCAAACGGCGCAGTGACGTAAAACATGGTGATGTGCACCGCAATGGCGATGGCAATCCAGATGTAGACAATCAAGTAAAAATTTTCGAGTGACATAGGTTGCGTTATGGATTAAGTGGTTTCCGCGTTTGATACCAGTCAAAAAAGTCTTGAATCGAATTTTCCAGCGGTCGGAATTGAAGCCCCAGTTCTTTTTCCGCTTTTGCAGTAATCATATTGGGGTGTCCGTTTTTTACGGCGGTGATGGATTCCAAAGTCAGGGGTGGCTGAATGCCGGTGATGCGCGCGTACAACCTTACCAAAGGCAACAAGGACTTCAGGAACCCGAACGGCAATACCCAGAGTCGGTTCTTTTTTCCAATGATTTTGCAAACCCGATCGGCCATTTCGATCATGGTGTAATATTTTCCGGCCAAAAAATAGGCTTCGCCGTTTCGGCCTTGATCGATGGCATTGATAGTCGAGGCCGCCACATCGCGAACGTCAACAAAGTTGAAGCCGCCTTCAGGCAAGGCCGGCAATTGGCGGCGGTACAATTGCAGCAATCCATTGCCCAACTCGGAGGGTTTGAAATCAAAAGGGCCAATGATGCACGTTGGGCGTACAATGACAACTTCAGGACCGTCCTCCTGCAACCCGGCCAACAATATCTGTTCACCCGTGGCCTTGGAATAGTCATAGGGAAAGGCCGTCGCGGTTTTATAAGGTCGGGTTTCATCCATTAGCGTTGACAGCGGCAATTCTTGTACAGCATGCACACTGCTGATGTGAACAATGCGCTTAATTCCCAGGCGTTTTGCCACTTCCAATACTTGTCGCGGCCCCTCGGTATTGGTTTTAAACACTATTCCGCTGGGGTCGCCATGGATGCTGATGATCGCCGCACTGTTGATGACGGCCGAGCAGCCAGTCATTAGTTTTTCGAGGTCAGCAGGGTTGAGTATATCGCCTTGGATCAGTTCAATGGGGAGATCTAGCAAGCTTTCGGAAAAAGAATGATACAAGGCTTTTACTTGGTAGCCTTTTTCGCAGAGCTGCCGGCAGATGACGTTGCCTAAGTGGCCGCTGGCGCCGGTTACGGCAATCGTGTTGGACATAGGTTTACGTGGTGTTTTTTTTGAACAAGCTCTTAAGTTGTTTGGGTGGGTAAATTACAAATTGAAGTGGAAGTATGCTGCGTTGGCGTGATTTTTCAGGATAAAAAGATGCCTCCTTTACGAACAGCGTTCGTGTCTTAATTTGTGAAAATTTGTGTAATTTGTGGCTAAAAATAATTATTGATCATTGTCGAAAAGAAATAGAAAATAAAACCAAATCGCCAATCACCATGAAACAAATACCAAACGAAAGACAGATATACATTTCAGCAAGGGTTTGGCACGAATTATATCCAAAACTCAACCTTACCCCTTTCATCTATGCATTGCACGAAGGCATTGACTTAGCAAAATATGGTGATGGATTGAAAAAATTCTATTTCAATTTCCTCATTGATCTCCCTGAAAATCAAGTACTAGAACCGTATTTACATTATTCTCGAAAAAAGATGGAAGCCGACATATCGGTGCGAATCCCCTATCACCAATTTCAAAATGCATCCCCAAAAGAAGTCATTCAACTCATGGAAGAAGCCTATTTACAAGGGATTGACCAATTGAAAAAACGCTCGCTTGCGGGTGATTTTGCTATCGAAGCTTTCAAGGCAGATGTGCAATCTATTTTTGCTAAAGAAAATTGGTATGAATTGGCGGAAACTGAGTAATGAAGCTTTTATTAATCAAAACGCCGCTACCGCTATCGCCGTTGGCAATTCACTAAACGCATACCGCGACGAAATCAACAGACCCGGCTGAATAAACCCATTTTCCAGCAAAGCAATCGTTCTCCGGAAATCCTGCATGTGTTGATAGATGATCGAACTCAAAACTTGTTGCCCTTGGCACGCCAACTGAAATTCCGTGATGGCGCTTGGTTGATGGTAGTCGCCAAAAAGAGCAGGGCGATGATGCGCCAGCGGTAATTCCCAGTCATATTGGTGGTATCAAGTCAGTCTGCAAACAGCGATTATTGCTCAAATTTCAACACAAAATGCTCCACCGCGGGTGCTTTTTCAAAAAAAGCGCCAATCAAACCACGCCATTGTTTGAACAACTCCGATTCGCGAAAACCAACCGTATGCGCTTCGAGGGTTTCCCAACGAATGAGCAATACGTAGCGGTTCTCATTTTCAATACCGTGCTGAAATTGGTGACCGAGATAACCTTTTGCTTGGCTGATCACCCCTTGCGCTTCGCCTAATTTTGCCTCAAACTCCGCGTTGGTACCGGGTTTAATGTCGATGGTTGCTATTTCTAAGATCATTCTTTTTGGTTTAAGATGTCGCCAAAGCTAAACAAATAAACCATTTCATCAACTCAATTTAAGTAAATTTAGAACCAGGGCAAACGCATTAAAAGGGATGTCTAAATTCGCTATTTCGAATATGGCTCTAACCCAGTCAGAGCTATTGCCCAGCGGCAGAGCCGTGTAACGTCTGTA
>JBBANM010000116.1:0-17657 GCA_040401995.1 Saprospiraceae bacterium
TTAATGCAATTGTCAATATCCCCCAGCCGCCAAAGGAGGCTGGATAGTTACCATTAGTAGCATACTTGTTGTTTCCGCTGGTTATCATGCGGCCATTTATATCTGGTATCAGTGTTTCCCATTTAAACCTGGTAAATAATTTATTCAGGTATTGCAAAGAATTGGCGCCGGGTAAACGAACAGCATTTTGCCAATTGGAGCTATCTACCGATTGGCCGCCTATACTCCAAAATGGTGACCCATAGGAATGTCCACAAGCTCCAGAAAGCATGGTGTAATAGGCTTGTTTGCGGACCTGTAATACCGTTTCGGTTACTTCAGTGTGTTCATTTTCATAAGTAGATTCGCCGAGGAGAAAAGGCATTACCTGGCCTTTTTTATATTCTGTATGATTTACTTCATAAATATCAGGCTGTACATAATTCCAAGCTTTGTGAAAGCCCCGGAAATAAGTATACGTCATGGATATGTCGAGCCAGGAAGCATTGTCCCAGACATCGGTGCTGGAATGAGTAGAAGATGCATGGTAGGTCATTAATTGATGAGGCGCTGTTGCTTTGATGCCTTTTGCTAGTGCGGCAATTTCATTTCGGTTTACCCCCGGATCGTTATCGCCACCTAAAATCCACAAAATGTTATTCCGTTTTTTATAGCGGCTGCCCAGATATTTCCCTAGGGCATTGCATTGCTCTTCACCTGCTTGTTTCATAAATTGCTGCGGGTGGCTGGCCCAGCCATCATTGCAACAGCTATACCAAAGGGGAGTCATGCAGAGTAGCAGATTGCAGGAGTCGGCAAGGGCAACAACCTTATCTGTGTAGGTGAAAAAAGCTTCGTTTGGCTGGGCAAAATCGTTGTTGATAAAGGGCGAATCCCCGTTTCTGTTAACATTGCTTGGTCCTGGAACACCAGTGAGCATTATATGTATTGCCGAAAAGCCTTGCTGCTTTCTTAATAAAAAATATTGCCTTGTTTCCTCGAAGTTTAAGCCAAAAAATAGCAACCATCCCGAATCTGATACATATAAAAACGGCGTATTTTGCTGATCCGCCAGATATCGCTTATTGCTGCTTACCTGCAATGGAAACATATATTGCTGCGCCTGAAGAACCAGCGAAAAGCCAATGAAAATGAAAGTGGTGATTGTCTTACGCATGCCTTGTTAATGAGAGTAACCTAAGAGCGTGAATCAGCATCCTGAACAAGTGCTAAAATAACGTGAGTTTTGAATTATAGTAGCTGATACAGAATGAATTACGAAAAAAAAGTAGCAAAATTGGGTCAGAATCAACCACTCGTGTCGCCGCTACGCGGCTCGATGTAGAGACGCGATTAATCGCGTCTCTACAGAATTTTCTATAGACGGAAACAGGGCTAGCGCCCTTCAGTAGCATCAAAGCCACGCTAGTGGCGAATCCGTCTATAGAAAACGGTCAACATTTCATACCAAGTCGCGCTAGCGACGGCACGATTTCGGCTCTGCCCCATTCACTATTTCAGAATTCACGTTAAAATAGGAACAAAAAAAGGGATGATTTTTCAATCATCCCTCTTAGCGGAGAGACAGGGATTCGAACCCCGGGAAGTGTTACCTTCGGCGGTTTTCAAGACCGCTGCATTAAACCGCTCTGCCATCTCTCCTGGTTCAAAATCCACTAATTGGAGCACCAGTGGCTTTGAGTGGGGCAAAATTAATCGTTGCTGGGGAAAAAAGAAATTTTTTTTGCTTTTTTTAATGTTTTTCCTTCATCCAATCCTTTCCGCGCCAGCTAAAGTTCCAGGTTACTGCCGGAATGATCGGGAAAAGTGACACTTGAATGGCGGTGGCTTTGGCCGTTCCCTGCGCTGGATTGGTCTGTAGATCGTAATACACAAAAAACGGATTTTGACGACTATAGCTGTTGTAAATGGAAAATAACCAGGAGGTTACAAATGGGCGTTTTTTATTTTTTAGTGGGGTGTAGGTGGCTGAAAAATCGAGGCGGTGATAGTCTTTGAGTCGGGCGCTGTTGCGGGGACCAAATTCCTGATTCAGGGTTTGGCCAATAAAAAATAAACTTTGGATCGGGGTGAAAGCCCTGCCTGAGCCAAAAACAAAAACACCCGTGAGCGACCAACGCTCGCTGAGGCGGTAATTGGCGACAATGGAAAGGTCGTGTCGACGATCAAAAACTGCCGGAAATACTTTGCCTTGGTTGATGTCGGGAAATTTGCGTTCGGTGCGTGAGAGCGTGTAACCTATCCAGCCGTTCAGCCGACCTTCGTTTTTTCGCACCAGCAACTCTAAGCCATAAGCACGACCTTTGCCAAATACAAATTCATTTTCGAGGTTGTTGGCGGGATTGTTGACATAATTTTCGCGGTAATCAATTTGGTGCGCCAAGGATTTGAAGTAGCTTTCGATGGAAGCCTCAAATTTATTGCCGCTGAAATTGCGAAAATACCCCAAGGCATATTGGATACCCATTTGTGGTTTGATCATTTCTGAACTGGGCACCCAAATATCGGCTGGTAAGGTACTTGAGGAATTGCTGACTAGATGAATGTATTGTTTGGTAGTAGTGATGCCCATTTTTAAAGAAGCATCGGGGCGCAGTTGATAGCGCAGTAATAAACGTGGCTCTGGGCCAAGATAAGTTTTAACTGCGTCGCTTGCCTTATAATCCCGACCTGTAATACTAGAAAGGTAAGGCCCCATTTGTGTAAACCATGACAAGCGAAATCCAGCATTTACTTGGAATCGGGTTCCTAGCTTGAAATCATCGAGGAAATAGAGGGCGCCTTCTTGGGCATAGCGGGGAGTAAGGTTGTTGGAAAAAGTTTGATCACCGCTGCGAGCATTGGCGATGTTGGGCGTAAGCCGGTGATAGGTATAATTGGCGCCATATTTTAGGCTGTGTTTTCCACCTGGAAAATAATCGAAATCAACTTTGAGGTTCCAATCTCTAACGCCTGAAAAGACTTCAACCGCTAGATCGCCTTGCCCGCCGCCAAAACGAAAATCGTAATCGTTGTAGATCAATGAAGTATTGACGAACAACTTCCGACTAAACAAATGATTCCAGCGCAAAGTGGCCGTCGCATTCCCGTAAGGCAGATTGAAATAAAAATCGCGAACACTGCTGCGAAACCGCAGTACATCTCGCCCAAAATAGGTGGAAAAAAACAACCGATCCTGATCGCTGAAACGGTAATTGGCCTTGGCATTGAGATCGTAAAAAAAATAATTGGTGCCGGCGTAACTGGTATTGCGTATGAGCGGCTGCGCCAAGTCAAGGGCATATGTGCGGCGGGCGCTGAGGATAAATGAGCTTTTGTCTTTTTGCAGCGGCCCTTGTACCGTTAGTCGGGAAGCGATGGCGCCGATGCCGCCATCAATTTGCAGGTGTTGATCATTGCCTTCTTTCATTTGCACATCCACCACGGAGGAAAGCCGACTGCCATAATTGGCGGGCATTCCGCCTTTGATCAAGGTGGCATTTTTGATGGCGTCGGCGTTGAAAATGGAAAAAAAGCCCAGCAAATGGCCAGAATTGTAGACCACAGCTTCATCCAAAAGAACCAAATTTTGATCGGCGCCGCCGCCACGAACGTAAAAACCGGCATTTCCTTCGCCAGCAGAGCGGACACCAGGGAGCAATTGTAATGCTTTTAAAATATCGGCTTCGCCCAATAAAGCGGGAATTTTTTTTAGTTGATCTACCGAGAGTTCTACTTTGCCCATTTGGGCGCCTTGCACGTTTTCGTCTTTTTCTTTTGCGGTCACCACTATTTCTTGAAGCGCAACTCCGCTGATCAGTAGCATGTTGACTTGAAGATCCGAAGTGATGAGCAAGGCCTTTTTTTGATCTTGATAACCCAAGTACGAACAAACTAAGGTATGTTTTCCAGCGGGAATTTGTAGTGAAAAATAGCCGTAATTGTTGGTGCTGGCGCCGATATCAGGCGATTCCAATAAAAATAAATTGGCGCCAACAAGGGTTTCCCCGGTAAGACTATCCGTAACATAACCGCTAACCGTGAACCGTTGGCTGTAAAGATTGGAAGGTAAAACAAGACTCCAATAACACAACGCCAATAAGCAGATGGTTTTCATGAATGATCTTTCAATACAACAGGTTTGACTTTTGCTCCAGCTTGTTTAAGTAAGCGCAAAACCCCTTTTTGTCCGCCCAAATGCGCTGCTCCGATGGCAAAAAAAGCCGAGTTTCCAGGCATAAGTTCTAGAATTCGAGCAACCATAATTTCATTGCGGTCGTACAACATCACCCGTCGAGCACTACCGATGCTTTGTTTCGCAGATTTGAACAAACTTTGATAGTCGCCGGTTGCATACAACTCGATCATTTTAAATAAATCACGGCGTTCGCGACTGATGTTTTTACCCAAATACAGCAAGTCTTTCAATTGTTTTTCCAGTGGTATCTTTTTGATGACTTGCAATTGTTCTTGAGCCGACTCCAAGCCAGCGGTTACTTTGCCTTGCCGACGGGCATAATCCCATAAGTATTGATCGAGGGTGTAAGGCATTTCGGAAGGCATCAATTGCTCTTGTACAAATTGGCAAATGACGATAGGTAAAAAATGTTGTAACAGGTTGATGTCCAACCCACTGGCTTTGCGGATGATTTTGCGCAGTTTGTGGTATTTTTTTTCTGGGATTAGCTGTTCCAGTATTTGTCCGGCAGGCAACTGCGCTTCATTGATCCAGTTTTGATTTTCAGGATTGTCGAGGTCGATTTCAGCTGCAAAATGGGTACACAAATCCAGATAAGCACACCATTCACTGATGTTAATGAATGCTTCCTCACATTTTGCATGTACAGTTCCAAGTAAATAAGAAGGCTGTTGATGCTCCCCCTGTTCAATTTGCCACAGCAGCGTATGCTTCTTTTTCTTCATAAAAAGGAATAATGGTAAAAACACGTATAGCCGCTGAAGAGTTGTTTACTCGTCAGCGGCCTAAATTGTGCTTAAACCCACAGGGTGTTGGGTAGATATAAAAATGCAATGATACAAAGTCAAAAAGAAAAATCGCAACTTAAGAGCGATAAAAAAAACTTTGCACGAAATGAATTGCAGGTTAATCGTACTTATACGGAAGAATTGCAGAATCCTTAACGGTAGAAAGCGTCATCAAAGTTTTCAGACGTTCAATCTCCTCAATTTGAGAAAGGGTTTTGAACAGCAATTGCTCGTAAGTAGGAATGTCTTTACAAACGATTTTAATCAAAAAGTCTGCTTCACCGGTGATGATGTAACATTCCACGATTTCGTCGATCTGTTTGATTTTTTCCTGAAAATTCTCAAGCGCTTTGTCCTTTTGCCAGGCTAGGGAGACCAACACAAACGTCTTTACATTCAACCCAATGGATTGAGGGTTGACTTTAGCATGGTAGCTTTCAATGATTTCCGTTTGTTCCAACTTCTTCACGCGTTCCAGGGTAGGAGCGGGCGACAAGCCAATTTTTTTGGAGAGGTCTAGGTTGGTGATCTTACTGCTATCCTGAAGAATCTTTAGGATCTTAAGATCAATTTTGTCCAGTTTTTCTGACATGGGTACGTTCAATTTGCTATTCTAGAAAAATAAACTCACGCAAGATATGGACAAGCAAAGTAAAGATCAAATTTACTGTCCAAAAAAACCTGCCTAATTTTTATTTTCTACCGTTTTTAAGGAAAATTTCGCAACAAAATTTTGAAGAAAAAAGAATCTGACCGCCAAAGCAGGTCAGATCCGTCCTCTCTTATGGCCAAATACCCAATGAAAGGTAGTCGTTGCTGATTTTTTTAATGGAACCCACAAAGGCTGCCGTACGTAAATCGGTAACTTTGTTGTTTTCCGTCATAATATCTCGAATACCGTGATAGGCATTGATCATCGTCTCTTCTAAGCCAGATCGAACGAGGTC
Organism: Saprospiraceae bacterium; assembly: GCA_040401995.1. Classification (GTDB taxonomy): domain Bacteria; phylum Bacteroidota; class Bacteroidia; order Chitinophagales; family Saprospiraceae; genus Haliscomenobacter. The sequence goes on from JBBANM010000116.1 coordinate 5,913, forward strand.
GATTTCATCGGCGCCACGGGTAATCACATCCAAATCGGTGTTGGTAACCGCACGACCGGTCATTTTTTCCACCAAATGCACCAAATCGGTATAGCGCGACTGATTGAAGCGCTTATCCATGCGCCCAAAACGCATGTGCGATAAGTTTTTCAACCACTCAAAATAAGATACGGTCACCCCGCCAGCATTTAAGTATACGTCAGGAATAATGAGCTTACCTTTTTGCAACAATACATCTTCAGCATCGGCAGCAATTGGGCCGTTGGCCGCTTCGGCAATGATTTTGGCTTTGATCTTATCGGCGTTGCCCATGTGGATGACGCTTTCCAATGCTGCTGGGATCAGGATATCGCAATCAAATTCAAGGGCGAGTTCGCGGTCTTCTTTAGCGAAGTTTTGCGCGCCCGGAAAATTGAGGATGGAACCCGTTTCTTTGCGGAAAGCCAGCAGTTCGTTAATGTCGATGCCGTCTTTTTTGTAAATAGCACCTTCCACTTCTCCTACGCCGATCAGGATAAGACCGCCTTCATCTTGGGCAATTTTTCCGGTGTAAGAACCTACGTTACCCAAGCCTTGCAGTACAAAGGTTTTACCCGGTGCTCCGGTGCTAAGCCCTAGTTTTTTCATGTCTTCCGGTACGTTGCAAGCTTCCCGAATGCCATAATAAACACCACGCCCAGTCGCTTCCTCGCGCCCGCGAACACCATTCTGGCTTACTGGTTTCCCGGTTACGCAACCAGCAGCGTCAATTTCATCCCCCTTGAAGGTGCGGTAAGTGTCGTAGATCCAGGCCATTTCGCGGGAGCCGGTGCCGTAATCGGGGGCGGGCACATCTACTGAAGGGCCAATTAGGTTGCGTTTGATCAATTCGGAAGTGTAGCGGCGGGTAATTTTTTCCAAATCTTCAGCGGAATACTCCCAGGGGTTGATTTTTACACCACCCTTAGCACCGCCAAACGGTACGTCGACAATGGCGCATTTGTAGGACATCAATGCGGCCAAGGCCATGACTTCGTCTTGCGTAACGTGGTTACTAAAGCGGATACCGCCTTTGGTAGGGTTGCGGTGGTGACTGTGTTGCACCCGATACGCTTCAATGACTTTGACTTCATTCCCCAATTTTACCGGAAAGTGCATCCGGTAAACCGCGTTGCAAATTTTGATTTGTTCCAGCAAACCGGGTGGTAGTCCGGTGTGTGGCGCTGCTTTATCAAAATAATACTCAACGCTTTGATAAAAACTTCCAATTTTACTCATTGGCTTTAATTTGGTTTTCGAGCTTGGTTAGCTTTCGATCGAGATATAATAGAAAAAGGACGATTCCGATAAAAATGGCGACAATAACGGCTACAACGACGTAGATCTTTCCGGTGCTTCGCATAAAATCAACATCTGTGGATTGGGCAGAAAGGGTTGCAGTGGCAGTGCAGAGAAAAGCAACCAGAAGAGCAATGCGCGTCTTGTTCATAGCTGAAAATTTATGCGCCAAAATTGACGCTTTTTATTTGAAATAAAAAGAGAGTAATGTTATTTTTTTCGAAAGAAAATTTGCTGAATTAAAAGATAAGTTACGAAATATCGCAAATTTAAAATGTGAATGCTAAATATCTTCAGCAATGGCTTGCAATCGACTGGTTCGATAAGCGATTGAAGCCACCCAAAAACCGAACAGCGTCCAGCCAATTCCGGCAGGGTAGAAGACCATGCGCATGGTGTTGTCCAAATCGTCGCGACCAAATGCGGGATTACCACCCGCGCCAGGATGGAGAGAATCCACCAATCGAGGGATCACGAAAATCAATGGAATAAGGGCTACAAAGGCAAAAATGTTATACACTGCTCCCAAGCGCGCCCTTTTTTCGGCATCCTGAAACGCGCCGCGTAGAATGAAATAGGCAAAATAGATGAGCATAGCAACTGCAGTCATGTTTTGCTTGATGTCCCAACTCCAGTAAGCCCCCCAAGTGTTTTTTGCCCAAATGGCGCCGGTGAACAAGCCCAGCATGCCAAAAATTACTCCAGTTGTAGTCAACGCCAATGCGCGTTGGTCGTAATCGGCATCAAAAGTACGTAGGTATCGGGCGCTGTAAATGACCGAGAACAAGAACAGAAAAATCATGGCAAACCAAAGCGGCACATGGAAGTATTGATTGCGGATGGTTTCACCAAGGATATTGCGAAAGGGAAAAGTGAACGCTTTGCGCTCGCTCAACTGAGTAATTGGGGTGTTTACCCAAGTTTTTTGTCCGATTACAGGATCAATGGAGTCTTGGGTGATGAAAACAGCAGATGGCAGAACCGAGGCGCCGTCTGCTGGATTGTTAACAATTAAGGTGAAATCCTTCACCCGATCTTTGATGGGCAAATATTGAGGTATACTAAAGGTAAGTTGAAGCTGACGCTCATTGATCACTTTGATGGCCGTAGCTGCCAGCGAGAGTTTGTTGTCCAGCTTTAGCCATGCGCGAATTTTTCCATGTTCATCGTCAAAAGAAGAGTTGTATCCTTTGATATTGATGTTGAGCTGCTCTCCAGTTTTGCCGCTTGACGGTGATACTTCAGTGATGCCGGAATTTAAGGGCACTAAAAGCCCCATGGTAAGGGTATACAACAACAGCAATACACTGAGGATTTTCCACCACATTTGCCGAATCATAAGGATGCTGATTTAGTTGCAGGGATATTGGTTGTTAAAAAAACAGTATCCATTACCTGCAAATGGTTTATAATTCAATCCCGCCACAAAAACGGGTAAAGCAATATCGTCAAACCTAAAAGAATCAAATCAATAGCCACCAAGATCAGTAAATCCTGACCTACGCCGGTATCGTTGATCAACCCGATGGCGTTGGCCGAAAGTTTGACCAGCGTCATGAGAATGGGAATAACCAAAGGGAAACTCAAAACGGCCAATAGGGTTGCGTTGTTGTCGGCTTTTGCGGAAATGGCGGATACAAAGGTAAAGGTGATTGAAAAACCCACACTACCCAAAAAAATGGCTATGAAAAACTGGTAGGCCGATCGTACCGGGTTGCCGGCAATGAAACCCATCGTTGCCCAAGTAAGCCCGCTTAACACCAACAACAGCAAAATGTTGTACAGCATTTTTGCCAGAATAATAGCAATGGGTTCAGCTAGAATGTAGTAGTACAACTGTCGATTGCCATTTTCTTGGACAAAGCTTTTTACAATGGCGTTGACCGCAGCAAAAAGTAATATGATCCAAAAAAGTACATTCCATACGTTGGGCTGTACCTTAATAAAAGCGACATAAACAATAAAAACGGTGGACAAAACATACAAAAGGATACCACTAATGGCATACGTCATGCGGAATTCCAGCAACCACTCCTTGCGCAAAAGCCATCCAATTTGTCTAATCCAATTCATGGGTGTAAATTTACGTGCTTTATAGCGTTAGCAAGGTGGTTATTGCTCGAAATTGAGTAATTTTTCCGCAATTTTATTCATGAAGCACTCTAAAAGGCTATGCAACAGACCTATTACAATGTTTGAAATGGATCTTGCCGGAGTGTTTTTCAAAAAAAGACTACTGAATGCCCCGTTGGATTTTAATATTTCTACCTCTTTGTTGGATTTTTTTTGGTGCAAAAGATTCCCAAACACCAGAATACTTGGAGATCACCGCCCAAGCCGGCGACGGTATTTTGGCTTTGCTGCGCAAGTACCAATTGTCGGTACATGAATGCAACCTGCCCAAATTTTGCGAACTGAATGGCATAACCCCCAAATCGGCATTGGTAAAAGGGAAGAAATACCTGCTTCCCATCGAACTGTACCATTTCAATGGCAAAACGATCCGCAGTTCCGTCGGTGTTAAAGACTTTGCCGTCGCCAAACGCATACAGCAATACAACGAAGACATGCTGGAAGCAAACATGCGCAAAACGGCATTTCAAAAAGACCTTGTGCTGTGGGTACCTTACCATTTATTGCACTGTAAGGTGGAACAAATCAAAGAACCAGCGCCTGCCGAATTTATCGAAGGCCCACAACTTAAGGATTTTGATTTTGTGAAAGAAAGCAACCCTGGTAAACGACGTTTTCCCATTTTCGGGCCTACTTTGGCTTATACCCCTTTACTCAGTCGCGCTTTGGTAGGCAGAATTTACTACATCGATGCCGGCCATGGCGGCAACGACCCAGGCGCTATTGGAAAGTATGGAAAATACAGCTTATGTGAAGACGAATACGCCTACGATGTTGCTCTGCGGTTGTGTAGGAAACTGGTTGAGCACGGCGCCATTGTGTACATGATTACCCGCGATCCTAATGATGGCATCCGAGGTGGTAAGATTTTGCTTTGTGATTCGGATGAACGGGTTTGGGGCGGGGATCAGGTGTCGACGTCGCAGAGTCCGCGACTTTTTCAGCGCTCCAATATCATCAACGCTTTGTACATCCAAAATTCAAAATTGGGCAAATACCAACAAGTATCCATCTCCATCCATGTAGATTCACGGATCAAAAAACAGCAAGTGGATTTGTTTTTTTACTATCAGAAGGACAAAGAAGAAAGCATAGCCCTAGCCAAAACCCTCCACCGAACCATAAAGAACAAATACTCGCTGTACCGCAAAGGGGGAGGCTACCGTGGAACGGTTTCGCATCGCGATTTGCACATGCTCCGCGAAACAAAACCTACGGCTATCTACATGGAGCTCGGCAATATCCGCAACCCCATTGATCAACAACGGGTGGTATTAGAAACCAACCGGGAAGCGCTGGCCAAGTGGCTTTACGATGGATTGAGTAAGTAAGGTTTAGTTCTTTTCCAAACGAATAATTTGTCCAGCAACTTTTCGGCCTTCTTGCTCCGGGTTTTTCCAAAAGTTGACCGACCAAACCGGGAGGCATTTCCAGCCATTTTGGTTGAACCAGCGTCTTTGGGCTTGTTCCCAATTGAAATCCGTTGCGGGGGTGTTGGCAAAAAAGCCATCCGCAATTAAAGCAATGGGATTTGCTCCTTCTTTTGCCGCTTTTATCATCAAAGGCAATGGAATAGGGGAAGCCTGTGGCTGGCGCACCAAACGCTCGACACTAAGATAAGGTCGCAGCGTCTGGGTCAATTCATCCCAAAAAACCGGCGCTGGATTTTCCAAAGGCACTGCTGCTCTCCATTTTAGCAATCGATCGGCGATGATTTCCTGAGCGGCAAGATCTCCTTGCATCCATGCTTGTGCTAAAAGGACGTAATTGCCAACCAGAAAAACGCCTTCATTTTTTTGATCTTGGGCAAGAAAACGCAACACATCCGCTGGTAAGGAATGAATCAAATACACTTCATTTTGAGCAACTTGCATCAACAATTGCAACCATTTGATGTGATTTGGCGAATTCAGTATGTCGATTTCGGCTCCCATCTCGCTGTGCTCGTCGGGGCCGAAGGTTAGAGAAAGCACCAAAAGATCGGCTTTCAATCCCGCCAATTCTGCCAAATGGTAAATACCGAGTCCATTGCGCTCCATTTGTTGAATAAAAGTGCTAGTGCTGGAAGGTTTCCGGCGCAACCCCAAAAGAGCAGCAGCGATGGCATCGCGTTGGGCAATGGTTGAGGCAACAATGGCCGTATTGGGCGGCGCCAACTGTCCGGAGGCTTCTAATTCCAAAATCCACTTTATTACCGCATCTACTTCCGCGTAATTGACCCAAGATTCGGAATTGAACTGACTCTTTAAGGGGTGAATAGACCACTTAAACGGCTTTGAGAGCGCCATTTCCGTAAAGTAATGGCCATAAAAAACCTGTTGTACATTGGCTGGATAATAATGGTGGATACCTTTAAGTTGGAACACATTGACTGGAGCAGTTAAAATATCCGCCAATGCTGCATCAGCAAGGGCTATTTGGGCTTCTCCTTGGCCAAAGAAAATGCAGCGTTTTGCCATTCGCGTCAATTGCAGCGTGGTAGCCGCCGTTAACTCGGTCAAATTATTGATCACGATCCAATCAAATACCGGTTCAGTTTGCTGACTGAAAGTATGTAATGCAGCTTCCGGACTGGTAACCCAAACGGGGAATCGTTCGGTCAACCAATTCCCTCCTTCGGCATACAACGCACCTTCTGGGAAAGTGGCGTTACGTGTGGTGATCAGCGGCCCCCAAGTTTTATCTTTTTTAATTTCTTTTAGCGTTTTTGCATGATTCTCCTGCCAATGGGATCGAATTTGCAGAGGTAGCATTTCGCAAAATTGTTCCCATTGATCGCGGTATTCACCAAGTGGCAAACGATCATCTGGTAGGGCGGCATCCTGGGCTTGTTGTAAAGCTTGATGTAAAAACCAGCTTTTGAAAGCCGTGTTCCAATCAGTAGTTTTGATGGTCGCCAGCGCGCGGATAACTTTTTTATCGGTTTCACTCAAAGTGATCCAAAACCGTTGCCAAGGATAAAAAACCTCAAAGTCGCGCATGTTGCGCATCAACTGTTCCAGGTTGCCTTGTATTTGCTCCAAAAATTGCTGCCGTTTTTGGAGCGTCAGGAAATTGTGGGCGATGGGTTCGCTCAGCAATTTAATTTCCTCAAGATCATGGAGCAGCGCTTCCATCTTCTCCTCCAAATTTTGCGGTAAGGAGGCCGTTACCAATCCTTGTTGAGCGGTTTTGCTGCTTAAGCGCAAAACTTCTTCATGGACATATTGGGGGAGTTGCTGTTGCCAATCCTGTAATGCGGACTGAAAATCGCGGATTAAATTCTTGACCTGTTGTAGGTTTTTTATACGAGTTATAGGTATCCATTCGAAATCAAAATGGGCATTACGGCGGTACGTTTCTTTCAGTTGTTCGTAGCGTTCCAGTAGTTCTACACGCTCCAAGCGGAGGTTTCTTTTATTGCTGGAAAGGGTTCCCTGTAAGCGCAATTGACCAGTGGTGGCGGTTAAGAAAGCAGTTCCATAATTTTGTTCGCCGAGTTCAAAAGCGGAAACTACTGTCTCTAATTGCGTGCGCAAAACCTTGTTGGACTGCTCCAAAACGGTGCGTAGGTTGTCGCCATATTGGGTAATACCAGTGATGTATTCGTGTGGCAACCCGCCAAAACGATTTGCAAACGATTGTAATTTATCCGTAGCCCATTGTGCTGCCGCAGCCATATTCTTTTTCAAAAAAAGATCAGGGTGCAGTGCTTGTAAAGGATGATTGAACGTATGCACTGTATGGTATAAAGGAAACGCACGATTGATCAATTCTTGTAATTGGGCAAATTGAGCCTCGTCAAATACAAAATCGGAAGGTTGTAAAAGTGAGTTGAGTAGTTCTCTACGTTCCTGACGGTGGTTTTCTAAAAATAGCCCTACCGCTTCCGTCCAGTTGTGTTTACTGATGACAGGGCTGCGCAATACTTGATAAGATTTGCTCAACTGAGCATGCAATCGGTTGAGTTTTTGTAGCAACTGCTCGAAAGCAGGATTGGAAAACCGATTTTGATCTTTTGCAGTTTTTTGTTCAGCCACCAGTAATTTCCATAAAGCAGCTTCTTCGGTGCGGGGTTCGCGCTGAAAATAAACCAAGCGTTGTAAACCATCCATTTCCAAACGCTTAACGAAGGTCTGTGCAGTTGCAAAATGCGCATCAATTACCAGGCATTTTTCGCCAATTGAAAGCGCGTTGCTGATAAGTGCCTGGGTAAGGTGTCTTTTACCGGCGCCAGCAGGACCATTGACAACGTTGATGGACTCATTTGATATATTTTTCCAAGCCGTTGCTTGCCAAGGATCTAACTCCTTCAAAGTGAAAGTATGACCTTTCTTTTCGATAAATTGGGGGGTAATCCAAGCATTAGGTGAGAGGGAAGCTTGGGGGGTAGGAGCGGGGTAGAAAAACCCCAATGCTGCTGCCGGCAATAATGTTAAAGCTTCACCGTCAGCGATTTTTTGCTCATTATCAGGAATTGCTACTAAATCCAGGGCGGTGGATGACCATTCCTGTCCGTTTAGCCGTACTAAATCGGCAATAATTTTTTGCGGATTGATGGGGGTGTTCAACTCATTTTGATCCCAAGAAAAACCAGATTCTTCCTGTAGTTTTTGAGCGATAAAAGGATTGATGAAACAATGCTGAAATGGTTCGCGGTGGTTAATGATCCAAGCTTCGCCAGCATCCTGGGAAAGGTCTAGGGTGATTTGCCAGATCAACAGAGGAGTGGTAATTGCTCCCCATTGTACAAAGGGGTATCCAATGCCCAATGGTGCTTGCCCATTTTTACGCAGCTGGTTGCGCTGTTGTGTATAAAGATGAATGGCCTTTGGGGCTGCTGCTAAATCTATCTGTATAACAGGATTAATTTCATGCCGTAGCAACAAAGATGACAACCAATTTTCATCCGAAAAACGGAACAGACTTAGATCCAGACAATTTATGGCTGCTTGTGATAATAGGCGAAAAGGATCATCGCTTAACAGAGCAGGTTCAGTAGAATGAAAAGTCACATGAGCTTGATTCATAGAAATATAACACTTAGGATCTGTTCAAAAGACGTGTTGAAAAGAATTTAAAGTTAATAAAAGCATTGAAAAGTATTCTTTTTTCTAATATTAAGCATGATTTTATACTTTTTTGCAGTTTTGCAAAAAAAATCAGCGATTCAATATCTATTTTTTAATTTTTTTTGGTAGCTTAACAGCATGATTTGTAACCGTAATTTTAGGAACGGTTGAATAATAAATTACTACTTTTTCCCTTCCAATATTTCCAAATTAAGTCTGCGAACTAAAAATCCAAGCCGTTTCTTTGAAAATTGACAATGATTAATTGAAATAACTAATTATGGTTCAACACATTGGTGTTATTCTAACGGATCCTCAAAAACGAATTATTTGGGTCAACGAAGATTTTACCTGTATTACGGGTTATACCTTAGTGGAAGCGCTTGGGAAGGTTCCTGGAGCTATTCTTCAAGGCCCCAAAACCGAACCTGAAGTTGTACAGCGAATTCGAAAGGCCTTACAAATGCGTATTCCGCTACAGGAAAAAATCACGAATTATCGAAAGAATGGAGAAGAATACATTTGTAATTTGGTAATTCATCCAGTATTTGGGAGTGATCATGAATTGTTGAATTATATTGCCTTTGAATTAAACACCGATAGCGAGTTAGATGATGCGTTGCTTCCATTATTGACGCTGACCGACAAATATCGATCTAGTAGTTTAAAAGGCGTTGAGGAGATTAAGTTATTCGAACGTTTAAAAAATCTATTGGAAGAAGAAAGGGTTTACTTAAACCCCGTACTTTCATTAAAAGGTATGGCCGATCGATTGGCAACCAATACCAAGTACCTTTCTCAGGTTGTGAACCACCAAACCAGCTATAATTTTCAGCAATTCATCAACCTGTATCGGGTAGAAGAGGCCAAGAAGAAGATCCTTAGCAACACGTTTAGCAATCTTACCCTTTATGGAGTAGCCTTACAATGCGGTTTCAAGAACAAATCAACTTTTTATAAAGTCTTCAAAGAAGTAACCGGACATACCCCAAAAGAATTTATTAAAAATCAAGAGACGAGTCACAAGCCTGTAGAATCATAGGCGGCTTTTCGGCGGAGAGTTTTGAATTCAGTGTTACTTTCGGTTTTTGAATTTTGGCCAGTAACGGAATTAATGTTTTGATTGTGAACTGTTTATTGCTGAAATACTGAACTAGTGTTTTTAGGTGATGAAAAATATTATTGAATAGTTGCTACACAATGGTTTGAGCTTTTCTAATGCCAACATCCATTTTGTTTTCAACCAAATCATTAACAATGGCAGAGATAAAAGGATGGATGAGCTTATTGTTTTTGTTGGACAACAGCAAAGGAGAGCCCATTGAAAAAGCGGTATCGGGTAAACGAAAGTTACCAAAAGAAAAACGGGATCTATTGAAATCCTTGGAAGAGGAGCTATCAGCCCAGAATGGATCCGGTTTTCAGCGAGGTCAACTTAAGCGAGACTTATAAATGTTGCAACATCAACAGTTTTGTCAACTTTATCCCTCTTTTTATCACCAAAGGCGATGATTTTTAAAGCCTTGAAACCGCCATTTTGCTCTTTTTTCGACAAAGCATTGAATAATTCCCTTCAAATGTTTATATTTGTTGTCAGAAAAAAATTTTGAATGGAGTCAGCGCTCTACACCTTTCTACCTCAAACGCGGGATTTACAATCAACCTTAATGATTTTGCTTGGCGCTGGACTTGCAACTGTGGCTTTTAGTATTTTTTTACTTTACCGGCCACGGGTTCTCGCCAACCGCTTGCTACAGCTTTTGTTACCGATGAGTCTCTTTTTTATTGGCATCATTTCCTTAGCTGCTGCTGCGATCAATGGATTAGCATTACTTAGGTTGTATCCTATTCAGCTTTTTGCCAAATCGATGTTGATTCAAGGCAAAAACGTTGCGTATTCAAACATCAATAACGCTTATATCCTGAAAGAACAGGAGATTTCACCGCTTACTTCCGAAGCCAGAAGTACTCAGATTTCTTTTTTGGCAATCGAAAAAAGTGATGGAATTGTAGTTCGATTTTCCGAAGAATATTACCCGGTTCGGGAAATATTGGGTGAAATGAGGCAGATTATCAGCGGTAATAGAGTTGCACCAAAAGTTAGATAGTTTTTTAACTTATTGAAAATAAATGATTTAAACCTATTGATTTCTCGGGGAGTAAAAAAAAATAAATATTTTTTGCAAAACCCATTGAGGTATCAAAGAGGTTGAATATTTTTGCCAGGTACTGTGATAGAAAAAGGCTGTTTTTCACACCAGTACCCATCAGGTTTATAAAATTTTTATAACAGTTAGTTCTACCCCTCCTTATAGAACTTTCTATTGATTAGACGTAATTCGAGGTTGACCTCCTCTTATTACAATTAATATTTGTATTCTTTACTTTCGCTAATTTTTTTAACCAAATTTCTCAAATCATTTCATCATGAAAAAAATGACCTTTACGAGTATGATGACCAAAATGACAAGCCTCTGCTTGGCTGTTTTGGCTACTCTGCTTTTGGGTTCATTGTCTGTATCTGCACAATCTACATCTTGTGGTTGTGTGCAGGTAAACGTGACATTGGATGCCAATTGCACGTTTAAGCTTGATTCCTCAAGCATATCCACTGGAAAATGTGGACCTACCAAAGTAATCGTACAAGACGGTAACCCAGCCAACGGTGCTACTGTTGACTGTGCTGGTTTGTTTACTTACGGTCTTTTCGTAAAAAACACAGACGGAACTACCGGTGCATTGATCTGCTGGGGTAAAGTATTGGCTGAAGACAAAACTCCACCAGTAATTAAAATCTCCAATGCTGTTTGCGATTACCTTTGTACTGAGGTAAACGCAGTATTGAACAACCCAAAAACGGTTGGCGTATCTGTTAAAGGTAAGGGCCTAGTAGGTACTGCTACTGCTACTGACAACTGTGGCGGTAAGTGTGATTGCCAGCAGCCAACCATTTTAAATGGCCGTTTGAAATTCAGCGACCGCGTAGTTTACTACCCATGTGCTGATGGTAAAACTGATTGGGGTACTTCTTTTAGAACTGCTACGATCTTCCGTACATGGTCAGCTACTGACTGTGCGGGTAATACTTCAACAGCAGTACAACAGATCAACTTTGTACGTCCTCAAGTGTATGATTTCTACTTCCTTGATGACGATGAAACTGATGTTCCTGTACTACGACCACGAGATGGATATGATGCAGTAACAGTTTACAATGCATGTTCTCCTGATTTGTCATTGATCA
>JBBANM010000117.1:0-17514 GCA_040401995.1 Saprospiraceae bacterium
TGATCAATGACAAATCAGGAGAACATGCATTGTAAACTGTTACTGCATCATATCCTGGTAGTCCAGGAACATCTGTTTCATCATCATCAAGGAAGTAGAAATCACTTTCTGCAGGACGTACAAAGTTGATCTGTTGTACTGCGGTAGAAAGGTTACCTGCACAGTCAGTAGCTGACCATGTACGGAAGATCGTAGCAGTTCTAAAGGAAGTACCCCAAACAGTTTTACCATCAGGACATGGGTAGTAAACTACGCGATCGCTGAATTTCAAACGGCCATTTGCAATCGTTGGCTGCTGGCAATCACACTTACCGCCACAGTTGTCAGTAGCAGTAGCAGTACCTACTAGGCCCTTACCTTTAACAGATACGCCAACCGTTTTTGGGTTGTTCAATACTGCGTTTACCTCAGTACAAAGGTAATCGCAAACAGCATTGGAGATTTTAATTACTGGTGGAGTTTTGTCTTCAGCCAATACTTTACCCCAGCAGATCAATGCACCGGTAGTTCCGTCTGTGTTTTTTACGAAAAGACCGTAAGTAAACAAACCAGCACAGTCAACAGTAGCACCGTTGGCTGGGTTACCGTCTTGTACGATTACTTTGGTAGGTCCACATTTTCCAGTGGATATGCTTGAGGAATCAAGCTTAAACGTGCAATTGGCATCCAATGTCACGTTTACCTGCACACAACCACAAGATGTAGATTGTGCAGATACAGACAATGAACCCAAAAGCAGAGTAGCCAAAACAGCCAAGCAGAGGCTTGTCATTTTGGTCATTGTGCTTGTAAAGGTCATCTTTACCATAAGATTACAATTTGAGAAAGTTAGGTTAAAAAAAGATTAAGAATTAGCCATGATTAAAAGACTCATGTATAAGTCCCGTAGGTCGTCACTCCTCTTTACAATAAAATACACGGCGAAAATACACTTGAGTCGTCAATAATAAAATTAAAAGTAAAAAATATTTACTAGAAAGTAAAAAATAACACTTAAAGCCTTAAAAACAAGGCTCATTTAAGGTTAAATTTTAACTCTGGAATATACTGGCAAAAGGGAAACAATCGGAATTTGTTGTGTAGAAGGGTAGATATAACGGAAAGAAGCCAATAATGGCTGTAGAAGTAAACTTAGTTTCATGGGATAATTTTTGTCATTAACAATTTGACACTTAAAAGTAAAATCAGCACCTCGCGGTGATGATGCAAATATACGATGGCTTTTCGGTAAAAACATACCCTAAAAAAGGTAATTTTCACTTTACTTACCATTGAATCTTAACGATTGGTATTCATGCTGCAAGCTTAAACCAAAGCATGCTCATATGCTGCTTTAACCAACCCTGCGGTATTGCTAACGCCAAGCTTCTTCATGATGTTTTTCCGGTGTACACCAACCGTCTGAACACTTATGTAAAGGTTTTTTGCAATCTGTTTATTGCTAAATGCCTGCGATATGAGTTGTAAAATCTGTAATTCGCGCTTGGTTAGTGTTTCTTTACTACTGCCATTCGTAGACCCGTAGAGCGTTTTTAAATTGCGCGACGGACTTGGCAAGGAATCAAGGGTTTCACTAAAAAAGATACCTTGGTTCAATACCCGTTTTACGGCCACTAGCAATTGAGTCACTGGCTCGGACTTAAGTAAACAACCATTAATAACTTCTTTAAGTAAAGAGACTGAACGAGGAGCATGGAATGAATCACTGTAAATCAATACCTTAAGGCGCGGGTGAGTTTGGCGAATATCGGCAAGGAATCCTTGATGCTTGTTTTCATCCCGTCCTAAGTCAACAATGAGTAAGTCAGGGCTTATTCCTTGTATCAGCGTATATAGATTTGGCTCGCCAAAACCAAAGGTAGATACTTCAAATTGATGTTCAACTTCACGCCCTAAAATGGCTTTAACACCTTCTAGAACGACTGGTTGGTCGTCGATTACAACTGTCTTTATTTTCATGGGATATTTGTTAATGTTCAAAACAAAAAATGTTTGACTACCCGACAGAGCAATAGCCAAAACAATATACCTTAATTTAGGTAAAGCATTGATAACGAGAACTTAAACAAGGGGACAAGATGTCGAACATAACCTCAAAGACAAAGTTATAAATAAAAATCAACTTTTTATCTTTAAAGCTATTTTGATTGAAGCATTAAAAAATCTTATTTTGACCACAAATTAGGATCGATTATGTCGAAAATGGATTATGCTACCCTTGCTGTTGTTGCTTTATGTATTACTGCATTGGTAGTGCTTACCTCTCGTGTGGTAAATTTGGGAAAAAGCGAGACTACTACCCTACCCAGTGCAATCAGTTCGGAGCCTGCATACAAGGATCCGTACAATAATCATGCCGCAGGCTCTTTGGATGATTCAGTAGACCAATCTGGCGCTAAGGTGACCGATACGGCTGTAAATGAGCGATTATTGGCTGACAACCCAAAGCCAGTTGCTAAAAGCACAACCCCCAAACAGCCTATTAAAGCGAAGGTAATCGAACCGGAGAAAACTCGCCCCAAAAAGAAAGAACCAATTATACTGCAAGAGCCAGCAGTTAAAAAGGTATCTGAGAACCCACCAACTACAGCTCGTGTAGTTCGGTATGAAAATTCTGGAGCTTACTTAGTTGTTGCGGGGTCTTTTAAAAGTAAAGCAAACGCACAGAAAGTAGTCAACCAGCTCAAAACATTGGGCTATTCCAATGCTGAGGTCGGTTTTTTCAACAATAGAACAATTGCAGCTCCACTTGCTGGACGATATACAACCTTGGCTGCGGCGAAGGCTGCGGCGCTTAGCTTGCGCCAAAAACATGGCATCGATGCCATTGTGAAGAAAAAACAATAGCTTGTAGAGACGCGATTAATCGCGTCTTATTGGTTAATCGCGTCTCTACATACTAGGTTTTTTCTCAATAGATTACGCTCCAAATTGTTTTGCCCAAGCCAACATCCCGCCTTCCAAATTGCGGACGTTGCTAAAGCCTGCCTGCTGAAGCAACGATTTGGCATTGCCACTACGACCGCCTGATCGGCAATACACGACTATCTCGTCGTTTTTATGATCCTCCAGCCCTTCAACTGCTGCTGGAATCATTCCCAATGGGATTAGATTGCCGCCTACGTTGAATTCTTCGTGTTCATAAGGCTCGCGAACATCGATCAAAACAAATTTGTCGCCGCGATCCTGTTTTTGTTTTAATTCTTCTACGGTAATGTCCATGTGACAGAAATTAAGTGATTTTCCAAGATAGAGCCCAAACGGAGCCATAAAACCAAAGAAATGACGGCGGACCTTCTGGTCACTGCTCGTTGTCATTGTCGCACTCATCAGGTTTTTTATTGATCAAATATAAATTAACTTGTCGGCCAGCTTGAATCAATGAATCGGGATGAAAGGCCGGTTCCTGCTTCCAAACAAAAAGCCCATTAAAACTGCCTGCATTTCCTCCTTCTACTGAGCCAATAACCAATTGGCTGCTGCGCAATAGAAACTCTGCTTCTTCAAAAGTCAAACACACCAAATTTGGAATGGGCATGGCGCCCGTGTTGCGAACCGAAACGGCAAATTGCAGGGTTGTCCCTTTGGGAACATTAACCCCTTTTTGCAAATCTTCCGGCATCAGTTTTTTTCCATTATAATATAAGTATAGGATCGTATTGTCTTCGTACTGTTTATCAAACTTTCTTTCTTTGATCTTTGCATAAATTCCTAGTCTGTCCAGTTTACGCTTGTACTGTTCAAATTCGTCGCTGCCTACAAGATCAGGTAAAGGTACTTGATTGGGGTGCGAGGCGGTAATGGTGAGATAGATGTTCCGACTTTCCTTAACGCGAGATAAGGGCTTGGGGTTTTGATCCAATACCAAAAACGGAGGTTTGCCTGGTTGATATTCAGAAGAATCAATCACCACTACTCTGAAACTGCCTGATCGGGCTTTGCGACGTGCTTCGCTAAATGAGATACCTCGATAATCTTGTACCTGCACCGATTCTCCATGGTGGGTGTACCATTTTAACGCGGTTGTTCCCAATAGCGACAGAAAAAATAGAAAAACAACCATCGCCACTAAGTTGCGCAGGAAAATAGCGGAAACAAAAAAGCCAAAAGTGGCCTGCAACCAATCACGAAATGCAGCATTGACCCCAGTAATCGGCAGATCGGTCAAACGACTATTGGTAGATTCCATTGGGGAAGCTTGAGGTATATCAACTGGCGTTGGGGTAAATACTGCTGCATTGGGCAAGGAAGGCAAAGGTAATGGTTGCAGTTCGTCGCTATAGCTTTCGGGGGTGGTTACTGCAGCGTTGACATTCACGTATTCTCTACTGTAAGTCAGTAGCTTATCAAGCATTTGTAATGGCTGATATCCTTGTAAAGCGGCTTGCTGAAAAATACTACCCCTGAATGACAAAACAGGCAGGGTATTGACTTCTATTATGGTTGTTTCTACGCTGCCGTCATCAAAAATTTGTAAAAAGGCATCAATGGTACAGAGTCCATGCAAATTGAGGATACGCGCTACTTTTTCCAAATCGGATTTCACTTGCAACATCAAATTTTGATGTTCTTGCGGGTTGGCGCTTAATTTTACAGGCAGTCCAAGTTGGCTTTTACCCAAAGTTACGGTTCCCAATGGAAATAGCTCCAGTTCAAATACCCCTTCTTCAGAATCATTGATAAAAACCGGCGCACAAACCTCCAGGAAATTCCTACTGACATGGAGGTTAACGATCGCCTCGCAAAGCACTTCGTCGCGCTGGGGAAACTCTTCTTTACCTTTCAAACGCAGGGTGCGGCGAAATGTAGCGACTTCCGTATCGGCAGATCGAAAGATAAGTTGCAGGTAGGCGACTAGCTCACTTCTATCCTGCACCATGCGTACGCCAAAACCTCCTTCATGATCGTTGGGCTTGACCACCAGTGGATAGGAAAATCGCGCTTCGATTTTTTGATACCAATCTTGTGGATTTTTTTCATAGTCCTTCCGCTGAATCAGCAGCTGATCAGGGATCGGAACGCCATTACGTTTCAAAACCTGTGCGGTCTGATATTTATTGATGGTCAATTTGGCAATGGCAGCGGTTGGGCCGTTGAAAGGGATTTTATGCTCTACCAATGCTTGCGCCAATTCGCCATCTTCTCCTGGTCTGCCGTGCAAGGCCAAAAAAACTTGATCAGTTATCCGCGCTAGGTCTTCCAAGGTGCGCGGTAAGGGCGAAGTGATGGCTCCAGATGTATTGTACTTAAGCGCGATGGCGGCAGTTCGGGTTTGGAGATTAGCTAAAGTGACAGGCTTTTCTACCAAACTCAATTTTTCTACAATCTGATCAATCGTTTTTTCAAATAGCCAATAATAAGGTACTTGAAAAAACTCGTAATTCGTTGTTTTGCTACGCGTTAACAATACCGGAAGCACATGGTATTCCGTTGAACCCGCAAGAATTCCGGATACAGTACGCCCAGTAACCAGCGATAAATTTCTTTCTAAACCATAGCCGCCAAATAATACAGCAACTGTAGTTTTTTTATCTTCTTCAGCGTGTACATTGCTGATTAAATCATCCAAATAATTCAACAACGCCTTGTAACTAAGCTCATTGGCGTTTTCTTGAGTCCGCTCCCACAAGGAAACTCGAATAAAATAAGTCAACAGCTGACTGGGTTGCAGCCCAATGCTGCCGGCTTGTCTAAAAAGGGTTTCCAACCAGAAGGGTTCTGGATGCAGGTAACAATTGCTGATGTAAACTTTCTGATCCGCCGTTAGGTATCCGCCAATCATGGCGTAAGACTGGGCGCCAATTGCTGCAAACGTTTTTTCGCATACCTCGGCGATAACACTGGCTTCTGTGGCGGTAAATTCTTCCTCCAATTCATTGTCCAATACCGGATCTTCAACAGCTATAGGCGGCAAGGCGATTACGCTGCCATCTTCATTGCGCAGAACCAAACAGTGAAAAGCATCGCCATCTAAACTTTCTTCAATGGCTACTTTTTTTCCAACTAAACTGCCTTCGAGCAAAAAAGTAGCGGTATCCTCCGTGGTGATTGCCGTTTTATCATTTAAAAATTGCAGCAGGTATTCCGGATGGGCGATTTGAGTTTGTTGCCCTAAAAACGTGACGATAATCGGAAATCCAAGTCCATCGCGGGCATTTCCGGTGAGGCGAACGTAGTCGTTGCGGTCAAACGGGCTCTTTTTTCGCCAATTACCTACAGAAACAAAGGCCCTACTCAACTGAGCATCCATGGCCTCTTGAAAGGACTCGATGCCGTCGCCCTCTCCGATTGTGATCTGACGAGCTGCGGCACTTTGTTCGGTAGATCGGATCCGTAGCGGCGATCCCACGGTTGTAGTTGCCAACCTTACAAACTGGCTGGGATCTGCTTTAACCCAATCTTGTTTAGAGATCATCAGGTTACGGGGGCTATTAAAACCTTTTTCCCGTAAAAAATTTAAAAAACTACTCTGATCTGCCGTTAATTCGCTCAATGCGTCATTGCTACCAGTATAAGGAATGCGTTTGCTGGCCAATAGATTGACAATGCTGCCATCCTCAACGGGTAACGCGAGATAGGCTAGGTTGATCAGTTGAGGGAGCTCGTCAACAGCAATAGGTTGACCAATTCGTCGCAACAAACGATCCTCATCTGCAGGTGCCAGTGATCCTAAACTTTCTACGTATACCCGAAAATCGTTGGGAGAAGCCAGCAAAGATTCTTGAGGAGGGAAAAAATCGCGAATGGCATTTTGATTCAAATGCGCCCAATCCAACAGCACAAAACGGCCGTTGGTAGTTACAAAAATAGGGACGGGCTCAAATAAAATTTGATTGAGATAGAAGTAAATGGTTCGTCCTGCTTGAAAAGAACGTTCCCTTTCTCGAGATCCACCGCCAAAAAAAATACCTACTTTGATCTTCATATTGCGCCTTGCAAAATAAGGGCGAAAGCTACGAAAAAAGCTGATCCTCAAACAAGGAAATTTACATCAAGCTTTTTTTGGGTTTCAAGTTTTTGAAAAATCAGCCACTTGAAACCCAAAAGCATTCACTCCAAAAGGGATCAAGTGAAAAATCAATCGCGCTGAACGATGAATTTTTCACTTAAAATACCTTCCACTGTACGCAATTGCAAGAAATAAGTCCCAGATGGTAAATTGCGCGTATCAATCTGCAAACCGCTAGCCCCTTTTGCCATACGGAGTTGATTTACCACTTGGCCTTGTAAGTTAATGATCAGTACCTGTGCCTCAGCGGCCATCGTTTGCCCTAATATCAAGTTCAATTCATTGGTAGTAGGATTGGGATAAAGCTTAGCCGCGATCTGTAAAATCGGATCTCGCAAACCAATCGTCACTTTTTCGTCGATTTTGATATTGAACTGTCGTACGGGTACAAAACCGCCTTTGATGTCTTTTACAACAAATGTAAATCCATCCAAACGCAGCGCACCGCCATTGTGCAGATAGCTGATCAAACCATTGTTGACATCCGTTTGGGAGAATTCATCGCCAATGACCAAAGTACGGGCTTGCGCACGCAAGGTTCCGCCTAGGGGTAGCGATACGATGACGTATTTTAATTGATCTGCTGTTGCATCAGGATCTTGAGAAAAAAGCAACTGCTTGCTAACCACGTTGCTCCGTCCTGGAGGTACGCGCAAGGTGTCATTAGCGCTAATGATGGGATTCGTCACTGCCAAAGAAGAACAAAATTCCAATTTCCATTTTTCTAAGGTACCAGGATTGGTGGTTTCCGATTTGGTCACCTGTACCCGCAAAGTCCAGGTGCCTTGCTGGTTTTCACCAATAAAAGCGCTAAGCGGAGCATTGGGTTTGAACACAATTCCTTTATCCGGCGGACAAAATTGCTCGATGGAATTAGGGGCATTATCGTCAAAACCAGCAATAAAGCGATTGGTCAATCCTCGGCAACCTTCGCTGTACAATTGCACTTGGGTACCTTTAGGACTAATCAAAAATATCTTGATGTTGCGCACATATTCATAGGTGATCTGGACAATAGGCACATTCACCTTATTAATGATACCGCTTTCGGTAATCACAATTTTCGAATCGATGGTAGGTGTATTGCGACTTGGAATACTCACTGGTACGTTCACGCTTTCTGAGCTTTTGCAGGTGGTACTAGCCGTTTGAAAGGTATTCGGGCGAGTCCAAGACCCCGTTCCACATTCATTGGTGGCGCGAATCCGCCAGAAAAAGAGTTTGTTGTCGGGTAATAATTTGTTGATCGAAATGCCATTAGCCGTAACCGTTCCCATAGCAAAAGCAGTAGAACCAAACTTTGGAAGGGTATCCAATTCAAAATCAAAGGTTTTGGCGTTCGGAATAGTGCCCCAAGCAAAAGGGGTGGATAGCTGAATTCCGCTAGTTCCGTCTGCTGGTGTTGTCAGTTTTAAATTGGAAAAATCATTGTTCAACGAGGTGAAGTAGATGGTTCTTAAGATGGTATCTACTCCTTCCACACTGGCCCGCAAAGTCAAGACGGCCGTATCGCGCAAGATTTTTTTGGTGTCAAAGCGCAAGAAGCTACTGTCGCCTGGTTTTACATTGGGGCTGGTAAAAACATAAGTTACCCCCTGTGGTAATTTTCCCAGCAATTCCAATTTGATGTTGCGGTTAAAGCCGCTCAAGCCACTGGTGGTGATTTTGTACTCCAAGACAGCTGGCTGACAATTGAGCGGAACACTATATGGAGAAACCGTAATCCCAAATCCTTGGGTATTGGTGCTATTGATTTTGAAATCGTTGTTGGAGATGTCAAAAAACACATGATCGGCCGCTTCTACCCGAATACGCGCCGATGCGCTGCTCACATTAGGCAAAGTGACATTTTCAGATCCGTCATTCAGCGCAGTTTGCGCCAAAAGATAAGGGTAGGTAAACCCGCCATCCAACGACATTTTGATATTGACAAACTTGGAATTGACTGGCGCAAGATTCGTCTTCGCCACATCCCAACTTACTGTAATGTCATCCCCTCCTTTATACACTTCATTGCCCGTGTTGGGTGACAATACCACAAATGGGCCAGCTTGATCCGTAACTTTGAATTTAATTTCTTCCCAAACCGTACCACCCGCCGTCGGGTTGTTGTCGCGTACCGTACAGCGGAAGGTAAGGTCGCGCGCATAGGTCGGCAATACTTCCATTTTGTCAGTAGCATTGCGTACAACGGTTGTAATTTTCGGAAATACCCGAAAAGCCGCAGTTGAAGGCGGGAGTGAACGGAAAAGCGGCGAGGCATCTACAGGAGCGCCCAAATTCACCGAAGGCCCCAAATCATATTCTTCCCAACAATATGTGAGCGCATCATTGTTGGCATCTGTACCCGTGGCATTCAATTGAAAGGGCGTGCTGATGGGCAAAGTTAAACTTGCCGAAGGGCGAGCAATAACTAATGTAGGCGCTTGATTGGTGGAAGGTACCGGAGTAGCACAGTTTTTACCATTTCCAATCCGCGAATAAAAAATAAAATCTTCCAGCGACCCAATGTTATAGTAATCATCTGAAGAAGATTGTATGTTATTGAGCGACCCACAAGATCCAGCGTACGACATGATCGTTGACCCAGAACCTGGTTCGAAAGCATTTGCGGCAGAGAGTTGGTCGCTGCTTGAAGGGCAATTGTTCCAGCTATGGCCGCAGGAAAATTGGTGCCCAATTTCATGCGACATAACCTGTACAGCAATGGCATTAATGTCGTTGGTATAAAAACAAGTCACACCAGCCCCTTTATTTACTGAACAGAGTGAGCTCCCGAAAGCAATTCCCCCTACATCCGTACAAGCCAAAGTAAAACAATGTCCAATATCATATGCAGTTGCGCCAATTTTTTGATTGATCACCCCGGTATTGATCTCTAAAATCGACTTACCCACATTCCCGATGGGATAAGGATCGGTGTCGGGGTTTAGGTAAATTAGTGAATCATTGTTGCTGATCAATTGCATCTTAACCGCCACTTCTTTACCAAAAATTTGATTCACGCGATTGATAGCCGTATTCATTGACGACAAAACCAAAGGGCGAGTTCCGCCATTGCGTTGGGCATACTCACCCGTACATGCTAATGCCAGTCGATAGGTTTGTACGTTCATGGCTGCGCTGCGCAAGCTGGGTTGCGCGGGTCTACGCTCACGCTCCATGATTTCTTTTTGAAGTTCTGTTTCCTGTACTCCACAGCTGAGTTGCGGCAAATCCTCGGCTCTGAGCTGCACGGATTTGGTATAGTACGCAATGTAATAGCTGGTATTTATGCTGGCATAAGGGTCAATGTACACTTGACCTTGCGGGGTATAGATGGCGGCATAAAAACCTTTAGGGGAATAATCGAAGCGGGCACTTAAGTATTTATTATCCACCCCAACCGCGCTAAAAGAACGGATTTGCGGATACCGCGTCTGTAATGCTGGCACCATATTCGATGACTCTTCCACTGAAAATTTAGCCATGGTGCCATCAGGTAATGGTAAGGATAGGAATAGCTTTTTTTTACTACTCATATTTTCCTGGGGCGCTTGTTGCAAAGTTGCCATCATCCCCGGAAGGTCTAAAGCCAAAGTTCGGAATTCATTGGTGCGGATATCGACATCGGCATTGCGCGGAAGGATGATTTTTTCGCGAGGAAAATCTCTCCAAAAATTGGCGGTTTCCTGTCCAAATAGCGGGTTAAACGCCAAGAAAAAAATTAAAAAAAGGGTATACCCATACTTCATATCGTGCAGTTTTTAGTAGCTGTATTCGTTTCCTTTAGATCTCGCAAATTATAATAAGAACCTGATACCTTTTAATCATGTTCTGTGAAAATGGCAAACTAACCGACCAATCTTTGCTTTTTTTTAGGAGTGTGTTTGGATTTTTAGTTCGCAAGCGAAAATGAGACAAAATTTGCACCAACGAAGCGCGAAAAACGTAGAAAAGTTCCGATCATGTCGGAAAGAGTGTATCCCGATTCATCGGGACAGGTCAGCGCTACATGAGTATTTTCGCAATAAAGTTGGGGTGAATTTTGGCCATTTGCAGCGCGAATAAAAAATCCAAACACACTCTAAAACAATGCCGAAACCTGCATTCGACCTACATGCACGATTCGATTAGAACCGGTCTGTCGCCCTTCATAACTAAAACGAAGTTGTAAATTACGGGCAATTTGACGGTCTACGCTGATGTTCCACAAAAGGTTGCGACCTGGTTGTAATCCATTTAAGATCGCAAATCCAACTGGACTGGCTGGTTTTCCAGTAAAATCAATGCCTATCCACGAAAATTTACTCCGAATGGCGGTATTTCCCGCTGGGGTATAGGTTAGTTCTGCCCCCAATTCGTTTTGCTGATCTTTTTCAGCACCTTCCGTAAGCACATTTCGATCTGCCTGATACCGATAATTGATGTTGACCCGGAAATACTGCCGTGGTTGCCAAGTTAATTGCGGTTCCCACTTCTGAAATGCTAAACGGTAGTTTTTATTGTTGAAGGCCTCAGAAATGGCACTGCGGTGACCACTAGAAAGGGTGGATTTAAAACTCCAGGTTTTGCTCAAATTCCACCTGAGTTGGAAAAAATATTCTTGCAAAAAACGACTTTCAAAACCCGTTGTCTGAATCATCTTGCTGCGGTTGTCGTTACTGCCCAATTGCAATTCCCAAGTTGGGTTGGCACGATTGATGAAAAAGCTGTGTCGCCCCGTAGAAGTAACAGCTACCAAATTGGGATCATTCAAATTGAGTACAAAAGGATTCCAGGCTGAAGATTGGTTTCGATCCTGCGTTTTGCGATTGATCCGCAAGGAAGATTGGATCGACAAAAATTTGAGTATTTTCTTGATCCCGGTTTCGGCATTAAACCACTTCGCCCGTGGATCGATATTGACACTTTGATTGAGGTTGGTAAAATTGGTGCGAATGTACTTGTCAGTTACGGTAGCTACACGAATAAAATCGGCAATATCAGGAAACGGAGAGATTTCCATTTCGTTGGGCTGAAT
This sequence comes from Saprospiraceae bacterium, assembly GCA_040401995.1. GTDB lineage: Bacteria > Bacteroidota > Bacteroidia > Chitinophagales > Saprospiraceae > Haliscomenobacter. Next base: position 12,012 of record JBBANM010000117.1, read on the forward strand.
GATGCCGTCGCGGTTGTACAAGGAATCTAGCCAAATGTAATTCCCCTGCCCTTTAGCTACTTTGAGATAGGTGAATTCCAATTGGGGTTCCTGCCCCGACCCCAACTCGTAAGTAGAAGCAGTTCGCAACAAACCTTTCCAAACCACCGTGCTAAAATCCACCCGCCCCAATAAAGTGGTACCAGAAATCAAATTATTGGTAGTTGGAATTTTTGAGTCCAGACGCCGGTAAGTCAGGTTGCTATTGATGTTGATGGCGCGTTTGAGCTGCAATCGGCTGTTCCAACGCATTTCTGCGGCTCGGGTAAACGAATTGTATTCTCCATTCACTGGCCGAAAATCTTGCCGAAACAGGTATTCCCAAGAGGTTTGCCAGGTTTTTTCTTCTGGACTTTTTACATAAAAACGGTGAGAATAGTAACGGTAACTCACTGCGGTAAGGCTATCTCCTACCGTTTTCCTACGGTCATTGTGTTCCGCCTCAGTGGCCCAACCGATCGACCATTTCTTCCAACGTTCAAAAACTTTGTCGATGCTCAGTTTGGGACGCCAAAAGGTTCGGTTTTCTTCCAAGGTACTGGCTTGAATCAAGTTCCCCGACCCGCTGATGGTAAAACCTTTTTGCTGCATTTTTCCTTCCAACTCGTGTTTGAACCCTCGAAATTGTGCTTCACGCACGTAACTGCTAAAGAGATAGGAAACCTGTCCTACTTTGGGCGCTAAAAATTGCCATCCCGCTCTGGTCAACTGTTCACTGGCCGCAGTAACGGTTCCAATTCCTTGAAAATTGGCAAGGGTCCAATCCCTTAGAAACTCAGGGCTGCGGTAGGGGTTTAGCGCCCGAAAGTTTTGTTGTAACCCCTCATAGCTAAGCTGCAAATTGATCTGCGGAGATTTTTCATCGGCGCCAAACAAAAAACGGTGTTTCAACTGAGTAAAAACGGCTGTACCTAGATTATCTTGATCATCTTGTTTGGAGTAGCGGTTTTTATCAACATTACTAAGGGAAACTTCGGTTTGCCAACTGGAGTTTTTTGCCATATTCCACTGAAAACCAGCTGCCCCCATCCGCAATTGCGTTGGTGAAGTAAGTTGAATCACCGGAGCGTAGTCTCCACGCGGCCGACAAGTAAGCGGGTCGGGGCTAATCCAGCGATAAACCCTTTCATTCGCCGTTATCGTCGACTCTAAAATGTAATTTCCATTTCCGGCGCCCACAAAGGAAAATTGGGCGGTATACCGAACCCGATCCACATTGGTGCTAAATACCAAGATAGAATCCAGCTTACCACAGGCCAAAACAGTATCTTTAAGGAGGTACAAAGCACGAGATGGGTTGAGGTCTTGCTGTTTCCGAATGCTCGATACTGCTGCTTTAATGGCGCTATCGCCAGCCTTTTCAAGCAAACTTCTTTCGTTGGGGCCAATGGTTACTCCGCCAGTAGAGGTTCGGCTGTCTTGTTCTTGATAAAAATTGATGTAGGCTTTAAAGTTTTTCGTTTCAAACCGCGAGTTGAAAGTATACAGCGTCCGCAAATAGCTTTGATCCGAGTATTCAAATTCGAGGGTGATGCGGCTTTCCCTTACGATGATGCGTTTGGGCATAAAAGTAATTTCCCCGCGATTGTAATCGATGGTGTAATCAAAATCGCGACCGCGTTGGAGGCGTTCGCCATTGAGCCATACTTTTTCTGTTCCTGAAAGGATGACGATGAAACGCTCGCCGTTGTTGCCCCGCAATTTATACGGACCTTGATTGCCTTCTTGGGCTTCAAGGATATTGCGTGCAAACTTTCCTTTGGTAATGGCCACACTTCCGCCATTGTACCAAATTCCTTTTTTCCCTACCTTTTGCTGTTGCAAAACGGTGGCTCCCTGTAATTTTTTAAAATAATTCATAAAGTAACCTTCTGGGCGATTGAGCTCATAATCCCCTACTGTGAGCTGGTTGCCATTTTTTTTCAATTGCACAAAAACGCGATCCAACTCCTGTATCTGGATGGTATTGCCTTCTGGTTGGATGGGAATACTTTCGTCGGAAATAGCCGCTAAAATTTGTACCCCGTCACCCAAATCGCCAGCAAGTTGTAAGTTAAAATTTGAATTGAGCACCAGATCCTGACGGTTACCCAGCGATAAGCCCCGGGAAAAATTGCCGCTGTAGTTGAGTTTTTTGAAGTCGATTAAAGGCTCGGTGTTGGCGTAAGGATTGTAACTAAACCCAGCAATCGGCGACTCGTGTAATTTGGTTGTGTCTAATTGTCGCCAAACTTGGGTGATGGCGCGCGGCAAAACCCGATAATACAAACGTAATGGCAAGGTGATTTTTTGGGTATCCACCCGCCAAACCAGCCGATTTTGGCGGTAAACATACCAAGCTGTATCAATGGTTTTACCCGATTGAACTTCGATTAGTTGTATGGTTGAGGGAATCAACACCTCTACTTTACTGATGGATTGATAAAAAGACTTGAGCTCCTGTTGTCGCCAATTCGACCAGCGCCCGGCCTGACCAAACAGGGAAGTCGCAGCAAAAAAAATCAGCAAAATCAACAGACATTGGCGCAAAATAAACTCTTTTTGATTAAATGATTTTTATCTATAACCTGTATTAAGCTTGAAACCAAATATAGAAGCCTTGATCAACAAGTTCATTGTAAAACCTTGATACTGAAAATGGAACAAGCGTTGCTTTATGGCAAAAAATTGTTTAAGTTTGTAACTCTCCACCATCACCTACAGGGGCACGTGCGTAAGCCGTGCCCCTGTTTAGTTTAGGAATTAACGCTGTAAAATAGAATCCATCACTTAGTTTTTTGAAAAATGATTGAAACCGACATTTGCATCGTAGGCGCAGGACCCGGAGGCGTTGCGACTGCTTTACGCTTGAGCTACCTGGGAATTCCTAGCGTGTTGATTGATCGTGCTTCTTTTCCCCGTGATAAAGTATGCGGCGATGCCATCAGTGGCAAAGTGACCACGCTGCTCAATCGCTTGGATCCAGAGATTATGGGGCGTTTTCACGGCCAACCCATCCAAACCGATGTTTGGGGGGTGCGATTTGTTTCTCCTAATCAAAAAAAGGTAGATATTCCTTTCCATCCAGGCTATGTTCGCAATGAAAAGGCCGCGCCGGGTTATGTTTGCAAACGCTGGGAATTTGACCAATTTCTGATCGAGGAAGTAGAACGCCGATCGGATATTCAGTTTTTTCCCAATACTGAAATCAATAAGTTTGAAAAGAATGAAAAGGGATACTGTATTTCCACCGCTGATGGCAGTTTTCAGGTTCAATGTAAGTTGTTGATCGATTCATCGGGGGCGCACTCCAGTTTTAGTCGAAAACAGGCAGGTTTGGAAAAAGATTGGAACCACCATGCCGGGGCGGTACGGGCCTACTATCAAAACGTCAAGGACATCCCCAAAGACAATTTCATCGAACTTCATTTTTTGAAAGAGATCACGCCGGGTTATTTTTGGATTTTTGCCCTCCCCAACGGCCAAACCAACGTAGGTATTGGTATGCGCAGCGATTTTATCCGCAAAAGAAAAATCAATCTGCGACAAACGATGGAAAACATCATTGCCAATAATCCTGAAATTGCCCCCCGGTTCAAAAATGCGGAGCAGCTGACCGATATTACAGGCTATGGATTACCCTTGGGTTCCAAAACGCGTAAATTATCAGGCGATAATTACCTTTTGGTGGGCGATGCTGGGCATTTAATAGATCCGCTTACCGGCGAAGGTATTGGCAATGCCTTCTACAGCGGATTCATAGCCGCTGAACTGGCACAACAGTGTTTAGAAAAAAATGACTTTTCTGATAATTTTTTAAAGGCGTATAATGTACGTATTCAAAGGGTTCTGGGGTCTGAGATGAAATTAAGTTACAAAATGCAGGAGATAGGACGTAACCCTTTCCTACTAAATCTCGTAGCTAATATTATCGTTGGTAATCAGAAGATCTTGAACTATTTTTCAGCGATGTATTCCGATTTTGACCTACGGGAGGAACTGGTACGCCCTTGGTTTTGGTTAAAAATGTGGCTTAAACGTTAAACCATAAAAAAAATCAGAGTCAAATGAGTACATTTTTGAAAAAAAGAACTTAAATTAAGGTGCATACAACCTTATTTTTTTTCAGAGGCTCTTTGCCCTGTTGTCAATCTCAAATAAAATGCTTTAATTTTTATTGAATTGTCAATCAGAACTCTTTAATTTTATGAAAACTTTAAGAGGAAAAATTACAATATTTTGTCTCTTGGAGTGTTAAATAAGAATCAATACGCAATAAGATACCGTACTTTTAGTCGGCTTAAGTTTCATAAACTAGTGAGTGTAAAATTGTGGCCTTCCCCTTGGAAGGTCATTTTTTTTTGTGGTAAATTACGCTCATTGATTCAGCTACAAAACCTCACTATGATACTCAACGGCACAATTGGCAAATCAGTTCAAGTACTTGACCTCAACGATACTCCACCAGGAACGATTGGGGAATACTGGCTTCACCTGATCAATGACGGGGTAGGCGAGCCCATTTATCTGCCTATTATTGTTGCTCGCGGCGCTTTTGACGGTCCAGTATTGGGAATCACCGCTGCCATCCATGGCAATGAATTGAACGGCATTCCGGTCATCCAGCGTTTTTTTAGCGAATTGGATGTAGATAATCTGCATGGAACCATCGTGGGCGTTTTGGTCATGAATGTTCCTGGCTTGATTCGGGAGCAACGTCGTTTTAGCGATGGTACGGATTTGAACCGCATCGCCCCTGGTCGACCGGATGGCAATGTCAGCGAAGTTTATATCAACCGGATTATAGAACGGATCTTACGCAATTTCAACTACCTGATCGATTTGCATACCGCCAGTTTTGGCCGGGTCAACTCTTGGTATATCCGCGCCGATATGAGCTCGGAAATTACTTCGCGGATGGCCAGATTGCAAAATCCAGAAATCATTCTCCACAACAAAGCCAATGACGGCACTTTTCGCGGTGCTGCCAACTCCATGGGTATTCACGCTATCACCCTGGAATTGAAAGACCCGCATATTTTTCAGTTTGATGTTATCGATGACGCTTTGACGGGCATCCGCAACGTAGCGCACGATCTAAAAATGACCGAAGGGGAGATCAAAGTGACTGCTCCTAAAACCATTCTTTGCGACAGCTCCTACTGGATTTACACTGATGAAGGCGGGATTTTGCAGGTGCTGCCCAAAGTGTGTGAAAAAATCAGCCGAGGGCAGCCCATTGCTGAAGTGCGCACTATTTTTGGTCGGGTAACCCGTACTTATCACGCACCTGAAGACGGCATCATCATTGGAAAAAGTGTGGATCCCATTAATCCAACGGGGAGTAGGATCATCCACTTGGGCGTGAAGTTAAAAGAGATTCCTATTTTGTAGTTCTTGGCGATCGGTGAATGTCCGTACGGCTACATCAATAATGCGAATAATGGGTTAAAAATACCAAAAGAGGAGGGCAGCTGCAATAGAG
>JBBANM010000118.1:0-17152 GCA_040401995.1 Saprospiraceae bacterium
CTCAAGATATTAATTTTTTATTTTGTTTTGCGACATTTTGAATTACACCCGTTTTGGGGTAATAATCTAAAAAGGCAAATTGAAGAATGTGGACTGACAGCAAACTAACAGAAATGCCATTTTGAAGGTATTCAAAAAAATGACTTTAAGTTACTTGGCACAAAACCAACACCCACATGTCAACAACCTCCTTCAAAATCACCATCCACATGGTCTCCAGTCTGGACGGCTACATTGCCAAAAAAGACAACAGCGTGTCGTGGTTTGAAACCCCTGCCGACTATGAAAACGGTATCCCATTTCCAGATACCTCAGATTTCCAAAACGCCGTTGATTGCTACGTCATGGGCGCCCGTACCTACGAGCACGCGTTTGAGCTAGCAAAAAATTATGGTTGGCCTTATGGAGAGGTACCGACTATCGTATTAACCCACCGACAACTCCCGTAAAACCGGCCCAATATTGAATTTTATTCAGGAGATCTGACCACATTGGTAAATGAACGACTAAGACCCAAGTACCAGAAAGTCTGGTTAGTTGGCGGCGCGGAGCTTGCCAAAGACTTCCTTCGCTTAAAATTGGCCGATGAAATCCGCCAATCCATTCTCCCCATTCTGCTGGGTGATGGCGCCCCGTTTTATGACCAAATAGGGCTGGAACAGCCATTGCACCTAAAAAATGTAGCTGCTTACAAGAGTGGTATGGTGGAGTTGCATTATGAGATTCAAAAATAAAAAATGTTAAAATTTTAATTTGTAATAGATTTTAAACCAGTACATTAATAAATTGGCCAGATTTTAATCTGCGGAATCTATGTATTTTGACCCACATTCCGCAGAAAAAGGTGGAGTTCCTCAAACAAGTTCCACCACGTTTATCCACCCCTGCTCCTCAAACAAACGTTGTACATCCTTCGAAAAACCTTCACAATCAAACCCTTTCAACTTCTTCCAGAGCGATTTGTCTTGAAAGGTCTGCAAGTACTTTTGAGCCATCATGTGCCATACTTCCGCTTCAGTTGCAGCCGCTACCTTATCATAAGGCAGCCGCATTTGAATAAAGAGTTCCTTTTTTTTTGCCCTATAGTCAATTTCATCATGATGAATCACGTCAATTGGTGGGGTAACAATGTACACAAAAGCAATACCCATTAACACTTGCCCATAGGTAGAGAGTTTGAGGTGCTGATTGAGAAATTCTTGGATCAGCAAATCGGTTTCAACTTTTTTGCCTACTTCATCCTCATCTGCAATGGAAGAAATTACAAAAGGTGCATACATGTGCTCAGTATTAAAGATCATTTTTATTTCCTGGGGGGCGGATTAAGGGTGGTTTTCGTTTTAGGTTTTCAGGTAAAAGCGGGTACTTATAAATTTTCAAAGTCTCTTGAAGCAAGCACTCTTGAATTGCACCTCTGAATTGAACCCGATAACGCAGGTTCGTTTTCTCTAACCAGGTGCGATACCGTTTGTTTTTTCCCTGAATAGTTACTCCATATTTCCAAACTTCGCCACCAAAAAGAAAAATCGTTGTGTCTTTTCCACAATTATAACAGGGATAATAACCACTGGTTTTTGCCCGAATTACGTATTGCTCACATTGTTGTAATCTTTTTAGGCGTTGCTCCATTTTCTTTTCTCTGGATGTAGCCAGTTTAGGCTGACCACTATCATCCATTTCCAAAAAATCAACCCCTTTCCAATAAGCAACGAATCCCAAGATACAACAGAGTGCTATGAAAAGCAAGGCGCTTTTGTGGGGGGCTTGCCGCGGCGGTTTTGGTTCGAGCTTGAACTGATGCTTTTTTGAAACAATATTCATCTATTCCCATTTACCAGGTTCAGGATGTAGAAATCCCTTAGGAATGGTTAAACAATAAAGTACACCTTTATCCTTGCTCTTTCACATCCACTCTTCCTATCTTTTTCGTTGCAATGCCCCACATTGCGCCTCAAAAGATAGTCGATTGGCTGCAAAATAGCGGCGGCTAAAAGGGCACTTTATTATTCACCCATTCCTTAATAAAGTGCTTAATTTGTCAATCAGTTCCTATGATGGTATGAAGATAGATTTTTATAGATTAAAAATCTATTTTTTAGAAAAAAAACTAAAATGGCTTTACATTCTGTCAGCGAGCAAATGGTATACCTACGGGTAAAAGGTATACTCAAAACTTTAGCCATCAACCAAAAAGATCTATCGAAACGCTTTGGTTTGGCCCAAGGAGTAGTCAGCCTGGCGCTCAACGGAGGTAATGAAAAAACGTTCAGAAAAATTACGGATCTTCTCGTACAAGAGTATGGTATTGATCCCCAGCTGATCTTTGGAGAAACAGAACGTGGAGATAAAATAATGAATCAACTGGATGCTATTCAGGCAGAACTGGCAGAACTAAGATCTGAAATCAGAGAGCTAAAAAGCCTTGTTCAGCCAAAGCCACGCTAGTGACGTTTTCGTGTATATACCCCGCGCGGCCACACCAGGTGATTTTTAACTTGCTATTTTTCCATCCTTCTTCGTTGCGAAGCCTCGCCGACACTCAGGCGTCGGCTACGTTTCACGCCTCGCAGGCTAAAAAACTAGCGGCGTCAAATTTTCACCTCTTGTGACCGCGCGGGGTATAGTAGTTGGTTGTGGTCTGGCTTTACGAGCCTCGTAGCGGCGACACAAGTGGTTGATTATGAACAAATTTTGCTCCTTTTTTTTCGTAATTCATTCTTTATCAGCTACTATAATTCAAAACTCACGTATAATTTATACTTCGCGTCGTCAAGTTTCGAGCATGATAAAAAACAAGCATAGCTTGGGTTTAGTAGATAATATACTGGATATGAATGCCTTGTTCTAGTGTTTGTATTTAGGAATTGGCCGCTTAGGAGCTATCACCCGCAGTTTTTTAGTTCAAATTCTATCGGATTTTTACCAGGGTCTGCCTGAAAAAATCTAGCTTTTCGAAGCTTAATTGAACTATAACTCAGCAAGGTATAGCTACGATCTTGAATAAAGCTTACTGAGTTGAACCAAAGTATGCCGGTAAATTCAAATGAAATATTCTCGGTATAACGTTTTTGACCAAATACGTTTTGCCAATTCGCCGCCTTCCGTATATGGCTACAAATTCCGCTTTATAACTGGTAATCAATTCCTTAAATAGCAACACTTCACTTTTCTGGATAATAATTTGTTCACCCATTTTACTATATCTTGCTGGAACGGTGTAGATATACCTCATTCCAGCAAGATATAATAGTATACTTCGCTGAAATAAGGTACAACCGCCATACTACTTGGACATTTTAAATTTTTGGTGAGCTGTAAACCTTCCAGGTCTTGAAGACCTGGAAGGTTTTGCGACCCCTCAACAGTAAAATATCCAGTCGTATGTACAACCACCCCATTAGCAAAAGCTGATCGCTATCATATAGATTCTTTTGAAATAAACTTTATTTTTTTGCTTCCGTTGCTTTTTCTGAGTACAACACAAGAATCCGCCTACTTGTCAGGAATATGGCAAACTGTGAATAGACTTTTTGTCCTATCTTGTTAGCAATTGGACATACAAATCACTGACGACTTTGGCTATGGCGCGAATACTTCTACTTTCTTTATTCCTTTGTTTATACTTTTTACCTGCACAACTGCAGGCGCAGGACAAACGCGCTGCTCCTCTCTATGGTACCGTTTTACCCCTGGAGCGCGTGCCCTTGATGCAGTTGCCAAAACTAGACAATGAAGCGCTAAAAACCGCGGAGTTGGACAGTCGCAAACCCGGTCGTGCTCCCCATTTTGCGCAACCCATTCCGGTTGATATTGATCCTGAGCTATCCGGATTATGGGAAAATCTTCCCGGCGATAGCTTGCTTTGGCGGGTTCATATCCGCTCAGCAGGCGCTCATTCGCTCAATTTGGGGTTTAGTGATTTTTATTTGCCTCCGGGTTGCCGTTTCACCATTTACGATCCGCGCCAACAACAAACCATCGGTCCGTTTAGCATAGCCGATAACGATGACCACGCTGAATTTTGGTCGCCCATCATTCCTAGCGATGAACTGGTGCTGGAAGTTACCCTACCCGCCCTGCGCAAAAAAGACCTCCGTTTACACCTTACCAGCGTCAACCATGATTTTATGGATTTTGATGCCCTAGTCAGTAATGATTGTATGCTAGATGTGGTATGCGGCGCGCAAAACGGTTTTCCGGAAGTAGACAATTTTCGCAATGCTATTCAATCAGTGGGCGTCATCAGTGTGTCGGGCAGTACAACCTGTACCGGCTACCTGGTCAACAATGGCAACCAAAATTGCGTGCCTTATTTTGTGACGGCTAATCACTGTGATATTTCTAATGCCACTGCGGCATCAATGGTGGTGTATTGGAATTACCAAAATAGCACCTGCCGTGATCTTTATTCGGCGCTTAATGCCGGTGCCGGTAATGGTAAATTTGATGTATACAATACCGGCGCCATAAAACGAGCCTCTAGTTCGGTTTCTGATTTTATTTTGCTAGAATTGGATGATCCTTTGCCGGCCAAAGCCAACGCTTATTTAGCCGGATGGACCACCTCCAGCGTAATGCCTACTGGGATTATTGCCGCCGTTCACCAAGCCAATGGTCTGGAAAAAAGGATTTCTTTTTCCACAAAGACACCGTACGTCGGCACTTGGAATTCGGGATCACAGCAAGTAAGCGGGGGTAACCATCTTGTAGTTCCGCAGTGGACAACCGGGAGTACCGAAGAAGGCTCCTCAGGGGGGCCGCTTTTCAGCAAAGACGGACTGGTGATTGGTCAATTACATGGAGGTACTGCATTTTGTGGCAATACCGGTTATGATTCATTTGGTTGGTTTCGGTATTCGTATCTGAACGGCGCTAGCGCTCAAACCCGGCTTCAAGATTGGTTGGATCCTAAAAAAACCGGACTGGTAAACTTACCCGGGCGCAAGGAAAGTTCATGCCGATTTGTGACGGAAACCGATCTGGTCAATCAAGATGTTTGTCAAAACAGAAAATCGACTTTTTTGGTAAAGGTTCAAAACCCTGGTGGCGACAGCGTACGCTTTGCCTTGGCCGGATCACCAAGCAGTTGGAAAGTGAAATTTACGCCCGAGCGGATCACTATTGGGAATTCCAAATTGGAAATCACGACTTCCAATTCCGTACAAGGTTTTTTTCCTATGACCATTTTGAGCATCAAAGGAACCGATACCACTAAAACAAAGATTTTTCTCAACGTCACAGGCGCAATTAAACCGGTTAGTTTATTGACGCCGGTCAACAATGCACAGGAAATTCAACTGCCCTTGCGCGTCAGCTGGCGGAAAGACAAATCGGCTTACAGCTATACCTTGTTTGTTGCCCGCGATACCAATTTTAAAAATGTAGTAAAAAAACAAATCGTAATTGATACATCCATCTCATTGACTCAATTGCCCTTGGGCGAACAATTGTACTGGGGGATCGGAGTAAACAGTCCCTGCGACACCATCGCTCCCAAAGCTTATTTTGGCTTCAGCACCCATCCAGATGTTCAGATCTCTGCTTCGCCCAACAACAAATCGGTCTGCCCAGAGGAAAGGCTTTTAACTGATCTGCGAATCGGTTTTGGCTACATCGGCCCGGTGACCATTCGCTACCGCCTCAGTCCAGCATTGCCCATTCAACTCGCTTTCAGTAAAGGCTCGTCTAATTTGTCGCCTGGCACCTCCCTGCAAGCCGTGATCAGCAAATTGCAATCGTTGCCAGCCGGGCGCTATGAGCTTACTTATTATTGCTCCGATGCCAAGTACCAGGACAGTTCCAAAGTTATTTTTAATGTGCTACCAGCTACCAGTCAACCGACGCTGATTGAACCGATCGTCAATGCGGTTTTGGTGGATCCGCAGCCGGCTTTTTCCTGGCCCAGTCAACCCAATGCCCTGGATTATCAATTAGAGATTTCTACCGATAGCAGCTTTGCCTCCCAGTCGCTAGTGAAAAAAATAATAACTGGTAGCACCTATCAAGTTACCAGTGATCTTCCAGCAGGTAGGTATTTTTGGCGGATCAAAGCGCGCAATTCTTGCGGCGAAACAGCCTCTAGCGCTCGGGGATTTGCCATATCCAACAGCAATATTGGCGAAATCAACAAACTCAAAGCCACCATCGATCCTATTCCTACTACAGGTATCGTTACTTTGCACATTGCGTCGCCAATTACCGGTGCAGCTCTGGATGTGTTTACCATCAGCGGGCAATTGCTGTTTTCGGTAACTCCCGAAGGGGCTTTCCGCGATTTTTCCCTGGATCTTTCCGCTTACCCTAGCGGGGTGTATTTAGTCAGGTTGCGGCACAAATTATCGAGTTTGACCCAGCGGGTGATTGTGCAGCATTAGCAGTGAATTTTCTTAACCCATATCAGATTCTTTTTATGAAAAAGCTTTTGCTGATTGCCATCATATTGGTTTTTCACTGCACCTCGTATGCCCAGGCGACTGGTGGAAAAGTGAATTTTAAAGTTCCAACACCAAGTCCCGAGGCTACCTTTACTCAACAATTTGGAGGCAGCGAAATCAAAGTGGCTTATGGTCGCCCCCAGGTCAAAGGGCGAAAAGTTTTTGGCGGACTGGTACCTTTTGATAGTCTTTGGCGGACAGGGTCCGGAGATTGCACCACAATAGAGTTGAAAGAGGAGGTAATCATTGGCGATAAAAAAATGGCGCCAGGAAAATACGCCTTGTTCACCATCCCACGGGCAAATGAATGGGTCATTATTCTCAATACCGATGTTTCTCTACACGGATCATTTGGGTACGATCAAAAAAAAGATGCCCACCGTTTTACCATAAAACCTTCAAAGTCTGATCGTTTTTACGAAACGTTTACCATCGAAATCAATGACTTTAAAGCGAATGGCTCGGCGGCCTTGAATTTGTTTTGGGAAAACACTTGGGTCAAAATCCCTTTAAGTAACCCTTTAGATGAAACCATTCTAACGGAAATCACTCTACGACTCATTAAAAACCAGGAGCAAAATGCCGACTTACTTTTTCAATCCGCCAATTACTACTACGCTACACGGCGGGATTTGTCGCAAGCGGTAAAATGGGCGCTGGCTGCCGAAAAGTTGGATCCGGAAAATTTTTCCATTCCCAATCTAACCCAAAAAATATATGCCGAGTTACAAGAATACCCGCTGGCCATTCAAGCTGCCAAAAGAGCCTTGCTTTTGGGTGAAAAACAAAATCGAAGCAGTGCTGTTCTTGCCCTTAAGAAGAGTATCGCCGAATGGGAAGCTAAGAAGTAAGAACGCCATTAATCAAAACAGGCATGAAGTTGTACATCAAAAACATGGTTTGCTATCGCTGTAAAATGGTAGTGACATCAGAATTTGAAAAAATTGGGCTTCCGCTTGTCAATGTTGAACTTGGAGAGGTAGAACTGGCTTCCGAACTGACAGATGAAAAGAAGATGCAGGTAAGCACTCTACTGAAGTCCATTGGTTTTGAGTTGATTGACAATCGAAAAAGTAGAATCATAGAGCGGATAAAAAATGTGATCATCGATTTAGTGCATCGACAAAGCAATCAGTTGAACACCAATCTTTCCGTGTATTTAGCGGATCAAATTTTGATGGATTACAACTACCTCAGCAATCTTTTCAGCGAAGTGGAAGGGGTTAGTATTGAACATTATTACATTGCTCAAAAAATTGAACGGGTAAAAGAATTACTCATATACGACGAACTTACTTTGAGCGAAATTGCTTTTCAGCTCAATTACAGCAGCCTTGGGCACCTGAGTCGTCAATTCAAAAGCGTAACCGGACTTACTCCCTCCTATTTCAAAAAATTGAAACAAGCAAAGCGTTTATCCCTCGACGAAGTGTAAATGATGCAACGCTTTCTGGAAATTGTGCAACGTCGTCCTCCTTTTTTCAATCGATTTTTGTGTCATTAAGAGTGTGTTTGGATTTTTAGTTCGCAAGCGTAGTGAGTCAAAATTTGTACCAGCGAGGCACGAAAAACGGAATGTATCCCGACTCTGTCGAGGACAGGTCAGCGCTACATGAGTATTTTCGTAACGAAGCTGGGGCGAATTTTGGCCATTTGCAGCGCGAATAAAAAATCCAAACACACTCTAATTCACCTAATGAAACATGTATATGACACACGAATATAAATTGCAAGGACTTACCTGCGATGGCTGTGTAGCCAAAGTTAAATCCTTGCTTTCTCAAAATGACGCGATTACTTCTGTAGTGATAAGTTCGCAAAGGAATGAGGCAACCATCACTATGAAACAGCATGTATCAACCGAGATGCTACAAGCGGCTTTAAAAGATTACCCCAAATACGCCATTGCGGATAAAATCAATGAAAAGCCCTTGGCCATTGTTGAACCCGAAGCTCAAGCGGCATGGTACATTACATATAAACCAATTTTATTAATTTTTGGCTACATCACCCTGATCACTGCCCTCATTCAAGCAGGGAACAATCAAATAAATTTCATGGAGTGGATGGGGCATTTTATGGCTGGTTTTTTTCTTGTTTTTTCATTTTTCAAAATGCTTAATTTGTCAGGGTTTGTAGACAGCTATCGCATGTATGACGTTATTGCTCGGCGAATACCTGTTTGGGGTTACCTCTATGCCTTTCTGGAGTTGGCGCTTGGCTTAGCGTTTTTGACACATTTTCAACCCATACTTACCAATAGTATAACACTAGTGGTGATGTCGTTAAGTATCATTGGCGTGTTGCAAAGCGTGCTGAACAAACGGAGCATTCAATGTGCTTGTTTAGGGGCTGTCTTTAACCTCCCTATGAGTACAGTAACCATCATTGAGGATGGGTTGATGATTGCCATGTCGGCCGGCATGTTACTTCTGATGATCTAAGAGTATTTAGTAATGAGATTATAAATCAACATTTTTAACTTTCAACCTTACGATCATGAAAAAGATGATTTTTTTGTTGCTCTCGGTTTTTTGTATTGAAGTAGCAATGGCTCAATCCGCATCCACTGAAACCTTGCAAAATGCCCAGTTCAAAGTATTAGGCAACTGCGGGATGTGTAAAAAAACCATCGAAAAAGCGGCTTTAGGAGCCGGTGCGGCCACGGCCAATTGGGATGAAAAAACCGACCTGATTGCCCTTACATTCAATGATAAAAAAACCAGCAAAGAGGCTGTTCAAAAGGCCATCGCCTTAGCTGGTTATGACAATGCCGAGTATAAAGCGAGTGATGCGGCCTATAGCAAGCTTCCAGGCTGTTGCCAATATGATAGAACAGGCGAGGCTGGCGGCACGAAATCTTGCACTATGGAGGCGCCTAAAAATAGATAGTCTGTACTTTACGGCTACCCGCATACCCCGATAAAAAAGGGCCTCACCTCGAGTTACGAGATGAGGCCTTTTTTCAACTTCAGTCGTGTTTACAAGTTCTTAAACAACCTTACCAGCTTATACTCCTTGTGGTAAGTGTCATATTCGGTAAGAGTGTTGTCATTTTTAAAATCTCTCTCCAACTCGTCATGAAATTTATGGTTGGCTGGAAAAGCATTTTTTAGATTCAACTTTGTCAGTGCTTGAAGCTCGCCTGTTGCATCTACGCTGAAAAAATATTTAACCGGAATCGGATTTTTAGGCGTGGAAGCCCTCTCCAATTTGTAAATCAGCAAATTATCTTCAGGATTGAGTACGGCATAGTCTACTTTGTTCACTATCCGGTAGGTAACGCCTGAGCATAATTTGACACCGTAAATTTTGTCCTTGCTGATCTTTATTTTCTGGCCATTGTGAACATAGTTCAATGTAGCTTTATCTGAAAAATCATTGATGCGCAAGGTGTGTTTGTCGGTTTTACAATTGACCGCATAAGTTAAAACCTTGTTGCGGAAATCGGTTGCCGTTGTGTAAACGCCGCTACTGTCGGTTTGGGCATTTACGTTTATGAAAGTAAGCACAAACAAAATGGCTGTGCTGCTGAAAATTTCATTGCTACGCATGGTGTTTAAATTTAATATTTAACGTGAAAATAAAATTGAAATTTCATCCCGGCAAGATGGCGGTTTTGCCATATCTTGGTGCTTGGGAAATATACATCTGCGGCGGATGCCAAATGCCGACTGAAAATTCATGTAACAGAATTTTACAGCCATCAAGAGGAGCTTGATTGCGTATGTTAATTGAGCGCATATAAGAGCAGACAATACAATTTAAACAAGCAGAAGAAGTCTCATTTCTCAATTGTTTTCCACAGGAACATTCCCCTTTTCCGTCGTTTTTTTTAAGTGGACAGCCTTTTAACGCCGTCCCGTCTTTAAACACGACAGTTTTTGCCTGAGGCGTTTTTGTATGATTAGCAGCTAGCTCACAACAAGCTTTGACGCTTTTACAACAACAATTCGAACCCATGTTACAAGCTTTCACCTCACTGAACTGAAAAAGCATCAGTGTGAAAAGGATAAGTTGTATATGGATCATTTGTTTCATAAGGACAATTTAGTCCTCACGTAATCAAAGACTGGTGATTTTGATCAGCTTAGCTACCGATGTTTGCTATATCATTGTAAGGAATTGAACTAGGAGAGGCAGTAATAACCAACGGAATGGCTCTATTCAAAAAAAATGCGGTTAGCTAGGCGACTATCGTCTCTGGCTAACCGCATTTTCAACTAAGTAATGGGCAATATCAATTAGTTTATTTCACAATCAAACTTGTTCGTTCTGGACCTACCGAAATCATGGTAATCGGCACGTTCAACTGTTTTTCCAATGCTTCCAGATAGGTTTGTGCCGTAGCGGGCAGCGCATCGTAGGTCGTTGCGCTGGTCAATGGCTGCTCCCATCCTGGATAAGATTGATAATTGGGCTGAATGTCGATGTCGCAAATATCAAAAGGCAACACATCCGATTCTGCGCCATCATATTGGTAGCTGGTTGCTGCCTCAATGGTGGCAAAATTGTCCAATACATCAAGCTTAGTGATCGCCAACTGGGTAACCCCGTTGACCATTATGGTGTAACGCAATTGCGGCAGGTCAATCCAACCACAACGGCGTGGGCGACCAGTAGTAGCGCCAAATTCTGCGCCTTCGGCTCTTAATTTTTCGCCCACTGCATCGTGCAATTCGGTAGGGAATGGCCCGGAACCAACGCGAGTACAGTACGCTTTGGTGATTCCGATTACTTCCCGAATCGATTGTGGCGCTACACCCAAACCGGTGCAAACACCGGCAGTGATGGTATTCGAAGAGGTAACATAAGGATAGGTGCCGTAATCAATATCCAACATGGATCCTTGGGCGCCTTCTGCCAAGATGCTTTTTCCTTCCTTTAAAGCTTGATTAAGGTAATATTCACAATCCACCAAGGGGAGGGTGCGGAGGATCTCGATGTTTTCCATCCATTTTTTTTCCTCACCTGCCAAATCAAATTCCACCGCAGGGTAGAGTTCCAACAAACTCATGTGTTTGGCTTTGAGGCCTTCGTATTTTTCCAAAAAATCGGCACGCATGATATCACCTACCCGCAAACCGTTGCGCCCGGTTTTATCCATATACGTGGGGCCGATACCGCGCAGGGTAGAGCCAATTTTTGACTTACCTTTAGCATTTTCAGATGCGGCATCCAAATAGCGATGCGTTGGCAGGATCAAGTGCGCTTTGCGCGCTACCAGTAATCGCTTGCTATAATCAACACCAACTTCGGTCAGTTTATCCAATTCCTTAACCAAGGTGATGGGGTCAAGAACAACGCCGTTGCCGATCACGTTGATCAAGTCGTCGCGAAAAATTCCGGATGGAATGGTGTGCAACACAAATTTTTTGCCGTCAAACTTAAGGGTATGACCAGCATTGGGGCCTCCTTGAAAACGAGCTACAATATCATACTTGGGGGCGAGGTAGTCTACAATTTTTCCCTTGCCTTCATCACCCCATTGCAAACCTAAGATTACGTCGATTGCCATATCGTTGTGTATAAATTGTGAAAACCTAATGGACATTTCGGTTCCATTAGGTTTTCCATGCTAAAAAAAATCAGGCGACAGCCATAAAGTCTGTTACTGGTTTTTAAAGGCGCAAGGTAGATAAATTTTTAAAAGAGATAAAAATTATTGTACTCGTTTGGGAATTTTGTATCAAAACACACTCTAAATCTGTGCTTTTTCCACTTTTTCCAAAGTGCGCTCACAACCGCCAGTGCAATGCCCGTATAAGTTAAGGGCATGATGGGTAATGGTAAATTTGAGGATATCGCCCATCATATTTTTGATCTGCTGCACGCGTGGATCGCAGAATTCCAGCACTTTACCACAATCGACACAGATCAGGTGATCGTGCTGTTTATAGCCGTACGACTTTTCGTACTGCGCCAGGTTTTTGCCAAATTGGTGCTTTTTGACCAAGTCGCAGCTGACCAACAATTCCAACGTATTGTATACCGTAGCCCGGCTCACCCGATAATTTTGATTTTTCATATGGATGTACAAGGCCTCGGCGTCAAAATGATCGGTGCGTTTGTATATCTCTTCAAGGATGGCAAAACGCTCGGGCGTTTTGCGAAAGCTTTGCTCCTCCAAGTGGACTGCAAAAATGCTTTTTACCTCCTTGATAATGTCTTCATATTTTCTTTCAACGACCATACTCATCCTTTATATTCTGGTGTAAAGATACTCAACTAATTCTAGTAACCGTTGAAACGCTATCTAAGTTTTGTAGCTCTTTGATGGCCAGTGTCAATTGATCGGTATTGCGTACCAATAGTTGCAAAGTTCCTTCAAAAACGCCTTCATGGCCTTCAATGCTCAGTTTGCGGATGTTCAAACCCAGGTTGCTGGAAACTTGATTCACCAAGCGCTCAATCACCCCTGGGCCACTATCCACTCCAGTAATCAGAATTTCCGCCACAAAAGTGCCTTCGTATCCCGCCACCCATTCCGCCTTCATTACCCGATAACCAAATTGCGCCATCAGGTTAATGGCATTGGGACAAGAACTCCTGTGGATTTTAAGTCCGGCATTGGCCGTGAGGTAAGCAAAAATATCATCGCCTTGCACTGGGTTACAACAATTGGCAAAACTGTACTCGTATTTTTCAGCCGGTTCACCGTCAATGAGCAAACGGGCTTTGATGCCCAGTTTTTTCAGGTTTTCCTGGTTATGACCATTAGGTTGAACGTTAGCGACTACTTTAGGCGCCTCAAATTCGGTCAACTTCCCTCCCTCCACATGAAAAGGCTTAAACAACTCGGGAATGGTTTTTTCTTCGGTAGCAATGGTATAAAACAAATCGATTTTTGACCCAAAACCATAGTACTTGATCAGCGCTTCAACGCTTTCATCAAAATCCACCCGCAGGTTTTTCAGTTTTCTTCCCAGCGCTTCCTTGCCCATTTCGCCTTTGCGCCGCCGCTCTTCCTTCATGGCAGAGCGAATCTTGGCACGGGCTTTACCAGTGGTCACCATTTTCAACCAACCTTCGCTGGGTTTTTGGTTTCGGCTGGTAACAACAACTACTTGATCGCCATTTTTTAACTTGTACCCCATCGGCACCAATTTATTATTGACCTTGATGGAGGTGCAATGGTAACCGATATCGGTATGGATGCTAAAAGCAAAATCAAGCGCGGTAGCCCCTTTGGGTAGTACTTTTAGGTCGCCCTTGGGGGTGTAAATCATTACCTCTTCTTGGAAAAGGCTGTTGTTTTTGAAGTCGCCTAAAAACTCAATAGCATTGATGCTCGGATCATCGAGGATCTCGCGCACGCTATCGAGCCAGCGCTCGTAAACATCGGGCGTGTTCGATACGCCCTTGTATTTCCAGTGGGCGGCATACCCTCGTTCGGCAATTTCGTCCATGCGGGCGGAGCGAATCTGCACTTCTACATAGCGCCCTTGCGGACCAATCACCGTAGTGTGCAGCGATTCGTACCCGTTGGATTTGGCCATGGTGATCCAATCCTTCAAGCGTTCGGGCAACGGAATGTGTACATCCGTTACAATGGAATAAACCTGCCAACAGGTGATCTTTTCTTTGTCTTGCGGTACATCCACAACGATCCTCACCGCAAAGAGGTCGTATATTTCCTCAAACGGCACATTTTTGGAGTTGACCTTGTTCCAAATGGAGTAGATGGATTTAGGTCTTCCAAAAATCTTGCAATTGATGCCCGCTTCGTCAATCTTTTCTTTGAGCGGGTTGATGAATTCTTTGATGTATTGTTCCCGATCGCGTTTGGTGGCAGCTAGTTTTTCGGCCACCATTTTGTAGGCTTCGGGGTCGGTGATCTTCATCGAAAGATCCTGAAACTCCGTTTTGATATTGTACAAACCCAAACGGTGAGCCAAAGGGGCATAGATGTAAGTCGTTTCAGCAGCTATTTTGAGCTGTTTGTGGCGCGGCATAGAGCCGAGGGTACGCATGTTGTGTAGGCGGTCGGCCATTTTGATCAATACCACCCGTACATCTTCCACCAGGGTGCCTAATACCTTGCGGAAATTTTCCGCCTGCGGACTTTCCGAATCATAGGCAGAATCCAGTTTGGTAAGGCCATCGACAATGCGTTCTACCCGATCCCCAAATTGGGCGCGTATTTCTTCCAAAGTAACATCCGTATCCTCCACCACATCGTGCAATAGCGCACAGACAACGGCGGTAGGGCCGAGGCCAATTTCCTCAACACAAATTCTTGCTACTGCAATGGGATGCAGAATGTAAGGCTCGCCCGACTTGCGGCGTTGCTCGCTGTGTGCTTGAACGGCCAGATCGAAGGCCTTGCGGATGTCTTTTGCATCCTGATCCTCCAATGGCGTTTTGAACGTGCGCAGCAAATGCCGATACGCGTCGAGAATGAGTTTTTTTTCTTCTTCCTGTTCGACTGTTAAAACCTCTGTTGTCATGGTTCCCTCCTCTATGGTTTCCTGCAAGACCCTACCGACTTATTGTCAATGTTACAATTAGTCGAGGTTAACAAAGCTAATAAAAAAAATGGTTTATGTTCATGGTTGTCAAAGTATCTAAGCACAGAGCCGTGACCTACTCCCAAAAAAATATTTTCCGCAAATAGCCGCTCAAATCAATGATTATTAACAATAATGGGCTTACCTTTTGTTTTTTTTAGAAAAGCTATTATCTTCGCATCGCTTTTTCAAAAAGGTTTATGGTTTTGAACTCATAAACACTTTGAGTTGTTCCTGGATGGTCAAAGCAAAAGGTTTTAGGAAACGTAAAGACGTACCATATATAACGAGACTTGACCGTCCAAAGCTGCTTGGCGCTGAGATCTAAAAAACATCAGCGGGTATGGCGAAATTGGTAGACGCGCTAGACTTAGGATCTAGTGCCGCAAGGCGTGGGGGTTCGAGTCCCTCTACCCGCACAATTTTTATGCCAAGCAGTTTTTTTATTTTTTGACCTTCCATTCAGCAGTCAATGCCAGACGCTATCTCCTTCGAGGCGCATCAGGATTGCCGATTGGCGGCAAAATTCAAGTCCTGGATGTTTTTACTTTCCTGCAAGCCGCTTGAGTACGATATACGTGGTTGAAATCCTTATTATCAATTCTATAAATATACGCATTTATGTCCAAAGTTGTCCAAGAGGAGATCGACAATTTAAACGCTGTCCTTACAGTTACAGTGGAAAAGGGCGACTATGAGCCAAAGCTCAAATCTGAGTTGAACAGATTTCGTCAGAAGGCATCCATCAAGGGTTTTCGCAAAGGTAAAACTCCGGATTCTGTAGTACGGAAATTATACGGTAAAGGCATCTTGTCGGAAATCGTTTACGACCTGCTGCAAAAAGAATTGAATGATTACCTCTATAACGGTAAGATTGATATTTTGGGACAGCCCCTTCCTTCAGTCGATCAACCGCCAATTGACTTTGACCTCGTTCAATTGGAAGATTACATTTTTAAATTCGACATTGGCTTGGCGCCAGTATTTGAAGTTCAAGGCTTGGATAGTAGCGTAACTTATAAAAAATACGATCCAACCATTCCAGCGGAAGACATTGATCAAGAAATTGACAACATCCAGCGGCAATTGGGGGAACGCATTTTTTCTGAAGATATGATCCTACCTGGCGATATGCTCAAATTGGAAGTTTCAGAATTGGAGGATGGTCAGATCAAAGAAAATGGTCATGTCAATATTTTTAGCATGCTAGTGGATGCGCTGAATGACGACATCCGGGACAAAGTACTAACCCTCAAAGTACACGAGTCGTTTCAGGCTGATCCATTTAAACTAGAGAAAGACCGCGACGAAAAATTTGTGCGCAAGTACATCTTGGGGCTTACTGATGGGCAGGAAGTTGGTCAACTTTTTGACATGAAAATCATCGAAGCGACCCGTGTGAATTTGGCAGAAATGAACCAGGAATTGTTCGACAAAGCATTTGGCGAAGATCGGGTTCACAGCGAAGAAGAAGCGCGCGAAGCCATCGAAAAAGGACTGAAATATAACTTGGAAAACCAAGCCGACGCTTTGTTGTTCCGCGATATCCAGAAGGATTTGATTGAAAAAAATCACCAACAACTGCCAGATGCATTTCTGAAGCGTTGGTTGATGAATTCCAACGAAAACTTAGCGCCTGAAGCCGTGGAGCAAGGTTATCCAGCATTTGCCGAAAACCTACAATGGTCGATGATTCGCGGTAAGATTGTTCGTGAAAATGAACTAGAAGTAAGCAACGAAGAAATCAAAGGTTACTTCAAAGATCGTTTCCGTTCTTACCTCGGCGGCGCTAATTTTGACGATACCATACTCGATAGCGTGGCAGAACGCATGATGGGCGAGGAGAAACAAGTGAATGAAGCATACGAAAATTTGATGTTCGATCGACTAAGTCGGGTGGTCATCAGCAAAGTTACGGTTGAAAATAACCCGATTTCTTTAGCTGATTTCCAAGCTGTGGTTCATCAAGTGGAGCAAGAAGCAAAGGCTTCGCGAGTGGCGGGAATTAACTTGCTAGAGGAAGAAGAGGAATAAGAGCTTGTATCTTTTTTAGCGCAAAAAACTGTCCATTTAGTCTGCTTTTTGCAACTCCTGAAAATTTGATACAACCCAGAACGCGTTTAGTGTGTTTACTTTTTTCTATGCGCTTGTTAACAATAGTCCGTGGAATTTTTAGTCATTAAAGATTCTAGGGATCAGCAATCGAAA
>JBBANM010000119.1:0-17060 GCA_040401995.1 Saprospiraceae bacterium
CTGAATTTTAGTAGATTGCGTAGGTGTTTTTACTAAATGGACAGACACTAATTAACTATTTTTTTTCATATTTTCAGCAAAAAAGCATTAGGAATGCATTATTACCTTCCTAATTTTTTGCAAATTTGAACTTTTTTTCTGCGTAAAATATTTTTTCACTCACAAATGCTTCCAATATGAAGGGTTTTCGACATTTACTCACTTTTATTTTACTATTAACCGGCCTGGCGCTAGGCGCGCAAAATGCGGTTGAAGGTATAGTAAAATCTGCTGGCGGCGGCGAGCCGCTGATTGGTGTGACAGTTTCCATCAAGGGAACAAGCCAGGGAACAACGACTGATGTGGATGGTCGTTTCAAAATCAACATTTCAGTTCCCAATGCCGTATTGCTTTTTGGTTACACGGGTTATGCTCCTTTAGAAGTTCCGGTGGGCAATCAAAGCAAACTAGACGTTTCGATGGAGCCATCGGTAAATGTGCTGGATGAATTTGTAACTGTTGCTTATGGAACAGTAAAGAAAGAAGCGCTTACCGGGTCGGTAGGGACCATTAAGTCCCAAGATATTGCACGCCGCCCTATCAACAACATTACAGCTGCCATTGAAGGAGCGGTACCGGGCGTGATAACCCAAACAGCGAACGGGCAACCAGGGTCAGGGCTTGCCATCAGAATCCGCGGTTTTGGCTCGATCAATGCCTCCTCTGATCCTCTATTTGTAGTAGATGGCGTACCTTATGTAGGTAACACCTCCAACATCAATCCCGATGATGTAGAGAACATTTCTATCCTTAAAGATGCTTCCGCAACAGCGCTATATGGTTCACGGGCAGCCAATGGGGTGGTGATCATTACCACAAAAAGAGGAAAAAGCGGAAAAAACGGTGTTTCACTTAAAGTAACTCAGGGCTTTGCTTCAAGGGGGCTACCTGAATACGAGCGCATAGATGCTGCACAGTATTACCCCATCATGTGGGAAGCATATCGCAATTCACTGGTTTATCCTCTTTCTGGAGCGGCGATATCACGCGATTCAGCTGGAAAGGTTGCTTCTGGACTAACCGCACGTACCGGTATCAATGATTTACTCGGTTACAATCCATTTAATGTTGAAAAAAACAAAATAGTAGGTACCGATGGTAAACTCAACCCTGATGCGAAACTGATTTATGGGGATGACCTCAACTGGACCAAAGATTTATTGCGCAATGGCAACCGCAGAGATTATTCGGTGAATTTCAACGGAGGAACTGACAAAACGGACTATTTCCTTTCTGCTGGTTACTTGCAGGAAGATGGCTATACGCTTCAAACCGACTTTAAGCGCTATACCGCTCGCTTGAACGTCAATGTACAACCCGTAAAATGGTTAAAAACAGGATTGAACATTTCTGGTAACCATTCCATTTCCAACACTGCGCGGGATGGTGGTAGCACCAACTTCGTTAACCCATTCTTCTTTTCTCGCAACATTGGCCCAATCTATCCAGTCTTTGCCCACAACATGACTACCGGAGAATTCCTTATTGATCCAACAACCGGTCAAAAATTTTGGGATTTGGGTAACTTTGGCGGTACCAACCTGGGCATTCCAAACCGACCAGGGGGCGGATTTGCTGGACGTCATGCTTTGGGAGAAACGACGCTCAATAGCCAGTTGTTTACCCGTACCGTGGCAAGTGTTCGCTCCTCTACTGATCTCTTTTTCTTAAAACATTTCAAATTTACCAACAACGTTTCGGTTGACTTTCAATACCAGGGCGACAATAGTTTTGACAACCCAGTGGTGGGTGATGGCGCTCCAGCAGGTAGAAGCAGCCGGCAGTTTACCAGCAACGTTGGTTTGATCGCCAGCCAATTATTAAACTACAACAATACCTTTGGCAGTCATGGGCTAGATATATTGGTAGGGCATGAAAATTTCAACCAACGCCAAACCGATTTGAATGGCTTCAAACAAGGCATTTCTCTTTCAGGGAATACCGAGTTGGGTAATTTCACAACGATCAATTCTTTGAACTCTTCGCTAGATCGTTATACCATTGAGAGTTACTTCTCTCGCCTGAACTACAATTACAAGGGCAAATACTTGCTTTCTGGTAGTGTGCGCCGGGATGGCAATTCCCGCTTTGCCAGTGAATCCAGATGGGGTACATTCTGGTCGGCTGGTGCGGGTTGGAACATCGACAAAGAGGCCTTCTTCTCCGTTTCTTGGATTGATCAACTAAAATTACGCTCTTCTTATGGCGTAGTAGGGGTAGCCGATGGCATTGGATTTTATGCCTATCAAGGGCTTTATGTTTTTAGTAACAACGCCAACGAGCCAGGTATTGTACAGAGTCAAACCGCATTTTTAAACCGTAAATTGAGCTGGGAAAGCAACGAGCAATTTGATTTTGGCTTAGATTTTTCTCTCTTCAAAGGTCGGATTAGCGGTTCATTGGAATATTACAACAGAACCTCACGCGATCTATTATTTGCGGTACCACAGCCTTTATCTAGTGGTTTCTTAACCGTGAATCAGAATACCGCAACCTTGTACAATAGAGGCGTTGAGGTCAATTTGAGTTTGGATGTTGTGCGTACCAAAAACTTTACTTGGAACACCACCATCAATGTTTCTACCGTAGAGAACAAGATCACCAAAATGCCAGAATCTGTTCCCGAGTTCATCACTGGTACCAAAAAATATTCAGTTGGTTCTTCCATTTTTGATTATTGGTTGCGTACATATTATGGCATAGATCCTAAAGATGGTTCGGTATTGTATGTTGCCGACAACAAAAAAACCGCGACCAGCTTGCGGTACATCACCAATGCTGCTGGCAGCGTTGATACCGTAACTACTTTGGTTAACAATGCTAAGTTTGCCTATAATGGGTCGGTTATTCCAAAACTGTATGGAAGTTTAAGACAATCTTTCCGGTTTCAGAATTTCACCCTTAGTGGCTTGTTAACTTTCCAAATTGGCGGTTTGACTTACGATGGATTGTACCAAGCGATAATGTCTTCTGGAAACTACGGTGGTGCTGCTCATATTGACATTTTGAACAGATGGCAAAATGAGGGTGACGTAACCAATGTTCCTCGGATGGATGCAGGTAGAACCACTGATTTCAACGCTACTTCTTCCCGCTGGTTAGTAGATGCTTCTTATTTCAACATTCGCACCTTGAGCTTGAATTATGATTTGCCAAAATCGCTGATCCGTAAAATCAAACTCAACGGAGGTCAGGTATTCATCAGCGCTGAAAATGTGGCTTTTTTCTCTAAGCGTAAAGGGATAAACAATCAGCAGGCTTTCAGTGGTGTAACTTCTAATGCTTATCCTCCTGCTCGGGTAATTTCAGGTGGTGTTGCTTTAACTTTTTAAATCTCTATAAACATGAAAAACTTAAAATACAACCTTTTCATTTTAATCGTCCTAGTGGGATTATTTACAGCATGTAAAAAAGACTACTTGGACACCTTTCCTACTGATGCTGTTTCAGATGCCACTGCTTTGACCAGCACCCAAAATGCTTACGCTGCTTTAAATGGTATCCACCGTATCTTGTATACCCAATATGATGCTCAAGGACAATCCGGCGAAGGTGGAAACAACCTTTTCCGTGATTATATGGGCGATGACATTGTTTTTCCACGTGCAGGTGGTAGCACCGCTTATGTCGGTTTTATGCAATGGCAAACCCATCGCAACGTCAGTGATGGTTCTTTGCGTTACCTGTACCGTTTTTACTACCGCCTGATATCAAATGCCAACGTGTTGATCAACGGTATTGATAAAACACCGGGTGCGGAAGCAGATCGTAAAATCATTAAAGGACAAGCACTGGCCTACCGGGCATGGTCGCACTTTCAGCTTGTACAATTGTGGGGTAAGCGTTATGATACCAATACCAAACCCAATGCGCAGCTTGGCATACCTCTGTTGTTGAGCAACGTATTGGAAGGCCAGCCAAGGTCAACCGTTGAAGACGTTTACACCCAAATCAACAAAGACCTCGATGAAGCGCTTACCCTTTTAGCGGGTTATAACCGCACAGGGAGTGCTGCAAAATCGAACTTCAATGCCAATGTTGTTCAAGGAATTAAAGCACGGGTAGCCTTAACTCAACAAAACTGGGCCACAGCTGCTACTGCTGCTGCAGCAGCCCGAACAGGTTTTGCTCCGATGGACACCACGGCTTACAAATCTGGATTTAACAGCATCACCAATCCTGAGTGGATTTGGGGTAATCGCCAGATCGATGACCACAATACCTTCTTTTTTTCTTACTTTGCTTATATCTCTGCCAACTTTAACTCAACAGTTATAAGAACGCAGCCACGAGCGATCAACGCAACTTTATGGACCTCTATTGCCAATACCGACATCCGTAAAAAGATGTGGGACTTAACCGGCGCTACCGTTGCAATTCCACCTGGAGGTGTAAGAGTTCCTTACCAAAACAAGAAGTTTTTGGCACAAAGCTCTAGCTCTAGTGTTGGTGATGTTCCATTGATGCGTGGTGCTGAAATGTTGTTGATTGAAGCAGAAGCCAAAGCTCGCTCAGGCGATGAGCCTGGTGCTCGTCAAGCTTTGTTCACCCTGGTTAAGGCTCGGAACAACAGCTACGTATTGTCAACAAAAACAGGTCAGGATCTAATCGATGAGATTTTGTTCAATCGTAGAATTGAACTTTGGGCCGAAGGCGTCCGTTTTACGGATCTCAAGCGACTTAACCTACCTTTGAACAGAAAGGGAATTCCAAATCACTTGGTTGCTCTGGTAAACGTGTTGGAAATTCCTGCTGGCGATATCCGCTGGGAGTTTTTATTCCCGCAAGATGAGTTGAATACCAACAAGAACATCGTTCAGAATCCATTGTAATTTTTTTCAATTTTAATCGAGGGACAATTTTAATCGCTGGCATTAAAATTGTCCCTTTCTTTTTTGTTTCTTTTCAAGGTACTGCACATTTAAATAAGGCTCGTAGATCAGGCGGAGTTGATCTCTATTTTTTTTAATTCTGAAAAAATAAGTGCCGGGACCGTATAAATAGATAACATTCAAGGCTGGTTAAGGCTTGGATTTAGAACTCTCGTTCTAGATGTTTTAATCTGGTTTGATATGCCTGGAAATAGTTGCGTTTTATTCGATCTTTTAGGTAGGAAGCATCTACAAGCGCTTTCACTTCGTTAGATTTTGAAGTTAACAACACCATGATTTTTTGTGCCTGGCCTGGTTGAATTTCGGCTTGATCCGCCAATAAATAAAGTTGATTGATTATTTTTCCGTTGGACAGCTTAGGGGGCAATAATCCATCCTCCAGCGCAAAAGTACTGTCATCCACATGAAGACTGGTGTTGAGTAAATCATAGGCTGGACTCAGCCGGTAATCACCGAGAGGCGTTTCAATCACTGAAAAATTTTTCAAATGCGCATCGCCATTGGAGAACAAGTAATTAAAAACAATCAGCTTAAATAATTTGGGTGCTTCTAAGGTATAAGTAGGTAAACTCCGTTTCAGTAATTCAAACAATTCAAGATAATTACCAAGATATTTGTAATGTTCGCCGTGCGTTTGCGGTGTTTTACCAGCCAATGATGCAAAATCATCTTGCCCCCATTTAGTTCCATCTCCTCTTATGTCGAAGCGTTTAGTGATATAAGCAGGAGATCCATTCTGGAAAAAGATCAAGGCATTTTCTGCCGTTTCAATGCCGTAAACCTGTCGGGCAATCTGCATGGTCAAATGCTCATTAGCAGGTAGTTGATCAGTATTTTTCCCATAACGCGGGATGGGCTTTAGGATGTAAGCACCTTGTTTTACTTCATTCGCCAGCCGCAATTTATTTTTCTCCAAACGCACAGAATATTTTTCCTGCACCCCGGATATCGAAAAACGTTTGGCGTTTTGAAGAAACAAATCATTCATCTCCTCTCCAGAAAAAGGAGAATCATAAGGCAAGATGTGATGTACTTTATGTCCGCCAAAAACCCGCTTCAAACAGGTTCGGCTATAGGTGTCAAAACCTTTTGCCAAGGTTCCTGGACAAAAATGAATTTCAGGTGATGCCATAGCCCTTATTGCATTTTGATTACCCTTACCGCGCCAATAGTATCATCCTTCGCTACCGCCATCAATAAACCAAAGTAATCATCGGGGTCAATTTTCAATAACTGACAGACCACCTGTTTGTTTGACCCTTCTGGCACCATATTGAAGAAAAAAGGGAATAGGTATTTTGAGTGAAATACTTTTTGTGCTTTAGGGAAGGTAAGACTGATTGCCGGTTGGAGGGTATCAATTAACCATTCTTCGCGATAGGCAAAAGTGAAAGTACCGTCATCATGCTGGGTGAGGGTGCCCGCATCAGTTCCTTTGAATGTTATTTTCGCGGTTCTCATTGCATGTTTTTCACTTGTAAGCAGAGTTCCAGCCCCAATACATCCGCTAGTTTTTGTATGGTTTGTAGCGTGGGATTGCCTTTACCGCTCTCAATTTGTTTAAGGGTACGTAACCCCACACCGGAAAGTTCCGCAAGGGTTTCTTGGGTAACCTGGAACATATTGCGGCGCTTTTTTAGTTGATCAATGATTAATAGGTGCATTTTATAGCTCTTTTACTTGCAAAAGTAAAAGGATTATCAATAAAAAGCAAAATTATGTGCATTTTAAAGCACTAAATAATAAAAAAAACTAACCTCAATCTCAAATACCATTCAAAAGTGCATCTTATAGCGCCATTTCGTTATATTTTACTATGCTCCTTAAAATTTTTAGCCTGAAAATTTTGACCCTAGGAGTAAACAATTATCCTCTTAATTTAGCTGCACTCGATAATAATAGCTGAGTGAAAGTTGATCTGTTTTGTAAACAGCTGAATACTTCTTCAGTAAATTTCCATTTAAGGGTGTATTTGAATTTTTTAAAGTATAAGCAAAGTAAAAGCTGCCACCTACTTCCCAATACAAAACCGAGAAAAAATACTATCCAACAGATCCTCCGTAGAAATCTCTCCGGTAATTTCTCCCAAATACGCCAGCGCATGCCGAATATCCATCGCCACAAAATCCATCGTTACGCGGGCATCTAGGCCGGTGAGCACACTGCCCAAACTCTCGTGCGCGCGGCGCAAGGCCTCGTAGTGGCGCGCGTTGCTCACAATGGCGCCATCCAAGCTGGTTTGGTTTTTTACCGCAATGTCATACAACTTCTCTTTGAGGAAACCGATGTTCATTTGGTGTACCGCCGAGATGGGCACCCATTGCTCCGGACCAAACAGCGCATTCCCATAATGCTCATATCCCGTGTAGGGATTGAGATCCATTTTATTGGCAACTACCAGCAACTGGATATCGTCATGGAGGAGCGCTTTGAGGTCGTTTTCTAAGTCGGCAGGTTGGGTGCGGATGACGTCAAAAACATAAATCAGTACGGCCGATTGGCGGATTTTTTCCAATGTTTTTTCTACCCCTAGCGCCTCAATGGTGTCCTGGGCAGCGCGAATACCTGCCGTATCGATGATGCGGAATTGGATGCCGTCGATGTTGAGGGTTTCCTCGATGGTATCACGCGTAGTGCCGGGGATTTCGCTTACAATGGCGCGGTCTTCATTGAGGAGCGCGTTGAGGAGGGTGGATTTTCCGGCATTGGGGCGCCCAGCAATAACGGTACTCACGCCTTCTTTGATGGCATTTCCCAATTGGAAGGTATCGATGAGCGCTTGTAGCAATTCTTGGAGGCGTTGCACCAGACTGCGCAATTCGCTGCGGTCGGCAAATTCTACGTCTTCTTCGCCAAAATCCAGCTCCAATTCAGTGAGCGCGGCAAAATCAATCAGTTCCTGACGCAGTTTTTTGATCTCCTCCGATACGCCGCCACGCAATTGATTGATCGCCAGTCGGTGGGCGGCAGTGGAATTGGAAGCAATCAAATCAGCAACGGCCTCCGCTTGCGACAAGTCCAAACGGCCATTGAGAAAGGCACGCAGGGTGAATTCTCCTGGTTGTGCCATTCGCGCGCCCTGGCGGATGAACAAACGAATGACTTCTTGCAAAATGTACGGCGAACCATGACAGGAAACTTCAACGGTGTTTTCACCGGTATAGGAATGTGGCGCTACAAAAACCGATATCAACACTTCATCCAGCAAGCGGTCGGTTTCATCCACTATACTGCCAAAATGTAAGGTATGACTGGCTTGCTCGGTGAGTTTTTTTCCTTTAAAACACCAATCGGCAATCTGGATGGCGTCTTTGCCCGATAAACGGATCACGCCGATCGCGCCTACGCCAGGAGGAGTTGCTAAGGCTACAATGGTATCGCCCAATTGGTTTTTTGCGTAATTCATGGCGGTATATTTTTCGTTGCTAAGTTGCTCTGATTCAATTACGACAAGTTGTCGATGTCGCTGATCGGTAAAGATAATCAAAGGGAACACCCCTTCAAAAACTTCTGTTCACTTGGCGGTTCAACACTTGAGCGACACGGTTTAGAAATAAAAAACTTATTTTCGCTCCCACCCCAACAAGCAAATGGTTTTACCAATGATAAAAAACAATTGGCATTTTGTGCTCCTTGCTCTTGGGCTTATGCTTACAGGGGGAGGTTGTAAAACTCAATCGGCGATGATGACAACGATCAACCTCAACAACAACTGGACTTTCCGACAAGTGGGGCAAACGACTTGGTTGCCCGCCACGGTGCCTGGTACGGTGCATACCGACTTACTGGCCAATGGAAAAATAGCCGATCCTTTTTTTCGTACCAACGAAAAAGATTTGCAATGGATCGATAAAGCCAATTGGGAGTACCAAACTACTTTTGACATTGACCCCGATTTATTGGAATATGAAGCCATCGAATTGGAATGTCTGGGCTTGGATACCTATGCCGATGTTTATCTCAACAATTCGCTGGTCTTTTTGGCCGATAATTTTTTTGTGTCCTGGGAAAAAGAGGTAAAAAAATGGCTAAAACCTGGAAAAAATCGCTTGCGCATCCTGTTTCATTCGCCTACGCAAATGGGGTTGCAACTGCTCGAAAAACAGGGTTACCCACTACCCGCTACCAATGATCAATCCGAACTGGGTGGCATGGGCGATAAACGGGTCAGTGTGTTTATGCGCAAACCGGGGTATCATTTTGGTTGGGATTGGGGGCCACGTCTGGTATCGTCGGGGATTGCCCGCCCCATTCAATTAAAGGCTTGGAACCACGTCCGGCTTCACGAGGTTTTTTTTCAACAAAACTCCCTCAGCGATGAAAAAGCGCAATTGACGGCGCGCTGCGAGGTAGAATCTACCATTGGGGATGCTGAAGCGCTCCTCCAAATCTGGTACCGCGATACGTTATTGGCTACCCAAACGGTTGCCCTCCAGCATGGCAGCAACGAGTTTCATGTGCCTTTTGAGATTTTTAAGCCGCAGCGCTGGCAAACCCGTGAGCTGGGTACGCCTTTTTTGTATGAATTGACGGCAAAGCTCAGTTACCACCGCCAACTTAGCGACGAGCGCACCCACCGCATTGGTTTGCGCACCTTACGCGTAGTGCAAACACCTGACGATAAAGGCAGCAGTTTTTATTTGGAACTGAATGGCAAACCGATATTCAGCAAAGGGGCCAATTACATTCCTAACGATATTTTTCAAACCCGAGTCACCGCTGAAAACTACCGCCGTGTAATCCAATCAACGGTAGATGCCAATATGAATTTGCTGCGAATATGGGGTGGAGGTTTTTATGAAGAAGACCTCTTCTACGACTTATGTGATGAAAACGGCATCCTGGTTTGGCAAGATTTTATGTTTGCTTGCAGCATGTACCCAGGCGATGCCGCTTTTTTGCGCAATGTAGAACAAGAGGCGGTGTACAACGTCAAGCGCTTGCGCAATCACCCTTGTATTGCGCTCTGGTGCGGCAACAATGAAATCGATGTAGCTTGGTCGCAGTACCAGGAGTTTTCGGGTTGGGGTTGGAAACAGCAATACAACAACCAGCAACGCAAAGATATCTGGCAGGCTTATGACGCCATTTTTCACAAGATCTTGCCAACGGTAGTCGGCGCTTATCACCCTGGCGTTTTTTATTGGCCTTCATCGCCTTTTGCGAAGCCCGGCACACATGCTACCAACAACACCCCATCGGGCGATATCCATTATTGGGGCGTTTGGCATGCCGAACATCCTTTTACCGCTTATTACGACAACATTGGTCGGTACATGAGCGAGTATGGTTTCCAATCTTTTCCCGAATGGAAAACCGTGGAAAGTTATACCGAACCACAGGATTTAGACATCGAATCGGAGGTGATGGCCGCTCACCAGCGCAGCGGAATCGGGAATTTGCGGATCCGCAGTTACATGCAGCAACATTACCAGGTGCCGAATGATTTTAGAAATCTGTTGTACGTAGGCCAACTATTGCAAGCCGAAGGCATCAAAATGGCCATTGAAGCCCATCGATCGGCCATGCCGTATTGCATGGGATCCTTGTATTGGCAGATCAACGACGTATGGCCGGTGGCTTCTTGGTCGAGCACCGACTATTTCCAGCGCTGGAAGGCCGTACATTATTTTGTAAAAAAAGCTTTTGAACCGGTCATTACTACTGCGCTGGTGAAAGATGGGCAAGTTCAAATAAAAGTAGTTTCGGATCACCCAATAGCGCAGGAAGGGCATTTGGTACTGACGCTGCAGGATTTTTCTGGAGCTGTGCATTGGAAAAAAGACACCCTGGTGCAAATTCCCGCCAATAGTGCTGCCGAACTGCTGCGTTTTCCCATTGCGGAAATAGCCGATTCGAATGCCGTTAAGCAGATGGTTTTAGTGGTTGATCTGCTAGCAAAAGGACAAAGCGTGTTCCGTAATTTGGTGTATTTGACTGCGCCAAAAAATCTAGCCTTACCCAAGGGCGTTGACATCCAAAAGGAAATTCTGCCAACTCCCGAAGGGTTTCTAATCCACCTAAAAAGCAATTTATTGGGCAAAAACGTCTATCTCGAGACGCCAAATGGGCAAGAAGGGCATTTTTCCGATAATTATTTTGATTTGCTACCTGGGGAAACAGCGGAGGTACGGTTCACCCCCAGTAATCACGCGGGTTCTGCGCGTTTGCAGTGGCTCGAAGTGACGGTACGTACTTTGGCACAGACCTATTAGATGGGGTTTTAATGGCAGAAAAAAGGCAAAGTAGATCAAAAAAACATCGGTTTAAGAAAAAATAGTATCATTAATTCCAAATGCTATTTTCCACTCTATGGTGTTTTTTAAAATTAAATTTGGAAAAACGAGAAAAACTTGCGTATATTTAATGCGGAAAATGAAAAAGGCCAATTGACAAGATATCAATTGGCCAGAAGATAATGTATGAAACTTAGAATAGCCAAACTAGAAGGCTTCAATCGCACAAAACAATTTTCCGTCTTTTTTCAACACTGAAGCGACTTCTTTTAGACGAAAGATTCGCCTAGGGTCACGGCAACAAATACTTACTTTGTTGTCGTGACTTTTTGATTTAGAGTGTGTTTTTGATCTAGAGCTTGTTCCGGATTTTAGCTCATTTTCACCATCGAATCAAAATACTGGACAAACTCTTATAGCATTTGAAACACTAAATCAAAACGCCCTCTAAAACAGAAACTTACAAAATTCTTCGGACAAGATATAAAATGATAACGTTACTTTCAATAAACCGTTACAGTTGTTTGCTACAATTTTGTCCATTTCTTTTGTCTCCAAAAACAAAATCTCGAGCACTTTAGACCGTGTCAGGGCTTAAAGACCCTTTGATTTGCCCCTTAGTTGCATACAGCTTACTATATAGCCGCAAATTTTTCCATTGTCAATTTAATCCTCTCCAACCGCCAATTCCATACGGCGCACAAACCGCTCTTTGACCACCTGTTGTAAGGTTTTTTGCTGAATTTTGCTTTCCACCCAAGATTCGACGTCCAAAAACACAAAAGAGCGTTTTTCGTAAGGGTCGGTTTTGAGTGCCGCTAATTGCTCGCGAAACTTCAGCATCCGCTTCGGATAATCAGCGGGTGGCGTAGTAACCAATTGTCGGAAAAAACGAATGCTGACTTTTTGCAATTGGCTAGGATCCCGCATCCGATTGATGAATCGTGAAGTATTGGTGATCAAATATTCGAGAAGGTCGTAATTTTTCAAATCAAAGTGCGCCATGATAAACAGGAGACTGGCATACGCCTGGATGTCTTCCCTTAGTGCCCGCTCGGAATGGTTGAGGATGCGGTTGAGGTAATCAATTGCTTGGTCTTGCTTACCTGCGCCCATGTACATCCACGCAATTTTGAAGTACATGACCAAGACTTTGTGGGGGTCGAGTTTGTTTTCAAACTTAGCCAATCGATTGAGCGTATGGGGAATAACCTTGACCACCCCCTCCTGAAAGTCGCCCGACAAAAAAAATTGATTGAAGCGCCCTTGGTGTACAAACAAGAAGGACATGATGCGCGAGTTGCTGTTGAACTGGCGGTAAGATTCTTTGCGAAAACGCTCCAATTGCTCTAGTGTACTAGAAAACAACGGATAATCGCGCAAAAAGAAAGTAGTACTAAGCAAATGGTGCAGGCCGATCATGTAGATATCGACGTCCATATCAATCATCTTGGGTTCTCGATCGTATTCGGCTACCCACTTCACGGCGTATTCCTTGCATTTATCATAATCCATCAGCAAGTAGTAATACCAAAAATACACCTGATACAAGTACACTTTTTCAAAAAACGAAAGCTGGGGATCGGTCTCCTCCACTTTGATTTTGGCCATGTACACATCCAGCTTTTGGCGGCCTTCCTCGTTTTTGACATGCCCAATATTGATGAACTCGCGTTGCAGGATCAATTTGAGGTTGGATAGAATGGCGTTGTTTTGGCTGGTAAGACTATGCCGTTCTGCTTCAGCGGTAAGTCCTTCCATCCGCTCCGTAGAACTACGGGTAATGTGACGCGACTCAATCCTTTTTTCAAACTCTACAATTTCCAACAGAAGGATGTCATGGTTGATTTTTTCAGCCAGAGCCTTTGATTTGGACAACAACTTCAGGGAGTGGATGTACAAACCTCGCCCATACAAAATAGAAGCATAATCGATCCACTCGCGTACTTGAATTTCCTCACTTTTGTAGATCTCCATCAAGCGCAGGCTGGTCAGAATATGCTGGTATAAGTGCCGTTTAATGTTGGAAAACTGCGTCTTGTTTCCTTGAAGCTTTTTCAGTACAGCTTCTTCATCAAATTCCTTCTGTTTCTCTAAAAGATCAAATAGCTGTAGGAACTTGACGTCGCCTTCCCCTTGAATTTTTTTGGCGTACAACCGAAAATTTCGCTTTTCCGCCTTAGTTAGTGACTCGATCAATCTAAAAAGTTGATCCCCGTGGGAAATGGGCATAACAACTGGTTTGAGTTTGAAATTAAGAATTCAAAATTTTTTACTTAATCAAAGAAATAATCTAGTTTTTATTTGGCGGAATGCGGAATAAAAAAAACAATCGTTAAGTTTTGAATTCATACCGCAGAAAAGCCGATTTGCTGGCAATCACAATAGCGCCAAAAAAGTGATTTTATCCCTTTAAATTAAGGTCTATTTTTGACTTGTTCAAATGCGGGAAGAGAATGGAAAGTTCATCTTAATCTTTCTCAAAGCCCAGCACAGGGACTAGATACGACAAATTTCCGGAATTGAGCTTGGCATATTGTTTCGCAGGATGGAGCAAAAGCTACCACAGCCCTAACCGGTAGTTTAAAAAAAGTGTTCTCAGGAACATTCTATATTTTTTTGGCTTTCTGAAGAAATTTGCAAATTTGGCAGAGTTGAAAAAGGACTGATTATTGCTGCAAGACCGGGGACTACCCGGTCTTTGTATTTTACGCCTATCCATAAGCACACCTTTCACCAAATCCTCTAACTTTACTGCAAATATCTTTTAACTACATGAAAATCTTGATGGTGTGTTTGGGCAACATTTGCCGATCTCCTTTGGCGGAGGGAATTTTGCAAGCAAAAATCCAGCAACACCAATTGGATTGGGAGGTAGACTCCGCAGGTACCGGTAATTGGCATCATGGCGATCCGCCCGATGAGCGCTCCATTCGCATTGCTAAAAAACGTGG
The DNA here is from genome assembly GCA_040401995.1 of Saprospiraceae bacterium. GTDB lineage: Bacteria > Bacteroidota > Bacteroidia > Chitinophagales > Saprospiraceae > Haliscomenobacter. The sequence continues at coordinate 14,122 of JBBANM010000119.1, forward strand.
CATCGATATCTCCGAACAACGTGCCCGACCAATTGAAAGATCCGATTTTGAACGGTTCGACTTGATTTTGGCGATGGATACTTCCAATTATGCCAATGTCCTCAACCTTACTTTCAGCCCGGAAGAAAAAGCGAAAGTCAAGTTAATACTCGACTATGTTTATCCGGGGGAAAACCGCAGCGTTCCTGATCCGTACTGGGACGATAATGGGTTTGCTAAGGTGTTCGACATGCTAGAAGAAGCCGTTGAAAAATTACTGGAACAAACGCTAGGAACGGATGAATAATTAGGCATCACCGCCGCCGCATAGCCATCAATACTTCAAAAGCTTTGTGACTGTCGCTCTCTTGCAAAATCATCGTAAATTCATTGGTGGTAGAAATCAACTCCACTAGGTTAATTGCATTCCAGGCCATTTCTTTCAGGATATAGTAGTACAACCCATAAAGTTCTTGGTTTTCTGAAGGCAACATGAGGGTAATAGCGCTCAGATTTTCCAAGCGATTGAGCAATTTTTCATTTCGAAAAAGATCCTCCACCACACTTTTTAAGGAATCCGTCACAATGATCGTGGTTTCAGAAGTGCCTTGTGAAAAGGTATAAAACTTAGGCTGCTGGCTGATCACCTCCAATAGTTTGACTTGTTGCTGGAGCAGCGATTCCGAATTCAAATAGGTGTAATCGAGCAGATTTGACTTGACACTAATATCGGTGAGTTTTTTAAAAAACTGCCGCATTTGTCGGTCAATAGAAAATAGCTCCCCGTGGGGCATACGCTTGATGGCCATCACCAGCGCGCCCAATTGTACCGGTTTGCGTAGTTCTTGTTCCACTGCGGGTTGGATTTTTCGCGCCAACGACGAAATGTTCACCAAGTCTTCCCCTAAAGCTTCGATAAGAAAAGGAGATTGCCCTACCAACTTCAATACCACGTCGCCAATTTTAACCATTTGTTAAATTTTGAACAAAAAAAATGAAAATTGTACAAATATAGCAAAAATGCAGACCGAATAAAATCTGCGTTTACATTTGCATCGTTAATAAGTAAACACAAAAACACACATATGCAGGTTCTAAAGTTTGGAGGCACATCAGTAGGGAGTCCGGAGCGTATGCAAAAAGTTGCAAATTTGATTGACAACGGCACGCCAAAAATCGTGGTACTATCTGCCGTGTCGGGCACAACCAACAAGCTTTTAGAGATCAGTACCTTGGCTACTCAGCGAAAAATTGAACAAGCTATTTTTCAACTGACGGCTTTGCGGGAAGAGTACCGCCAATTTGTAAACATCCTTTTGAGTACTGGCGAGCTGCGCAGCCGTGGGCATGAGATTGTAGCCTCGGTATTTGGATCAATCGATCAACTGATTTGGGGGCGGGAGTTTGGCGTTGCACATGAGAAAATTACGCTGGCACAAGGCGAGTTGATTTCTACTCAGTTGTTTCAATTGTTTTTGGAAGCCCAAGGCATTGAATCGACTTTATTGCCAGCGTTATCTTTTATGCGCTTGGATAATCAAGGCGAGCCTGATCTCAAATGGATTGCCGATAGATTGGCGTATTTGCTACCCCAGCACTCCAACACCAATTACTTTATTACTCAAGGATACATCTGTTTGAACGCCAACGGTGAAATCGACAACCTCCAGCGAGGCGGTAGCGATTACACCGCAACCTTGATCGGAGCAGCCATTCAAGCCGAAGAGATCCAAATTTGGACCGATATTGATGGCATTCACAACAACGACCCCCGGATTGTAGAAGGCACTTGGCCAATTCGACAAGTATCGTATCGGGAAGCAGCAGAGTTGGCTTACTTTGGCGCCAAGATCCTGCATCCTACCTGCGTAATCCCAGCGGAAGAAAAACAAGTACCCATTTTACTCAAAAATACCTTTGAACCCAATGCAGCTGGAACTTTGATTTCCAATGCATCATCAGGTAGAGCAGTAACTGCCATTGCTGCTAAAGACGGCATTACCGCCATCAAGATCCAGTCGGGCAGGATGTTAAATGCTTATGGCTTTTTAAGAAAAGTATTTGAAGCCTTCGAAGAATTTAGCACGCCGATTGATATGATCACTACTTCCGAGGTTTCGGTTTCATTGACCATCGACAATACAACACACTTGTCGGCTTTGCTAAAGGTGTTGCGCAATTTTGGTGAAGTGAGCTGTGACAGTGATCATACCATTATCTGCATCGTTGGCGACTCGATGAGCGAGCACACGGGCATTATTCGCTATATTTTTGAAGCATTAGAAGATGTTCCAGTGCGGATGGTATCCTATGGCGGCAGCAACAATAACATTTCAGTATTGGTGCCCCGAGCATACAAGGAGGAATCATTACGGCGCTTGAATCAAAAGTTGTTTCAAACTTTGACACAAGGCGCTTACAACTAAAGTTAAAGCAATTTAGATAAAGAGAAGATCCTGTTTTTCAGGATTTTGTATTATGTGGGTTAATCTGGTTAGGGCATATGAATTGCCTATTTGGCGAACCTGCCTGGAAGTAGCGATACTTCCGGCAGGTTTTTTTTTAAGAGTGTGTTTGGGTTTTGTAAAAAAAATTAACTCCTGTGAACAAATTCTTTTAAAAAATTCCCATTTTCGTGTTACTTTTCATTAATCCTACGTTTAAAAAGCAGGATTAATGAAAAACGTTAATTCTTTTATTCCATGGTTATATATTATTTTATCACCATAAAAAATACTTTTTACACACTAATCGATTCTTTTTTGTTTCCATTCTAAGAGTTGTTTGTACATAATATCTACAACAACAGCTAATTAACAACAAAACACATGTGCTTATAATTTAGGACTTACTTCCTCTTTGGAGATAAGACTTAAAATCTATACTTCTTACTTGCAAAAAAAAGGTAACTATCCAGCCGGCCAATGGGGCGAATAAAAAAAGTAAAGAATTAAAGGAAT
>JBBANM010000120.1:0-16590 GCA_040401995.1 Saprospiraceae bacterium
CCTTTAATTCTTTACTTTTTTTATTCGCCCCATTGGCCGGCTGGATAGTTACAATTTTAACATCTATTTAGAATTCCCATCTCATCTTTAATACCAAGCTAACAAGCGCTTAACTGCATTTAACAAATTCGGCGTGCATCTTTGTTCCGTCACAGTCAAACAAAAAAACACTTCATCTAAATGAAAAAATCGATCATTCTTTCTGCACTTTTTCTTTCTCTAGCTGCTAGCCTTTTTGGTCAAATTTCAGTAGGCTTTCGTTCGGGGGTTCAATTTAGCAACATCAGCGAAACAAAGTTATTGAACGAGTTAGCGCCAAGTTTTGATTATTTGATCAGCAATACCAGCGGTCTAGCCGTTGAATTTGCTTTAAACGATCATTTTGCCATCCAACCTGAATTGGGTTTTACTCGTAAAGGTTTTGCCGTTACCGAATCAACCAATATCAACTTATTCAATATACCACTTGGATTGGGTGTTAAAGCACAGGCGCGTTTCAACTACTTGGAAATGCCGGTATTGTTTAAAGCAAAAGTAGGAAGCGGCCCTGTTAAATTTTATGGACAAGCAGGTCCGATGTTGGGTTATGCGATCAATGGCAATATCGCCACCCGCGCTTCCGGTCTTTTCAACGTAAAGTTAACCAATACCAACATCGACTTGAATGCCATTAATTATAACCGCTTTGAAGTAGGCGCTGTTGCTGGTGCTGGCGTAGAATTTGATGCAGGCTTTGGCCGCTTCTTTGTGGATGGCCGCTACCAACAAGGGTTTACCAAAAATGCCGATATTCCTTTGGTTGCCGACAGTTTTCGCAATCGCGGTTTTTCAGCACAAATTGGTTTTCTGCTACCCCTAAACTAAGTTTTACGCAAAAAATTACTTCCCGATTTTTTGTGAGGCTTTTGAATAGGAAGCTTACTTGAAATGAACCGTTCGACTTCCTATTCAAAACCCAAAATTGGGAAGTTAATTTTTCTGCGTTCCTAACTCGATTTTCTTTCCCTCTGTATATTTTTTCTCATGAGCTAATTTAGGAGCCAGGCGAGTGTTTTGCTCGCCTGGTTTTTTTTTCCTATTTTTTTGTGCCCATTTCCTTGAGCAATCGCTCGATATCGATCATGAACTTATCTACGGCTTTCGGATCGGTACCATCCGCAAAAGCGCGAACATGCCGCTCCGGATCAACCAAAATCAACAAACCGCTGTGGTTATACCCGCCAGGAATGCTAGCATCCTCTGAAGGTCTTGGACTAAAATAATTATTGGCCATATTGTAAATGGAGTCGCGGTTTCCAGTTACAAAATGCCACTTGTCGGTAGTAACTTCAAGTCGATTGGCATGTTCTTTCAAGCGTGGAATAGTATCGTGCTTGGTATCCACGGTATGGGAAAGTAGCACCAACCGATCATCATTCTTGAATTTTTCGTACAAACGCAACATTTGATTGGTTACCCGCGGACAAATCGTTGGGCATGAAATAAAGAAAAAATCAGCTACATAAGCTTTACCAGCAAAAGTTGCATTGTTGACTACGTTGCTATCTTGATCGACAAATCGAAAATCAGGGATTGATGGGTAAATAGTCTTACCATCCACCACCTCCGTTTCGCCCAAAATGGGGAGCGGCTGATTGGAATTTGTCGATAACTGACAAGCAGTTGTAATCACGAAAAGCAAAAAAGACCAATAGAAAATGCCTGTTTTCATAAGATTTATTTTTGAGGAGGACCAGGCACTTTAACCGGATGATCGGCAATCGCTTGTTTAGCAATTTTTTCCATGTCCTCCAAGGTTGATCCAATTTTTTCCATCTTCGCCTTCTGTTTGTTCAAATACTCCATGATTTCTTCATGTTTCTTTTTCTCCCCTTTCAACAACTTAACGTTTTGAAGCTCATTCATCCAGGCCATCATACTCTCTTCTACTTCGCCCATGTTGGCAGCCACCATACTTAAGCTATCCCGAGTAAGTGAATCCAATTTACTGTCAAAAAACAAAACCTGAGTGAGCTTTTGTTTATCCTGATTGAGTTCCCCCATTTTTGGCATGACCTTGTCATGCAGATCCATTAAGTCTTGCTGAAGTGCCAATTCTTGCTGTTCTGGGTCATTACTGGTACATGCTGCAAAAGCGGCTAGCATTACCAAAGCCATAAAAAGATGGTAAATTTTCATGCTGAAATTTTTTGATTCTTTTGTCAAATGAAACCTATATTGGCGTCCGTTGGCGATCTCCATGGAGTTTACCTGGATCCATCCAATGGGCGCTTAAGATCGCAAATGTACAAAGCCATTGGCATCTCCCAAACTCATAAGCGCTGGAAGGTGCAAAAAGTTGACCTCGGCCTACAAACTGACAATAAAATGTTTTTCGGAAAAAACTGTAATCCATGACGCATGCTTTTATAGTTGATGGTGTTCGCACTCCAGTAGGTAAACTTGGCGGTGCACTTGCCACTGTGCGAGCAGACGATTTGGCGGCCTTAGTCATTGAAACTTTAATGAAGAAAGTTTTCAATGGCGGCGAGCCAATAATCGATGAAGTATTACTCGGATGCGCCAACCAAGCCGGAGAAGACAACCGCAACGTAGCTCGGATGGCTTTGCTTTTAGCCGGACTTCCGCACACCACTCCCGGAGAAACGGTTAACCGCTTGTGTGCATCAGGCATGTCGGCGGTTATTCAGGCGAGCCGGATGCTACAATGTAATGATGGAGATCTGGTCATTGCGGGAGGGGTTGAACAAATGACCCGTGCGCCATGGGTCATGTCCAAATCGGCTCAAGCTTTTGGCCGGGATATGGAGCTTTTTGACAGCAGTTTTGGGTGGCGTTTCATCAATCCCAAAATGCGGGAACGATATGGTGTGGATGCGATGGGAGAAACCGCCGAAAATCTCGCCGAGATGTACCAGATCAGCCGCGAAGATCAAGATGCATTTGCAGTGTGGTCGCAACAAAAAGCGGCAGCAGCAGTCAAAAATGGTCGCTTGGGGTCAGACATCATACCAGTCCCCATCCCACAACGAAAAGGCGATCCTTTGCTTTTTGCTCAAGATGAATTTATAAAACCAGATACTACCTTGGAAGCGCTTGCTGCATTACGGCCAGCATTTAAATCCAAAGAAAAAGGCGGCTCAGTTACGGCCGGCAATAGCTCAGGACTCAACGATGGCGCCGCTGCCTTGTTATTGGCTTCCGAAAAAGGGCTAGGCGCCAATGGGCTGGCGCCTTTGGCCAGGATTGTAAGCAGCGCAGTAGTAGGCGTTTTGCCCAGAATCATGGGCATAGGACCAGTTGAAGCTTCAAAAAAAGCCCTACTCAAAGCCGGATTAACCCTAGATCAGGTGGATGTGATTGAAATCAATGAGGCATTCGCGGCTCAGGTATTGGCGTGTACGAGGGAGCTGGGATTGGGCGATCAAGATCCGCGCATCAACCCCAATGGAGGAGCCATCGCCATTGGTCACCCGTTGGGAATGAGCGGCGCGCGTATTGTACTTTCAGCAGCACGCGAATTACAACGCAGTAACAAACGCTATGCTCTAGCAACCATGTGTATCGGTGTTGGACAAGGTTTTGCGGTTGTTTTGGAACGCGCCAATTGATGACACAAACGAGATGAGATAAAAAATAAAAACGGGGAAAGATTAAATTTTTCCCCGTTTTTGCTCGTATTCTTGTATGTAATCCGCTACAATTTCATCAATGATATCGCGGAGGTAGGTTTTTTCGATGCGTGCAATAGTCTTTAGTTTCTCTAACTTTTGCTCGTCAAAAGCCACTGTTAACCGGCGCAATTGTTGAGCACTATCGATTTGGATCTTTGGATCTGCCGTAGTGCGAATCAGGGCATCCAAGCCGCTCAGTGGTTTCTGGGATCTTTTTTTCAATTCTACCGTTCCCGATTCCAGCGGTTGTTGGATTTGACGCTCAAACGACTCTTCAAAAGCTTCCATCAAAAAAGATTGCAGGTCGTCCGAAAAACGTTTTCCGGTAGATTTTTTTGTGCTGACTTCTTCAATTACAGCACTGGCACCACTAGCTGATTTAGGGGTCTGACTTTTGGTTTTTTCACCGGATAGCAATTGATTACCCGACTGAAGCACGTTGTCTTCTGCCCCATTAAAAAGGGTTTCCATACCAGCGGTGAATCTTTTTTTGCTCATACTCCTCTTTAAACTATTGAACTACAGGGTTTGCAGCAGTAGGTTCTAATCTCCCTCTAAGCTTTAGCAATCTGTTTTTCAGAAAGTTCCAAATTACCTGTCCTTTCGATGATCTCTTTACACAATTCTAAATAATCCTCGGCTCCAGGGCTTTGAGGGCTATACGTAAAAATGTCTTTTCGCTGTGAAGGAGCTTCCGCCAGCGCTACATTGTCGCGGATCATGGTTTTAAACACCAACTCGCCAAAATATTTTTTGATGGTTTCCACCACATCGCGGTTGAGGACTTTACGGGCATCGTACATAGTAGCGATTACGCCGCCAATTTTAATACCTGGATTGAGGCGTATTTTTACTTTGGAAATCACCTGATTGATCTTGGCCAAACCTTGCATTGCCAAAAACTCGGTTTGCAACGGAATATAAACCAGATCACTAGAAGTAAGCGCATTCAGGGTCAACAAACCCAATGAAGGAGGACAATCAATGACGATGTAGTCATAATTATTGCGAACGGGGTCGATGAGTTCTTTCATCAAATATTCGCGCCCAGCTTCGTTGATCAATTCCATTTCGGCACCAGATAAATCAAGCGTAGAAATGACGATGTCCAAATTTTCCCTAACCGTAAAAGGCGTCAAGGGTGTTTCGCCGCGCAGTGCTTCGTAAATAGAGTACTGCTGTCGCGGCACCCCTAAAGACAAGGTCAAGTTTGCTTGAGGATCTAGATCTATCAAAAGCACTTTTTTGCCTAGTTCTACCAACCCAGCACCAATGTTAATTGCGCTGGTAGTTTTGCCTACCCCGCCCTTGTGATTCAGTAAAGAAATAACTAAACCCATAATCAATCGTTGATCGCGCCTGAAGCGCTTTATTTGCTTGAGAGACTTAAGGCTGGTAAGACCAATTAGCGCAAAGGCGCAATCGGATCTCGACTCAATAAGTCTAATATAGCGAAATTACCAATAACAAGTCAATATTCGCGTAAAAATAGAATTCCCCGCGATAAAAGCAGTCAACTCTATGCATGAATTAACGAAAAAGCCATTTGAATATTAGCGCTAAATACCCGTTTTCAAGCTACCTCAAAAATCACCCATCACCGTTAATAATAATCACCTGGTTTGCCTGCCGAATAAAAGAAATTGCAGCAAGAAGAGAAAAAATGGGAATCAAGCCCGTTGTTTCTTGGCAAAGTTTGAAAATAGTGGCAGTTTTGTTCCAGAGCAAGGATTTTTTTGCTTGTAAATCTTCCACTAAAATTGCCAAATTTAAATGAAAAACATCACTAATGTATTGACTTGGCTACTGCTTTTGGCAGTGGGTTATCTTTTTTTCGTTCACTTTAGCGGCGCTCCTAAGGGATCAGCTACCAAAATAGAAACGGCGGAAGACACGGCGCCCAAGATCGTTTTTGTCAATGGCGATACGCTTTTGAAACAATATAAAAGTTTTCAGTTGCAAATGGAAGTCTTGGAAAAGGAAGGAAAAGCAGCTGAAGGAAGTCTCCAAAAACGGGTGCAAGCACTCCAAAGCGAGTACATAAAAGTGCAACAACGGGTACAACAGGGTCAGTTGGCGCCAAGCCAAATTCAAGCGGAGGAACAACGACTCGGTCAAAAACAACAGAGCTTGGGTGCGGAACAAGAGCGGATGGGTAAAATATTGCTAGAAAAAAAGCAAAAAATTCAAGAACAGTTGGAAAAAGACATCAAAGTGCAATTGACTAGCCTGCGCAAGGAAAAAGGGTTCGATTTTATCCTCAACTATGGCCCGGGTACTGGCGTGCTAATGGTCAACGATTCCCTGGATATTACGAAGATCGTTCTCCAGCGCCTGAATGCTAAGATCGAAAAACAGGAATAAAAAATCAGACATCTGGTTTTTTTGACCAAAGAGAGTTGTTGCACCTGATAAGTACTTGATTTGCTTTTTTTCAGCTCATATACGATTATAAGGTGCAACAACTTAAATTCTTAAATCAACCAGATTATGTTTCGAGAAGCAGTTTTTAGCTTAAAAAACTCCTACACCTCTACCCACGACGAACTCAAAGCATGGGTAACACAACTGAAAGATTTTTGCCAACCCGCTGAGGTGCATTGGTGCGATGGAACAGATGAAGAATACAACTACCTAACCGAGCTCTTGGTCGCAAAAGGTACCTTCATCAAATTGGATCCCGAAAAATGGCCCAACTCTTTTGCTTCTTTTAGCGACCCCAGCGACGTAGCTCGGGTAGAAGACCGCACGTTTATCTGTTCCCGTCGTAAGGAAGACGCAGGCCCTACCAACAACTGGATGGATCCCAAAGAGATGAAAGTCCAATTGGAATCACTGATTAAAGGCTGTATGCAAGGTCGGGTAATGTATGTCATTCCTTTTTGCATGGGGCCCTTGGGATCAAAGTTATCCCGCTACGGCGTACAGATTACCGATTCGGAATATGTGGTGGTCAATATGAAGATCATGACGCGAATGGGTAAATCAGCACTAAATTACATCGAAAAAGGCGAACCCTACGTCAAGTGCTTGCATACCGTAGGCGCTCCGCTTGCTCCGGGGCAAGAAGATGCTACTTGGCCTTGTAATCCTACCGTTAAATACATAGTTCATTTCCCGGAAGAGCGCTCCATTGTTTCATATGGCAGCGGTTATGGCGGCAATGCACTATTGGGGAAAAAATGTTTTGCGCTGCGTATCGCCTCCGCCATGGGGCGCGATGAAGGTTGGTTGGCCGAACACATGCTGATCATGGGCGTCGAATCGCCAGGTGAAGAAAAAACTTATGTGGCTGCTTCCTTCCCAAGTGCTTGCGGCAAAACCAATTTTGCCATGATGATTCCACCAGACGAACTGAGCGATTGGAAAATCACTACCGTAGGGGATGACATTGCCTGGATCCATAAGGGCGAAGGCGGAAAATTATACGCCATCAATCCGGAAGCAGGTTATTTTGGGGTTGCCCCTGGAACCAATTCCAAAACCAACCCCAATGCCATGGCCTCCATTGCCAAAAACACCATTTTTACCAACGTTGGCGTTACACCCGACGGTGATATTTGGTGGGAGGGCTTGTCAAAAACCCCGCCACCGAATTTGATCGATTGGCGCCGTCAGCCTTGGGATCCAGCCAGCGGAAAACCTGTTGCTCACCCCAATGCTCGTTTTACCGCCCCAGCTCATCAAAATCCCGCTATTGACGAGAATGCCGACAACCCGGATGGCGTACCGATTGCTGCTTTTGTTTTTGGCGGGCGCCGTAGCACCATCGTGCCCTTGGTGTACCAATCTTTCAATTGGAATTTTGGCGTCTACTTGGCTGCTACGATGGGTTCGGAAACCACTGCCGCTGCCTTTGGCGAAATCGGCAAGGTACGCCGCGACCCCTTTGCGATGCTCCCTTTCATGGGGTATCACATGGCCGACTACTTCAACCATTGGCTGCAGTTTGGCCGCGATTTGCCCAATCCGCCGCGTATTTTTAGCGTCAACTGGTTCCGAAAAGACGAAGAGGGGAATTTCGCCTGGCCAGGTTTTGGTGAAAATACCCGGGTGTTGAAATGGATCGTGCAACGTTCCAAAGGCCGCGCATCGGCAGTGGAAAGCCCAATTGGGTGGATGCCGCGCTACCAAGATATGGATTGGACAGGTTTGGATGATTTTCATTCCGACGACTTCGACAAAGTCATGACGGTTGATCGGGAAGCATGGAAAAAAGAAGTCCTTGCGCACGAGGAACTCTTCGCCAATGCTTATGACAAACTCCCCAAAGAATTTTTGTTTATGCGTGAATTGTTGCTTTCAGCGCTTTGGAGATCACCTGAAAAATGGGGATTAGAGCCTGAAACAGCATAACTAGAGCCTGTTCAGGGTTCTGGTTCGATAGCGAAAATGAGCTAAAATTCGCCCCAATGAGGCATGAAAAGCGGAGTGTAGCAGCGCTACATGAGCATTTTCATAACGAAATGGGGGTGGATTTTAGCCATTTGTAGCTCGAATCAGAAGCCTGAAGAAGCTCTTAATAAAATTAAAAACGGGAAGCCATCAGCCCTAATCTGTAAAGGTGTTACGCATTATGGCTTCCCGAATATTTTTATGGTATTGCCGCAAATCGGCCAATGCCCTCAATATTCTTAGCGTTTTCCAATAAGGCGTACCTTTTCGGTGATTGAGCGCAGCAATTTTTCGAATCATGGTCCAATGCCAAAGTATGGTAAGAACCGCTTTGGGGTAGGTCATCATGGTTTGATCGTAAATATGGGTTGGTTCCGCACCAATGCCATTGAGTTCAATGACTTTTAGGTTTTCTCCCCGTTGTAGATCCTCCATGCGCATACATTTCAAATCGAACCTACCATAATCGAATCCTGGAATCTGATCGGCAATCCGATCGAAAGCCGCTACCATCTTAGGGTTGATCAGATGATTGCCATTGATAAAATAGGTTCCTTTAGAATGGTTGCCTATTTCGCCCAATGACACGCGTTCACCCATTGCCGGTATGGAATTAAGCAATTCATCGCCGTAAGAAGAAAGCAAGCGTTGGAGTTGCAACAATGCTCTTGGTTTGGCAGTAACCAATTCCAGTACTGAAGATTTCCCGTCACCAATGACATGTAAAAATTCTTTCTGGGTAAATGACGTGATCCGCCCAGTAGCTTCACCCGGTAACCGAAAATACAATACACCCACTTCGACGGGGTGTTGTAAAAATTCTTGGAGAATGATGGGAATTGAATAGCGATTTAGGTAATCCCGCAGTTCCGTTTCGCTGTGTATTTTTTGAACTAAAAATCCGCGATAACCTACATCTGGTTTAGCAATGATGGGAAATTGCAAACCCGCTGCATTGATTTTTTGCTGGGTAAATTCAAACGTTTCCCCAATGGGGATCAAAAGCGAAATCGGGCGCATTTCGGGCGGAATAAGCTGTAGTGTTGCAAATTTCGACTCCAACCCAAGTCCTCCTGCATCAATAGACGGATTCGTTCCCGTAAAAAAACAGGGATGCCGCGAACGTAATGCCAACAAAGGGCCGTAGACAAACATGGGCCAATAAAAAGCCAAAGTGGGCCAATATTCCCAATTCAATAACTTGATAAAATAAGCCCTTTGCTCAATGCGATTCGACCAATTCACTCTTTAACTCCATTTTTGCTGCATAACTAGCAGCGGTAATCAGATCAAAATGCCGAAGATTGATCTCCTTGGGCATTTTTTCAATACTGGTAATGCTCACTGTTTGCACCATTCCGTCCCGGTTCATGACCACATCGTTGCGAGGGTCACCAGTTCCGGCAGTCCGGTGAAACGCCAATACCTCTCCTAGATCGAAAGGTCTACCCTCGCTCCACCAATTTTCAAACCATTGCTGACGCATGGCTCGAACTGGTGCGGGATACAAAGTAGAAGATGACCACAAATGCGGCGCATCGGGATCGAGTTCTTGCAAAAAAGAAACTGAGCCATCCCAGCGAAACTCCCACAATTGCCCCTTATCACTGACAATAAAAGTGAAAGGCTCAATACTCTCAAAATAGTATTGCTGAAAAAAATCAATTGGCTTAAGGTAAGCAAAACTTTCCAAAACCATTACACCGCGACTGATGCGATAGGGTGGTTGTGGGCAATGCCCTTCAAAAGCCCCATTCAGCAAACAAACGGCGCGTTGGCGATCAGAGGCAGCAATCCAAGTGCCTCCAGCGCCGATATCCTGAGGAAACATCAATTGTTGCCCGTATCGTTCTACTGTTACCAACTGCTTGGCAGCCCGATTGGCTTGCTCATCGCGGTTGGAAGTCAGTATAAAATGGCCAGGCGATGGCGATACATAAGTTACCGTGCACATGCTTGTCGTGATCGTTTAGTGATTTTCCTAGGCCATACCCGAGTTGCTCAGGTCGACACAATCTTAAGTGGACTGGGATTGAGTCTTAGAGTGTGATTGGATTTTTTTCGCGCTGCAAATGGCCAAAATTCACCCCAACTTCGTTACGAAAATACTCATGTAGCGCTGACCTGTCCCGACAAAGTCGGGGTACACTCTCCCGACTTTGTCGGGATGTACCACGTTTTTCGCGCCTCGTTGGTGCAAATTTTGTCTCATTTTCGCTTGCGAACTAAAATCCAATCACACTCTAAAAAAGCAAAAAGCTAATAAAAAACTGCGATCTCTGACAATTCTTTTCTTTTTAGATCAGGAACTTCGGCATTTTCTGCAGGAAATCCAACCGGAATAAGCATAAAAGCCCGTTCATTAGCTGGTCGTTGGAGTGTTTTTTGCAAAAAATTCATCGGGCTTGGCGTATGGGTAAGCGCTACCAACCCCGCATGATGAATTGCGGCTAGTAAAAAACCAGTAGCAATTCCTATTGATTCGTTGACATAATAATTTTTCCGTTGTTGATCCCCAACCTGATCGTATATTTTTTTAAAAACAACAATAAGGTAAGGGGCAATTTCCAAAAAAGGCTTTTGCCAATCCGTAGCAAAGGGCAACAAATCTTCGATCCACTCTGGCGTCATTCGCCCATGGTAATTTTCGTATTCCTCTGCTTCAGCAGCTTCGCGAATGGCTTTTTTGATTCCAGGATCGGCAATAACGCAAAAAGTCCAGGGCTGCTTGTGTGCTCCAGAAGGCGCCGTGGAAGCTGTGCGGATAACATCCTCTATTACCCTCTGCTCCACTGGCCGATCAGAAAAAAAGCGCAATGATCTCCGCTTATCCATTTGTTGAAAAAAAGACTGACTTCGTTCCGCCATTTCTTCTGGCGAAAGCACTTCATTTACATAAGGAATAAATCCGGGTTGATGATCTGGCATGTTTTGAATTTGGGTTAAACATTATGGAGTGGACACCGAAACAGGTAACACTTTACCATTGAATACTTTATGTCCATTGAGCGAAAAATCTGCCACATATGCGCCCATTACCTCACTACTGACCGGCGCTACATAACCGGGAAACGCTGTTGCTAACATTTCGGTTTGTACAGCCCCCAAAGCGAGGCAATTTACAGCAATACTTTTTTCCTTAAGCTCTTCTGCAAGACATTCGGTTAGATTTGCCAAAGCCGCTTTGCTCGAGCTGTAAGCCGCCAATCCAGGGAATTTACTACTCCCCTGAAAACCGCCCATTGAGCTGATATTGAGAATATGTGCGTTTTTGCTTTTTTCCAAAAAAGGCGTCAGCGCTTGAATGAGTCGAACCGGAGCAAAAAGATTACTTTCAAAAATCGACTGCCAATCTTCCAATGGGGTACTTAAAAAAGGCTTATTGATCAATTGGCCGGCATTGTTGACCAATATATCAATCCCACCCATGACCTCGATTTTTTCAATTAAACTTGTGGGAAGTGGTTGAGTTAAATCTAGGGCGAGAAAGTCAAAACGACCCGCTGTTCTAAGTTCTTGAATAGCCTTTTGCAAGCTTTGTAATTTATCACCATCCCGTGATAAAGCAAGGACGTGGTTGTTGGGATCTTTGGCCAACGCCATTGCCGTGTGATAACCGATACCGCGACTAGCGCCAGTAACTATAATTCGCATAAAGAGGTAGATTTTTCAAGCATTAAGAGCATTTGTTCATTCAATTTGGAAAAGAAATAACAGCACTGTTCAATTGAATAGTTTTAAAAATAGCACAACAATCGCAACTAAGCACTATTTTTGGCCGTTTTAGTGCGCGTTGTACTCAACATATCGCTAGCTTTGCGCTGTTTTCTAAAAGCTCATTCAAGCAAGCCATCAAGAGAGAAATATAAAACATCGATGATCCGCAGACAACTTTATCACTTTGGCAGATACCTCATCCTGATGAGTAGTGTTTTTTCGCGTCCCGAAAAGACATCCATGTACTACAAAGAAACCCTTCGACAAATGAACGACATTGGCGTTGGGTCACTGCCGATTGTTTTTTTGATCGCGCTCTTCATTGGGGCGGTAACCGCGGTACAATTTTCCTATCAATTGGACGGAACCTTGGTTCCCATTTATTACATTGGGTACATTGTACGTGATAGTACCATTATTGAATTGGCGCCTACGATTACCTGTTTGGTTTTGGCCGGTAAAGTGGGTTCCAACATGGCTGCCGAAATCGGCGGGATGCGCCAAAAAGAGCACATCGATGCCATGGAAATCATGGGTGTGAATACAGCAGCATACATTGTAATGCCCAAGGTAATTGCCGCTTTGGTAGTTATTCCTTTGCTGGTAGCCGTGGCTGCCTTTGTGAGCATCGGCGGCGGTTATTTGGCCATCATACCCATCGGAAAAATGTCGGGTAACGATTATATCCAGGGGGTTCGGTCTTTTTTCGTAGAATACAATGTTTTTATGATGTTTGTTAAAGCCTTGGTGTTTTCCTTCTTGCTCACTTCTGTTTCCTGTTACCAAGGTTTTTTTGTCAAAGGCGGCAGCATTGAATTGGGTAAAGCCAGCACCAATGCGGTGGTTTTTAGCGATATCTTGATTCTTTTGGCCGACTACATCATTGCAGCTTCCTTAACCTAAGCAACGCAGAAAAATTAACTTCCCGATTTTGGCTTTTGAATAGGAAGTCGAACGGTTTATTTCAAGTGAGCTTCCTATTCAAAAGCTTCTCAAAAAATCGGGAAGTAATTTTTTGCGTCAAACTAAGTCGTATGATCAGAGTTGAAAATCTATTTAAATCTTTTAACGATCAAGAGGTGCTCCAAGGCATCACTACTGAATTTTATCCTGGTAAAACCAATCTGATTATTGGCCGTTCAGGTGCTGGAAAAACTGTTTTGCTAAAGTTATTGGTTGGGTTGTTGACCCCCACTAGCGGCGATATTTTTTATGGCGATATCAACTTCAACAAACAGAGTAGAAAAGAAATGCGTGAATTGCGCATGCAAATTGGAATGTTATTCCAAGCTTCAGCGCTTTTTGACTCTTTAACTGTTGAGGAAAATATCCGTTTCCCGCTGGATATGTTTACCTCAATGACCTGGAAAGAAAAACTCAATCGGGTGAATTTTTGCTTGGATCGCGTCAATTTGGAAAAAGCCAACCGCAAGTATCCTTCAGAATTGAGTGGCGGTATGCAAAAACGGGTAGGTATTGCCCGAGCTATTGTTCTCAATCCAGCTTTTTTGTTTTGCGACGAACCCAACTCGGGGCTTGACCCCAAAACAGCCATTGTGATTGATGAGCTGATTCGGAGCATCACCTTGGAGCAAAACATTACCACGGTCATTAATACCCACGATATGAACTCGGTGATGGAAATTGGCGACAACATCATCTTGGTTCATGAAGGAAGACTGGCTTGGCGCGGTAATAAAAACGAGGTACTTGAAAGCGATAATGAGATTTTACAGAATTTTATTTTTGCTTCTCCATTCCTGCAACGCTTGCGAAAATCAGCGTTGGAAAACCTAAAGAAATAGAATTTGTGGGTATCTTTTTTTCAAAATGAAATAATGCCGCCCGAATAATTGCTTTTTTCGGAATACTGGTATAAATTTGCAACGCTTTTTAGAGAACCTTCTACTTCAAGGTTTTCTGTACCTGCCCAGATGGTGAAATTGGTAGACACGCTACTTTGAGGTGGTAGTTCCGCAAGGTGTGCAGGTTCGAATCCTGTTCTGGGCACCAGATTTTTAATCAACAAGCAATTCATAAGACCTTAATTATGGGCAAGACAAAGGGAATGGCAAAAGTCGTTCCCTTTTTCTTTATCCCAAAGAAACAATTCCAGATAGCCAAGTGTAGTTTTTAGGGAATATTTTGTGTATACTTACATTAAGTTGCCTTTAACCTAGGTTTGTGTTTACGAATACACAAACCTAGGTTAAAAGGAATTTTTTTTTCACCGCTGGATCAAGGAAATCATGGACACAATAAAAGCAGGAGTCATTAACGATGCAGAAGCCGAAAAACTGGAGCGCATTGCTTTTATCCTTAAAACGATAGCCCATCCTACGCGTTTGGGAATCATTCATTTGTTAGAGCAATACCCAAAGCTTTCGGTGACGCAAATTTGCGAAATGCTCAACAGCGAACAATCGCTTACTTCTCATCACTTGCAAAACATGCGCCTGAAAGGCATACTTTCTGTAAAACGTGATCGCCGCAGCATGATGTATTCGCTCAAGGAACGCGATGTTTCCCTTATCATCGAATGTTTGTCCAATTGCCAGTGCAATATGTAATCACCATTTGGACAAAAACCACCAGCATGTCAACAGTTAGAAGGCCGTCACTTTTAGGCGCTATGCTGGGGCTGAAGTGCCCCCAATGTGGAAAAGGTAACCTTTTTCCCACGCCTACATTTTCCTTCAAAAAGCCCTTTGAGATGGAACAACATTGCTCTAATTGCGGTGAATCTTTTTTCCCCGAGCCTGGATTCTATTTTGGCGCCATGTTTATATCTTATATCATTTCCGCTTGGTTCTGTATTGGGTTTGTGATGTTGCTCCACTGGGTATTGAGATGGAGCCTTGGTGCTTCTTTTGCGCTGTTAATCCTGGTTGCAGCAGTGTTTTTTGTTTACCTATTTCGTTTGTCGCGATCGATTTGGTTGGGTTTAATGGTGAAAAGAAAAAAAGCTTAGCGTTGGTAACCAATATCTTATCGCAAAGCCATAATACCGATCCCATGGAAAAAAAATTCATTCAACATCTCTTCGAAACCCACCTAGGCGCGCAAGAAATGCCAGCGCCAAAAGCTGTTTGTCAATGGCTAAATGGTTTGCTGGGAATTTTGTTTCCTGAATTTTCCGACGAAAAATTCACCTCGCTCAGAAGCTTTGAACAGCATTTCCAAAATTTAAGACTGGAATTGTTTAACCTCATCGACACAGTTGATGATCCCATCCACACCAAAGCGCACGAACTAGAAGAAGCGTTTATGGATCGCCTACCCTCGGTTCGCGAATTATTGATCAAAGACGCATCGGCTATATTAAAGGGCGATCCCGCAGCCACGGGGCTAACGGAAGTGATCCGCTCCTATCCTGGTTTTTATGCCATCGCTGTATACCGCTTAGCACATGAATTTCTATCGCTAGGGGTTCCTTTGATCCCCCGGATCCTTACCGAACATGCTCATAGCAAAACTGGGATCGACATCCACCCTGGTGCTAGCATTGGCGAGTATTTTTGCATTGATCACGGCACGGGCATCGTCATTGGTGAAACCTGCCACATCGGCAACCAAGTCAAGATTTACCAGGGCGTAACTTTGGGTGCACTAAGCGTAAAAAAAGAGTTTGCGCAAATCAAACGACATCCTACCATTGAAGACGGTGTGGTTATTTACTCAGGAGCAACCATTTTAGGGGGTGAAACGGTGATTGGCCAGGGCAGTATCATTGGCGGTAATGTTTGGGTCATCAAAAGCGTGCCCCCACAGAGCAGGGTATATTATAATGGCTACATGAACCAGCGGTATGAAGATGCCAATGCGGTTTAACTTTTTTGCACCTCAAACACTAATCTAATCTAAATGGCGACCGTTCTAGATCTTATCGGCAACACTCCGAATGTTGAAATCCAGCATGTTATAAAAAAACCTGGTATTACTGTTTACGGAAAACTAGAAGGCAGCAACCCTGGTGGTAGTGTAAAAGACCGCGCGGCTTACAATATGATAAAGAGCGCGATTGAACGCGGCGAATTAAAACCAGGCATAAAACTGGTGGAAGCTACCAGTGGAAATACGGGTATTGCTTTGGCTATGATTGCCCGTTTGTTGGGTTTTGAGATTGACCTCATCATGCCCGACAACTCTACCTTGGAGCGAGTGCAAACCATGGAAGCCTATGGTGCTCGCGTTATTTTGACGCCCGCCGAAAAGACCATTGAATATTCTCGCGAATTGGCCGATGAAATGGTTGCCCAAGGGGGGTATTACATGCTCAATCAGTTTGCCAATCCCGACAATTGGGGCATGCACTACAAAACCACCGGACCTGAAATCTGGAGAGATACCGAGCAAAAGATTACTCATTTTGTAGCAACAATGGGCACCACTGGCACTATCATGGGCGTTTCTCGCTATTTAAAAGAACAAAACCCCGCTGTACAAATCATTGGCGTTCAACCTACCGATGGCTCCAACATTCCAGGTATACGAAGATGGTCGCCAGAATTTTTACCAAAAATATACGAACCAGCTCGGGTGGATCGGATCATTGATGTTTCACAGGAAGAAGCCATTCTGATGACGCGGCGTTTGGCCAGCGAAGACGGTATTTTTGGTGGAATGAGTAGCGGAGGTTCCGTAGCAGCTGCCGCAAAATTGGCTCAAGAGCTGGACGAAGCGGTGATTGTGTGCATTATTTGCGATCGGGGCGACCGCTATTTATCGTCAGGAATCTTTGGCGGTATTATCTAACAATAGTCCGTGAAAGAAAAGCATCTAAGCAGCGGCTTTGACGCCAAAG
>JBBANM010000121.1:0-16414 GCA_040401995.1 Saprospiraceae bacterium
CCATTAATGCAATTGTCAATATCCCCCAGCCGCCAAAGGAGGCTGGATAGTTACCTATTTTTACTTTGTGTAAAATTTAATACACAAAGTGTAAGATTTTTTTGTGAAATTTGACTTTGATTTCTAACTTGACGGCGTTCTTTGAAAAAGGCGCTATTTTAATTGCCAAAAAAAAGAATTTGCCAAATCCTGGCAGCATCCAAGAGGGATTGGGCGTTATCAGGAAATTGCAAACAGTTTTAAGTCCTTTTCCCATTCTGAACAAACAAATTGGCAGATTAATCCTAAGAACGAATTTGCGCCTTTGCCATGAGGCATAATTAGTCCACTTGACACGAACCTTAGCTAAAAAAATGTAGCAGTAATAGTCTGCTTTGGAGTTCAATCAGTTCCTATACTTCAAGATCTATACCCTACTTTGGTCGACAACCTCAGTAGGTTTAGTATATTTTTAATTTTTTTGTAGTTTTTTTACTTTGATCATCTAGCAAAAATGTATTTAGTATGAAAAAACACTTACTAGCGCTTACGCTGGTACTTTTTGCTGTGGTAGGCGCCATGGCACAAAGAAGTATCAGTGGTAAAGTGACCGACAAGAATGGCCAAGCCCTTATCGGCGCTAGCATTCTAGCAAAAGGCACTACTGTAGGTACAGTTACTGATGTAAACGGTACTTACTCCCTCAATCTGCCTGCTTCCGCTACAGTTCTCGCTGTTAGCTACACCGGTTTTACTGCACAAGATGTTACTGTTGGCGAATCCAATGTGGTAGATGTGAGCTTAGTAGAAGCTTCTACTACCTTGAACGAATTGGTTGTTACTGGTTCGGGGGTTGCTACGAGTAAAGCCAGACTGGGTATCTCGGTAGAAACCATTTCTGCTAAGGATCTACCAGCAGTACCAACTGGTTCTGTTGACCAAGCTTTGATTGGTAAAGTAGCTGGTGCGCAAATCAGCTCCGGTAGTGGTAGCCCTGGTTCACAAGTTAGCATCCTTTTGCGCGGTATCAACTCAGTAAACCGTGGTACTCAGCCAATGATCTTGGTTGACGGTTTGCAAATGGCTGCTACCGACTTGAACTCGCTTGATTTGAACTCTATCGAGCGCATCGAGGTAGTTCAGGGTGCAGCTTCAGCGTCTATCTATGGTGCTCAGGGTGCCAACGGGGTAATCCAGTTGTTCACCAAAAGAGGTAAAAGCGGTGCGTTGAACATCGATTTCTCTTCTGGTATTACCAACAACACTTACCTCAATATTGGCGGTGTTAAAAAGTCAGAAGTTCATGGTTATAAAACCGATGCCAATAACAACGTGGTAGATGGTAAAGGTAACCCGCTTACCATTGATCCAGAGACAGGCATTTATAGCGCTAACCTGGTATGGTCAAGTACCGACCCTTTGAACACAACGGATAAGCCTTACAATGCTAATTTGAAGTATCAGGATCACTTCAAGCAATTTTTCGTTCCTGCTAATACATTCAACAACAGCGTATCGATCTCCGGCGGTGGCGATAAATATGACTTTAACGTTTCTGGTTCAAACAACCGCCAGTTTTCCAATTTCCTGAACAATGGTTTCAATGACCGTAGCAACTTGACGGTGAACTTGGGCGCTGAATTGGCCAAAGGTTTGCGTTTCCGTACTACCACGCAGTTGGTGCGTACTGAAAACACTGTAAACGGTGAGCAAGGCTTGGTATACCCGGTATTTAACAGCCGCGCTTTTGCGGATTATTTTGCTAAGCTACCTGATGGCAACAACGTTGCTTACTTGGGAGACGCAGTGGGTGTAAACGGTGCAAACCCTAACTACATTACACAATACCGTACCAAAAAGGATTTGAGAACAGATATCGTTCAAAACTTCAACTTGAACTACAAATTCGCAAAATTTGTAGAATTGGATGCTAAATATGGTATCAACTACCGCAAGCAGGACGTTGTTTGGAACGTAGCGAACCAATCTGGAAACAACAACTCTAATGAGGCTCAGTATTTTGTAGGAAGTGATATCTCTCCTGATAATACGGGCGGTATTGACAAATACTTCATTACCAAATCATTCCAAAACTTTTTGGCTACAGCTTATATCCGTACCGACTTCAAAAAAGATTTTGGTTTGAATATTCCGATTACGACGTCTACGCAACTTACTTTTGACCACCGCCGTCAGAAGAATACAGAATACGATGCGTCTTCAGCTGGTTTACCATCGTATACCCCTTACACGGGTTCTCAGGGTACTTCCTTTAAAATCACTCAGGACTATACAGAACCATTCGTAACTTACGGTTTCTTGGTAAACCAAAAGATCGAATTTGGTGACATCATCGGTATTACCGGCGGGGTACGAAGCGATTATTCTTCGGCCTTCGGTCGTGGTTCTAAGCCATTTACCTTTCCACGTGGCGATATCTATTTGAACATTGGTAACATGAACTTCTGGAAAAACAGCTCCATCAGCAATGTTATTCCACAGTTTAAAGTGCGGGCAGCTTATGGAAAAGCGGGGATCCAACCACTTCCCTTTGACCGTTATGTTACTTTGAGTACGCGCACTTTGGGTAATTCGAATGGATTCTACTTCGCTCCTGGACAAAATAACCCAGACTTAGGTGTAGAAGTTTCTGAAGAAAAAGAAATCGGTACCGATCTCAACTTTAACGTAGGCGGTAATGGCAGCAACTGGTTGAATAGCTTACGTTTATCTGGTACCTATTGGAAACGGACTACCAACAACGCCATCTGGGACGTAAACGTAGCGCCTTCTGCTGGTTCTGGTACATTGAAAACCAACGCCTTCTCTTTGGGTTCTTCAGGTATTCAGGCATCGATCAATGCTAGTGTTTTCCGCACCAAAAAATTCAACTGGAACTTGACGGTGAACTTCACTAAGCAGACATCACAGATCAACTCAGTAGTTGGTAACCAGGAAATTGTAATTATTTCGAATGCCGGTAGTACCAACTACGTGTTGAGAGCAGGAGAAAAAATTGGCCAACTGTATGGTTATTTCATGTTGAATGACATCAACCAGTTGAAGCCTGATGGTACGCCATTTATTCCTGAGGCTCAAAAAGCCAATTATACTTTGGCTAGCAACGGCTATGTAGTCAACAAGGCTACTAAGTTCCCATATGTTACGCCTGATAAATTTAGCTTTGGCGATCCAAACCCAAAATTCAACGTATCGTTCATCAACGATTTCAGCTTTAGCAACTGGTTGAATGTATCTTTTCAAATTGACTGGATTAAAGGCAGCCACCTGTACAACCAAACCAAAGAATGGATGTACCGGGATGGTATCCACTCGGATTATTCTAAGCCTTTCACCATCGATGGCGCTACTGGAGCTTGGACTGCTTTCTACCGCGGCGTATATGCGGCTGTACAACGTAACGGTACTAAGAGCTACTTCTACGAAGATGCTTCTTATGTTCGTTTGCGTAACGTATCATTGGCTATTGACGTGGCTAAATTGACTAAAATGCCCGTATTGAGAAGATTGCAAGTGGTGTTGGCAGGTCGTAACCTCTTAACCTTCACTAAGTACACAGGTCTGGATCCTGAAATTTCTTCTGGTTCGATCAACTCGGCTTGGGACCGTGGTACTGACCACAGCACCCTGCCAAACTTCAGATCTTACCAAGCCACTCTTAATTTTGGATTCTAACTTTAAAAAGGTTTAAGCAATGAAAAACATCAAAATATTTTTTTCTATTTTAGTCTTATTGGGGCTATCCGTTTCCTGTAAAAAGGAACTTGATATCTTAAACCCCAATCAGCCAACTACTGGTAGCGCCAATTCAGAGCCTGGCATCATTGCCTTGGCGCAAGGCGGGGTGTACGTAAACGGTTTCCGTACTGTAAAGTATGGCGGCTTTCAGGGTACTTTCTTCGGCGATCCGTGGGGATATCATGAATTTATGGGTGATGACCTTGGAGTTGAAGCTGCTAACCAGCGGGTAAACGAGATGTGTAGTGCCAACTATGTGATCTTGGACGATGGTACAAAAGTATTTAATCCAAACTCGCCAACTGAGCAGCCAGCAATGTTACGTCAGGTAAATATCAATGCCAATGCCAGTGATAACCCCTTGTACTACGAGTGGGCTTACATGTACGGCTTGAATACGGCTTGTAATAACGTCTTGGCCTTGGCAGAAACAGTAACTTTTACTGGCGATGCAGGTGCTAAAAAAGGCGTTTTGAAAGCTTGGGCTTACTGGTGGAAAGGCTATGCCTACGCTCGTATTGGTTCTATCTACTATGCTGGTATCATCAATGATGCTGCTTCTGGCACCAACAACAAATTCGTTAGCAAAGAAGACATCATCAAAGAGTCTAATGCCAACTTTGATAAAGCTGCAACTGCTTTAAGCGGCTTGAGTGCCGGCGGCGATTACAGCAAGGTTTTAGGTGCTTTGATCCCTGATTTCTTCCAGGTAGGAAAAGGCGGTATCTTAACGCCTGATATGTGGAAACGCAACATCAATACCTTTAAAGCACGCAACATTTTGGTAAATACCCGTAGCAAAGACATGACTGCGGCTCAGTGGCAATCAATCGTAGATTTGACTACCAATGGTATAAAGTCTACTGACTTGGTGTTCACTGGTCGTTCCAATGCGAACGGCGACTTCTTTGCGGCTACCGGCAACATACCAGCTGTACTATCAGTAGGAGCCACCAATGTAGGTGTATCTTACCGCGTAAGCGAGCGTTTAATCCAAGAATTCAAAACTGGCGACAAGCGTTTGGACAACAACTTCAACAATGGCCCTGCTGCGCCTTGGATTGGCAACAACGACCGTGGTAACATCTTCAACACCCGTTGGGGAATGGTCAACAACGGTAAAGGTCAAGCCGGCGTTATCGTTTATGGCTCTCGTGATGTAGGCGCATACGAACTTTACATTGCAACTACTTGGGAAGAAAATGAAATCACCAAAGCAGAGGCATTGATCAATTCTGGAAAAATCGAAGATGGTTTGAAAGTGATTGACGCTATTCGCACTGCTCAAGGCGCCGGTCTTCCTGCTGTTGCTGGTACAAGCTTGACTTTGGCAGCTGCTAAAGAAGAAGCACGCAGAGAGCGCCGCGTTGACATTGCTTTCCGTGGCTTGGCTTTCTATGATGCTCGCCGTTGGGGGGTAATCGATGACATCACTAAAGGCGGTGGTCGTACCAACGCCATCGTGGTAGACAAAGGGGCTAAGGTAAACACCAAAGCAACCATCAACTACAACTACTTGGATTATTGGGATGTTCCAGACAATGAGTTGGCTTATAACCAACCAGGTGCTGGTAGCGCTCCGGTAAAAAATCCTAAATAGTAATTCGCGTTTTTTAACGCAATTGCAGACAAGGGTGAAGTCTTCTTCGGGGGGCTTCACCCTTTTTTATTGATTTTGGGGGATGATTAAAAGAAGATTAAAAAATTGTTAAAAAAAATTCTCTTGGTGAAAATTATAAAAAATTGATAGTGAAGCTATTGTATTTGGTGTTCGAGATATTTTGTTTAATAGTAAGCAAACAAAATGGCCTTTATTTGGTTAACTTTAGATAATTTACTATTTTTGAGGGTTGTTTAGTGTATCTTAAGAATAATTCGCCAAAAAAAATGTAAAAATCATATTCCTGGCAGCGCTGACAATGCTATAGCCGTTTAAGGAAAGGTTACATGATTTTTACACACAGTAAGTCCTTTTTCATTGCATGCCCAATTGCAAATTTTAGTGATCAGCTATTTCTACCTGATCTTCAACTGTAAGCCTTATCGTAGGCACAGTTTCCAATTTTGACTATGCTCAGTTTTTTTGATTAGAAATTCAAATTGTATTTGCTTTTTGAATCCAATGTTTTCAGGTCTTAAACCAAGGAAACGGGTAAAAAGTCTTTAATTTTTATTTTTGATAGTTATACTTCGATCATCTCGTAAAATGTTTAGTATGAAAAAACTGTTACTAACACTTTCGCTGGTTGTACTTGCGGTCATTGGAGCAATGGCACAAAGAACCATCAGTGGTAAAGTGACCGACAAACAGAGCCAGCCCTTGATTGGCGCCAGCGTTTTGGTCAAAGGATCAACCACTGGTACCGTAACTGAGGTTGACGGCTCTTACTCGCTTACCGTACCTGCCAACAACACCGGCAGCATTCTTCTCATCAGCTATACGGGGTACCTCTCCCAGGAAATTGCCTTGGGAGCGTCCAACGTTGTTGATGCCCAATTGGAAGAAAATGCCCAGCAATTGAATGAGGTGTTGGTGACTTCCATCGGGATCAAGCGCGACAAAAAAGCGCTTGGCTATTCCGTTACCAACCTTTCTGGTTCGGATCTTCAGCAGCGTTCAGAGGTTGACCCTGTTCGTGCCGTAGCTGGTAAAGTTCCGGGGGTACAGATTACCGGCGGCGGTGGCGCCCCAGGTCAATCTACCAAAATCAACATCCGCGGTTTCTCTTCGCTCACCGGTAATACCCAGCCGTTGTTCGTAGTGGACGGTGTGCCTTTTGATAACTCCGTAAACGCTACTACCGGTGCATCAGGTGGTACGCAGTATTCCAGCCGTGGCTTCGATTTGGATCCAAACAACATTGAATCTATGACCATCTTGAAAGGTGCAGCTGCATCGGCCTTGTATGGTTCGCGTGCTACCAACGGGGTGGTATTGGTCACCACCAAGAGCGGTAGCAAAAACGCTCGTAAAGGATTGGAAGTAACCTATTCAGCTTCCTACCAGAATGAAAAAATATCGGGTATTCCAGAATACCAAAACGTATATGGCCAAGGTTCTGCTCAGAACTACAACGGTGGTTTTATCGGTAACTGGGGCGCCCCTTTTGCCAATCAAGTAGACCGCATCAACGCGCAGTATGGTTATGCGCGTTATTCTAAAATCATCGAGCCAGGGTATGGCGAAGGCATCATCCGTCACCCATTGGTATCTACGGGTTATGCTGCGCCACGTTACTCCAACGTATTTCCCGAGTTGTTCGAAACCGATCCAAACAATCCAAGTGCTAAGCGCCCAATCGGTGTGCCTTACCGCTCTTATGACATCATTGATAAATTTTTCCGTACCGGTAACTTGGTAGAAAACTCGCTGAATATCTCGGCTGGCGGTAAAGAAGGAAGTTTGAATGCTATTGTTTCTCGTATGAGCAATGATGGTATTGTACCCAACTCGAAATCAGGTCGTACTACCTTTAGTTTTGGTGGTAACTCCAAATTGGCCAATGGCCTAACGCTTTCAGGTAACGTCAACTACGTGAATACCACTCAGTCTAACCCACCAATTGGCGCTTCGATCTTTGGCGGTAACAACGGTACTTCAGAAGGTTCAATCTTTACGCGTTTGTTCTTCCTTCCTCGTAACTACGATTTGATGGAGCAGAACCCTGAAGGTATCCCTTACCCTTTTGAAAACCCAGTAAGCGGCGATAATGTATTTTACCGGGCTTTGGACAATCCACGCTGGTTGGTAAAATACAACAGCTATAGCAGTACTGTGAATCGGGTTTATGGCAACATGGCTTTGACTTACGATGTACTCCCTTGGTTGAACTTGACCGCAAGGGGTGGTGTCAATACCTACAGCGAAGCGCGTAAAAACATCGTCCGGGCTGGCGGAGTTGGCGACCCAAATGGTGCCGTATGGACAGATAATATCGTCAATACAGAAATCGATATGAACTATCTGGCAACGATTACCAAAAACATCACGCCAGATTTGGACTTCCGTTTGATTACTGGTTTCAACTGGAACCAACGTTCTTTTAATGATAATTTTGTAGCCGGTGATGGTATAATCTCTACTGGTTTGTACAATACCAATGCTACCCAAACGCAACTATCGACTGAAACCAACCGCAAACAACGCTTCTATGCTGGATATGCGGATTTGCAATTGGGCTACAAGGATTTCTTGTACTTAGGCGCTACGGCACGTAACGACTTCTCGTCAACGCTGCCAAAAGAAAACAACAGCTATTTCTACCCTGGCGTCAACTCGTCTTTCATCATCACCGACGCTTTTGGCATCAAGAGCAACATCTTCAGTTTTGGTAAAATACGTGCTGCTTTGACGCAGGTAGGTAACGAAGCAACGCCTTACCGTACAACTACGCCTTACAACTTGAGAACGCCATTTACTAGCGCCACTGGTTCTTTGTTCAACTTGGCAACTTTGTCCAATACTTTGGGTAACAATACCTTGGTGAACGAGTTAACCACGGAGCTAGAATTTGGCGCCGATTTCCGTTTCCTACGCAACCGCATTGGATTGGACGTAACCTGGTTCAAGCGTAATTCAACCAACCAAATCACCCAAACTACCGTAGCCGGTACTTCTGGTTTTACCCGTGCAATTGTTAACGCTGGGGAAATTCAGAACAAAGGTTTGGAAGTGGCTTTGAACATCACACCGATCAAAACAGCTAGCGGTTTTGAGTGGACAACTACGTTCAACTTTACCCGCATCCGCTCTTTAGTAGTTAACGCTGGTGAAGGCGGCGATATATTCGTTGGTGGTTATAGCTCAACTTTGGGTACCATTCACCGTACAGGTCAGCCATTTGGTCAAATTTTTGGATCACAAATTGCACGTACACCAGAGGGCGATCTGTTGATTGATAAAACCACTGGTCAAACCATCCAGAATGCAAGAGCTCAGATCATTGGTAATCCCAACCCTGACTTCAACTTGAGCTTCATCAATAACTTCTCTTGGAAAGGTTTCACGTTGAATGCTTTGTTTGACTGGCGCCAAGGTGGAGATATGTACTTAACCACTGCGGGTTCTTTGTTGCTACGCGGTCAGTTGAAATTGACTGAAGACCGTGAAGCCGTTCGCGTTATTCCGGGTGTTTATGGCAACCCGCAAACTTTTCAGGCGCTTAAAAATGAACAAGGCAACTACATCCGTAATACTACGGGTATGACTGCTTTCGACTACCACTTCTCGAATGGTTTTGGGATTTATGGCGCCGACGAAACCAACGTATACGATATCACTACCATCCGTCTTCGCGAGGTAACCTTAGGGTATCAGTTCCCCAAGAAATTATTGGCAAAAACGCCAATCGGCTCTGCACGGATCTCGATCTCTGGTCGTAACCTATGGTGGAGAACACCCAATATCTTGAAAGGCGTAAACCAAGATCCAGAAGTTTTGGCAGAAACATCAGTTTCTAACGTACAAGGTTTTGAATATGGCGGTTACCCAACGACGCGTCGTTATGGGGTAAACCTATCAGTAACGTTCTAAATTGGGAACCAATTTAGATTAAGATCTAGGAAACCGTTGGACGTTTTCGGTTACGCTAGATGAGACCTTTGGGAAACGGATTGGCGGTTTCCATATTTGAACAACTTTAAAGTAGAATCAAATGAAATATACAACCAAGCTGCTCTACGCTTTTTTACTGGTATTTGGATTGAGCAGTTGCGGGGATATGTTTAATCTCGACATTAACACAGATCCCAATAACCCGGCAAAGGCATCATCTGATCTTTTGCTTTCTCAATCGCAAATCAACATTGCTTATAGTTTAAACGGATTAAGCGGCAATGCCCAAGGATTCATGGGAATGATCGATAGCTATGCTCGCTGGAATATTCCTCAAGGGGACTTCAACGGTACATGGCGTAGCATTTATTCGGATATACTCAAGGATTTGGAAGGCGTCATTGCCGGCAATCAAGGTGAGACAGGTAGCCCGCAATACCTGGGTATAGCACAATTGCTCAAAGCATTTGTAGTGGTTAACTTAGTGGACTTTTTTGGCGATATTCCTTATTCTGAAGCTTTGCAAGGGGATGCTTCAACGTCGATTAAGAACCCTAAATTCGACAAGGATAAGGCGGTATATGATGCCATGTTTACTTTGATAGATCAGGGGATTGCCAACGTGACCAACGCGCGTAACCCGGTTGCAGTAAGCGGTGACTTGATCTATGCCGGTAACTTGTCGCGCTGGGAAAAATTCGGAAACACCTTGAAATTTCGGATGTACTTGACCACGCGTTTGGTCAATACCAATGCCAAAGCTGAAATGGAAAAGTTGATTGCAGGCGGTAAATTGATCTCTGCGGAAGCAGATGACTTCACCTTCACGTTCAGCAAAACGATTGCTCCAGATTATCGTCACCCATGGTATCAGGCTTCTTATACTGGCCCAAACGGATTTACTTACGTGCTCCATCAGATTATGGTAGAGATGTTGGAAAATGGCGACCCTCGTTTCCCTTACTACTTCCGTCGCCAAACCAAAAGATTGTTGGATCAAAACAACTCTTCAGATCGTGGTACAACCCCTTGTTCGCAAACGGTAGGTTGTACCTATGGCTACTTGGTATTGAACCCGGTCATCATCGATCGTTTGTACACCGCAAAAGGTTTGACTTTCTCGGCATCAGCTAAAGATTTTCTTGCTGGCCTTTTTGGCCGGGATCGTGCCGACCCAGCGGGTGTTCCTCAAGATGGTGATTTTAGAACTTACCCTGGCGTTTATCCAGCGGGTGGTTTCTATGATGTAGCTACTGCCGCTTTGGCGGGTACCAACAGAGCATCAGGCGGCGGTATTTTTCCGATGATGACAGCGGTTAACGTGTTGTATTACCGTATAGAAGCTGCCTTGGCTTTAGGCGCTACTGGCGATGCACGTAAATTGTTTGAAGATGCCATGCGGGGTCACATCAAACGTGTAGTAGACTTTGGGGTAAAAACCGATCCAAACTCGGTACGTCCGCCAATAACTTTGTCAGATGGCCGTCTTTTGGATACCGAAGCATATGTTGCCGATCAATTGAAGAAATTCGACGATGCTTCTAGCGCCAACAGTAAATTAAATGTAGCATTGAAGCAATTATGGTTCTCTAGCTGGGGTAGTGGAATTGACCTGTACAATGCATTCCGTCGTACTGGTTTCCCGAATACAATCCAATCGCCGATCAATGCCATTCGGAAATTCCCATTGCGTTTGCCTTACCCTACGGAAGAGCTAACCTTGAATCCGAATGCAGCGGCTTATAAGGATGTAATCTATGACCGCGATCCTATTTTCTGGGACGTTAATTAATTTTATTCTATTTGGATGGGCGGTTGTGGAGCAATGCTATGATCATTGTTCCGCAACCTGACCAAAATCATCTTTAAATTTTTGTTGCGATGAAAACAATGAAATTCACACTTTATATCGCCTTGATGGCTGTACTGGTTGTTTTTTCGGCTTGTGAGGATGCATCTTTAAATCCCATCAAGCAGTATGAAACAGCAGTACATGGTCAAGGTCTTTTAACAGCTGACTCGCCAAAAGGCTTTAAAGAGGGCGACTTGACAACACCGCTGAAAATCAATTTGGCGTGGCGTTCTATCGATGGATTGAACACCGTTAACAAAATGGATCTCTTCATTACTTGGAATGAGGCTTACCTTGACAACGACAAAAACCCGCGTGTTGCCGCTTTGGGAACCCGTAAGTTGAGAACCGTGGAAGGTGGTACTGTACCTGCAAACAATGCTAATCTTTTGCTGTCCATCTCGCCAAATGATATTGCTACTCTTTTTGCGGATGCGCAGTTTGATTATGGCGACGGCAAGGGAAAAGTATCGGTGTTTAGCGCGCCAAAAAAACCGACCCGCAGCGCTACCACCAAGTTCATCACCGATGATAGCTTTTTGCTGTCTTGGGGTTTGACAACCGCCGATGGCCGTTACTTTGATTCTTGGTCGCCAGCAGTTTGCGCTGAATTAGTCGGCGCCAACTGTAGCGTATCTTGGAAAGTAGCAAAATAATACTTGGTTTTTCAAGATTGAAAAACAATAGAGCGCTCTATCTTTAGGGCGCTCTATTCGTTTTAAGTCAAGAGGTTATTACCTTTTGGGCGTTTTGTATTCTTCTCTTTCAAAAGGAAGTAAATGACAACTACAAGTAGCATGAAAAAACAAAGTTGGAATTCTAAGAATACCTTAACCAAGAAGGTAAACTGGGTTTCCCATCTACTTTTGTTTTTATGCTTTACGTTGCTTTTACAGAGTTGTACAAAAAACATCAATCATTTACGGGTTACTGAACTGGTAAGCCACAATGAAGTCGAAATCAGAAAATATTTAAATCAAGATTTGAATGTATTGGTGTTTTTGAGCACGGAATGTCCCATCTGTATCAAATATACCCGAACTTTGATAGAGCTTTCAAAAACATACCCTGAAGTTGCCTGGGTTGGCGTATTTAACCGCTGGGAAGATTCCTCGGCAGTGCGTACTTTTATAAAGGAATACAACTTACCTTTCTCAGTCGTTTTGGATCAGCGGCACGATTTGATTCAACAGCTAGGTGCTCGGGTAACACCGGAAGTTTTTTTGCTCAACAAAAAAGCGCAAATCCTCTATCATGGAGCAATTGATAACTGGTTTTTTGACTTGGGAAAACGCCGATCGGTTATTACGGAAAATTACTTAGATGATGCACTCATAGCCGTCCGAGCAGGAAAGCCCGTTGCGGTGAAAAGCACTAAACCCGTTGGCTGTATTTTTGGTCAATGATAAGTTTTAAAAGCGTTAGCGAAGATGATCAATCAAAGCAATTCGGAAATACAAACAAGAGAACGCCCTCTCCTTAGCTTACTCAAACCGCGATTCTGGGTGGTTTTTCTCATTTTATCTCCGTCATTCATCTTCAGTCAAACCGCGCTTACCTATTATGAACACATCAAACCGATTGTAGACCGCAATTGCGTAGTTTGTCATCGACCCGGACAAGCAGCACCTTTTCCGCTGCAAACATATA
Organism: Saprospiraceae bacterium; assembly: GCA_040401995.1. GTDB lineage: Bacteria > Bacteroidota > Bacteroidia > Chitinophagales > Saprospiraceae > Haliscomenobacter. The sequence goes on from JBBANM010000121.1 coordinate 12,795, forward strand.
ATGAGGTATATAAACGCGTTGAATTCATCAAAATGGTAGTGGAAAGCCGCTACATGCCTCCATGGCACGCCGATACTTCTTTTAATACCTTTCACAATCAGCACCTACTCACTGTCCAGCAGATTAAGCAGATCGGCGATTGGATTGATCAAGGCGCCCAAGCAGGAACGCAAACCGTTACTCCTCGTCTCAATCAAATAGATCCGCCAGTATACCCATCGCCAGATTTGGTGATTAAATTGAACCAACCATTTACCATTCCGGGCAACAATACCGAGCAATACCGAATTTTTGTGATGCCCTCGCAAGCAAAAAAAGATCTTTATGTGCGCGGAGTTGATTTTGTACCCGGAAATAAGAAATTAGCGCACCATGCTCGGATCATGCTGGATACCACCAATAAACTCCGACCCGATGATGGCATTGAGATTGGTCAATCTTCAGCATTCGCTAAATTGAATGTGCAACTGGCCAACAAATTTTGGCATGGTTGGGTACCCGGTAGTTTTTCCATTTTTTACCCAGAAGGAACCGGAAAGCTTCTCCCAAAAAATGCCGATCTGGTACTCAACATGCACTACGCGCCAAGCCCCAAGCCAGCAGAAGACCAATCGGAAGTCCACATTTATTTAGCCCCTGAAAAACCAAGACGGCTTATTCAAACCCTGGTATTGGATGAAAACTGGATTTTCAACCCGCCTTTTAACATTACGGCAGACACGGTAATCACCTATTATATGCGCTCGCCGATAATTCCTCAAGATCTGTCGCTGGTAAGTGTGATGCCGCACATGCACTTACTTGGAAAAAGCTTTAAAGCCTACGCCATTACCCCGGAAGGCGATCTTATTCCGCTGATTCATATACCAGCTTGGGATTTCAATTGGCAGCGAAATTACCAATTCAAAAGTTTGATCAAATTACCTAAGGGGTCGGTAATCTATGCAGAAGCAGTTTACGACAACACCAAAAATAATCCCCGCAATCCCTACGTGCCTCCACGCGAGGCGACCTATGGCTGGGGTACTACCAATGAAATGATGAACCTCATTTTTGAGTACCTCGATTATGAAATCGGCGATGAATATTGGGATGTATACCATTGATTTTAATTTTTGTAACTCTTTTAAAATCGAATCCAATGAAGCAGCTGTTTTTTTCTTGCTGTATTTTCTCTTTTGCTTTTTCTCTTTTTGGACAAAACACGCAAATGGCACAAAGCACCCGGGATGCCATCAATTACGGTCAAATTGGCAATTTTAATCCTAATTCCTCTGCATCGATGATTTATGGGATTTCTGATACTCCAGGAGAAGTAGTAGGCGACATCTACCTTGACAGCAGTTTTTTAAAGTCTAGCATCGTTTTTTACCGGGAAATCGTCAAACGTTATGATCCCGCTGCTTCAGATTCTATAGCGGGCTATCCCGTGCGCATAGATTTACGTACCTATTTGGTAGAGTTTAAGTTGGGGGACGCCGTTAAGAGCATTGACCCCAACGCTATACGCCGAGTACACTACCAGCGGCCAGGGGAGCAGGGAATAGCTAGCTTTTGGAACGTAAGAGAATTTAAAGGTTACCCTGACGAACTCAACGGGTTTGTCGAAATGCTTGCTGAGGGAAAATTGAAAGTCGTTAAAAGCCATAGCTTGCTATACATAAAACCCACTTATAACGCAGCACTTTCGGTGGGGGACAAAAACGCCAAATACTTCAAGCGATACGCCTATTACTACGCTGATGCAAAATCCAATCTGATCAAGTTCAAACCCAAGCGCAAAGAGCTATTAGCTTTAATGGCTGACAAAGCCTCGCTCGTTATTCAATTCATGAATGAAAAAAAACTTTCACTGGATTCAGATCAGGAGATCAAAATGGTGTTGAGCTTTTATAACAAGTTGATCGATTTGTAAAAAAACCTAAGCTACGGGAACAATTCACATTTTTAATAGTTAAACTATCAAAACCAAGTGTTTTTTCAACTTCCTATTCCCAGCTTTTTAGCGTTTCAAAAACAAGAGTATGGCAATCGCTGTACTCTTTTTTTTTCAAAGCATACTCTTCGCGAAATGTTAAAATTTTAAGATTGAGCGACTAAAAACGCCCTTTTATCCGCAATATCTGCACAATTATCACCTTGCTGTTAACAAGACCTTGACAAAGACTTTTTTTTTACTTACATTTAAAACAGTTAGACACTTGTTTTGAAAGTACAACCAGTCCTGGAAGTAATTTTTAGGAAAAGGTTTTGAAACAGGCACAACGATTACTCGCTTCTAAAAGTAGCGCATGACGATAGTTCAATTTATACATTATCTGCAACATGAAAAACGCTATTCTGCGCATACCATTCTGGCTTATAAGCTTGATCTAGAGCAGTTTTTGCAGTTTGTAGCAGTTCGGTACGAATTGAAAAACCCATCAGAAATTACGGGTGTTATGGTGCGTTCTTGGGTCATTGAACTCATGAACGAGGAGCTAAAACCGGTATCGGTACGGCGTAAACTTTCCGCCCTGAAAACTTACTTCAAATTTCTTTTACGCGAGCGCGTTATCGTTCAAAATCCAATGCTCCAAGTCAGTTCGCCAAAATTGGGCAAAAGGCTTCCGGTTTTTGTTCCAGCTGCGGAAATGAGCAACTTATTGGAAAAACGCTACTGGGGCGATGATTTCATTAGCCAGCGCGACCGCTTGATTCTAGAATTACTGTATGGAACCGGTATGCGCCGAGCTGAATTGGTCGGATTGAAACTCCAAGATATCGACTTAGCGCAGCAACAGATTCTCATCATTGGCAAAGGAAACAAAGCGCGTGTGTCGCCAATAGGGGCGGGGCTATGCCAGTTCATTACCGATTATCTTTCCCTGCGTCAAAGTACTTTTGAGCCCATTGCGCATCCTTACTTATTGGTAACTGATAAAGGCGCACCAATCTATCCGCGACTGGTATACCAGATCGTAAGGCAATATTTGTCGGAAGTAACCACCATTGAGAAACGGAGTCCGCACGTACTTCGACATTCCTTTGCCACCCATTTATCTGATGGCGGCGCCGAGCTTTCAGCCATCAAAGAGCTGCTGGGGCACGCCAATTTAACGGCAACACAGATTTACACCCACAATTCTATAGAGCGATTGCGACAGGTCTACCAGCAAGCTCATCCCAAAGCAGGCAAAAATTAGTCATATCCTTCAGTCCGCTCATCTTTTTAACCTTTCTTTTCACTTTAAAACTATTTCTTATGAAAGTTTACACCGAAGCGATCCAGTTCAAGGCCGATGCAAAATTGATTGGCTTTGTAGAAAAGAAACTCAGCAAGATGGATCAGTTTTTTGATCGTATTATTAATGCCAAGGTGGTGTTAAAGCTGGAAAATTCCGGTCAGGTTAGAGATAAAATTGCCGAGGTACGCGTAAATGTGCCCGGTGAAGTGTTGGTAGCAAAAGCAACAAATCGAACTTTCGAGGCTTCTGTTGATGGAGCGGTGGCTTCTTTAAAACGACAATTGATGAAATACAAAGATCGCATCCACATGATGCGAAAAGAATAGCAAGAGCTTGTACAGGATTCTGGTTCGATGGCGTAGTGAGCTAAAATTCGCACCAATGAGGCGCAAA
>JBBANM010000122.1:0-16023 GCA_040401995.1 Saprospiraceae bacterium
GCTCACTTTACATGATTTTTTTCCTAAGATAATCGTTTCTTAACAATTATCTTTTTCGCCTTTTTCTGTCCAATTTTTGGGGAGCAGTACAAAACAAGTCTTTTCAAGCTAGGTTTGCATTGCTAAATTTCACCATATCAGGAGATACCACGAAATAAGTTATTCAACAAAACAAGCTCGTAGTGCATTATATTGGAGCAATAAATGCAAACTCTTCCCTACTTAAGTTACTTTGCCTTTTTTTTCACATCATAAAAATTCAGCGACGCATGAAAAGATGGATACTACCCTTGATCGTAGTTTTGTCATTTTTAGGAAACAACTTACAAGCCCAAAAACTGGTGGAAAGCCAAAAAGTGGGGCAATTGAGCATCGACCTTTTACAATTGATCGTTGGGCCGTTGGCACAATTTGAAGTTGAAATGCACAAAATTTTGTACACCACCAAAGATGTCAACGGCAAACTAGATACTGCTTCCGGGTTAATCGTTCTTCCGCTTAATACTGGCCGCCCGATGCCGATGGTACTTTACCAACACGGCACCGTAACCGATGTAACGGATGTACCTTCCAATTTGCAAGGTGGCTGGCAGTTCACCGCGGCATTTGCAACGTTTGGCTATATTACCGTTACGCCTGACTACCTGGGCTTGGGAAGGTCTCGCGGTTTTCACCCTTACCTTCACGCCCGCACCGAGGCTTCTGTTGCCATCGACATGATGTATGCTGCGCGTGAGTTTTTAAAAAGTAAAAGTGTAACCCTCAACAAACAGCTGTTTATTTCCGGCTATTCTCAAGGGGGACACGCTTCGATGGCTTTGCATCGCGAGTTGGAAGCCAATTATAAAACCGATTTCCCGGTGACCGCAGCTGCTCACCTTTCAGGGCCTTACAACATTTCGGGCGAGTCTTTTAAAGGTTTTATCTCTGATCTACCGAGCACCTACCTGGTTTATATGCCTTACACCATTTTGTCGTACAACTTGGTTTACAAATTATACAAAACCAGCGATCAGTATTTTAAACAACCTTACGCTGGCATCATTGATGGTTTTTATCGCCGTGCAATCAGCGCGGATACCATGAACGCTCGCTTGATTCGAGAATTGAAGGCACGTACGGGTAGTGCAGTGGCCAAACGCATGTTTCAGGATTCGGTATTGGCCAATTTCACCACAAACCCTAACCACCCTCTGCGACTAGCATTAAAAGACAACGATACCTACAACTGGGCGCCAAATGCCCCTACTCGACTGTTTTATTGCAAAGCAGATGAAACTGTTTTTTACCGCAATAGCGTTTTCGCCGACTCCATCATGCGCAAGAATGGCGCCAAAGACCTAGCTTCACAGGATGTCAACTCTACCGCTGGGCACTTGTCTTGTACCCAACCGGCGGGTTTTGCCACCTTGGCTTTCTTTACTTCTTTTCCAGCCCAAACTACCGGCTTGAGAGACCTTGCCGTTTTGCCGGTGAAGATGTATCCCAATCCGGCTCGTGAAACCGTACACTTGGAAGGCTTGCCCAACCAAGGTCAGTTGGTAATCACCGCCGTCAACGGACAGGTATTGCACCAACAAACCCTCAGCGGAAATTACGCTGATGTGGCCATTGGCGATTTCCCCAATGGTTTGTACTGGTTACGGGTTTTGTCAAATACAGGGACTTGGACCGGGAAGTTGGTGGTGCAGCAATAAATGCCATCCATCATCAAAAAAACGCCTGTCGGGTTTCATAACTCGACAGGCGTTTTTTATTTGGTAAAAAAGTATTTACACCAAGCGCTTCACCTTCGTCCCATCCGTCAATTGCTCTTCTTTACCGATGTTCAAAGACAATAACCCTGGTTGTTTGCCTACTTCAATGCTACCTAAGTCGGCATCAAAACCCAAAGCTTTGGCGCCGTTGAGCGTAGCCCATTGCAACAAGGTTTGAAAAGGAACTCCCGATTGGTAACGAGCAATAGTTTTCATCTCCTCCAAAACCGACAACTGCCAGTTGGAGGTCAAGCTGTCTGTACCGATGGTTACTACCGCGTCCGTTTCGATGAAATGCTGATAATTGGGGAGCCGGTTTTCGATGTATAAATTGGCATTGGCGCAAGTAGCCCAAAATACGCGGTCGCTCCAAGCTAGAGCAGCGCGAATATCGTCGGGCGTGCTCAAGGTATTGTGTACAAAAAGCGTCCGACAGCGCGGATCCATATTCGCTAGTGCATAATGAATGGATGTTTTTCCAGTAGGCTTGAAATGGTCAAAATTGAACCCAAATCCGCTAAAAAAAGGCAAAAAGTCGCCGCCGCCGTCTAGGAAAAGCTGATTTTCATGGGGCGTTTCTTGGTTGTGGATGCTCACCGTGGCATCTGGCGTATTCATGGCATTGATGCGTTGAAAAAGTCCGGGCGAGACGGTGTAGGGCGCGTGAGGCACACCACTTTTGCGGTTGCCGTGGGCGGTGCTTTGCCCTTCGTATACGCCATGGTATTTGTTGAACTCCGTTTCAGTCAACCCATCTTGTAGGAAGTCAAACATCTCCACAAAAGAGTAATAGCGGATTTTGCTTTTATCTTTTTGCGCTGCCGTGTCTAACTTATTGGAAATATCGCCTACCGCAACAATGCCGCCAGCGTGCATGTCCTCATCCGCTTTGGCAATAGCGTCCAAAATGACTTCCATCGCAATTTCGCGCAAGGAAACCACCCCTTTGATGAAAGGAATCAATCCGGTTCCGGTATCCACCATGCCCTTCATGTGCGACAATTCCAGATGGCAATGGGTATTGATAAAACCGGGCACAATGGCGCCAGGGTGGTATTCTAAACTGGCTGAGTCATGGTTTTCCCGAGGACTGATTTCCAGGATTTTTCCGTTTTCATCGGTTACTACTACCCCATTTTCAATTGGAGCGCTGGAAACAGGATAGATTACATCGGCGGTAATTTTGCGAATCATGGATGCGTTTTTTTGTATGGGTATATCACTTAGTTTGACGCAAAAAATTACTTCCCAATTTTTTGGGGGGCTTTTGAATAGTAAGCTCACTTGAAATGAATCGTTCGACTTCCTATTCAAAACCCAAAATCGGTAAGTTAATTTTTCTGCGTTCCTTATTGCAAATCAAAGCTGACAAACCACCAACCCAGTTTTCATCCGCGGCTCAAACCAGGTCGATTTGGGCGGCAGCACTTGGTTGTGGTCGGAAAGCGCCATTAGATCCCCCAAAGCTACGGGAAACAAACAAAATCCTACCCCATTTGCAGGGTTAGAAATTTTTTTCTCTACGCCAGCGATCCCCAGCGGACCTTCCACATAAGCAATTCGCGGGTCGTTGCGCTCATCCACAATGCCCAATAAATCGCGCAATACTAACTCATTGAGCAGCTGAGTATCCAAAACCACCTGTTCCCAACGGTAGCGCTCCAAAATCTGAGTTTTCCAGGTGAGTCCATACCATTGTTGATGGAGCAACATGGTGAGTGAAAATTTTTGCGTAGGTTTTTGAGCCTCTGGCAAAACTACGACATCAAACAGGTCGGCCATTTGGTACAAAAAATCATCGGTATCAAAACGATCTAGGGGGTAAATGGCGCGATTGAAATCGAGAATATCAAGGTCGGAGGAAGGAAACAAAGCGCAAAAAAGTTGGGAGTTAGCGGTTCCGTGTTCTTTTTTTTCTTCATAAATAGCTGCGGCTGTAGCACAACGGTGATGCCCATCGGCAATATAACTGGCTGGAACAAAGGCGGCAAAAAGTTCTTGGATGTAAATCAACTCCTGGGCATCCGTGACCGGCCACAAACGATGCACCTGGCCATCAGCTTTTACGGAGAGCGAAAAACCAGGGGCTTGTGCGCTCGCAATGCCTTCCATCCAAGATTTAACCGCCGGTACTTCCGGGTAAGCCAACAAAACTGGCTTGATCATGGCCTGGAATTGCTGAAAAAGCTGCAAATGCAATTCTTCTTTGGAAACCAGGGTATTTTCGTGTTTTTTGATGTCGCCCTGTAGGTAATCTCGAATATCCGCACAGGCCAGCAAACCGCGGAATATCCTATTCCCCGCAACTATTTCATAAACAAACACTCCGGACTCAAACAAAGGGGTAAAAAACCCTTGGGAGAAATATTCGGCAAAGGATTCTTTGACGCCAGGAAAAAACTGATCGGTATCATTGATCAATGCCAAATTGGGTAGTTGAGCCTGAAAAGGTGTTATGTGCATAGTTTAGTGTTTCCAAAAGGAATGGGTGAATAATAAAGTTTCATTTTAGCCGCCGCTATTTTGCTGCCAATCGACTATCTTTTGAGGCGCAATGTGGGGCATTGTAACGAAAAAGATAGGAAGAGTGGCGGTGAAAGAGCAAGGCAAAAGTGAAACTTTATTGTTTAACCATTCCAAAGCTGGAAGTTAGGGAAAGTCGAGGTATTTTAAAAACCTTGTTGCAAAGGATCGTTTTGGCATCTCCAGCCATACCGCAAAAAATAAACGAAAAGCCGGAAAAAATTTCTTTTTTTGATCTCAACTCCATTCAAGTACCCACTTCAACACCTATACACAACATGAAAAAAATCATCCTTTTGGCCTTTTGCAGCCTTTTTTTGGGCGCAATGAGTCTACTCGCTCAATCTAAAGTACAATTGCCCCGCACCATCGTCACCACCGACGGCGAAATCGACGATGTGGATTCTTTTATCCGTATGTTGCTCTACTCCAATGAATATCAAGTAGAAGGCTTGATCTACTCCAGTTCGATGTGGCATTACAAAGGAGATGGAAAAGGTACCTTATTTACCTCCGAAATGGAGATGACCAAAAAAATATATGGCCCCAAAACCGATTTGCGCTGGCCGGGCGTGCATTGGATTCAGGATTTGGTACAGGCGTATGAAAAAATATACCCCAATTTATCGCTCCATGCCAAAGGATTCCCGACCCCCAAATACCTAAAAAGTATCATTAAAGTAGGCAACATCGATTTTGAAGGCGATACGCGCGAAGCCACCGAAGGCTCGGAATGGATCAAAAATAAATTATTGGACAAAAAACCAGCCCCCATCTACTTGCAGGCTTGGGGCGGAACCAACACCATTGCTCGGGCACTAAAATCCATCGAAGCGCAATTTTCGGGCAACCCGGCCTGGGCAACAATGAAAGAAACCATTTCCCAAAAAGCCATCATTTACACCATCATGGATCAAGATGCGACTTACAAAAATTATATTGGGAAAAATTGGCCAAAAATCCGGGTGTTTTACAATGCCTTTCAATTTGCCTGTTTAGCTTATCCTTGGAAAAAATACATCGACCCAAAAGTGCAGCCTTATTTTGAGGGCGATTTCATGGCGAAAAACATCATCCTGAACCACGGAGCGCTTACCAAAATGTACTATTCGTATGGCGACGGCCAGAAACAGCCCGGCGATAACGAACACATTCATGGCGACCCCACGCGACTTACCAATGCCCAATGGGGTTCATTCAAACCCTACGATTTCATCTCGGAAGGCGATTCACCCGCTTTTTTACAGCTCGTTGATGTGGGTCTGAACAACCTTGAGCACCCTGAATATGGCGGTTGGGGTGGTCGGTTTGTACAATCTCCTGAAAACCCAAACCGCTATGAAGATGGCCCAAAAACGGCAGAACTCAACCCGGCAACTGGCAAAGAAGATGTTTATTACCCCCAAACCCGCTGGTTGCAAGACATTCAACAAGATTTTGCAGCACGCGCAGATTGGTGTGTCAAAACGGTAAAAGCGGCCAATCATCCTCCCAAAGTCATGGTCAAAGAAGGAACGGTAATCACCGCCAAAGCAGGTCAACTTTTGTCTTTTCAGGTATCCGCTAGCGATCCAGATGGCAATAAAGTGAACCTGAGCGCCTGGCCTTACAAAGAGGCAGGGAGCGGGGCTGCCGAAGTGAAGCTACAAGCCAATAACTTATCCATAACCATTCCTCAAACGGCAAAAAAAGGAGACACTTATCATGTAGTAGTGGAGGGTAAAGACAATGGTTCGCCTACCTTGTCGCGATATCAAAGAGTGGTGATTACTGTGAGTTGATCAGAAAGCCGATGGTAGTTAAATGGTTCCCGTTTCGTAGCGCCACATTGCAATGTGGCTCTACCACATCGTGCATATTTACAATCTTTTACGCCTGAGCACATATTAGTGATCCAATAAAAAACTGCCCTAAAAAAAGAAAGCTCCCCAACGGTGGGAAGCTGTCTAATAATTGGTTAGAACTAGACTATTATTAGTGCCTAAAATGTAGAATAATCAATGGTATAACTGACGACATTACTGCCGATCAATGTTTGTTTTTTTACGTTTAGTGGATCTCTCGTTTGTATAAGTCTATTCGAGGAAAACATTAGACTGGGCTAAAAAGGAGTGTAAAAGATGGCTATCATCAAAAAGGTGGAGAGGACACCCTTGTTATTATGGATACAAATCTAATAAACTATCACATGAAAGTAAATACCCTTAAAGAGCTATTTTTACTTTTTTTTCATTTGTTTTTGAAAGTAGGATAAAGTTACTTGTTTTCAGGAATCAAGTAGCGCTTCACTAGGAAAAATCGGTCAGCGGTGAACGCACTGCTCGTCAAAGCTGTTATCTTCGCGGCAAGTCTAATTTAGTATAATACAACATGAGTCAAAAAAAATATCTGGTTACTTCTGCCCTACCCTATGCCAATGGCGCTTTGCACCTTGGCCATCTTTCTGGCGCTTATTTGCCAGCTGACATTTACGTCCGCTATCTCCGCTTAATGGGGAAAGATGTGGTTTGGGTCTGCGGATCGGATGAACATGGCGCGGCCATCACCATCCGCGCCAAAAAAGAAGGAATATCGCCACAAGACATCATCGATAAATACCATACTCTCAACAAATCGACTTTTGAGCAATTGGGCATCTCTTTTGATTATTACCATCGTACCAGCGAGCAGCTACATCACGAAACCTCGCAAGAGTTTTTTTCCAAATTGCACGAAAAAGGGAATGAACTAGAAGAACACACAGTAGAGCAGTACTTCGACGAGGAGTACAATCAGTTTCTTGCGGATCGGTATATTGTGGGTACTTGCCCAAACTGTGGTTTCCATGAAGCTTATGGTGATCAATGCGAGAATTGTGGTACCACCTTATCACCAACCGAACTCATCGAACCTCGTTCGATGATGAGCGGCAAACCGCCGGTACTTAAACCCACCAAACACTGGTACTTCAAGCTCCAAAACCATGAAGTATGGTTGCGCGATTGGATAAAAAATGGCGTACTCGACGGTAAACAACACCACAATCCAGAAGACTGGAAAAACCATGTGATCGGTCAATGTTTGTCGTGGTTGGATTCTGGTTTGCAATCACGCTCGATTACCAGAGACCTCGATTGGGGAATCGCCGTGCCACTACCAGAAGCCAAAGGCAAGGTGCTCTACGTTTGGTTTGATGCCCCGATCGGTTACATTTCTGCTACCAAACAGTGGGCCTTGGAAAACAACCAAGATTGGGAAGCTTATTGGAAAGGCGACGATGTGGAGTTGGTGCATTTTATCGGCAAAGACAACATCGTTTTCCACTGTATTGTCTTCCCTTCTATGCTAAAAGCGTATGGAGAATATGCCTTACCCAGAAATGTACCCGCCAACCAGTTTTTGAATTTTGAAGGTCAAAAATTCTCTAAGTCGCGCGGCTGGGGAATCGAACAACATACCTATTTAGAAGAGTTCAAAGATTTTCCCAATAAAGAAGATGCTTTGCGCTATGCCTTGATCCGCAACATGCCAGAAAACAAAGACGCGGATTTCAAATGGGATGAATTCATCGATTTTCACGATAAAGAACTTGCCGACAACCTGGGCAATTTCATCAATCGGGTGGTGACGCTTACCAATAGCTACTTTGACGGCGAAGTGCCTGACATCACTATTGATTTGCAGGATAAACTGGCTGAGGTAACAAAAATGGCCTTTGAATTTACCCACCATTTGGATGCATTTAGCTTCAAAGCCGCCTCGCAGTTGGTGATGGAAATTTCCACTTTGGGCAATACCTATTTACAACAGGTTGCTCCGTGGACGATCCGCAAATCCGATCCAGAAAGCCCATTGATCAAGGAATGTTTGTTCATCAGCATCCAAATCGTGACTTTGCTGAGCATCATTACCCAACCATTTATTCCTTTTGCTTCACCGCGCATTCGGAAATTGATCGGCCTTTCTCCTTTGAAAAACGGCGATTTGGCAACAGCCTTAGAGCAGTTAGAAGCAGGTGTGCCTTTATTGCCTGCTGGCAGCAAAGTAGGCGAAGCCGAAGTGCTTTTCCCAAAAATAAACGACCGCAAGGACACCAGCAGACTGGACATCATTAATATCCAAAAAGCCAAATTAACCGCAATCATGGAAGCAGAACAACAAGCAACACCAGTTGTTGAAACGGAGAAATCTCCTTGGCCAGCCTTTAAAGAAGAAATCCAGTACGACGATTTCGCCAAATTGGATTTACGAACTGGAACCATTCTGGAGGCTGAACGCGTCCCCAAGGCCGACAAATTATTAAAGCTGTTGATTGATTTAGGGGTTGAAAAACGCATCATTGTATCGGGTATTGCCGAGCATTTCGACCCTGAAAAAATCATCGGGCAGCAGGTTGTAGTGGTGGCCAACTTGGCGCCTCGCAAACTGCGCGGCATTGAATCGCAAGGCATGATTTTGACTGGAGAAGACGATCAAGGCAAATTGCAATTTGTAAGCGCCACTGCTGGCTTTGGCAATGGTTTTATCGTAAAATAACTTTTCAATAGGGAATTTATCAGTGAGGAAATGCTAACTTACCAGCGTTGACTTTTCTCTAAGGGACGGGTGAATAATAAATTGACATTTTAGCCGCCGCTATTTTGTTGCCAATCGACTATCTTTTGAGGCGCAATGTGGGGCATTGTAACGAAAAAGATAGGAAGAGTGGCGGCGAAAGAGCAAGGATAAAGTGGTAATTTATTATTTAACCGTTCCTAAACTGATAAATTCCCTACCCATGTGGGCTCGATTATTTCCCAAACACCCGCATCAACTTATTTTGTTGATTCTGCCGCTGTTGTTGCTCATCAATGCATGGTATGGCACTTCTTCTATTACCATTGAATTAAGCGATGGAAGTTTTTTAAACTTGAATCTACTCAACCTCATGCTTCCACTGTTGGTGATTGTAGTGGGAATTGCGGTCACTTATTGGTTGGCGCAACGTATGAAAACGCCCCTGATCACGGCGCTCAATTACATCCATGTTATCCTAACCTTACTTTCCTTATCGTTATTGATCATCAGTTTGCATCAAGAAGAGCTAGCCGAAAATAAAATAGCCCAAACCTTCTGGCTACGCGCCACCATTGGCAGTTTGATAGCCCTGCAATTGGCACAACTGCTTTTTTTGGTCAACGTGATCTACGGCTTTTTTTTCAAATATTGGCCTCGCATGCGCCGCCGCGCCTGAAAAAACGATCTACATAAACACTTGTTTTTGAATTACTTAATTAAAAAAACATACCGCTATCAAATCCATACGCAACCTCTTCCTAGCTTTCATCTTAATTGGAACAGGATATTTCTCTTTCCAATTGATCCAACTGGCTCAACACCAACAGCTTTGGGAATACAATTCACTAGGTTTGTTTTTGTGCTTATGGCTTTTAAGTCAACAGTTGGTGTATAAAAAAAGGCAAAAAGCTGGTCAAGACTGGGTGCGCTGGCAAATCCTCTCGGCCATCGGTGGGGTTACTTTTGGATTATCATTTCCCGGTTGGATCAATTTTCCTCCATTGGCATTTTTTTGTTTTCTACCCTTTTTGCTGATAGAATCTGAAACTGAAAAAATAACCCCTAAAGCCCCGAGTTTATTTAAATTCCTTTATCCTGGCATCGTTTTAGGCAACATCATTTCTACCAGTTGGGTTGCCAACGCGTCATTTATTGCCGCTTTGTTTGCCATTTTGGTCAATAGTCTATTGATGCTGTTGCCCTGGCTGGCAACCCGACATGTAAGACGCCGTTGGCCAGAGCTAGGTTTTTGGCCGCTGATTCCTTTTTGGCTTACTTTCGAATTTTTGCATTACCGTTGGGAGCTTTCTTGGCCCTGGCTTACCCTCGGAAATGCGCTAGCTCCTTGGCCAGCCTTCATCCAATGGTACGAATGGACAGGCGTATTGGGCGGCAGTGTATGGGTTTTGGCATTAAACATCCTTGTTTTTCAATGGATTCAGAAAAAACGATTGCCCCAACTTACCTGGATAATGGCATTGGTTTTTTCACTTCCTGTTGCTTGGTCTTTGATCCGATTCTACAACTATGATGAAAAAGGAACCTGGCGAAAAGTAACTTTGGTGCAGCCCAATTTTGAGCCCAATTACGAAAAAAACCAACTACCCGAAGGTTATCAAACCGCTCAAATCCTCGAGCTGCTGAATCAGCACATTACTGATTCTACCGCTTTTGTTTTGTTCCCGGAAAGTAGTTTTGGATTTTTCAACCTCGACGAACTGGCTAGCCAGGCTTCCATCCTGGAATTGCGCGGCGTACAGACTCGCTTCCCAAAAACGGTTTTCATCAGCGGGATCGATGCCTATCGCTTACTTACCAAAGCAGCTGCCGATCGTCCTACTACCCGCAAACAGACCACCCAAGATGGTCGCGAAGTCTACTACGAAACGATGAATGCTGCGGCACAACTGAATCCAGCAAATACTTGGGTCAGTTTATATTTTAAATCAAAATTAGTACCCGGCGCTGAGATCTTTCCTTACCCCGGTCTTTTGGGTTTTCTAAAACCAGTGGTGGAACAGTTTGGCGGTACTTTGGCAGGTTTCGTAAGACAAGATGCGCCAACGCTTTTTGCTAGCCCGCAAGGAAAAGCAGCACCAGTCATCTGCTACGAATCTGTTTATGGCGATTATTGTGCCACTTACGTGCGTTTGGGCGCACAAGCCATTTTCATTCTTACCAACGATGGCTGGTGGGGCCATACTCCGGGGCATCGCCAGCATTTGCAATATGCCCGTTTGCGGGCCATTGAAAACCGGCGTTATGTAGCGCGAGCAGCCAGTACCGGTATTTCTGCCTTTATCGATCCTCGTGGGGTGATTCAGCAACGCAGTAAATACGGCGAAAAAACGGCGATAGATGGAAAAATACAACTCCTCAATAACCAGACGTTGTATAGCCACTTGGGCGATTGGGTGGGAAAAACAATGGCCGCCCTGACCTTGCTACTGGGAGCGCTGGCACTTGGGCGACCATGGTTTTATTTAAAAAAATAAGGAGCAATTATTAGCGCATTTTTGGTCTTTTGCGCTTGCTTTTACTTCCGGGGCGAACCATCATCTGGCCGGCGCCCATTCGTGAGGCAGCTTTCACTTGCCCGCGATTTTGAAAGGCTTTATCAAACTCTTTCATTTGATCTTTAATCGCTTGTTCGGTGATTTTCAACTCTTTGAGTTTGCGGTAATGGTATTCCGCTTCTTTCCATTTGCCTTTGTTGGCGTTGATGCTGGCCAATTGTAGCTCAATCATCCCCTTTTCATTGTCGGTAGGTACTTTGATGGCCTGCGCGATCTTTAAGTACCGTTCGCCTTCATCATTTTTCTTTTGAGCAATAGCGATGGAACCTTTTATCATGTAGAAATATGCCCGGTTAGTGACATAAAGCCAATTTGGAAACAAGGTTAATTCCAAGCGTTTTTCAGCCCCTTCCAAGTCCCCCGACTGCATGATCATGGCAGCAGATTGTACTGTCCCTAAGGCAATGTATCCTGCCAACAAAATCAAGCCAACCAACATAAAGGGGAAGCCGTACCAAAAACCAAAAGCCACGCTCAAAGCAATCCCGCCAAGAATGGTTACCGCTATCAGCGCAAAACGCAAATAAATATTGATGCTAAACATGCTTTGTTCATTTATTAGGGTTCAAAGATAATGATTTCTTGCAAAGCCTAAAAAGCAATGCTGTAAAGTCCGGTTTGTTGTTAATTTTATTTTTTAGCGTCCTGATTTTTAGCGTTTTGTGATTTTTATTTTAAAAAAAGAGGTGAAAATGACGGTTCCGCTAGTCGTGATTTTGGTTTTGCATTCAAAATTGCAAGGTTTACTTTTGAATTAACATCTTGGAATTGTCAACGCAAGACTTGTTCGTACAACTCCAATGACAACAACCTCAGTATAAACATTAGTTGAACAACCCCATGGGGCAAACACAGATTGGTATGAAAAAAACAGCAACTTCCAAAACCAAAACCATCATCATTACCGACGATACGCTGATTGGATAAGTGGTAATCAAAATGGCCGGAAGTCGTCTCAGTTGTGCTGGTCTTGACCTGCTAGATTCTCCAGCAAGAGACGACTTCCAAAATTTTCCTTTTAACTGGTATTTATTTCTCTAGTGTTTGTCGGAATTACAACTGAAGAAGGATAAAAATTCGCATTTTTGAGGCAACAAAAACCTAAAAATATGAATCCCTGGCGTCCTAATGCTTTGAACACCACGATTGGCATTGTTTTTTTGATGGGCATGTTGATTGGCTCGGCCATCAAAGCGCAAGAAACAGCAAAAAAAACCATTTTTGATGCCATGTCATTCGATGAACCATTGGACATTGAGTTGGTAACCGATTTGAAGTTATTGGTAGATCAAAAAAATACCAATGAATACCAGCCAGCCAAGATCAGCTATAAAGATGCGGGCGGTAAACTGCAAACTTGGGAAGTCAAAATCCGTTCCCGGGGCAAATTCCGCCGCAAAATTTGCGTTTTCCCGCCTTTGAAATTGAATTTTTCAAAAAAGGACTTGCTTGAAAAAGGGCTTGCCAAAGATGATGAATTGAAATTGGTTACGCACTGCGTGGATGGTTTAGATGGTAAAGAATACCTTTTGCGGGAAATGTTGGCTTATAAGCTCTACGCAATCATTAGCAACTACCATTTTCGCACCCACTTGGTATCCGTTAAATACCGCGACAGCAACGATGGCACTAAAATCAATAACATGGGCATCCTCATGGAAGACGACAAAACCATGGCCAATCGCTACAATGCCAAGATTTGTGATAATTGTTATTCACCTTCCAAAGACAGCCTGAACATCAGCGAGGTCAATAAAATGGCGCTTTTTGAATTCATGATATGCAATACCGACTGGTCTATCCCGATGGTGCGCAACTTGAAAATGCTAAATTTCAAGGATCAGCCTACCAAAAAAGTATTGGTGCCTTATGATTTTGACTTTTCGGGTTTAGTTAATGCCAGCTACGCTGTTCCCCGCACTGATGTTAGCCAACTTACCGTTCGGGATCGGGTTTTCCTAGGATTACCAGGTACTGATGCCGATCTCAAAGAAACCATTGCATTTTTTCAAAGCAAGAAGAAGGAATTGCTGGGTTGTATTCGCACCTTCAAACGCCTTTCACCAGAAGCTAAAGACGACATCTATCAATACATCAACTCATTTTTTGATGCCCTGGATGCTGGTGATCCGATTAAGCGCCCTTAGTGCGTTTTGGATTTGTTTATGAGGGAAGGAGAGAAACTATAGTGCGTTGAGATAATTTTTTTCGTTGATCAGAATCCAATTGTTGCCAATTTCTAGGCGTGTACCGTTTGGAAAGACCTTCAAAAATTGTTCGGTATAAAAACGATCAGAATGGTAACGATCCATTTTTCGAGCAGTCAGTACATTGTACAGGAGCAAACCATTGGGGGCAAGGATGTCTTTTAATTTTTCCAAAAATTCCGACTCCTTAAACAAACGAGGGATATCGTCGTCTTCAAAAACATCCATACAGATTAAGTCGTATTGCTGATAGGTGGCGGTTACAAATATATTGGCGTCGGTTCGGATGATTTCCAGCGGCGATTCAAGCCATTGCAAGGTATAGCGATAAGCCAGATCGACCACCACTTCGTCGATCTCTACCAAAGTGTATCGAAAATCGAGTCCCAACTTATTTTCAAGCATGTAAGGGATACTTCCCAATCCCAACCCAAGTACCAAAACCTGATCACCGGGCAATTGCCCCATTTTCACCTGCCGGAAGGCGCCTAGGAAATTGGTATAGAGGTCATCAAAAGAATAGATCGCGTTGGCAGTTGACAGCATATAACGCCCGTGGCTCAAACTCACCTCCAAATGTGAGTTGTAATCGCTAGACGCCGTTTCAAGACGTATGGGGCTAACATAACTCAATAGGCGTTTCCACCATGGAAAATCATTTTTCCCAATGACGGTATTGTGCGGTTTCTTCAAAGATGCGGAGTAATATTAAACGTTCTTGAATGTTGAAGACCCTATCTCGACGTTGCATCATCAATTCAGCTGTTTCAAATGCCTTGTCCAATTGAAAAGTTTGAAAACCGGAAGCGCCTCCCCATGCGAAAGGAGGAACATAATTGCGGGGGAAACCCGAGCCAAAAACATTGGCCGAAACACTGATCACCGTTCCGGTATTGAGCATGGTGTTGATGCCTAATTTTCCATAGTCGCCCATAAATACGCCACAAAACTGGGTATCCGTATCTACAAACTTTCCTTCCGGGTAACTCCAAACTTTGACATTTTCGTAATTGTTTTTTAGATTTGATACGCTGGTATCTGCGCCGATATTACACCATTCTCCAATAACGGAATGACCCAAAAATCCTTCATGAGATTTGTTGGAATACCCTTGGATAACAGATTGCATCACTTCGCCCCCTACTCTACTCCAGGGGCCAATCGTTGTTGGCCCGTAGATGCGCGCGCCCATCCGGATAATCGACTTTTCGCCCAAGTACAAACTGCCCCGTACCATTGCACCTTCCATAATCTCGGAGTTACGATCGAGGTAAATGGGCCCGTCTTTGACATTAAGCGTAGCATATTCAACCGTGGCGCCTTCCGCCAAAAAGATATTTTTAGGATCGCCAATTACTCGATTGGTCTCACTCAAAGGCGCAGATTCCTGATCTTGGGTAAGCAGCTGAAAATCTTCGGTTAAGGCATCACCGTTGAGTAAAAAAATATCCCAGAGATGGTTGATTTTCAAAAACGGCGTGTCTTCTATATCGTAGACATTTAGCTGATCAATGTCTTCATCATGGATCAATTTCTCCAACTGTTCGCGATCCAACTTTGCGACAATTAGCTCCTCACCTTGCAAGTAAGCATCATTAAACTCCATCTGACGTATCAAACGGCAAAGCCGATCAGAAGGCATTACCGAGCCATTGATGACGATATTTTCATCCCCATATTCGATAGGGAATTTGTTGGCGAGATAATCTTGGGTGATAAAAGAAACCTTATCGCCCAACCATTTGGCCCATTTCTCGCGAATGGTAAGCATACCTACCCGCAACTCGCCGACTGGGCGGGTAAACGTGAGGGGAAGCAAGTGTTCCCGAACTTCGCTATCAAAAAGGATGACGTTCCACATGACTCTTAGGATCGAAGATCTATTGCGAGGGAAAGTTATAAAAAAAAAGTCCCAACCAATGCTGATCGGGACTTTTTTTGCCAAGTCATCGTACCCTTATTCCTTTGGGCCGCCAAATTTAGAATTGGCAAATTTCTTATTGAATTTATCGATACGACCCGCAGTATCGACAAATTTCATCTTTCCAGTGAAGAAGGGATGAGAATTATTGGAAATTTCCAATTTGATCAAGGGATACTCCTGACCGTCCTCCCATACAATGGAATCTTTAGTCGTCACTGTTGAACGACCCATCCACGCTTCGTCACAAGAGAAATCTTTAAATATAACCACCCGAAATGATTCGGGATGAATGTCCTTTTTCATGGCAAATCCTTTTTCTGTGAAAATTTAGGCTGCAAATATAGCGCTTTCGTTTTTAAAAAGAAAGGGTTGTGCTAATTTTAATTAAGGGCTTGTTCAAATTTTAGCATCAAAATAAATTAGAGCCCTTTGTATTAAAATTTTAAGTAACTATCCAGCCTCCTTTGGCGGCTGGGGGATATTGACAATTGCATTAATGG
>JBBANM010000123.1:0-15276 GCA_040401995.1 Saprospiraceae bacterium
GGTGAATTTTGGCCATTTGCAGCGCGAATAAAAAATCCAAACACACTCTAAAACATCAAATACCTATGTCAACACGTCGCCAATTTTTAACCCAAGCTGCCCAGGTAACCGGAAGCTTAGCGCTGGCCTCTGCCGTACCGCAATGGCTTCATGCCGCTACGCCAGCAGGAAAACCATTTTTCAAAATCTCCCTCGCTGAATGGTCGCTCAACAAAGACCTTTTTGGCGGAAAAATTTCCAACCTCGATTTCCCCGGCATCGCTCGTAATACCTACGGAATTGAAGCCGTGGAGTTTGTCAATCAGTTTTTCAAAGACAAAGCCAAAGACAGCGCTTATCTAGCCGACCTTAAAAAACGCTGCGACGACAACGGCGTACGCGCGGTGCTGATCATGATCGACGGTGAAGGCGGTTTGGGCGATGTGAATAAAAATGCGCGCCAAACAGCGGTAGAAAACCATTACAAGTGGGTGGATGCCGCGCATTACCTCGGTTGTCATTCCATTCGCGTCAACGCATTTGGCGAAGGTACCGCAGCAGAAGTGGGCAAAGCCGCTACAGCAGGTTTGCATGATTTAGGCGCCTACGCCGCTAAAGCCGGACTCAACGTAATTGTAGAAAACCACGGCAGCTATTCCTCCAACGGCAAATGGCTGAGCAAGGTGATCAAAAAATCCAAGCTACCCAATGTGGGTACTTTGCCAGATTTTGGCAATTTCTGCGTGCGCCGCGAAGGCGGACAAATGTGGGATGGGAAATGTGTGGAGCAATACGATCCCTACTTGGGCGTACAGGAAATGATGCCTTTTGCCAAAGGAGTTAGCGCCAAAACTTTCCAATTTGACGCGCAAGGCAACGAAACCACCATCGATTACATGCGCATGATGAAAATTGTGAAAGACGCGAAGTACAACAGTTTTGTGGGCATAGAATACGAGGGCACGACCCATTCTGCCGATGAGGGCATTAAATTGACCAAGGCGCTGCTGGAAAAAGTGGGGGCGGCTTTGGGTTAAGAAGAAAATCAGGCGGATCCAAACCATTTTCTGGCTCCGCTTGATTTTAAGCGCTTATTTAGATTTTCGACTCCCCTACTTCTCACAAACAATTACCCCAAAACCAGGGCTATTCAACTTCTTCAAAGTTTGTTTCTGAAACCCTGCCGCTTGCGCCCATGCACTCACCTCTTCAAAAGTATAGGTATTGCCATTGGTTTGATGAAACAAATTGAGAGCAATAAAGGAAGTATTGGCTTTTGCCAGTTGGCTGCTTCCGCTGATACCTTTAACCTGCTCATGAATGATCATCTGACCGCCAGGACGAAGAGCGGCATGTATCTTCTGAAACAAGGCCTGATTAACTTCCGGCGAATGCCCATGAATGATTTGGAAAAGCAATACCGCATCTTGATCACCCGGAATGGGTTCTTGCATGAAATCGTAAGCCTTAAACTGAACCCGATCTTGTAGGCCAGCTTGCTGGATGTTCTCCTCCGCGTATTTCCGGACGGGCTCATAATCCACCACATCGGCTTGGAGCGTAGGGTGTTTTTTGCAGAGTTCAATGCTAAACAAGCCATGCGAACCTCCCAGATCCAGCAAATGTTGGGAATTGGCGGGCAATTTGATTTTGCTGATTACTTCGCCTAACCCGGCTTTAGCCAATTCGGTCATTGCCCGACTAAAGAGCTCCCACTCGTATTCGCCAAAGGTGTTAAAGTCGAGATCCGGCCGTTGACCAGCTTGAATGCTTTTATCCAGGTTACTAAAGCTGTCGTATGTCCAGTCGCTAAATAGAATGAAATAGCAAAAATTATCCGACGATGCTTTATCGAGAAATTTAGCACCGCGTTTGTTGAAAGCAAAACCTGCCGTAGTTTTGTTTACATACCCTAGTGCTTCTAGGCAATTCAGGATGATTTCCGTTCCTTTTTCACTGACGCCTGCTCCTTGCGCAATCGCCGCTATGGGTTGTGGTTGCAGCGTTAGTTGATCGGTAATTTTCAATTTTACTGCCGTGCCAAGGGCTTTGGCTAAGCCGGTGTTGACGGCAACGTCATTCAAGGGATGCGGAATGACATTGAACCGCAAGAGCATTTTTTCAATAAAATTGAATTTGAAGATCATACGCTGTGTTGATTTTAGGGTGTTTTTTTTTTGAAAAAAGACCTTGATCTAAAGATGGTTTTTACACCAATCCCTCAAACACTTCCACCACCTTTTCTACCTCCTCGCTGGTGGTATAAGCCGAAATGCCCAAACGGGTAACCCCGCCGCCAGCTACCAATCCCATTACTTCCGTAGCCCGTAAAGCATAGAAATGGCCGTCCCAAGCAAAAATATTGTGATCCGCTAGTTTCAAACACACTTCATCCGGGCGAAAGCCTTCTACCGTAACCGCCAAGGTTGGCGAGCGGAAAGGCGTATCCAATGAAGGCCCCAGCACCTGCACGCCCGGAAGCTGTAACAGTCCTTTCGCTAGTTGCGATGCCAAAACCGACTCGTGCCGCCGGATGATGCCCATAGCTTGAAGAATCCGATCCCGCAAGGTGTTGCCTTGCCCCAAATCGGCAATGAACTCAATGGCCGCCCTTACCCCGGCAAAAGCGGCGTGGTTCTGTGTGCCGGTTTCGATGGAATAAGGCGCTTGTTGATAGGCGGTGCGCAAACGATCAGGTTGCAAACGATCCAGCAAACCTGGACGAGAATACAACAAACCTACGTGCGGACCATAAAATTTATACGCCGAACACAGCAAAAAATCGCAATCCAATGCCTGGACGTCTATCGCAAAATGGGCAGCATAATGCACCGCATCCAACAACAACCAAGCACCGTATTGGTAAGTCAGTGCGCGAACTTTAGCCACATCATTTACGGTTCCTAAAATATTGGAAGCCATACCCATCGCCACCAAACGCGTGCGGTGGTTGAGCTGCGCGGCTAGGTCATCGTAATCGAGTACGCCGCTGGGCAATAGTTTTACCTCGCGCACGATCACGCCGCGCTCGCGCAAGGCGAGCCAGGGTCCGCGATTGCCCTCATGATCAAGCTGAGTAATGAGGATCTCGTCGCCAGGTTGCAGCATTCTACCGATGGCGTGCGACAGCGAAAAATTGAGAGTAGTCATGTTTTGCCCGAGCGAGATGCAATGCCCGCCCTCAGCGCCTAAAAATTGCGCTACGGTCTCCCGCGTGCCTTCAATCAGATCGTCGGTTTCCAGGGAAGTAAGGAAAGCGCCGTGGGTATTGGCGTTCGACATTTTGTAGTAATCGCTGATGGCATCGATGACGGGCTGGGGCACCTGCGTGCCAGCGGGTCCATCCATAAAAACCAGCGGCAATCCCTTGTGGGTGCGCTGCAATACTGGAAAAAATTGGCGAAAAGTTGAATTCATGTTATTTGGCCATTATCATTTGTAATCCGTTGTCGGAAAGGACGCGATTGAAATCGGTTAGTGCCTTGTTTTTCAATTGCTCATAAACAGCTTTATGCGGCGCTAAGTCTTTTTTCAAATCATCGTAACGGGTATAACTTCCTTGTGTAGGTCGATCGTCTTGATCATTGACGATGGAATACAAGTAGGCAATCTGATCATCCAATTTAGGTGGATAATTGATCGGATCTTGCCCTGATTCACTTTGGGTTTGGATCAATAGTTGTTCCAATTTGGTCAAATCCTCGATCAAAGGATTGGCTACGTTTTCCAGTTTTTTTACGTTTTCGGGTTTAAACGTACGGGATTTTTCCAAGGCATCCTTCACCTGCTGGCGCACCGAACGTATGGCGCCAATAGTGGTATGACAATCATTCAACAAGCTTTTTACCTGCATGGTCAATTCATATTGGGCTTTAAGGTCGGCATCGGTTTGCGTCCAGCGTGGGTCTTTGAACACAGCCAGGGTTTGTTCGTAATTTTTGCCCATATACGTGAGTACCACCTTGTGATTACCGGTTGGCGCCTTGATTGGTCCGGTATCGGCCAAAGAAAAATAGGAGTTGTCCTGCAATTCTGGCGCTTCATAGCTCAAGTCCCATTCCAAGCGATTGAGGCCTTTTCTGGTATCCAATTGTTCTTGACCTTTTTTGGGGTAATTGGAAAAAACCTTGCGCGCTTTCCCCATGGGGTCAAAAATGGTCAAAGTTACCGTGGCCGTATCGTTGATACTTTTGGGGATGTTGAAGTACAAAAGCGCGCCATTGGGCGCGCGATCAGGACCGCCAGCTACGCGAAAATTGCTCAATTGGGTGCGATAAGCCGTACGGGGAGCATACAACATGGGCGTCTGTTCGTTATCCAAACTCAAAGTGTACAAGGGACTTAGATCATCCAAAATCCA
Organism: Saprospiraceae bacterium; assembly: GCA_040401995.1. Lineage (GTDB taxonomy): Bacteria > Bacteroidota > Bacteroidia > Chitinophagales > Saprospiraceae > Haliscomenobacter. Next base: position 4,340 of record JBBANM010000123.1, read on the forward strand.
GAACGAGCGACCATGGGTGGCCACCACCAGGTCTTTGTTTTTTACCGCCAAATCCGCAATGGGAGTATGTGGCAAATTCAGTTGTAGCGATTGCCAGTTTTTGCCTTCATCGAGGGAAAAATGGATGCCATATTCAGTACCCGCATACAACAAGCCTTTGCGATTAGGGTCTTCAAGCACTACGCGCACCCAATGGTCGTTGGCAATGCCATTGACGCCATCGGTGAGTAATTTCCAGCTTTGACCATAATCGTCGGTCATGAAGATAAATGGTCGGAAATCATTTTCCCGGTATTTGTGCACTGCAATAAAAGCCCTTCCGGCTGCATGAGTGGATAGCGCAATGTGATTGACGGTAGCATTTTTTGGTAAGGTGGGCGGAGTGATATTTTTCCAGGTCGCGCCGTTGTCGCGCGAAAGGTGTACCAATCCATCATCGCTACCCGTCCAAAGTTCCCCGGCCACCAAGGGCGATTCTTCAAAGGCAAAAATGGTGGTAAACAACTCCACACCGGTATGGTCATGCTGGATCGGGCCGCCCGGGATATCATGGTATTGGCCATTGTTGGTGGTCAAATCCAGACTGATGACTTCCCAAGTATACCCGCCATCTTTGGAGCGGTGCACATACTGCGAGCAATGGTAAAGCACATCCGGATTGTGCGGGGAAAGTCGAATGGGCGCGTTCCACTGAAAACGGTAGCGGATGTCGCGCGGCGCTTGGCCATCGTGCATCTGCGGGTAAGCCACCACATCCTTGCGGTAGCCCCGCGACAAATCGCTGCGGGTAATTTGTCCGATGTAGTTGCCAGCATAAACCAGGTTGGGATTGCGGGGATCCACGGCAATGTGCCCGCTTTCGCCGCTGCCCACACTGTTCCATTGTTCTTGCGGACTCAACGCTTGGTCAAATTTACTGGGTACGGAGATGGTACTATTGTCTTGTTGAGCAGCATAGAGGCGGTACGGGAATTGCTGATCCAGAGTAAGGCGATAAAATTCGGCGGTAGGTTGGTTGTTCTGGCTCGACCAGGTACGCCCGCCGTTGACCGAGATGCAAGCGCCGCCGTCGTTGCCCTGGATCATCACTTCGGGGTTATCGGGGTTGATCCATAGCACGTGGGTGTCGCCATGTGGAACTCCTATGCGCGTGAAGGTTTTACCGGCATCGATGGAGCGCATAAAACTGGTATTGAGCACATAAACCGTATTCTCGTTTTTGGGATCAGCGTAAATCCGCGAGTAGTACCAAGCCCGCTGACGGATGTTGTGTTCGCGGTTGACGCGACTAAAGGTAGCGCCGCCATTTTCGGATAGATAAAGTCCGCCCTTGGTTTCGTCTTGGGCTTCAATTTGTACCCATACCCGATTAGATTTTACTGCGGAAACAGCGATACCGATGCGACCTACCACCCCTTTGGGCAATCCGCCTTCCAGTTTAGACCAGTTGGCGCCGCCATCTTGAGTTTTCCAAACTCCGCCTTCAATGCTGCCATCGATGAGCGTCCAGGGTTTGCGCTCGGCGGTCCACATCCCGGCGTAAAGTATATTGGGATTAGAGGGATCAATGACCAGTTCGATGGCGCCGGTGCGCTCGCTGATGAAAAGGACTTTCTCCCAGGTTTGGCCGCCATCTTTGCTGCGATATACACCTCGTTCGGGACTGGGACCAAAAATATTGCCCATCACGGCTACCCAAACATGATCGGGGTTGGTGGGGTGGATGACTATTTTGCCAGTTTGTCCAGCTTTGGGGAGCCCGATGTGTTTCCAGGTTACGCCTCCATTGGTACTTTTGTAGATGCCGTCACCAGGCGATATGTTACCGCGAGGGTCGGCGGATCCTGTGCCGACGTAGATGATATTGGGATCGGAAGGCGCCACTTCTACCGCACCTATGGAACCCGTTTTGAAGTCATTGTCGGAAAGGTTGTTCCAGCTAATACCGCCGTCGGTGGTGCGCCATACGCCGCCGCCGGTAGCGCCCATATAAAAAGTATATGGTTTTTGCGGTACGCCAGTAACTGCCGTGACCCGGCCGCCGCGGGATGGACCCACGTTGCGGTATTTTAATCCAGCTAATGCCGACGCGTCGATGAGTGCCGGGAGCGGCCGGGGAGCTGCTGCGGGCTTCGGCGTGGTTTTTTGGCTGAATAGCGGAGAAAAACTAGCCAGAAACACTAGGGAAATCAGGAATGTAAGGGTACTTTTCATAAAAACATTTCGATATCGTTCGCTAAACTAATGTTGATCAATAGGACTGCCGATCACCTCATTTCATCAAAATCGTTTCATCTTGGTGCCCGTGATGAAACCGTATGCTGCCTTTTTTCTCATTGCATTCAAAATTCACCAAGTTGCTTTGGTCGTTGTGAAGATCAAAAAGGAAGACATCTTTGAGATAAATTTGCTTGGGTTTGGGCACATTGAGTACTTCTACGTAAATCCATACCGCATCGTTCTCATATTCTTTGCCCAACATTTTTCCGCTGAAGGATTTGCCATTTATTTTGAGTGTAAAAAACTCATTGACATACTGTTGCAAAAAAACGTCAACATCCGCCAATTCTTTGGGAGTATTGAGGTGGAGGTTTACGGATTTGCCCCGTGATTGGAGCAATACCTCTACTTCTTTTTCCAAATCGTCGACAAAAAATTTGTGAACCACTTCAAAAGAGTGGTTCTTGGCGGCATACTTTACTTCCGACAAAGTGAGGTGGATAGGGTGTGGAGACCATGTACCGACCCAAAGAATCATCAAGAAAGCCCATATTTGCATTGCGCTGGAAATTATGCTGTTCAAAACCCAAATATAGCAAGTTTGTTTTTCTCAAAACAATCCTAAGGCATACGCCCATCATCGCCAAACGAACCGTCGTCGATTATCTACGATTTAAGATAGTAATTTGCTACTTTTGGAAAGATTAATCATTTTTTTGAAAACGTAGATATCTAATCATGAAATCCACACGCCAACTTATCACCCTGCTGGTATTCGGATGGAGCTGTGCAACGCTTTTTGCACAACAAAACACCGATCAAAGCAAATTCCGGCAACTGGGCGTTGAATTGCCCACACCAAATACTTACCGCACTGCTTCCGGCGCTCCTGGCGAAGACTACTGGCAGCAACGTGCCGATTACGACATCAAAGTTGAACTCGATGACGACAAACAACGCATCATCGGTAAAGAGACCTTGACGTATTACAACAACTCTCCGCACCCACTGAGCTACATTTGGATCCAATTGGATCAAAACGTAGTTGATCCTGAGTCTAACACGTACAAGACCAAAACCAACAAACTGAGCGAGAAAATCTCTGCTGTTCAGCTGAACTCGTTGGTAGACAACTCTTTCGACGGCGGTCACAAGATCGAGTATGTGAAAGATGCGCTTGGCAAAGCACTGAAATACACCATCAACAAAACCATGATGCGCGTAGATTTGCCGGTTACTTTGCCGGCAAAATCTGGTAAAGTGGTGTTGCAAATTGGTTGGAGCTACAACATCAACGACCGCCAAAATCCGGCCTTAGCAGCTGATGGTCGTGGTGGTTACGAGTTATTCCCTGAAGATGGCAACTACCTGTACACCATCACGCAGTGGTATCCCCGTATGGCGGTATACGATGACTACAATGGCTGGCAGCACAAGCAGTTCCTAGGTCAAGGCGAATTCACCTTGGTGTTTGGTAACTTCCAAGTAGCCATTACCGTTCCTGCCGACTATATCATTGCCGCAACTGGTGTTTTGCAAAACCCTAAAGACGTGTTGACTGCCGAGCAGATCCGCCGTTTTGAGGAGGCAAAAACTGCTAGTAAGCCCGTGGTGATTGTGTCTCAAGAAGAGGCTACTGAGAAAGAAAAAACCAAATCCAAGGAGAAAAAAACCTGGATCTACAAAGCTGAAAATGTACGCGACTTTGCGTTTGGCGCTTCCCGCAAATACATCTGGGACGCAATGGGCGTAAAAATCGATGGCAGTCCGGTACCTACCGTAATGGCCATGTCGTACTACCCAAAAGAAGCGAATCCTTTGTACGGGCACCTATCCACTGAGGCAGTAGCACACACCCTACGCGTGTATTCCAAGCATACCATCCCGTACCCCTACCCTACTGCCATTTCAGTAGAAGCATCAAACGGTATGGAGTACCCGATGATCTGTTTTAACTACGGTCGTCCAGAAAAAGACGGCACTTACTCCGAGCGCGTGAAATACGGTATGTTGGGCGTGATCATCCACGAGGTAGGTCACAACTTCTTCCCGATGATCGTCAACTCTGACGAACGCCAGTGGTCTTGGATGGACGAAGGTTTGAACACTTTCTGCCAATTTTTGGCCGAACAAGAATGGATGCGCGATTACCCATCTGGCCGCGGACCAGCTCGCAACATTGTCGACTACATGAAGGCTGACAAAAGCGTGCAAAACCCGATCATGACCAACTCGGAATCGATCATTCAGTTTGGCGCCAACGCATATGCCAAACCCGCAACCGGTTTGAACATCTTGCGCGAAACCATCATGGGCCGCGAGCTTTTTGACTACGCTTTCCGCGAGTATGCGCGTCGTTGGGCCTTCAAACACCCTACTCCTAGCGATTTGTTCCGCACCATGGAAGACGCTTCAGGCGTTGACCTCGACTGGTTCTGGCGTGGCTGGTTCTACACTACCGACAATGTAGACATCTCGTTGGATGAGGTAACTGAATTCCGTTTGGATACCAAAAACCCAGATGTAGAGAAGACCATAGCCGCCAAAGCTGCTAAAGAAAAACTGGAAAACGACGTAACCTACCAAAACAACAAACGCGACCTAGCACAGGTAGCGGTAGAGCGCAATCCAGCTTTGAAAGACTTTTACAACAGCTACAATCCAAACGACATTACGCCTAACGATCGCGAGCAGTACAAACAGTACATCAGCGGTTTGGATGAAAAGGCCAAGATGTTCATGGAAAAAAATCAACACTTCTATCAGTTAGATTTCTCAAACGTCGGCGGATTGGTGATGCCTTTGATCTTGAAATTTGAGTTTGAAGATGGCACCAGCACGGTTCAGCGCATCCCTGCGGAGATTTGGCGTTTCAACGACCATAAAATCAGCAAGGTGTTTGCTTTTGAGAAAGCAGTGAAGCAGGTGATTTTGGATCCACAGTTGGAAACAGCGGATGTGGACATTGAAAACAACTACTTCCCACGCAAAGCCATTCCTAGCCGTTTTGAATTGTTCAAAACGCAGGGTTTTGGTAGAAATGGCCCGCAAAATGGTAGCAACCCCATGCAGCAGGCTAAGCAAATGGAAAGCAAGGGGCAGGGTAAGAATTAACTATATCTGTCTTGAAAAAAAACGCCAATCGGGAGGTATCCTGGTTGGCGTTTTTTTTTATGAATTGGATTTGAATTAATTTACAAGTTTAGCACCCCATCTTCGATGGAGTGGCTTTAAAAAAGCAGCCACAAATTGCCTAAAATCACTCAAATCTCTTGCCAACAAATCAATCCACCCCCAAACCACTTACCATGAAAAACATCCTCATTTTACTGCTCCTCACCCTCAGCAGCAGTCTTTTTGCCCAAAACACGATCCTGATCCTCAACGTCAATATTGTGGATGTTGCCAATGGCCGCATCCTGCCCAATCAAAACGTACTCATCCAAAACCAACGCATTCGCTCCGTCGGCGCGGCGAAAGCGGGTAAACTCACCTCAGCAGACATCATCATCGTCGGTAAAGGCAAGTACCTAATGCCCGGTCTCTGGGACAACCACGTCCATTTTGGCGGCGATACCCTAGTCGACGAAAACGAAAAACTCCTGCCCTTGTTCCTCGCGATGGGCGTCACCACCGTGCGCGACTGCGCGGGCGACATCAGCCTTCCACTCCTTCAATGGCGGGAAGAAATCAAAGCAGGCAAACGCGTTGGGCCCACTATTTTCACCTCCGGCCCCAAGCTGGAAGGCAAAAAATCCATCTGGCCCGGCGATCTGGAAATTGCCAACGAAGTGGAGTTGCGGCAAGCCCTCGATTCTCTCCAAAAGCTCAAAGTCGATTTCATCAAAATCACCGACAATACCCTTGAACCCCGTTTGTTTTTGCAAAGCATCCGCGCGGCGCGGCAACGCGGCTGGAAAGTCACCGGGCATATCCCCGTTGCGCTCACCATTGAAGAAACGGCCGCTGCGGGCTTGTCAGCCATTGAGCACCTGGGTTACCTGATTCGTGCTGCTTCCCCTCAAGAAAAAGCCATCACCAAACAAAGAGCAGCGGGAACCCTCAGCGCTCGCGAGGCCAACGAACAGTTTTTGGCGACATTGGACACCACTACCGCCCTGGTCAATTTCCGGAAATTGGCGGCGAATGGCACCGCCGTTGTGCCCACCATGATCGGCAGTTATGCTACGGCTTATTTGGATCAAAACAACCACCAAAACGACGCCTACCTAAGCTACCTAGGGTCAGAATTCAAACGCACCTACCAGTGGCGCATAGACCGTGCCATGAAAGACAATGCGGCGGCCATCGAGCTACGGCACCGCATGTTTGAAACTGCGGCTTCCTTGTTGCCTTTGTTGCATAAAGCCGGAGTTACTCTCCTGGCGGGCACCGATTCCGGTTACCTCAATTCCTTTGATTACCCCGGGCTGGGCATGCATCAGGAGCTAGAATTGATGGTGCGTTATGGCCTCACTCCACAGGCGGCGCTTCAAGCCTCCGTGATCAATGGCCCCGCTTTTTTTGGCAAAAGCAAGGATTATGGCGCGGTGAGTAAAGGAAAAATAGCCGATTTGTTGTTTTTGAATGCCAATCCACTGGAAAACATCAGCGCTACGCAACAAATCAACGGCGTGCTGCATCAGGGGATCTACTGGAGTGAAGAGGAGATTCAAAATCAGTTGAAGGCAATTCAAAATTGGGTATTGGAAAAGGAGAAGGGGGAAAGGCATTGAGGGGGGATTGGATTTCTTTTGCTAGATTTCTTTTTTAACAACAAAAAAACGCCGCCATAACAAGCCGAATTGCGTATTTTACGGTGTGTTATTTTTGCCAAATACATGCGCATTTTTGTAAAGAAATTAGGCAGCATCCTGAATAAGCTCTCAGTGGAGAATTGAAAACCGTTGAAAAATTAGCCCTATGAATGGAATAGAAATATACAAAACCCAAGATGGTGTAACCGCCATCGAAGTGAAGTTTCAAGGTGAATCCTTCTGGTTGTCGCTCAATCAAATTGCACAGCTTTTTGAAAGGGATAAATCCGTCATTTCAAGACACCTTAAAAGCATTTTTCACTCCGGTGAATTAGAGAAAGATTCAGTTGTTGCAAAAAATGCAACAACTGCCGCTGACGGCAAAACCTACGAGGTTGAATATTACAATCTCGACGCCATCCTCTCCGTAGGCTATCGCGTCAACTCCAAACGCGGTACCCAATTCCGGCAATGGGCCACCCAACGCCTCAACCATTACCTTGTCAAAGGCCAGGCCATCAACCAAAAACGCCTGGAAGAACTGGGCAAAATGGTACAATTAATCGAGCAACAAGGCAAAACTGAGCACCTACACATCTCTGAAGCAAAAGGACTACTCGACATCTTGAGCTACTACACCCGCAGTTTTGTTTTGCTCAATCAATTCGACAGCCATACGCTGGGCGCCAGCAGCCTCAATGAGACCATCACTTACGAAATTCAATACCCCGAGGCGAAAGCAGCTATTGCCGAGCTCAAAAAACAGTTGATCGTAAAAAAGGAAGCCACCGAGCTTTTTGGCAATGAAAAAGACGATGGATTCAAAAGTTCTTTACAAAGCATCGTCCAAACTTTTGGCGGCCAATACCTGTACCCCAGCATTGAAGAACAAGCCGCCAACCTCTTGTATTTTGTCATCAAAAACCATTCGTTTAGCGATGGCAACAAACGGATTGGAGCATTTTTATTCATCTGGTTTTTGGAAAAAAATGGACACCACCTCAAAAAAAGCGGCGAACTCAAAATCAACGACAACGGCCTCATCGCCCTGGCCTTACTAGTGGCCCAAAGTGATCCTGCTGAAAAAGAAATATTAATAAAACTTATCATGAATTTAATCAACAGCCCCGAGCTATGAACGAAGCTGAAACCCGTGCAAAAACTCATCGACGCGGAAAAAAGCGATCTTTTTGACGTACTGGAATATGTGTTCAACAGCGACATCAAACCCATAACTCGCGCCGAAAGGGGCGCCGCAGCTCAGGCTACTATCTTTGCGCTGCTCAATGAGCAACAAAAAGAGTTCATTGCATTTGTACTGAGCAAATACATCGAATCCGGCGTAGAGGAGCTTGACCAAGACAAACTCCCGCTCCTGCTCATCAACAAGTACCAATCCTTGCCAGATGCCAAAGCAGTGTTGGGCGAAGTACAAGAGATCAGTTCACTGTTTGTAGCGTTTCAGCAATATTTGTATGCTGTTGGGGTGGCGTAGCATGTGTTAGGACAAAATTAAATATGAATCCTGAACAAGCTCAAAAGGCCGCTAGCCCATACTACTGGAATCAATCAAATATTTTTTTATTACAAATAACAATATTTTTTCACAACTTGAAATCAAAATCAAAAAACCTATCAAATGAAAAACGTCATTCTAACCTTTAATTTACTGCTTTGGCTCCTTCCTATTTCTGCACAAATTACCATTCGCGGCTCGGTACAGGATGGAGCTTCAAAAACTCCGCTCACTTTTGTCAATATTGGTATTCGGGGCAAAAACATCGGCTGCATTTCCAGTTCGGAAGGACAATTCATTCTTAAAGTAGCTAAGGAAAACAACAATGACACACTAACATTTTCCTATGTAGGCTATCAGGAAAAAAGATTACTCATTAAAAGTCTTGCCGCCCAAGGTAGTAACAACATAATCTTGGACCCATTGACAACAACTTTACAAGAGGTAGTTGTCAATGCCAAAGACAAATGGAAAAAAGATAAAGTAGGCGTCACTCACTACCTTGGTTATCAGTATGAATATACGGGGTATTCCAAAAACATCAGCTTTATTCAGGAGATCGGTCAAAAAATTGATTTGGGTGCTGAACGCATCAAAGTTTCCTCCTTCAATATCTTTCTGGCTAGCGTAACCGGAGATTCGGTAGCCTTCCGTATCAACTTCTATGCTTTTAATGGCAAACAATCTGGGGATCGTGTTTTTCAGCGCGAAATTCTGGTCAAACAAGTCCTTCGCCGTGGCTGGCTTACGGTTAATTTGGAAGATTACAATATTTGGATGAGCGGTTCGGTGCTGGCCTCTATTGAATTTTTAAGACGCTCTGAAGATGAAAAAAGCTTTTCTCCATTGTATGGCGGGGTTATGTCCAATAAGGGGATAAGCTATCATCGTCAAGTCAGTTTGGGAAATTGGGAGCAAGAAAAGAGTGGAACTTATTCTATTTACTTGGAAACAAAACGATTGGTTCGGTAGGTATCGTCTACCAAGTGTAGAGACGTTGCATGCAACGTCTCTACAAAACCCTCATTTCCAATTTTTTAAGCCTGCAATTCCAAAAATAGTAGGAAATAATACCATCAAATCACCGGATACGCTTGCGCTATCTTAGCCCCCATTTTATAATGAACATGCAGCTGCGCCGTAAAACTCACATTGGATACCCCTTCAAACAACAGAATGATATCTGAACCGCCAAATTGAAAATAAGAAAGCTCCTCCCCTTTTCTTACCGTTACCCCAACTTCCGCGGTCATGATCACCGATGAAACTTGCGACATACCAATAGGCACAACAGCAACCAGACCAATGGGGGTGTCCAGCACAATCAATCCGCGGGCTTGGGCAAATTGATACCCAGCGGTATCGGGTACGTCATATTTTCGTTTTGGAAAAATATGGTGGTCGCCGCTACCATCTGGAACCGCTTCCACTTCGAGGTAAACTTGTCCAGGTATTACTCTGGCTTTCAATACTTTGCCGCCTACCGGGGCATGTTGGCGGTGATAATCGGCCGGACTCAAAAAAGAATGCATAAAGAGCCCGTTTTTAAACCGATCCTTGTACGGGCTGCCTTCCAACAGTTCACTTATTTTCCAGTGAAGTCCCTTGATGGTAATATTTGAATCTTCGCGGATTTCCCATTGTCCATCAAATGTAGAATCGACGGGAGATACAATCACCGTTTGATCACATAAAGCAGCTACGGGGCGCAGTCCGGGTTTGAAATTTCTAGCAAAAATCTGATTAAAGGATTTCCATCCGCCATGGGGCCTGATGTATTCATTGAGATTGTAATTGGGAGCATCGTAAAATGATTTTTCCGATGCTGGAGTTAGGGATTCAGGAGTATCCAAAAAAGCCCCCATGGCATCGGCATAATTCACCAGCCATTTTGACAAGGGAGTCAGTGGAGGCATTTTTTCATGTGGAATTACTTTGGTTTGCAGGGAAAGCAGTGGTTCTTGATCCACCATAAAATAGGAAGCCGAAAGATGATTGTACATGTTGGTTCCCGTAAAGTCTTCAGCAGGAATCCAATACAAAAGGCTGTTCATCCAATCAAGGTATTGATCGAGGTTGGTTACCTTTTCTAGTAAGGGAACATTGTAAGTCTGTGCTTTTTTAATTGCTGCTGCAAATTTGTCTTGCCATCCGTTTTTTTCGATCAAATCGATTAATTCGTGTATTACGGGATGGTAACTGGTTGTGGTAGCTGTCATTGCAGTGATTTGAGGTTTAGTTTTGAATTTGTAAAAAAAACGGAATCATATAATTCTAAAAAATTAAATTTATAAAATTCTGTTAGTTTGCAATATAAGCTATTTTTGCGATGCAATTTCAAATAAAAGGCCTTATCCAAAAAACATTGGAATATGGGATATGGAAAAAACGGTACTAAGCGATCAAAGTATGTTATCTTTACCATACAATGACAGACACAGAAT
>JBBANM010000124.1:0-15154 GCA_040401995.1 Saprospiraceae bacterium
GAAAAACCCATATGCTAGTCAAATGAGGGCTTAGCGAAACTTTGAATTGCGCCCCATTTAGTAAAGATACTTTGTTGTCACTCATTAATGAAGCCTGTATTGCATGACCAGCTTCATGAGAAAGTAACATTAAATCAATATAATATCCTTCGTAATTATTTGCATAAAATATACTTACATCAATAGGATAAACACTGGCTACGCCTTGCATACCCATTCTGTTTTCGCCCCCTACAATATCAAGTCTTCCATTGACTGGGTTAAGTAATTGATAAGCTTGTTCAGAGTAATTCGGTCCGAGTTGTTTAAAGCAATCTAAAAGTATATCTGTTGCTGTACTTATACTATACCTATTAATTTCTTTAATGTTGTCTTTAGAATTATTTTTAAAAAGGGATGAGTTGGCTTCAATTTCCTGGAAAGTGGATTCTAACGTTACTTGCGACAAAGAAATTTTATCACAATTCTCTTGAATTAGGGTTTCATAATTTTTTGATTTGGAAAAAGCATTTAAACCTTTAATCATTTGTATATATTGATACCCTAATGAATTTTTTGCAGTATTATAACTTTCATATAATTTCCTTTCCCCTTCAGCTCTTATCATGGAATCAGGATGATTTTGCCATTTCCCCATATTTTTAAATAAATCCAGAGTGTCAGTACCAGTAACTATCGTATCAGTGGGTATTCCATTAATCAAATCATCATAAAAGCGGTTGTCTTTTAGATAGTTAAATGATTTTAAAAGTTTTATTTCAGATTGAGATAATTCGTGTCTTTTATTAGTAATAATATTGTTTATATAGTATTGAAATGAGTTCATAGAGGACAGACTTAGCAAACGCTTAATAGTATTTTGAGATGTTGATTTAACATGGTTTCTATATTTACTTCGCTGGGTCAACATTACATCATAAATGGAATCTTCTAAAACCGAAGCCTTTGCATTAGTTGTGTTGGTTGCGTATTGCAAAAAGAGATACAAATCCATTTTACGAAAATCATATTCAAGCTGGCTAAGGTCTTGGGTTAGGCGCTCTAAATTTTGAACTGTTGCTTTTTTGATTAACTTCTCTTTAAAGGTTTCTACTTTACTGCTAAATCTATTCAGAAATAAATTGAAGTCCCCCTCAGTTTGAAAAAAATTCTTTTTAAGGTTGTACTTATAGAGGCTTGTCAAACTATCAGGTACTGGTTTGAATGTTTGCTGGCTGTATGTTTTAGAAATACAGATTACAAGCAAATGAATTACGATGATTTTTTTAATAAGTGATGATTTCATTATTTTAATAATTAATTGTCTGAAGTGTACCCCAAAGATTGGACAGTAAAAAGGTGAGTTGTTAATTGATAAATGATAAAGAGCTTGTTCAGGATTCTGGTTCGATGGCGAAAATGAGCTAAAATTTGCACCAATGAGGCGCAAAAAGCGGAATGTAGCAGCGCTACATGAGCATTTTTGTAACGAAATTGGGGTGAATTTTGGCCATTTGTAGCTCGAAGCAGAAATCTGAACAAGCTCTATAAACCCAAATAAGCGCCGAACAACATAGTAAGTAACTGCCAGAAAGATGAAAATGAATTCATAAAGTCTAAATTTTTGGTTCGAAAGCTGCATAAGCTCTGTTTTTTCTTCAAAACTAATGCGATGGTTGGTACTAAAAATCAAAATGTGATGAATGTGGCGGAAATTGGGGTAGATTGGGGCTTTTTGAGTCAATAATGGCTCATATGCTTATAGTGGCAATTCAAGCGCCTGGATTGAAAATTAAACCAAATAATGCATATTGAGAACGTGGAAGTTGTATATACTTAACGCTGTCAAGTTTTGAGCATGGGAAAATATTAAAATTTGGAGTTTTATCTTGATTAACGCTTAAAAATTGACTCCGTCAAATGATTATCGACCACAGATACACAGATTCCACAGATTCTTGTGATTGCATCACAAGCACGATTCCACAGATTGGGTATTTGCTCTATCTGTGGAATCGTGCTTACGCCGAAGGCGGTAAGAATCTGTGAATCTGTGGTGGATTTTCTGTGGTGAATTTTAGGATGACAAGAGATTTAGATTTGAAAAAAAGTTGTCCTTTACCTGAACCGGATCGTTATTTTTCATGCTCGAAACTTGACGACGCGAAGTATAGTAAGGCAGTTTTGAGATCGTTACGCCCTAGCAGCTCCTGAATGAAGCTAATATCTGTTCCGGCTTCCAGCAAGTGAGTAGCAAAGCTGTGTCTCAATCCTTGGATGCCAATGTTGTTATTGATTTTTGCTTTTTTGAGCGCGTCGGCAAATACTTTTTGGGCGCTGCGTATGCTTCATTGATCGCCGTATTGCCCTTCAAACAGGTATTTTTTTGGCTTGTATGGCATAAAATAAGCCCTCAAATGCTCCAAAATACTTTCGGGAAGGTTGGCATAGCGGTCTTTTTTGCCCTTTGCCTATTCGATGAAAACTTGTAGATTTTTGCTATCGATGTCCGTGATTTTAAGGTTCACAATTTCACTGACCTGCAATCCCAACCCATAGTAGAGTTCCAACATCGTATTGTGTTTGAAGTTCGTGGTTATCTCGAACAGTTTTTTGATGTCTTTGGCATTGATGACTTTTGGTAAGATGGAAGGTTTTTTGGGCCGTGGAATCTCAAAAAAGAACTTTTTCCTTTTCAATATACCCCACGCGGGATGGAAAGGTGAAATTTTGGCGAATTTATTTTTTTGACATACAAGTCACAAAGCGCAGACGAAGCAAAGCTGCGGGGCGAAAAAAGATAAAGTCAAAAATTGCGGGGCCATCCATAAGGAAGTATAACATGAATGAATGCTGAGATTGAAATGGATTCAAGGGCTTTAACAAACTAAATCGTGCTGAAGACAAGATTAATCGCGACTAATTCAGACGCGATTAATCGCGTCTCTACAAATAATTCAAACGTACTCTAAAAAGGATACCCAATCGCTAAATTAATCACCATATTCTTATTGGGTACACTAGCAGCATAAGGCACTTTTAATGGAAAGGCAAAATCCAGGCGCAGCAACAAAATGGTGAAATCCAGACGGAAGCCAAAACCAGCATCAACAGCCAATTCGTTCAAAAAATTGCTGCTGAATTTTGCACCGGGTTTTAAAGGATCTTCATTCAGCAACCATACATTCCCCGCATCGACAAATAAAGCGCCTTCGACGATGCTGAACAGCTTAGGGCGGTATTCCGTGTTAAACTCCAGCTTGATGTCGCCCGACTGATCGGATACAAACAGCGCCGCTGAATTGTTGATGTTGGGCGGAGCGTAACGCCCCGGGCCAACGGTGCGACTGCGGAACCCTCGCAGACTGTTATTGCCCCCCGAGAAAAACTGTTTCACAAATGGAAGTTGTTGGCTGTTGCCATAAGGATAGCCAAAACCCAGAATGAGGCGATTGACCCATTGGCTGTGCTGATTCACCTGTTTGTAATAGCGTAGGTCTATTTCTGCTTTGGCAAATTGCGCATATTTTACCCCTAATATGGTACCTACTTCGCCCTTTTTCCAGTTGGAACCATTCAATAATCCGGCAATATTTCCTGCTATATCCAATAGCCCATTGAAGTAAATACCGGTGCGGTGATTTGAACCGGCAAGTTGATTGTAGTTGTAATTGTAAGTTGAACCAACTATGAATTGCTGTTCCACAATCCGGGACAGTGAAGGGTTTTTGACAATGCTATCGATGTATTGTTGGGCAATTACCAGTGGCTTTACATAATTGAAGGTAAATGGATTAAACTGGTGTTCTTTTTGTAGGCTTTCTTTCCAGGTATACCCAAAATTTCCCCGAAAACTGTTGAGCGTATACAGGTTTAGTCGATTCAACAATTCATATCCCAACTTCAGATTGGTTCTGGGCACAAATTCACTACGACCGCGGATGTTCAGGAAAGGAACGACAAAACGCGGTATGCTCAACGCAACTTCCCCGCCTAAGCGAAAAGGATTTGATTTTTTAAAATTACCACTGACCTGTACTTCGGTGCTGGCAAACAAATTGATCGACAACTGTTCGGCACCGCGAAAAATATTGCGGTGCCGCCAACCTAAAGTTATTTGGGAACCGACCAGGTTATTGGTTTTCGAGGTTCCGGTAAGCTCGGCGCGCAAGGATTTTTTGCGCAAGGGAGTGAGGTAGTAAAATGCATTTAACCTGGCCGCATTGCTGTCAGTTACCGATTCAAAGCGGTTTTTTACAAATTTAAAACTCCCCAAATTTATGAGCTTACTGAGCGTGGTATTATGGTCTTTTCGGCTGTATAAATCACCAGACTGGAATTGCATGCTTTGTTCAAAAACGCTTTCTTTGAACAGTCGGGAAGAGTCGATGACGTAATATCCTGCCAGAATTTCGGCGTTTGATGAGCTGGTATCTTGGTTCGCAGTGGAAAGGTTATAATTGGGATAAATGTAAACATTGTTGATGCGGTACGTTTGTCGGGCGGCTGTGGGCGTTTCCGGTTTTACTTTAAGGTACAAGTTTACTTCATGTTGGCCTATGGTACTATCGGTTTCCAGGAGTAGGTATTCTTCACTGAAGTAGTAAAATCCTTTTTCCTTCAGGTCGATGTCGATGCGGGTTCTTTCCCCTTTGATCAGGTCGAGGTTAAAAGGGTTTCCTGGGGTTAATAGCGTTTTTAACTGGGTGGCGCGAATGGCACTTTCAAGAATGCCAGTATCGGCAGGAAAAGTAAGGTGTTTGATTTTATATTCGGGTCCGGTTGCTACCGTATACTCGGCGCTGACTTTTTTGCCTTTTACCGTTGTATCTCCTTGAACTTTTGCTTGAAAAAAGCCCCGATTTTCGAGGTAATTGTCCAATACTTTGGCATTTTGACCCATTTTTAAATCACTGAGTAAAACCGGAGCTTCGCCGTATTTTCGGCGCAGCCAGGCGCCCAGGCCTTTTTGACTGCCCAGGTTGTAGAGCCAAAGCTTGACAGGCAGACCTAACATCCGGCTATTGGGTTGGGGTCTGGTCAGGCCTAGCAGCGTACTTTGCAGCGCTTTTTTTTGTTTCGAGGGTAGGGTAGTCCGGCTCATTTTTATGCTTGCTCCGGTATACAAGGCGTCATTTTTGGGAACGGATTTGGTGGTATTGCAACCTAGGAGTAGCATTAGGAGTAAGACAGTGAACGGATAGCACAAGGAAAAAACGAGCTTATTCTTCATCTTCTTCCTGTCTGGTGGTGTTGATCAATGCCGGATTTGAGTCTACTTTCCGGTTCGAAGGGGGATTGGCGGGTTTTTCTGACGGGATGTTACCCTGCTCCTTTCTTTTTCTTTCTTTGGCCATCCCGCGCTTCATTTTTCGGGCCTCAAAAATTTCTTTAAACTGGTTGTAATCAACGGAGATGACAAATCCAATTCCGGTTTCTACCACATAACCATCTACTACGCCTTCATATTTGTTGCGCCGATAGGCCCTCAATAGATACTTACCATCTTCTGTAAGCAGGTATTCTACGTTCAGATTGGGCGAGGCGCTATTGCCGCCGGTGCCCGTCTCATTGGTTTTGCGCGCTCCCTCCAGCTCAAAATTGGTACCTATAGAAACGTTCAAGCGGTCGTTGAGCAAGCGTTTGGAAAGGCCAACGTTCAAGTCGGTTTTGTTTTGCAAACTCCCCGAAGTATAATCCTCTGAAGAAACGACGTCAAAATTGAGGTCCACTCCGGCAATCAAACCCTTGGCAAGATTATTCAGTTGTTCGGTGAGCATTTTGCTGACACTCTGGCGAGCCAAAGCACCGGCATTGAGTATTCCTCCGGTGCTTTCAAAAGGATTTTCCGAGATGAATCGATTCAGCAAGAGCAAGGCAAATACCTGCTTATTTAACTCGGAAGGTTGAGCCCTGAGCTGACTCAGCCGCATTTCCACTTGGTTGGCAATGGCATTGTCGATGCGTACGGTACTTTCTGCGGGCAAAACAATGTCGAACGTAAGAATCGGTTTCAAGAGTGAACCATCCATCTTCAGGTAGACTTTAAATGGAAGCTTTTGTTGGTAACGCAGATCCGTTTTGGCCGCGGTAATCTGATCCTGAATGAGTTCTGCAGCTGATGTATTTGCTAAGTATACGGCCGTGATGTCTACCAAAGCATCGGTGGGCTCGCCGATCCAAGTTATTTTACTACCTTTTTGAATCTCGAAACGCCGATGAAGAAAATTGAAAGACATCTCGTAAGCGCCTTCTGCCAATTCATAAGAACCGGTAAGGGTTATTTTTCCACTTTTGTCAATGCCGCCATTCAGTTCGGCTTCTCCCTGAAGTCGGAGGTAATCGCCATTGCCTTCATCGATGATCAAATTAAGAATGGCTTTTTTATCTACCTCAATATTGACCGAAACGTCCATTCCCTGGAGGCTGGTTTTGTTCAGACTGTCGATGTGCCGCAAAAACAAAGCGTCGTTTAGGGGGGCGTCTTTGTCGACAAATACCACGATACCGTCGCGTTCAACTACGCCCGGTTGTTCTTGGGGCAACACTGCCGTTAGACGCGTATTTTTATTGATACGTAGCGTGCCGTCTACAACCGGAGCCGACTCGGTGCCAGTGATTTTTATATTGGAATCAAAAAAGAGTTGACCGTAATAAAGGTTGTTGTCTTTTTTGCTGGTATTCAGTGCTTTAAAATCCTGAGCATTCACGCTCAGGTCAAAGGTATAATTCAAGTAATTGGTGGTATGAGCCATCCCATTGATGGTGAGCTTGTTCTCTGAGGAATCCCGAATAGTAAAGGAATTGAACCGCAGTCCTTGCTTTTCTACAGCGACGATTTGTTCATTGTCAATTTTAAACGTGCTGTTGAGCATGGTGATGACCAGGCTGGTCTCATTGAAACCCAGCTGGCCGGCAATTTCGGGCGCAGTGGGTTTGTTGCCAATTTTTATGTTGCCCTTCATATAACCTTTTCCATTCTTTATGTTGCCCATACTGATGCCCTCCAAGGTGCTCCATTGCAAACTTTTGATGGCCAGGTTAAAGTCCATCGTGCTCTTGTCTTCCGCTTTGAGGTAATAGTTTCCAGTAAGCGCCACCTCGTTGCCATGACCGGTGATGGTGACATCGGTGGCAAAAACATTAGACTTAAGGTTGTTGATTTTAGCATTTATATCGCCAAGGGTATCCCCATTTATAGCGAGGTTGCTGACGTTCAGGTCGGCAGTAAAATTGGGTTGCGTACTCAGGTCATTTAAGATAATGTTTCCATTCACCGCACCATCGGCAAACAAGGAATCTACTTGCGCAAATCCAGTAAGCGTTGACAGCCGGAATTTTTCAAAATGGATTTCTAAGGGGCTATTGGCGGTACTGTCCCGACTGTTGATGGTCAGGTGTTGATCGTTTTTGCTTAAATCAAAATTGCTGGCATTGACTCGGGTGGGACTAAACTGAATCCGATTGTTGGCATTGATGGACCAAGTCTCGTAATTCAACAACAAGCTATCTGGGCTAAACGCTACTGAATACAGACCTCCGGATTCCTGGGCAAAATGACCAGCAAGTAAGTATTTGTCTCGCTTGGATCGATCCCCAATTCGCAAACCAAAATCTACCTGGTTATGGGCAATATTTGCCCGCAATTGGGCGCCGAGTAATGCAAAGGTTTCGCCACTGCCGATTTTCGCAACCGTGGTATTGAAGCGGATTTGATCACCCTGGGTTTGGGCATTGAGATTCAGCCCGACAATTCTATTGGTTCCAAGCTCAATATAAGGCGAGCTTAAATGGGCATTCCATCCCGCTGTGCTGGAAAAATGAGCATTCAGAGCAATATCGTCCAGGCGTTGCAAATCGGGCAAAAAAGCGTGGATTGCCACATGGTCGGTAATGGCGGCCTGGAGGATAAAGTCATACACTAGGGCAGTATCGGAAGCGGTACTATCGGCAATGGCATAATAAGGCTGGATGGCCTGGATAAAAATATCCCCCAATTGGGTCAGTTTGTAGTGGCCGCTGAGGCTAGCCTGGGCAAAGCCGGAGCTCAAGTGGAGCGATTGCTGTCCGTTTTTATAACTGGCCACCAACTCAATGGAGTCCATGCTGCTGCGCTGGTTGTTGAGAACCAGTAAAGAGTTGAGTAAAAATAGCTGCCCCGTTAAACTATCCAGATTCAACGCCGGAACATTTGCTTGGATGATGCCTCGGTAAACGATTGGATCGGTGCTTAGGTGAAGTGGGCCGGTTTTTATGCTGTCAATGTTCAGCGTGGCGGCAAAACAAGGGTAAGCCCCGCCTAATTCCCCTTCGGCTTGTATGGCAAAATGCAGGTTGGGATCTTTCATGCCGCCGCGCAGATCAAACTGTTGCCGATCTAAGGTCGCATCTAGCTGAAAATTGCGGTAGGTGTATTGGTTGTAAACGACGCTGTTGACAACCCCTTTTATGGCAGCATTGGCTGTTTTTAGATCATAGCCTTTTCCTTGTACCGTAAAATTGGCGCTGAGTGGGCCTATAGTTTTCGGCTGTTGAATGATTGTGCCAATTTGCAATGCTTGCACCGCAATTGTGGCTGAATAAGCCGCTTTTTGAGCGTAGGCGGCATTGCTGATGCTGCCCTGCAACTGGGCGTTACCCAGATCAGTATTCAGTTCCAGTGCTGTAGTAAGGTTTGCGGCGTCGCCTTTTACCGTGCCTTGAAGTGACATAGATTCCGGTAGCGTGATGCTGTCAGGAATACTGTTCCGGGGCGCAAATAGTAGGGCGTCATTCCTGCTGGTGCCGAACTGATGAATATTGAGGTCCACTGAAAAATGATCCGGGTCGGTCACGTTATTGATGGTCCCGAAAAGGTCGGCCTGGGTATTTTCAAAACCGCTGAACTGCAATTCCTGAATCTTGAGTCGGGTCAGACTGCCCGTCATTCGGCTATTGAGCTGAAAGATGTCATCGGGGTTTTTGAAGCCCACTTGATCGGCCAGAAAAGGCGCAAAAGTGAGGATGTCTTTTACCTGAATGCTACTATGCACGATGTCCAAATCTAGCCCCAACAGCTCCGGTTTTTCTTGTACGGCTTCAATCGAAGGATAACTGAAGGTGGCCCTGCGTCGAATGGTGGAACCAGGAGTTTTGATCCATAACTTTTCCAACCGCACTTCATGGCTTGTATATTGAAAGTCTGTTTGCAATTGTTGCAGGGTAAACCCGCTTTTTTCGCGCGTTCGCCCTTTGGTAACCTTAAGCGCAATGGTATCCTGGTAGTACAAAAAATCATTGGCGTAGAGGGTCAGGTTTTGGAAATTCAAGTGGGCGTAATCCATCCCTTCTTTTTGGCGAACTTGGGTATTGTCATTGTAGGTAAAATTGTCGTTGTTGAGGCGGATGGCATCTGCGGTGATTTTCCAGGGTAGGTATTCGGTTGATATTTCCTGCTTGGTTTGGGTGGTCAGTTTGATGACTTCTGGTGGAGTTTGTGCATTCAGGTCTAATCGGCCTTCAAAATCACTTAGCTCCAGACTGCGCAGGGCGATCAGGCTTTTTTCCAGGTCAATACTTTTCGGAAAAATGTTTAGGCGTTTGAACTTAAACTTCGTTTTCAGGGCTGCGTCCTCATTGCTGTAAGCTAGGTCTATGTCTTCAAAGCGTATTTGTTGATTGGTCAGTTTAAAATATTCCGGTTTTTCGTTGACAACTTGAGGATCAGGATTGGTGTTGACGGCGGTAAGTTCCAGCGCAGTGGTTTGATTGATCCGCCCCCTTAAGCCACGAATGGCAATGTGGGGCACATCGTATTCCAGTTTGTTCGCGTCAATGCGTGCGATGTGCAGCTGCGCATGCGCGAGGTAAACGTCGACATCATTGCCCGTGACGACATCCAAAAACACCAGGCGGGTATCATCCACGATCAATTTTTCAATTGCCATGATGAGGCTAGAGCTGTCTTTTGGAACGGTGTTGTCCTCACTTACAAAAGCATCTACAATAAATTGGTAGTTGAAAACTTGATTCGGCTGTTGTCGCTTCAACTTAAGGGTAATGCCGTTTAAGTTGATCTCATTGATTTGAACCCGGTTGTTGAGCAAGGGAAATAGGTCGATGTCTACTTTCAATTGGTGACCAGCCAGCAAGGTATCATTGTTTTGATCAGCAATGTACACCCCTTCAAGGACGAGTATTTTGGGAAAATAAATGTCCAATCGATTGATGGCCAATTTAGTATGTAGCTTTTGCTGCAAGTAAGCGACAATCTTTTTTCGGGCAAAATTTTGAACTGGTTTGGTTTGAAAGAGGAGGAGCAACAAGACAAGCAATAACATAAAAGAAAGTAAAAATACAACAGCGGCACGGCCAATTTTGGCTAAGAGCGGCCTGGTTTTTTCCGTTGCTTTACTTTTTTTCACTGGGGTAGTATGGATAAAGGCCAATTTTGAACAAAAAGGCTATCCATTTAACCCCCCTTGTGGCGGAATAGTTGTGGGGTAGGCTGATTCATTGGGGTTTATACGAGGGTGTTCATTAAACTGTGTCAGGCCAAAAAATAAATTCTCTAAAATTTCACCTTTCCAACCCGAAGGAAGTATAACCACAAAACTGTCTATGGAACACGAAACCCCGCCTTTTGGGTAGGTGCTGTTAGCGGTTCGTTGTTTTTTCTCCCGCTGTTGTCCGCTGGTCATTTCCTTTTATGTATTGTCCTGTGAATTACCTGCTTTCAATCATTTTTTTAATATTAATCAAGTCCTTTGTTTTGCCTTACGCATTTTTTTAATTTTTAATGATTGAGAAATACTTTTTGATTGATGATACAAAGGTATGGGGGTAAAACAAATCGGATGCTGTCCAAAAATGACAAGAAAAGGTTGTTTTGCGACAAAATAAAAAGTGCGTCAATACCCCCGTAGTATAAACGCCCTTTTTTAACGAAAAAAATATTGAATATTAGTTTGATAATCAAGTATTTGTGGGTTTTGTACCCCCTCAGTGTTTTTAAATTTTTTAGCATTTTTCAATAAATGCCAAATTGCTTGAAGTGGTGTGTAAAATGCTTGCTGTGTGCGGTTTGCCAATTTGTTTTATCTAAATTACCGAATACGCCGTGGGTTGGTTTATGGCTTGGATTTTTGATAAAATATTGATCAAAATCATCCAGTTCTTTTATTAAAAAATCAACAGCTTCAAGGAAATTGCTTGTGATGGGTTCGGCTAATTTATTGCCGACAAGAAAAAATTTTGCACCTGTTGGCATTTCTTGGTTACTCAACAAATACGGTATCATTCTATTTTCTTCACTGTAATTTTGCAAAGGCTTATTGCCATTTGAAAACTGAACGGTTACAGCCAAATGTTCTACCATCAATTGGGCGGTTAAAATGCCAAATTTAGGTTTAGTATCGGCAGTTAAAAGTGAAAGACTTTCCTGTATTTCTTTTCTATCTGCAAAATTAATGAAACGGTTATTTTCCATTTATCGAGTTGATTTTAATGCGTAAAATTACAAATATTGAAAGAATATTTATCGCAATGGCAACATAACCCACATAATTGAAATGCTCATAAAGGCCGCTCACTTCATTTTTGACAACAATAGCACCCGCAATAAATGCCGCTACACCCGAACCTAATTGTTGTACCGATGCATTAAAAGCCATAAAACTGCCTCTTTGTTGGGGTTCGACGGCAGAAGTTGTGGTTGCTGTTGCGGGAATAACGCGACCACCAATGACAATAAAAAAAACGCTCGTAACACTTAAAACCAATGGAACGGGCAATTTTGGTAAGTTGGTAACTGCGAAAATTAGAGGTAAAATGAGCAATGCAAAAAAGATATACACTTGCTTTTTACCTATTTTATCGGTGTATTTTCCGATTACAGGCGAACTGAAAAAGGTAACAAAACCGCCCACTAAATAGATTAAACTCAATTGCGTTTCAGCAAAACCAACATTGGCAACCATGTAGGGACTTAGAAATGTAAAAACGATGAAATGCCCCGACATCAAAAGGAAAGTTAGTAACAAAGCATTTCGCTGATTGGGCGATTGTATAACCGCATTTACGACGGCATACCATTTCTCCTTCCTATTCAGTCGCTGTAAATGAGCGGTCATATTTTCCATGAATTTAAACAGAAAAACGCCAATTATAAGGCTCATAGTACCTAAAAAATAGAATGGAGATTGCCAAATATATTTATTTGCCAAAATCAATCCAACGGGAATACCCACCACCGAAGCCAAAGAAAATGCGCCCATGACGATACCAATCGCTTTTCCACGCTCTTTTTCTGGTACCGCATCGCCTACAATTGCCATTACCAATGAACCCAATAAACCGCCAAATGCGCCCGTAAAAATTCTCGCTACCACTAAAAATTCAAATGTATTGCTACATGCACACAGGAAAGTGCCGAATATAAAACCCGCATATAAAAAAAGCAAAGCGGATTTTCGATTGTATTTGTCTAAGAAAAATGCGCCAATCAAACCCGAAATAGCGGCACTAAACGTATAAACCGAAACGACGAAACCAAATTGCGTTGGATTGATTTTTAAACTCCGCATCAGTTGTGGACCAAGCGGCATCATGATTACAAAGTCAACGATATGCGTAAATTGAACCGCCGC
Organism: Saprospiraceae bacterium; assembly: GCA_040401995.1. Lineage (GTDB taxonomy): Bacteria > Bacteroidota > Bacteroidia > Chitinophagales > Saprospiraceae > Haliscomenobacter. The sequence goes on from JBBANM010000124.1 coordinate 12,606, forward strand.
CATTAGAGCGATGAGGATATTTTGTTTTTTCATTTACTAAAAAGATTAAATCAATATTTGAAAAACTATGCCCGTATTTTACAGGCATAGTTTTCAATTCAGTATGTACAAGGCAATTTTTTTACCTTTCATTTTCTGAAATTTTTAAAGATTAATGAACAATTTTTCTGCACTCCAACGATGTTTAGGTGTTTTTTCCATAAAATCACTCGCAGAATCTCTGTAACCCAAGGCAAAAAGGGCAACGCTCCGCAAGTTTTTTTCGGGCAACCCCAGTAATTCATCCACTTTTGTTGCAATAAAACCTTCCATTGGCGTAGCGTCAATTTTCAAACTTGCCGCCGCAATGATGCCTGTTCCCAAAGCAATAAACGCCTGTTTTGCTGCCCAATGGTATTGCTCGTCTTGCGGCAGACCCACAATAGATTGCATCATGCGGTCTTTAATACCAAATGCCAGAATTTTATCGATGGGCATCCCCGTTGTTGTGGAATAAGCTTGAAGATATTCGTCAATGTGCATTTCTGAAACCGAATTCCACGCAGCAAAAACCAAAACGTGAGAACTTTCCACAATTTGAGCCTGTCCGTAAGCCATAGGCTGCAATTGTTTTTTAATGGCTTCGCTCTCGATAACGATGACATTGTAAGGTTGCAAACCATAACTTGAAGCCGACAATCGGATGGCATCTAAAATGGTCTGTAAATCGGCTGCGGGTAGTTTTTTACCCGTCATTCTTTTTGTTGCATAACGCCAGTTAAGGCTTTCAATGATATTCATTTTCTACTTTTTTAAAAATTAAGTTACAAACCTACCACCTAATACTATACCTTTGCAAGTAGTACACTAAAACTGTACTAATATAGTAAACCATAGTATTGTGATAATCAATAATTTAAAATGGAAAATAATTCAAAAATAATTTGCCCAGTTCATCATTCACTTGATATTTTGAGTGGAAAATGGAAATTGCCGATACTTCATGCACTGCACAAAGCAAGTCCGAAACGGTTTAAGGAATTGGAAAGGGAGATTGAAGGCATAACGCCCACCATGCTCACGACACAGTTGAGAGACTTGGAAAAAAATGGGCTAATCAGCCGTGAAGCTTTTGCGACTGTTCCGCCGACCGTAGAATATCGGACAACTGAACTTGGACAAACATTGAAACCTTTGATTAAGGAAATTCAAAAATGGGGAAAGTATCACATGGAAATCATTTCAAAAGAAGGAGATTTGGGGGAATAATCTAAATAGAAGAGGAATGGACACCCTCATTCTTTTCACCTTCAATTCTCAAAATTTTATCGCATTCATCAAGGTCAAAATTACAGCAATAGTTTGGAAAAAGCGTTTTTAATTGTTGTAAAATGGGGTCTGCATCTTCTTGTTTTTCGACATTTGTTTTAAATATTTCAATCATGCCAACGACTGTTTTAAGTATACTCCGGTCAAGGAATTCTCCGCTTTGACAATGGCTTCTGGTGTACCTTCAAACACAATATGCCCGCCATTTTTACCGCCTTCGGGTCCAATATCAATGATCCAATCCGCATTTTTGATAATATCGAGGTTGTGTTCTATCACAATTACGGTATTACCTTTGTCCACAAGCATATTCATAATACCAATAATTTTTTCTATATCCGACATGTGTAACCCTGTTGTGGGTTCGTCCATTACGTAAATACTGCCTTTTTTGTGAAGTTCCTTGGCAAGTTTGATGCGTTGGCACTCGCCGCCCGACAAGGTACTTAGGGGTTGCCCAAGTGTGATGTAGCCAATGCCCACATCCACCAAACTTTGCAATGTTTTTTGCAGGCTTGGTGATTTAAAAAATATCAAGGCTTCGGCAAAAGTCATGTTCAAAACTTCATTTATGTCTTTTTCCGCCAATTTATAACTAAGTGTTTGGTCTGTAAAACGCTTGCCTTCGCATATTTCGCATGTTGACCGCACACTGTCGAGGTAGGCTAAATCGGTGGAGACAAAACCCAATCCTTGACAATTGGAGCAAGCACCACCGCTTTTTGAATTTGGGCTAAAAAACGCAGGCAGCACGTTATTTTGTTTAGCAAAAAGCGTTCTGATTTCGTCCATCATACCTGTGTAAGTGGCTGAATTGGAACGCACATTGCCACTTACAGCATCTTGATTGATGACAATGGCTTCTGGATAGGCTTTGACAAATGCTTTGTTGATAAGGCTACTTTTGCCCGAACCCGCTACGCCTGTCACGACGTTCAGCACATTTTTAGGTATTTCAACCGTTATATTTTTAAGGTTATTGTGCGAAATATTGGATAATTTATAATTGCCGTTTGGCTTGCGATAAGCTTTTTTAAGTTCAAATTTGTGATTGAGAAACTGCCCCGTCAGTGTATTGCTTGTCAATAAATTGCTCAAATTTCCTTGATATACAATTTCGCCGCCATTTTTGCCCGCGTGAGGTCCGATATCGACTATATTATCAGCTATTTTTATCACATCGGGGTGGGCGCAATTCAAAGTTTCGCTAAGCCCTCATTTGACTAGCATATGGGTTTTTC
>JBBANM010000125.1:0-14662 GCA_040401995.1 Saprospiraceae bacterium
ATCTCAAGATATTAATTTTTTATTTTGTTTTGCGACATTTTGAATTACACCCCATGTGATCTTACTTCACCATAACTTAGCAGCCGCACTATTCCTGGATGATTTGATTCAACACTTCAAGGACAAAGGATGGGAAATCATCGATGCTGACAAAGCCTATAAAGACAAAATCTATGATGAAGCACCTAACAATGTTCCGGCTGGAGAAAGTCTGATTTGGGCATTGGCAAAGCAATCTGGAAAATTTGAAAAAGTATTGCGGTACCCGGCAGAAAATGGGATATATGAGAAAAAATTGATGGACAAATTAGGGCTGTAGTTGTCTGATAAAGAGAAAAAATAAAAGTTTAGATCGCGCCCTCAAGTTCTTACGATTGGCTCTATTCCAATACCAAAATCAAAAAAAAACTGAACCAGCTCAATCCCAATAATCCAGCTGGTTCAGGTTTCTTATTTTCCTTACTTCACGCTCACCACTTCCCCCGAAGAAAAGCTCGAAAACTCTGGCGCGTACATACACTGAATGCTGCTGATACCATTCGAAAACGTACCCCGGTGCGTCACCCGTAAAGCATACTCAAACACATAAGTACCCTTGGCCAGGTTATCGATGAAGAAATGCGTAGCCGCATCACCCGTACTTTCGTAATAACCCAAGCCGCCTTGGTATTTGTATTGACTGAGCACATTCATGGGCTCCATACCACTGGCGCGCATGTCTTTCAAGTGCAAGTATTCCATATCCCGATCCGAGCGCAATTCCACCCGCACCACCAGCTTATCGCCCGGGTGCAAAGGTTGATTCGCAGTGATTTCCCGCAATACTGGACCCGTAGCCGTTTTTTCTTCCTTGAACAAACGTTTTTTCAATTGCAAAGGCGTAGCCTCAAAGCTTTTGATCTTGTCCAGGTTTTCAAAATACTGCCAGTACAAACCACCCCAAGCAATACCCGAATTCGGGTTGCTCACTTTGATGGTTTCCATCCCGGCTTTAACATTTTTGCCTTCCCAGGAAGTTTTGAAATAACCAGTACCTGGCTCGGCATCAGACTGCGCTTTGCCGATGATGGCCAGATTTTCTTTGTTTTTCACTTTGTCAAACGACAAGGCTACCGGTTGCGCATCAGCCAAAAGATCGGTTTTGCCCTGGGTGTTCAACAACGCGTAGATGGCTTCAGCGGTAGCTTTGGTGGTTTTCCAGTGGGTCGTTTGCTTGTTGCGCAACAACCACACCTTCAACTCTTCCACCGCTTTAGCGTCTTTGGCTACTTCGCTAAACACTTCAATCAGCAAGCTGTGGGTCTCCACTGGCGCTTCCGACCACATAAAGCCGCGGTTGTATTTCCAGTACATGCCCAGTTCGTCAGATTGCAAGGCGCGTTCCCGGAGCGATTTTACGATGAGCTGTGGGGTAACTTGATCTCCGCCGCGTTGCAGCGCTAGGGCGATCAAACCCTGCTGGTACAAGCCTTTTTTGGTCCAAAACAATTGTGCTTGTTTGGTCACGTAGGCCATTACCTCCTTGGTTTTGGCATTGGGCAACAACTCCGGATAAAAACTGCGGGTATACAGGTAATAGATCAAAAGGTCATCCAACTGGTATTCGTCCAATTTGAAGGAACCTTTTTTGGCCGTTTTTTTCAATTCTTCGTATTGGTCTACCGACTTTTCATCGAGGTATTTGACGGCGTTTTTGATCATTTCCTCGGCGTCTGATTTTGGTTGTACGCCCAATTGATCCAAGTGACCAAATCCGGCCATCAGGTATTGGGTGATGAACCAGCTATCCTGACCACCAGGGAACCAAGCCCAGCCGCCATTTGGCAACTGTCGGGTGCGGATTTTTTCCAATGCCGCCAATTCTTCGCTGGCCATTTTATCCAAATCAAACAACAAGGCGATTTGCTGGCGTTGTTTTTCTTCGCTTTGGGCTTCCATCACCCAGGGTGTTTCTTCCAACAGGGCGGATTTTAACTCTTGGTTGGCGCGCAAATTGCTCTGCAACGCCGTTGTGCCTTTCCATTTATCAAAAACCTGTTTGATCTTCGGGTTGCGGCTAACGACCGAGCTGGCCAAACTATTGGCGTAGTAGCGGCTAAACACTTGCTCCGTACACTCGTGCGGAAACTCCATCAAGTAAGGCAGCGATTTTACCGCCAACCAAGCTGGATTGGAGGTGAATTCCAAGGTCAGTTTATGTGGAGTCATGGTGCTAGAACCGCGGTTGTCGATCATCGATTGCAGGGTGTAGCTGCGCGATTGATTGGCGCGCACAAACAAGGGCAGCGTTTCGGTTACCAACATGCGGTTGGTCAACACCGGAATCACGCTTTCTTCGCCGTCGCTGAAATTTCCAGCGGTGGCGATTACGCGGTGGGTCAAAGCAGTTACTTCGCCAAAGGGCACTTTCAGCTTCCAGGTCAATGGCGCTGATTGTTTGGGGGCTACGGTGAAGGGTACCACCACGGTGCTCAACCCAAATTTAGCATCAGCTGATTGCATGCTTACCGCGTCAAAAAGTTGCAGCGTGGCGCTACCAGTTAAGGTTTCCGCGCTTAGGTTGGTAACTTTGGCGGTGTATTCAATCTCGTCGCCTTCGCGTACAAAACGGGGGGCGTTGGGTTGTACCATCAAGTCTTTTTGGGTAACCACCTCGCGAGAAGTAGCGCCAATTTTAAGATCCTTGGTGGTGGCTAATCCCAAAAATTTCCAACGGGTCAGCGCTTCGTTCATCTTGAATTTGATGATCACTGCGCCATCGGCATCGGTGTACAACTCTGGGAAGAAAAAGACGGTTTCCTTGAGGTTGGTACGCGGAGAGAAAGGAGCGTCTGATTTTGCAGGCTTGTTCTCCTTTAATTCTCCATATTTTTGAGGTTTTTCTGGGGTGACGGTCGAGTCAAACGATTGACCTGATGGCGCCGGCGCCGGTTCATTGTTTGAACGATACTCTGCGACAGCCATCTTGGGCGCCGGGTTGGTGCTGGGCGCCATGGAATAAGCAATCGTTGCATCTTGCATACCGGGTTTTCCTCTATAAGCTGATCTGGTTCGCGTTTGTATGCCATTATAAGCCATTGCGCCTTCATCGTACAAATACCCAAACCAGTTGAGGTAAGGATAGGTACGGAACGGAACATCAACGCTGGTTGGGTTGCGGTACAAGCTAGCGGATATATCGTTAAAGGTGTTCTGGCTCCAGTAAAAAGAAGAGCTGTAAGCTTGCGGGAATGGATCCAAGCCCCAAGTGTGGCCTACAAAATTATCCAACGAGGCATCGTAAAGCGCCGCAGCCATCTCCGCCGCCACTTTTTCGCCGCCCGGACCCGTGATTTTCAAGCGCCACTCTTCGTCTTGTCCGGGCAAAAGTTTATCCCGGAAAGTTTGGTATTCGATGTTCAAATCTTGGCTCGCCCAAGACACCTCCAATTTTACATTATTCAAAATCGGACGGTTGCGCCAAACGGTAGTCAGGTGAAAAAACAAACCACCGCGGTCGGCTTCGGTTACCGCGTAGGCTTCTTCTTGCCAACGCTTCACATCAATCCATTTGCGGGTAACAATTTTGCCTTTGCGCTCAATTTCCAAGAGGGTTTTGAAATCGTCGCCGTTGGCCGCCATTTGTAAGATGGCAGCTTGACCAGGTTCTACCCCTTCTTTTTGCCACTGGTTCCAGAAAGTCAAATCGGCGGGGATGCGTTTGGTTTGGCTATTGAAGGTGGTGAAAGGCTTGCTAAGCTCCAGCTTCTCCCCTTTCTCGTCTTGACTGGTCAAAACGACTAGGTAATGCCCTGGTTGCAAATTGGCAATGGGCAGCGCAATACTGTCGCTTTTTTCGGTATTGAAGTTAACATCCAACACAGTGGCTTCGCGCGGCCAGGTAGTCTGATCGTCGTTTTTGCCATAAGCCAGGTTGGGGAATTTTTTGCGAAAATCCGTTTCGCTGATCAAAGCCCGATCCGGAACAGTCCAATAGCGAGTCAACCGAGGTTGATCCGGGCCTTTTAGGCGATAGACGCTGATTTTTCCAGTAGCTGCTTTGAATTGCCCATCCAGGTTGGTGGATTTAACTTTGATGTTTTGGGGGTCTTTTTGGTCAAAATTCTCCTGAACTTCCATTGCTAGTCGCAGACCAATGTAACCCAAATTGACGTTGCGTGAACCAGAGTGGGTCTCGCCAGTAATATCGACTACGTCAACAGATACCGCGAACTGAAACTCCGGTTTTTGATCGCGGGCAATGGAGCGGTCGGGTTCCGCCAAAAAGCTGATGTCAAACTTGCCATCGGCATCGGTGGTGGTTTCGCCCACCGCAATCTCCATGCTAGTGGATGAAAAATTGGGTTCCCCCCTGCGCCAGTAAGACCAATACGGGAAATTAGCCTTCCGTACCACCCGATAAGTTACCTTGGCGCCATTGATGCTGTTGCCTGCGTAGGCCTGCGCAACGCCGCTTACTTTTACGGTCTCACCCAGGCGTTGTTCGCCTTCCAAGGGTTTGAGGCTGACCTCAAAAGTTGGCCTTTTGTATTCTTCAATCCGTAAACTGTGGAAATCGGCGCCAGCACTGGACGACAAGCTGAACTCGCCGCGCAAACCGCCGGTTGGCGCTACAAATGCACCATTGAAGGTACCATAAGCATTGGTAACCAATTCCTTGGTTTCTATTTTTTGTCCGTTGGCATCGTGGAAGGTGACAATCACCGGTTTGTTGGGTGCAATTTCCGGTTTTTCATCGCCCTTGGTGCGCAGTACAATTCCTTTGTAATAAATGGTTTGTCCGGGGCGATAAATGGCGCGATCCAAAAAGAAGAAGGTGTTTTCTTCATCGCGCAGTACCTCTTGGCGTTGGTAGCTGTAATAGCGACTGCCGTGGTTGAGTACGTCTTCGCCCCAAGTAAAACGCGCCCGGAACGATTGATCCACCAAATTGGCGGCTATAAACCCGTCCTTATCGCTGACCGCGCTGCTGATTTCTTTTTCGTTGTAAATTCGGGTGATGCGGTTGTAATCGTTGATAAAAAAGGTGGCTTTTACCCCGCTCAAAGGGGCCCCGTTTTCGCGGTTCATTACCAAAAAGGAGGTACGCCCATTTTCATCCTGGCGCGAAAGCACACCAATGTTGGATACAGCAAAAAAGGAGATCGCCGGGTGCAACAAATCGGCGTTGCCCATCGATTCCAACTCGCTGCCGATCAAAACGTATTGTCCCAATGGTAAGCCATCCAACGCAATTTCCGAAGCGTGTTCTTGTAAATCGCCATCATCAGGCAGCGCTACGCTCCATTTTTTAAGGGGCGTCATTTTTTTCAAAAACCCAAGCTGATTCTCTGGTTTCTGGGTATCGTATTTTCTTTTTTGCTCTTCGGTGATTTTGATCAAGCGGAAATACACCGTTTTTATGTTCCGATAAACCAGGTTGACCAACAGGTTTTTTTGTGGCAACACCACTTCTTCCATATTGGTTTGCAGCGATTGGCGGTTCAAATCAACAAGCTGCTGACGGCACAATGAAGCGCCATAGGATTTAGGAAAGGCTTTGATGGCGCTTTCACAAATAGATTTAGCTTTCACCAAGGCCAAACGCGCCTTTTCGTCTTCCTCGCCGCGTTGGTAAGTACGCCCCAGGTTGATGTATTCCTGGGCAATGAGTTGCTGAATTTCGGTGGATTGGGGAATGGCGGCGTATTTTTTCAACAGCGCCTCCAGGGCATCTTGATACAGAGCGTCTTTATTGGGCAAAACCGCTCCATTGCGTACAAAACTCAAACGTTTTAGATTGGCATCCAACAAGGCGTTGGGTTGGGCATCGTTGAGGTGAAACGCCAATACTTTTTGGTACAATCCCAATGCTTGCCACTGCCAGGAGGAATCGCGCGTGGGGTACGACTGTTTTGCAAAATCTGCCGCAGGAGCAAAGGCATCAGCTCGATCGATGTTGAACTTGTAAACGGGTGAAGTGACCTGGTTGCGGTCGTTGGCAAAATGGCTGATGGCGCGCTGGGCCAGCAAGTCAAAAAGCGTTGGCCAAATGCCGTCTACGTTTTGCGCTTTGATCAAGGCGGCATCCAACTGGTTGATGGGAATGGTTTTTAGTTTTTCATCAGCCACCGAAGCCAGGTAAAACTCGGCGCTGGCCTTTTGGATCTGTTCCGCCGACCAAGTTTGTAGGTCGTCGGGGCGGTAATCGGCAATGGTGGTGCGATTGGCCAGTTTCCAATAGTTTTGATCAAAGTAGTTTTTGTACAACTGACCCAACATCGATTGCAGTACCGCGCTGGCTGGAAAAGGCGTATCAGCCAGTTCTTTGCTGAGGTTGTTGATGGCTTTTACTTCGCCGTCTTCTTCGAGGTTGTTGATCAGTTTACCTCTATAAATCAGTGCTTTAACGATTTGGGCAATTTCTTTTTCCGACTTGGCCCGCGCGTAGAGGGTCTCTACTTTGTCGAGGGCGGAACGCAAGAGGCCTTGCTGTTCTAAGGAGTCGATGGTAGCCCATTCTTTGGGGTAATCTTTAAATCTCATGTTTTGCCAATTGAGGGCTTTGTTTTTGCTAAGCCCCAGGGTAATCATTAAAGTTGCAAAGCCTGCGAGGATAGTCCAACGGATTATCAACCGATTTTTCATAGAAGCTGGTTTATGTTTTTAGGAGCGTGATGCTCTTTTTTTTAAACAAGTCGATAGATGTCGAATACTAAAAAAATACACAAGTTGTGGTGATTTTTTTTGTAAGTGTAAGTCGAATCCCTAGTCGTCAATGGATCCGTAGAGTGTGTTTGGATTTTTAGTTCGCAGGCGAAAATGAGTCAAAATTTGCACCAACGAGGCGCGAAAAACGGAGTGTAGCAGCGCTACATGAGTATTTTCGCAACGAAGTTGGGGCGAATTTTGGCCATTTGTAGCGCGAATAAAAAATCCAAACACACTATCTTAATTGAAATTAGCGGGAATCTTGAGTCGAACGAGAATGATATTCGGATTATTGTTATACCAAGACTAGAGCTTGTTCAGGATTCCGATTCGAAGGCGAAAATGAGCTAAAATTCACAATAATGAGGCGCAAAAAGCGGAGTGTATCCCGACTCTGTCGAGGACAGGTCAGCGCTACATGAGCATTTTTGTAACGAAATTAGTGTGGATTTTGGCCATTTGCAGCTCGAATCGGATTCCTGAACAAGCTCTTATCGCTGCTTGGCAAACCGATCAATGTTGACTTCTGGATCCAAGTTAAGCTTTTTTTGCAGCACTTGAACAAAGTGATTGGCCCAGAAGGGCGCTAAGGATGCGCCTTTGGTGCCCAGTCCGTTAAAAACCGCCAGCTGGGGAAACTCCGGGTGGATGCCCAAAAACGGCCTGCGGTCTTTTACGGTAGGGCGAACCGCCGCCCAGTGGTCAACAATTTCATAGGGTATGGTCAGCAGCTCTTGCAGTTTTTGTTCCAAGTACTGACGGCCTTTCGCGCTGGGCAAATCGTTTTCGTAATGCGGCTCGTAGGTAGCGCCCACCCAGTAGCGCTCGTTGCCCAGGGGGGCGATGAAGATGTTGTTTTTCAGTATTTTGCTAAACCCGGCATTGGGAATGTGTACAATTAATGCTTCCCCTTTGTCGCCGCGAAAAGGGAGGTAATTGAAAAACGGGTTGTTGATGGCGCCTTGTCCTTCGCAAAAAACGACTTGGTCAAAAAAATCATCGCCGTAAAAAACGCCCGACTCGCTGGGTGTGAGCTGCTGGTAATCAAAAAGCTCAAGCCGCAGTATCCCTTTGGCGAGCGCATACTTCTGATACGCTTTCAACAACACCGGCACGGCCACTTGCGCGCTTTGCCGCACCTCGCCATAGCCAAAAGCGGCCTGGGTATTCATTTGATAAGTCCCCAGATCGATGGGTTCTTGGATGTACTGGGAATATCCCGGCTCGGCGGAGCGCGCCAGCCAGTCGTTTTCCTCACGCACGCTCGAGAGCGCCCGCAGGAGGCCGCGCGGGTGAAAAAAAGTTTGCCCCAGCTGTTCCTCCAGCGCTTGGTAGGTAGCTTGCGCAAAAGGGATCAACTCATCGACCCGCCAGGATTTTACAAACCGCCGACCGGTAATGGGATTGATAAGCCCCGCCGCCGCGATGGAGGCCGAGTGGGCATGATCCTGATCGATCAGGGTCACCTGCTGACCGGCTTGGGTTAAGAAATGGGTCAGGAGGGTTCCGGCCAGGCCTTGGCCTACCACGAGGAATTTGGAAACAGAATGGGTAGTGGACACAGTTGGGGGTTATAATTGTTCGAGTTCGGATTTGAGTTTTTTGGTCAAGCTGGCCGCCACCAGCGCGTAGGAATGATCAACCAGTTCAAGGATCAAGCGATCATCCAAATCGCCTTCGCAGGCAACCGTATTCCAGTGTTGTTTGTTCATGTGGTAGCCGGGGGTGATATCGCTGTAGCTTTCGCGGAGCTCGATGGCGCGATCAGGATCGCATTTCAGGTTTACGGTAAGGGCTTCTTCATCAAGCGAAGCCAGGGCAAACATCTTGCCCATTACCTTGAAAACCAGGGTTGTTTCGCCAAAAGGGAACGATTCATCGACTCCTTTTTTGGCCAGGCAATATTCGCGGAAGTATTCAATGTCCATGCGAAACCTTTTTTGTGCAACCTAGCGAACTTTTATAAATTTGCAAAGTAAAAACACGTTAGACTTGTGTGCGGCAGGTCAATTTGGTCTCATAGTTCAATGGATAGAATAGGAGTTTCCTAAACTCTAGATACAGGTTCGATCCCTGTTGGGACCACGAAAGGGAAATTAAGGGCGCTTGGCGGATTGGGGTGCATGTAGTAAGTTAGAGGATAGAAATAAGATTTCGAAAAAAGGTATATTTAGAAATTGTTGGCTCCAAAAAGTGAGGATGAGTGAAATATCCAAAAATATAAATGAGGGAAATATAAATGCTGGAGGCTCGGTAATTATTGGAGATAACAACAAGATCCAACACATCTTAGGTAATTTAGAAGACTACAAAAATCTGGAACAGCTACTAAAAGAAGACCGTCATTTACTTAGCTTAAGTGATGGTCCACAAGCCAGAGGGATCATTTCTACCCGGATCAATAAAAATGAGGAGAAACGGAAAAACATCAAAAAGGCCATTGAGCAAGCTTTCGACTACATCAGCAAGATTACCATCAGCACGGAGCGTTTGGATATGGCCAGGGTACTATTTCTAAAAGGAGACATTCCTCGAGCTTTAGATATTTTAAAGGATGATGTCATTCATGCCGCTTACCAAGCTATTCTACAAGCAAAGCAAGATGAAGAGGAACGACACAGCAAGAAAATGGAGGATCTGGAGCAAGGGACCAAAGGCATTGCCGCAGAATGGAAAATGAAAGCAGTGTTAATGGCTACGCAATATGACGATGAGGACTGGTTTGAGAAGACAAAAGATTATTATATGAAGGTATTGGACGTAAGTCGGGATGTAAAACATATTTTTAATTATGCTTATTTCTTATCGAAGCACAATCAACACATCGATGCAATACTTTTGTATGAAGAAGCCCTTCAGATCTATCGATCCTTAGCGCAAAGCAACTCACAGACCTTTCTGCCAGATGTAGCTACTACCCTGAACAATTTGGCGGTTTTACACAGTGATAAAAATGAGCTGGAAAAAGCGGAAGAGGAATATGTAGAAGCACTTGGGATCTATTCAACCTTACCCAAAGGCAATTCTGAAACCTTTCTGCCGGATGTGGCGATGACATTGAATAATTTGGCGAATTTACACTGTGTTAAAAATGAGTTGGAAAAAGCAGAAGAGGAATATGCAGAAGCACTTGGGATCTATTCAACCTTACCCAAAGGCAATCCTGAAGCCTTTCTGCCGGATGTGGCGATGACACTGAACAATTTGGCGAATTTACACCGTGCTAAAAATGAGCTGGAAAAAGCGGAAGATGAATATGCAGAAGCACTTGAGATCAGAAGGATCTTAGCTAATAGCAAACCACAAACCTTTCTGCCAGATGTGGCTACTACCTTGAACAATTTGGCGGTTTTACACTGGAATAAAAATGAGCTAAAAAAAGCGGAAGAGGAATATACAGAAGCACTTGAGATCAGAAGGTCCTTAGCACTAAGTAACCCACAAACCTTTCTGCCAGATGTGGCTACTACCTTGAACAATTTGGCAGTTTTACACAGTACTAAAAATGAGCTGGAAAAAGTGGAAGGGGAATATGAGGAAGCACTAGGTATTTATCGTTCCTTAGCGCAAAGCAACCCACAAACCTTTCTGCCAGATGTGGCGATGACCCTGAACAATTTGGCAATTTTGCACCGTACTAAAAATGAGCTGAAAAAAGCGGAAGGGGAATATGAGGAAGCACTAGGGATATATCGGTCCTTAGCGCAAAGTAACCCACAAACCTTTATGCCAGATGTGGCGAATACGTCATCAAATATGGCAATATTTTATCAGTACAATCAGCCAGATCGGGAGCTGTCATTGGAGTTGGTAAAAGAAGCTTTGCGGGCAGCAATGCCTTTTGAAGGGTATTTGAAGTTTGCGCAGGATACGATTGAAAGGGCAAAAAGAATAATTGGAAAATGGGGGCTGGACGTGGAGGCCTTTTTAAATGAACTCGAAGCAGAAAACAAATAACAAAAATATCCTTAAATTGCTCAAAAACATCAAAAATGGAACCCATAACCACCACAGTCATGATCAGCGGCATCGTTGGCTATCTGGCCAAAACGATCAAAGACAATAAACCGGTACAGGATTTTTTTAAGGATTTCACTACGGCGTCAGTTGGGTGGATCCGGCCTTTGTTTTTAAAAGGAGATAATGAATATGAAAAAATAATCGAAGATCTGTTCAAAAACCCAGACAGTCCTGTAAAACAAGATGTAATCAAAACCGCCATCGCTTCCCATTTGGAAGATAACCCAAATGATGAGGATTTTTTAAAAGAGATGTATGAAGCTTTGCAGGCGAAGGCTGGAAGAGGCGAAGGAATTAGCATTGTGAATAGTAAGAATGTGAATACGGGTACAATTACCGCCGGAGGCAGCGTCATTATTGGTGATAGCAACAACAATAATCCCAAATGAGCAAGATCCGAAATAATAAAAATATTGTTAAAGCTTGGATAGATCCTGATGGAAACGTCATTGTTGGCGATGTCAATAACATCTCAGTGATTAATATCCAGGAGACTGAACAGTATAAGTATTTACTAGAAGAAATAGAGAAATTAAATGTCCGTTATGAAAGAGTCAAGCGGCGCATTGAAAAGTATCAAGAAGACCAAGAGCTGAGAGAAGAATTGATTGAGATAGACTCAGAGCGTAGCCAAAAACTAAAAGGCTTGGAAATCTTCAAGGAAGAGGTACTGAAATTGGCAAAAGATTTTGCTCGCATTCCTATTAATACCGAGCGATTGAAAAAGGCTAAAGCGCATTTTGAGAATGGCGAATTTGTTGAAGCACGGGCAGTTTTGGATGCCGAAGTAATGGGGATAGAATTTGATGCCTTGTTGGGACAAAAGGACATATTAACCGTCAAAATTAATGAAGTACAAAAGAATTTATCCGATAAAGCTAAAGAATATCTAATCCTTGCTCGCTTGTCTGCTAGTGATTTTGATTTACCAAACCGTTTTGAAAAAACAGTTGCTTTTTTTGAGCAATCACTTCGGGCAGAACGAAATGGAGAGAATGTTTTCGCTTATGCTGAATATTTACAAGAACATAATCAATATACAGAAGCAGTATCATTATTTGAAGAAGCTCTGAAAATCTATCGATCCTTAGCCAAAACATCTCCTGAAACCTTTCTGCCGAAAATAGCCACAACTCTTCGCAAATTGGGAATCTTGAATTTTATTAAAAATGAAATTGTGCAAGCCCAAGAAGAATTTGAAGAAGCTTTGAAAATTTATCGAATCTTAGCCAAAAGCGACCCTGATGCATTCCTGCCAAATGTGGCGATGACCCTGAACAATTTGGCTAATCTACATAGTGATATAAATGAACTGAGAAAAGCGCAATCAGAATGTGAAGAAGCCTTGCAAATCTATAGAGCTTTAGACCAAATCACCCCTGAAGCATTCCTGCCGAATGTGGCGATGACCCTGAACAATTTGGCAGATTTACACCGTGATAGAAATGAGCTAGAGCAAGCCCAACGGGAATATGAAGAGGCTCTTAAGATCCTAAGAAATTTAAGTCAAACTAATACTCAAACCTTTTTGCCTGAGGTGGCTTCTACTTTGAATAATCTAGCTAATTTACACTACTCAAAGAATGATTTTGATCATTCCATGTTTTTGTATTATGAGGCATTAGAAATTAGGGAAAAATTAGCTAAAAAGGACCCCGAGGCATATTTACCAGACCTAGCTAGAACTCAAAATAATTTGGGGAATTTGTTTAAATCGATAAATGATTATAAACAAGCCCAAGCCTTGTTTGAAGCAGCTTTAGAGACACGTAAACAATTGGCAATTGATAATCCTTTTGTTTATTTACCTGAAGTTGCAACTACACAAAATAACATGGCTAGTTTATATTATGCGAGAAATGAGCTTGAACAAGCTGAGTTATTATATGAAGGAGCAATGCAAAACTATGAAAAAATGGCTGAGTACAGTCCATTACCATATTTGCCTTTTATTGCTGGAATATGGAATAATATGGCCGTTTTGCATAGTACTAAAAATGAGCTATATCAAGCCCAAACTAAATTTGAAAACGCTTTGAAAATCTATCGATCCTTAGCCGAAACATCTCCTGAAACCTTTCTGCCTTATGTCGCAAGAACCCTTAACAATTTAGGGATTTTATACGGTAATATAGATAATTTAGAACTAGCACAAAAACAATTTGAAGAAGCGGTAACTATCTATCGAGGTTTATCACCTTCAGCCCCACAAATTTTCGAGCCTTATTTGGCAACCTCTCTAAAGAATTTAGTAAAATTATTTGAAACGAAAAAAGACCAACAGAGGGCTGAGGTTTTACACAAGGAACTATTACTGCTTATTAAAAAAATTGATCATAAGGAAAACCCTTTAAGTAATGACTAATGAAGACTTTAAAATTCTTCGGAGTAATTGCTTAAAAAAATTTGAAAGCTTACTCGAAAAATTTATTGAAATACATGAAGAAGAAATAGGAAAATATGTAATTTCTATTGATAATGCTTTTCATAATGAGGAAGGAGAGATATTAAAACAAAATTTGTCGCCTTTTGAGGTTTCTAAATATATCTCTTTGTTGAAACACATTAATGAATTAATAGTTTTGTTAGAAACATATCTAACAACTAAAAAGCATCGAGTTTTTGAATTAAAAGAAAAGATTGGAGGTTTAGAAAATCGATACCGCCAAATGAAAGAGATAAGTCGAGAACCATTTTCAACACAAAATTTTTATTTTGTAGACAGTAAAAACATAAATCTTGGTAGCATAACCTCGGGAGGGAACACAGACTTGGGTGATAAAGGTTCAATTTGATATGAATGAATTCTCAAACTCAAAAGATATAGATAAACGCAGCGAACGCCAAATAGACCTGGAAGCCTTAAAGCAATAGCGCTATTTTCAGCCTATGGAGCAGAGCACCATTAAAAAAATTAATAGGCTTAATAAACAATCAATTGCTGCTTTATGCTAAATATAGAAAGAACTAATCGGGAAATCATCATCCGATTACCTCTTGATTTAGCGGTAAACGACATCCAACGGATGCTCGACTATCTTGCCTATAAACAAGCCTTCCAAAATAGCCAGGCTACTCAAGAACAAATTGACGAATTGGCCCAAGAAGCCAAAAGTGGCTGGTGGGAACGAAATAAGGAACGGTTCCCTGAGGAAGAAGATGTTTAAAAAGCAGCTTGCTTTTCCTCAAAAATTATCGTTTCTTTACTCATTAAAAATCCACAAATGACCACCGTTTCCTTTGTACTTGAAGAATTAGCTGAATTACTGGCCAAAATGGATCCTGAAAAAGTGCTTGCTTTTCATACTTCGGCCAAGGCGCAGGAGCGCCTAGAGGAATTGTTGTGGAAAAACAAAGGCGAAAATGCCTTAAATGAAACCGAAAAGGCAGAATTAGAACAATTGATGTTGGTTGAACACATTGTCAGTTTGGCCAAAGTAAGTGCATTGAAGGTAATTTCTGTATCTGCCGCATGAATAAATCTGTTTCTTCAGCGACCCGCCAATTTGTTGCTCTTCGGGCTGATTACCGTTGTGAATACTGCCGCAAACCAGAGTTGATTGCCAATTTTGCTTACCATGTTGAGCATATCATAGGCCGTCAACACCAAGGCTCTGATAGAATAGATAATTTAGCTTATGCTTGCTCTAATTGCAACTGGAAAAAAGGCCCTAACATCAGTACTCTTTTGATTGAAGCAGGCCCAATAGTTCCACTGTTTCATCCCCGTAAAAATGTTTGGATGGAGCATTTTCATGTTGCACCTGATGGGTTAATCTATTCTAAAACAGATATTGGCGAAGGAACATTGAGATTGTTAGAATTTAATTCTCTTGATCGAGTATTAGAGCGCAAGCTAATGGTTGAACTGGGGCTATTTATTTAGCGGCTTCTTTTAACCGCCATTCCCCACCCCAAAATAGGCAAAAAAATAATTAAATTGGCGGATGGA
>JBBANM010000126.1:0-14301 GCA_040401995.1 Saprospiraceae bacterium
AGTATTTGGTAAGCTTGCGATTCTTTTCTTGACTAAATGGACAGACACTAATTATTGATTCACACCAACCTAATCAACATACGCGCCCTCATCAACGACCGGCGCACGTACAACACCGCTGGGCTTTACTACAGCGCCGCGGTGCTGAACGGTACCGATTATTTCCCCTTTGGATCAGAAATGCGGAGTAGTAGGTTGGCGAATTATAGATTTGGATTTAATGGCAAAGAATTGGATAAAAGCCAGGAGTTTGGTATCTTGAACGTGTATGATTATGGGTTCAGGATCTATAATCCGGGGAGGGTCAAGATCAATCAACCAAATTTCACTTTGTTTCATAAAAGTTATCAAAATCAAGTGATGTAAAGGCGGTCAGTTCTTAATCATTTACGTAATCATCGTAAAGTGCTTCAACAGTTAGCTCCAATTGGTTTTGCATCTCTTCCTTTTTGATGGATTTGATGATTTCTTCGATCACGAAAAAGCGTTTAGCAAGGGGTAGTCGCTGAATTTCATGAATTAAATCTATAGTTTGCATGGCGAAATTTTTAAAAGATGAGTTCGAAAATACCAAACGAATCTCATAGAGCATATTCAGATCCAAAATCTGAACAAGCATTTAATATTTTGGTCTTTTATTTGGGTTTCTTGTGTTGTGGAAGCAAGAAAATATCCGAACCGTATTTTTATCTTCATTAATGGAGAAATAGAGCGCATAGGGAAACTTCTTGATTTTTAAAGCCCGAATGTTTTTGTAGCGAATTCTGAAAAAAGGATTAGTGCTTAGAATATCATATGCTTCTTTTAGTGCGGTGATGAAATTTAGAGGGGTATCAGTACTATATAGCGCATAGTAATCGATAGCATTTTCAATTTCCTTTTGTGCACGAGGCGAAATAAGGATCCTATAAGCCATACTTTTTATTAAGCTGGTTGATCGAGTCTTCAGCGGTCAGGTATGTGATTTCATCTTCCTCTAAACGTTCATCCAAGACAGCTTTCATGTCAGATGTGAGATCAAAATCGCGGTGATCTTCCTCTACAATAATAGTGATGGGCTTAGATTTAAAGGTAGCTTTGATAGCATCCAAAATATCAGTGCTTAATTCTTCTGCTGATGTTAAATGATAAGTTGTGTACATGGTAACTTATTTTGGAAGTTGTAAATTATGCTCAAAAAAAGTCTGAAACTTCAATTTAGTGTCAGGAAATTATAAGCTTAATTTTTGTTTGATCTAAATCACAAAGTAAACGTTTTTTGGCGGATTTTGAAGTTTTTGTTGATTTTATTTTAAGGCGAAGATTAGGCTCTCAACATCATGATCCCCCCAACAACGTTTCAATTTCTGCAACACTCCGATTGGTGATTTGAGCAATTTGAGTTGCATAGAGCCCCATCTTATGCATATTTAGAACACTTTGTTCAAAAATTTTACGCTGATTTTCAAGAGAATTAAGGGCTTCTTCCTTTAGCTTGCGTTCTTGTTCAGTCCGTTTTTGCGCTTCTTCTAGTTTAGCTTCATAAACCGCCTGCGCTTTCTGATAACCTTCCTGTTGGGCGGTTTCCAAAGAATTTTTCAAATCGTTGTAATTCTTCAAGCTGTCTTCGTATTTAACTTTTCCTCTTTGCTCAAGGTTATAATCATGCTCCCCCCAACAACGCTTCAATTTCTGCAACACTCCGATTGGTGATTTGAGCAATTTGAGTTGCACTCAGTCCCATTTTGTGCATATTGAGTACGCTTTGTTCAAAAATTTTACGCTGATCTTCAAGAAAGCTTAGGGCTTCTTCCTTTAGCTTGCGTTCCTGTTCAGCTATTTGCTTTTCCTGTTCTGCCCGTTGTTCTGCTTCTTCTAATTTAGCTTCATAAACCGCCTGCGCTTCCTGATAACCTTCCTGTTGGGCAGTTTCTAAGGAATTTTTCAAATCGTTGTAGTACTTCAAACTGTCTTCGTATTTCACTTTTTCCTCTTTGCTTAAGGTTATAATCATGCTCCCCCCAACAACGCTTCAATTTCTGCAATACTCCGATTGGTGATCTGCGCAATTTGAGTTGCATCCAGTCCCATATTGTGCATATTTAGGACACTTTGTTCAAAAATTTTACGCTGATCTTCAAGAGAGCTAAGGGCTTCTTCCTTTAGCTTGCGTTCCTGTTCTGCTCTTTGTTTTTCCTGTTCAGCCTTTTGCTTTTCCTGCTCTGCTCTTTGCTTTTCCTGCTCTGCTCTTTGTTTTTCCTGTTCAGCTCTTTGTTTTTCCTGCTCTGCCTTTTCTTTTTCCAGCTCAGTCCGTTTTTGTGCTTCCTCCAATTTAGCTTCATAAACCGCTTGTGCTTCCAGATAACCTTCCTGCTGTGCCGTTTCCAATGAATTTTTCAAATCGTTGTAGTACTTCAAGCTGTCTTCGTATTTCACTTTTTCCTCTTTGCTTAAGGCCGTATAAGAAGCCACTTTGAACAACTTCTGAAAAACCCGTTCCTGGATTTTTTCAGGGATATGGTCTAGTTTGTGCAGATTTTTGATCACATACAACCATTTATCAAAATTGCTTACCAGTTCTTCTTCTTTTTTCGTAAAGTTGGGCATCTGCAAAGTCACAAAAGTCAATTTTTCATAAAAAACCCGATAGCGATCAATGTCCATCAGCTTGTTCTTGCTTACTACAATTTTGTCGCTATTGTCCTCATCCATCACAAAATCCAGAATAACAATGACATAGATGGCCTTGAGTTGATAATCCCAATCTCCTTTTATACCCTGTTCCTGCACTGAAAAACTGCTGTAATACAGCATTCTATCCTTAAAAAAAGCTTGTTTGGCCTTCTGTAGCTCTACCGTAAATTTTTCGCCTTTTTCATTTTCACAATACAGATCAAAAACGACTTTACGATCCAGGTCGTCAGTACCTAATCGGTCATTTTTTTTGAAGACCAAATCACTGATGTGTTGGTTTTGGGCAGCTAATAATTCATTCAAAAAATCGATGAGCAGGTCTTTGTTCTGCTCTTCGCCAAAGATCTTCTTGAAACCAAAATCAGTAAATGGATTGATGAATAATGGCTCGCCCATAAAAACTAGCTTTTGTTGACAAAGTTAAGTTTTTTTGTAGCCGCATTCAATCTTTTGTTGGATATTTTGAACTGGAATTGCCGGCTTCACCCCGCAAAATAACGAACCATCGGCGTATCTTGCCCTTGGGTCTTTTTTTCAAAAAAAATTAATGCGCGGCGCAAGTTCCACCAAAGCTTGTCGTCCAAGCAGTATCAACAAACCTGGAATCCCATCGAATCACCAACACCAAAGCACGCAGCGGAAGTCCCAGTAACGGACTTTCGGGAACTGGTGGCCTTGTACCAACACAGGGTCTTCAATACCGTATTGTCGTTGCTGCAAAACCGGGAGGATGCCGAGGATGTCACCCAGGAGGTATTCATTCGGGTGTACCAAACGTTGGCCACATTCAAAGGGGAGTCGAGTTTGTCTACTTGGATTTATCGGATCAGCGTCAATAAATCGCTGGATTTTATCAAAAGCAAAAAAGCAAAAAAGCGCTTTGGGTTGATACGGACGCTGTTGCCAGAAAACGAAGCTAACGCGCCGGTTGTACCCGATTTTGTTCACCCGGGCGTGGTGCTGGAACGCAAAGAGCAGGCGGCGATCTTGTTCAAGGCAATTGAAAAATTGCCTGAAAAACAGAAGATCGCTTTTACATTGAGCAAAATGGAAGATTTGAGTTACGCCGAGATCAGTGCAGTAATGGAGACCAGCGTCTCATCGGTTGAATCGCTCTTGTTTAGGGCGAAACAGAACTTACAGCAATATTTGCAGCAACATTTTGCGCAAGAACGCGAAGTATAGTTTTTGGGGTAAAAATAAATCGTAATGAAAGAAGATCTACAACATAAAATCAATGAAACGCTGGCCAGTTTGGACGGCATCCAACCGGCAACAGCGCCTACGGATTTGTGGGAACGGCTCCAGGAAAGGATTGGGGCAATACCGGTAGCAGCCAAAGTGATCCCGATACGTAGGGTCTGGCAGGCGGCGGCAGCAATCGCCCTGATGATAGGGTTGAACATCGCGCTGCTGGCTTACAATAGTCGACAAGCAACGGTGTCCAATTCTCCTGAAACCATAGCCAATGCTTATTTCAGTGATCCAATCAATAATTATTGAAATTGAGTTCCATGGAAAAGACTAGATTTTTGACGCTTATCATCGTGGCTTTAGCCTTGCTGAATATCGGTACTTTAGGTTTTATTTTTCTTGGCGGCGGACCAGGAATGTTGCCTTCGCTGAGTGGTAGGCCGGCGGTAGCTCAATTCATCATTCGCTCTTTGAATTTTGATGATCAGCAAATAAAGGCCTATCAGCAGATGTGGGTGGAGCATCACCGCAGCAAACAGGATTTGCAAATGCGCTTGGCGCAAGCGCGCGAGTCCTTTTTGCAAAACCTTTCAACCGGTGATACCACACAGTTGGCCAAAGTGAGTAAGATTCAACATGACATGGAGTTGCTTACTTTTCAGCATTTTCGGGAGGTTCGCGGGCTTTGTCGGCCAGATCAAGAGCCCAAATTTGACGAAGTGATCCAGGAGGCGTTGCGGATGTTGTCGAGACAAGATATGCCGCCGCCACCGCCGCCGAGGAAGTAATAGTGAGGAGTTTCTACTTCTCTACTAACTTAGCCTTTTTCCTTTCCTCCCGTTTAAAATACCCCCGAAACAGAAAATTGTGTTTCAGTGCTTCCATGTTTTGCTGAAATCCGTCGGTTCCCTTTTCAACATGATCCAGGGTGTTGCGCAAGCGCGAGGCCGAAAGGGTATCCTTGAGCAAGGTATTAACCATGCCTTGCTGGTGATTGTAGTCGTTATCCACCTGATCCGCCAGTTGATTTATTTTCTGAGTAAGCAGATTGGCGCTTCCTTCTATCTTTTTCATGTCGCTTAATACCTGATTGAATTGTTTCGCCATGGTGGTATCCGCTAGTACCGACACTACGGTTCCTTTTCGCAGCGCAATAGAGTGGTAGGTTTGCCCTACATCCGACATCAATTGGGATGTTTTTTTGGTGGTTTCGTTCAAATGTAGCAAAGATTCCTGCAAATTAATGCTCAGACTTTGATCATCCAACAACTGCGACAATTGCGCGCTGGTGCTGATGTGGTGCACCGTAACCCGCAAATCTTCGGCAATGGCGGCGATATTTTTATTGGTTTGATCAAGGGTGCGGATCATCCCATCGGTGTTGACGTCTTCTTTGGAACGCAGAAAATCTCCTTCCACTACCAGTCGGGCAGGACCGTTTGTTGCCAAGATGTTGATTACGCGATTGCCAATCAATCCATCGGTTCCCAGACTGGTTAAAGCGTTGCGACGAATGATTTTGAGCATTTTCATAGCCACATTCATGGTTATTTCAATGCTGGTGTCATTCAAAAAAACCACGCTTTTGACGGCGCCTACGTCAATCCCAGCGTAGCGGACATTGCTGCCAGTGACTAAGCCGTTGACCGTTTTGAATTTTGTTTTTAATTCAAAATTGTCGCTGAATATCCCTTTGTTTTTGCCAATAAAATAAAGGGTGAGAATGAGTAGAGCCAATCCGGTGAGCACAAAAAGCCCTAGTCGAATGGATTCACTATTTTGAGTTTTCATAGTTGTCTATTTAAAAAATGGACGAATTTTTTCATCACTCGACGTTTTTAGTGTTTCATAATTGCCTTCGGCATAGCATTTTCCATCGATCAGCATGGCCACGCGTTGGGCGGCAAACTCTACGCACTTCATGTCGTGGGTGATGATGATGGACGATGTTTTATAGCGGTCGCCAATCGATTTCATCAGATTAATGATCTCCAAACTGGTGATGGCGTCTAATCCAGTTGTGGGCTCGTCGTATAAAATGATTTCGGGTTTGAGGATGAGCGTGCGCGCTAGCGCGATGCGTTTGCGCATGCCGCCGGAAAGTTCGGCGGGCATTTTGTCGATGGTTTTTTCTAGCCCTACGTTGTGTAAAGCTTCAAAAATCATGGTGTCCACTTCGGTTTGGGTAAGTTTAAACCAGTGTCGGCGCAAGGGGAATTCCAGGTTTTGCCGTACCGTCATGGAATCGTAGAGGGCATTGCTTTGGAACAAAAAACCAATTTTAGTGCGAATTTTATCCAATTCATGGTGGTCGGCAGCCAACAGGTCTTCTCCCAGTACTTCAATGCTGCCGCTATCGGGTTTGATTAGGCCAATGATGCATTTGATCAACACCGATTTTCCTGATCCCGATTTGCCCAGCACGGCAATGCTCTCGCCCTGTTGTAATTGCAGGTTGAAATCGTCGAGCACCACCAAATCTCCGAACGACTTGCAGAGGTGCTGGATGTTAATATCCGTTTTGCTGGTATTTTCTGGTGCTTCCATTTACAGTAGATCGGTTATCTGTACAGCAATTAGATCCAAAATAAAGATGGCAACCGACGACAATACCACGGCCGAATTGGCCGATCGCCCTACGCCCTCAGTGCCTTTGCTGGAATAATAGCCCTTGAAGCAACCAATGATGCCCACTGCCAATCCAAAAAAGAAAGTTTTGATAAATGCCGGTAGTATATCGATGAAGTCGATGGAGTCGATGATTTTTGTCCAAAAAAGATATAAGCTCACGTTTCGATAAATATTTACACCCAAGTAAGAGCCATACAGTGAAACGGCATCGCCTACAATGACGAGAAACGGGAGCGTCAGCATAGCGGCAAAAGTGCGGGTAACGACTAAATATTTAAAGGGGTTGGTGCCCGACACTTCCATGGCGTCGATTTGTTCGGTGACTTTCATCGATCCCAACTCGGCGCCAATGCTGGAACCGATTTTTCCGGCAAAAATCAAGGAAGTCAAAATTGGGCCTATTTCACGAATAATCGAGATGCCGACCATTGCTGGGATCTGTGCTTCAATTCCATAGTAAACCATGGTGGGGTGCAACTGCATGGTGAGCACCAAGCCAATGATGAAGGCGGTGAGCCCGGTTAGTGGTAGTGATTTGTACCCGATTACAAAACATTGATGGAAAAACTCGGCTACTTCGTAACGCGGAAGAAACCCCTCCAAAAAGAAACGGCTAATGAAGCGACTCATTTCACCTGCATCGTACAGTAACGATCGAGCATTCTCAGGGAGCGGCGGTATTTTGAACATAGACGACAACTTGCTTTTGGGGTGAAGATCAGGAGCTATACATCCCGAGGGGAACATATATTTGCCAAGCTCGCTTCCAAGATGCAGGCAATCCGTGGGTTGAATCAGTGATAAATGGGCTTGAGGATGGTGATTTTTATCACCTTGAAGACCATTCTTGAATCAGTAAACTAAAAAACCTAACTTTAACCCTAAATAGGCGCAATCATGATACATACCGAAGCAAAAACAATCACAAAATTATCCCAGTTGGATCCCAACGGTTTGTATACTTATGCCAATTACTTAGCTTGGCAATTTCAAGAACGGGTAGAATTAATCAAAGGACAGCTATTTCCGATGAGCCCTGCGCCTAATGTATCCCATCAGCGAATATTGGGGAATCTTTATTTTTTGATGAGAAGTTTATTTACGGAAAAAAAATGTCAAGTGTTTTTTGCACCGTTTGATGTCAGATTACCGATTGCTAACTCCAAAGATCAAATTACCACGGTGGTGCAACCCGATCTATGTATCGTCTGTGATTCATTAAAGATAGATACACAAGGTTGTAACGGCGCCCCAGATTTGATAGTAGAGGTACTTTCACCCGGAAATAGCAAACGCGAAATGCGTGAAAAATACCAAGTATACGAAGAAGCAGGGGTACGAGAATACTGGCTGATTCATCCAATTGATCGCGAAGTACGCATCTATGTACGCAATGAAGCTAGTGTTTTTGTAGGGTTAGCGCCAGTGATTGAGGACGACTTATTGACCTCCACTATTTTCCCTGACTTAACAATTAACTTGAAGGCTGTTTTTGATATACTTCCCACGGCATGACTAGGTGAAATTTTGGCGAATTTATTTTTTTGACCTGCGAGGCGCAAAGCGTAGGCATAGCCAAAGCTACGGCGAGCATTTGCAACGCGGCAGGACGAAAAAAGAAAGAGACAAAAATCGCTTGGTCATCCCGTGGGAAGGATGATTAATCCAAACAATTCCAGCCCATTTTCTTCCCTTTCCTTTTAAAATTAACCATTTCTCACAGATTTCAGTAACTTGCCACGGGAAAAAATCATTAGACTTGCCTTGCAAATGACGCTTTTGCATAGCGGGTTTATTCACTTAAGTATATTTTAAGGGTATTATGAAAGCATTGATCATCGGATTGGGAAATTTCGGATCTTCTTTGGCAGCACAATTGACTGAGATGGGCCATGAAGTCATTGCCTCCGATAAAAACCCCGACCGCGTGGAAGCCGCCAAGGATAAGGTGGTTCAAGCCATTACCATGGATGCTACCAATTTGGTGTCCATGCGCAATTTGCCACTAAAAGACACCGATGTGGCCATCGTAGCCATTGGCGAAAACGAAGGTGATTCGCTGTTGGCCTCCGCACACCTCAAAACTTTAGGCGTTAAAAGGGTCATTAGTCGCTCGATTTCTGAAACCCATGAAACCGTGTTGGAAGCAATGGGCATTCAGGAAATATTACATCCCGAACTGGAAGCCGCTGAACGCCTTGCTAAAAGACTGAACCTCAAAACGGCCATCGATTCCTTCGATCTGGATCAAAATCACTCTGTGGTAGAAATGCACTTGCCTCCTGATTTTGTGGGCAAAAACGTGCAAGACGTAGACCTCCGCAAACGCTTCAACCTCAATATCGTCACTGTTGTGCGCAAACGGGTGAAAAAAAACCTACTGGGCATCAATAAGGTAATCTACATCTCCGAAGGTGTGGTGAAACCCGAAACAATGTTTGAAGAAGGCGATATTTTGGTGGTTTTTGGCACCAATCCCGATATCAAAAAATTGTCGGATTACCATCACGAACAACTCAATCCTTAACAAGCTCTAAATTTCTCAGCAGGGAGTGGGCGGCATGGAACAAGTATTTTTTTTCAATGGCCATTTGATCACGCAAGACCACAATCAACCTATTGCCGATGCGCTCTGGGTTGAAAACAGTAAGATTAAGGCGGTTGGCAAAGAAACGGATTTACGAGCCAGCATTCATTCCTCAGCGCAACAGGTCAACCTGCAAGGCAAAACCTTATTGCCCGCTTTCAATGATGCCCATATCCATTTGTGGAAAGTCGGGGATCTATTGCGTTTTCAATTGGATCTTAGGGGCGTAGCCTCCATCCCGGATTTATTAGAGCAAATCAAGCATTTTGCGGCTATTCACCTACAAGCGCCCTGGATATTGGCCCGCGGGTTCAACGAATTGACATTGGCAGAGGGGCGCATGCCTACTCGCGAGGATTTGGATAAGGTTTTGCCAGATCGACCCTGTTTCGTGGTGCGTACTTGTGCGCACATCGCGGTGGTTAACACTGCCGCGTTAAATCTGCTTTCTTTCCCTTTGGTTGCACCGTCGGGCGGTGAAATCAGACTAGATGCAAGCGGCCAACCCAATGGCATTTTTACCGAAACTTCACTGGGTTTGTTTCGCGATTTGTTGCCTCCTACCACACCAGCTACTTACCGCGAAATGATCCTTGCTGCCCAAGACAAGCTTTTGTCGCTGGGAATAGCCGCGGCTACAGACCCGGCAGTTGCCCCTGATCTAATGAGGGTTTACCGAGAAATGGAACAAGATGGCGAATTGAAAATTAGGGTCAACGCGATCGCTATGCGGGTGCCTGATGGCGCCGCCAACGCTTTCTCTTTGCCAGAACCCTTCGATTCCGACTTTCTTAAAGTCAATGCCGTCAAGTTTTTTGCCGACGGTGGACTGAGTGGTAAAACCGCGGCACTTATTCAGCCCTACAAAAATACTGCCGAGCATGGTGTACTCCGCCTGGACTTCGATTTTTTTCAACAACTAGCCGAACAAGCGCAAGACGCTGGATTTAAAATTGCTACCCATGCCATCGGCGATCAAGCCATTGAGCAGGTGTTACAAGTGTATGAATCCATTGCTGCAAAAAATGTAAAGGGCTTAAAACACCGCATTGAACACTTGGGGTTGCCGAGTGCCGAGCACCTCGTACGCATGCGTACCTTGAGCATTCAATGCGTTTCGCAGCCTATTTTTCTTGAGGAATTAGGCGGTAACTTTATTCAGTACTTAACTGCTGAATACCTCGATCGGGTCTATCCTTATCGCTCCGTGCTGGATGCTGGAGTGACTCTGGCATTTTCTTCTGATGCCCCGGTCGTGAAGGAAATCAGTCCGTTGCATGGCATCAGCAATGCGCTAATGAGAACTACCGCGAATGGGCTAGTCATTGCGCCATCAGAAGCCATTTCCGTTGAAGAAGCAATACAGGCTTATACCCTGGGGGCCGCCGCAGCCAATGACGACGACGACAAAATGGGGCGACTCCAAACCGGATATTGGGCAGATTTCGTTATCTTGGATCGCAACCCACTGGACATTTTACCGGATCAGCTTAAAAGTGTTCAGGTTTTAGGAACTTGGGTTGGTGGAAAAAAAATGTTCGGATAGTCTTAGGAACGGGTGAATAATAAAGGTATATTTTAGCCGCCGCTATTTTGCTGCCAATCGACTATCTTTTGAGGCGCAATGTGGGGCATTGCAACGAAAAAAATAGGAAGAGTGGCAGTGAAAGAGCAAGGCAAAAGTGTACCTTTATTGTTTAACCGTTTCTTTAAAGCCTATGAAAAATCCAATACTTTGGCCCTTGCGACAAGCTTTTTTAGCAGCCAATCGCGCTTCGGGAGATCCCCTTTTTTCGGGTAGAAGGGCGTTTTTGCGGCAAAGCGCTCAATTGGGACTTGGCGGTGCACTGCTTACCACACCTTGGTTGCGCCGCTTGGGTACGCCCCCGCGCATCAGCATCATCGGCGGAGGCATTGCGGGTTTAAATGCCGCCTATCAATTGCAAAAAATGGGTTTGGATAGCACGATCTACGAAGCTTCGAGTCGGGTAGGCGGACGTATGATGACCGCCAAAAACGTCATGGGGCCTGGACTAACTACCGATATTGGCGGCGAGTTTGTAGACGGTAACCATGAGGACATACTCGCTTTACTCAAGGATTTTGAGTTGCCTTATTACGACCTGAGAACCGATAAAAACCAAAAAAGCAGCCTTTTCTTTAATGGTAAAATTCGCAACGGCCGCGACATTGAGCAAACGATCAAAAAACTACTCCCCAAATTAAAAGCTGATGCGGTGAATTTGCCTGCGGATCTTAACGCCATTTCTTACCAAAAAGCGGATGCCTGGCACTACCTGGATCAGTTGTCTATCACCGAATATCTGGATAAAATAGGA
This sequence comes from Saprospiraceae bacterium, assembly GCA_040401995.1. Taxonomy (GTDB): domain Bacteria; phylum Bacteroidota; class Bacteroidia; order Chitinophagales; family Saprospiraceae; genus Haliscomenobacter. The sequence continues at coordinate 11,425 of JBBANM010000126.1, forward strand.
ATGACTGGGTGGGTAAAAAAATACTTTACTGCTTCTTTCTCCAGTGTTTATACCATGAACGCGTCGGAACAGTCAGCGGTCAATCTTTTTTTGTTGTTGGGGACTTTCACCGATGCCGAAACCGAGGATCAATCTGAGATTTTTAAAATCATCGGTGGTAGTCAAACGCTGACCGATGCTTTGGGGCAAAAATTAGCGCCGCAGACTCAACTCAACCACGAGCTGCTTGAGATCCAACTGTCTGCCAAAGGAACCTACACTTTGCTATTCAAAACCGCTAAACACAACCTGACTTTTGAAACCGATTATCTCATTTTAGCCTTGCCGTTTACCATTTTGCGAAAGGTAAAAATAGTGGGTTTTGAATGGCCGGATGTAAAAAAACGCGCCATTCAGGAGATGGGTTACGGCAATGGCGGTAAATGTATTTTGGGCGTTAACCAAAGAGTGTGGACCAAAACGGGCGCTTCTGGTGGTTTACAGACCGATCTTTCTTTGGGTGGCGGGTGGGACAGCAGTCGCATGCAACCCTATGAAAATGGCAGTTTTACAGTGTTTGGAGGCGGTAAACCAGGTTTGATAATCCAGGAACAGCAACAAGAAGACTTAGTCAATACTTTTGTTCCTGAATTGGATAAGGCGTTTCCAGGATTTGCTAAAACCTACAACGGCAAGGTGTTTAAATTCTCTTGGCAAAATTATCCCCATAATTTAGGGTCTTATTCCTCCTACAAAACCGGACAATGGTCTACTTTTGGGGGCGTAGAAGCCGAACCGGTGGGAAAAATATTTTTTGCTGGCGAACACTGCGATATTGAGTTTCAAGGCTACATGAATGGCGGCGCACGTTCTGGGCGTAAAGCCGCCGAAAGTTTAGCCGCAGTGGTAAAACCGTGATGTATCTTTTTTAGAAATAAATTTAACGGTCATCTTATGTTTTCAAGGATTATTCTGCTTTTTTTCATCGTCATTGCTTTTTTTGGTTGTAACAATAAACCAGTTGGAACTAATGGCGCTACTGCCGAATCAGACGGCCCTGTCTCTCCCTATCACCAGGCCGCGGAATTCGAGCCTGCTAGCGCAATTTGGCTCCTGTGGCCCAATTACGACCACAAACTAGGGCTTTCCAATGCCCAGGTTACCCTCGATATCATCAAAAACCTGACGCCTTATGCCCGCATCAAATTGGTGGTGCCGGATGAGGCTACAAAAAAATTGGTGTTGCCCTTGTTGCCAGAAGGCATCATGCAGCGGGGGCAAATGGCCATTTATGTTATCCCTTACCGCGAATTTTGGGCGCGGGATATGGGTCCCTCTTTTCTCATCGATAAAGATGGCAAATTGGCCATGGCTGATTTTGATTTCAATGGGTGGGGGTATAGCACCAGTCTTGACCCCTCATTGGCAAATGATGAAAAGCTAGATGAAAATATCGGCGCCCAAATGGGGCTTCCAGTGATCTCTTCCAAACTCATCACCGAGGGGGGTGACCACGAAGTCAATGGTCGCGGTGTAATGATTGCTTGCGAGGCGGTTGAAAAAAACCGCAATCCCAAAATGAGTTTGAAAGAAATTGAAGCGGAGTTCAAACGGGTACTCGGCGTCAAGAAGGTCATTTGGCTCAAACAAGGATTGCGGGAAGATGATCATACTTTTTCCGGCCCCTTGAAAGATGAAAAAGGCGAAAACCTTTATACCGTACTGACTACCAATGGCCATGTAGATGAAATGGTGCGCTTTGTAGACACCAATGTGGTCGTTATGGCCGAGGTGGATACTGCGATCGATAAAGACCCCATCAGCCTGGAAAATGCCCGACGACTGGCGGTTAACTTCGAAATTCTTAGCAAAGCCACCGATCAAAATGGTCAACCATTGGGCATTGTAAGAATCCCAATGCCAAAACCGGTGATCACCACCATGAAACCCAATGATCCGGTTTACGACATCATCAGTAAATTTCAATACAAGGATGGTTCGGTTTTTCCCAAAGGCAAACCCGTAAAAGTGATCGCCGCCGCCAGTTACCTCAATTTTTTGATAGCCAATGATTGCATCCTGTTCCCCACATATTACCGACCAGGAATGGATCCCGCTATCAACCAATTGGATGAAAGGGCCGTTGCGGCCTTGCAGCGGGTAACGCTCAAAAAAAGAATCATCCCGATCAATGCGTTATCGGTAAATTTTGGGGGCGGAGGCATTCACTGCATTACTCGGAATGAACCGCTGATGCAGTCGCAATGGAAGTAGGTGGTTTAAATTGACTAAAAATCAGTGTGTTGTAATATTTGTATGACTTTAGCACTCTCATCTTCGATGGAGTGTTTTTAAAAATATAGCCAGTAGAGTAGAGAGAAGCGGTTTTGCCGCTTCTCTCTACTCTACTGGCTGAAAATTTCTTTGTTTAATCGCCGAAGGCGAGTTGCAAAACTTTTACAAATATTTTCATTTTCTTGAAGCAAAACGACCATGCCAAAAATCGCCATCTTACAACTCGCTTGTGGCACTGATGTAGCCGCCAATGAAGAAAAGCACATCGCCCGCATCCGGGAAGCGGCAGCCAATGGCGCACAAATCATTTGCTTGCAAGAACTGTTCAATGCCCAGTATTTTCCACAGTATGTTCAAGTAGAAAGCTATCGTTATGCCCAACAAATCCCGGCGCCCAATACGGATCGCATGGGGGAATTGGCCAAGGAGTTGGGCGTCGTTTTGATTGTTCCCATTTATGAAGAAACGCTAGCTGGTGTTTACTTCAATACCGCATTGGTTTTTGATGCCGATGGCGCATACTTAGGGAAATACCGCAAAAATCATATCCCCGAAGGGCAATGTCATTGACTTAAAGAAAAAAAGCGAGTGTGAATCACTATT
>JBBANM010000127.1:0-14025 GCA_040401995.1 Saprospiraceae bacterium
CTTCGATTTCGCAAAATCGGGATTTCAATAAGGCCCGTGCCATAGCTCCTGAGGTGCTAGATCGAAGCTTTAGCCTATTTTTAGCGGTAATTTCTATTAATTTTCTCTATTTAAATATGTCCTCACTGTACGCCTATTCTGGCCTACACGCCCATCTCCACTCCAAATCTCATCTCAATTTCCTTTTTCAGCGCCGCTACATCCAGCAGATCTTTGTAACGCTCCAAACGGTGGAGCTCTTGGAGGAGGGTATCGATAATTATTGCTTTGGTATTTTCAGCAGCAAGTATGTCGGCATAAGGGAGTACGAGCCACAAAAAAATGTCACTTTTATACTTCCGAACATTGGTTTGAGTATTTTCTGCTCTAGCGACCAATGTAATATAGAGGTTACAGCTAGTCAGATCTTTTAACAAAGCATTGATCCAGACTAGGTTTATTTTTGGATGAGAGGCTACATCAAAATTGCCATTAATAGTGATCATTTTGTGTGATTTTTTTTGCAAAAAATGGAGAATATGTCTTTAAATCAAGGCTTTTATTGCAGAGGCAAGACTAATCAATGCCAAATGAGTTTTCTAAATCCTAGGATAAAGTTCCGCAATAATTGTCGGTGAATCGGCAAAAATTAGTTGCTCAAGTGGGGTAAAAATAGAGTTCAGTGCCTAATCTAGCCAGACTATTGCCCCAGCGGCAGAGCCGCGTAACGTCTGTAGCACCATATCAGGCTTTTCGCCCAAGCTGCATCGCAGCGCAACAATGCTTACATTTTTCAACTTGAATTTCAATGTGCTAAGCTACACGCCCATCGCCACTCCAAATCTCATCTCAATTTCCCTCCTCAGCGCCACTACATCCAGCAGGTCTTTGTAACGCTCCAAACGGTGGAGCTCTTGGAGGAGGGTATCGATAATTATTGCTTTGGTATCTTCAGCAGCAAGTATGTCGGCATAAGGGAGCACGAGTCTTAAAAAAATGCCCTCTTTAGTTTTGCGCACCAAAGTTTTAATGGCTTCATCACGAGCTACTAAAGAAATATAGATGTTGGCCGGGCTTAGATCTCCAATCAAGTCCATTAGCCAGACTGGATCAACTTTTGGATAGGTTTTTTCGTCTACATTGCCGTTGGCTAGAATCATTTTGTATTTTTTTGAGCAATTTAATGAAATACATTTGATCAATCAAGGCTTTTATTTACAAATTGCAAACTTATTTTACCAATATTTTTTAGTTTCGACCGAATAATTAACTCCCTCTAATTCATTAATAGAAAATGCGAGATGCGATGAGGAAAATTGTCGGAAGAACAGCAAAGTCACATAAAAAAAGATTTCAGCGAAACCCACATTCGATCTCGCTGAAACCCTAATAAACCAAAGTGAAATTGATGCTTCCGCTGGCTATTTCTTTCTTTTTTTGAGTATAACTTCAATGACGCCGTTTTCGCCATCGGCTCCATACTTTTTAGTCGCTTTTTCGCCTTTCAGCACATTGATCGAATCGATGTCATCAGGGTTCATTTTATTCAGCGGACTCTCCTTATCGGCTGCTTCCATCCGTCCAATGATTTTTCCATCGATTACAATGAGAGGTCGGCTGCCTGAACTAGTAGTACTAAAGCTAGAACTCGTCCCTACCCCATCAGCAGAGTTATGGCTGCTCACGGTGAAGGAAACATCCGCGCTGGAGTTGACTTTAACAACCATTTTATCATCGGAATCCGTTTTGGTATTGACGATAACCACTCCGTCCTGACCTTCAGCACCATAAACTGCAGTTGCCGATTCGCCTTTTAATACCGTGACTGTGCTGATATTATCCGCATTCATATTGCTGATTACCGCTTCGCCGCCATTGCCCATTGTCCCAACCTTTTTTCCATCTACTATCACCAACATTTTGGCATTTTTACCTTTGATGTCGATGGCATTGCCCGATTTATCACTTGAAGTAACGACGATGGTTTGCGGAGAAGTGGTGTCTTGTGGCAAGGCTGCGAGTGTCATCATACCCGCTGAGTGCAGGGTTTGGTGCGTTTTTTCCGGTGTACTGATCAAGCCAGTAGTCGTTGTGGTAGCGATCACGGGGGTTTGTTCCCATTTTTTTATCACCTGCTGCAAGCTTTGCTGATCATTGTCAATTGGTAAAGCCTGGAGGAAATTGACCGAAAAAAACATTCCCAAGCTCAGAATCAAAGGGAGGCAAACTGCAAATTGCAGTACTTTCCAGCGGGGAGAAGCTTGTTGGGTCATGCGCAGCAAGCGCGACCGCAACTGAGCAGCAAAAGTGTTGTAAAGCATTTGAGTAGGTTTTTGTTGTTGTGAAGTCAATAAACAAGCATAGGCATAAGCGGAGCCTTCCGTTTCAATCACGCCGGCATCGGCAATGAACTCGTGGGTTTCCTGCAAACGCTGTCGCAACCGATAAATAAAGGGATTGAACCAATAAAGTGCCACCCAAGTCTCCATCAATACCACATCCCAACTGTGGCCTTGCCGAACGTGAATCAGCTCGTGTTGCAACACCATGGGCGGTATGGGCAAGTCTTGATTCCAAAAAATGTACTTGAAAAAAGAAGCCGTTTCTGGCGCCTTGGCTTGGGAAACCCAGTGCCAATTATCCATAGCGGTTACTTTGCCCTGGCGAATCCAGCTCAGGATTCTCCCGAAACCAATAAGACTTTTGCCCAAAGTAATGGCAACGCCAAAAAAATAAATCCCTAACAGCAGTTTTCCCAGCGTGAAAGCAGCTTGATTTCCCCCTCCCAATCGCCCGCGCAACCAAATGATCGACAGGCTTTGGGTTTTTTCCAGCAGTTGCACGGCTGGTATGGATTGGGAAAGCAATACATCCAATTGCAAATGGGGTATCAGCAACGCCAGAAATGGAGTGAGCAACAGATAAAGGCGATTGGCTTGATAAAAGGATTCGCGGTGCATCCAGCGTTCGTATACGCTGCCGAATGCCAGCAGACAAATGCCTGCGCCAATAAGCGTAGCAAAAGTAGGTGCAAGGATGGTCATGCGCTAGTCATTGAGTTCAGATTTTTTAATCGCTTCCAAAAGTCGTTCAATCTCGGTCAAGTCGGTATGTTCTTCCCGCAGGAAATACGATAGCAGTTGGGTCGTCGATCCTTCAAAGTAATTGGCTTTCACCTGGGCCAAGGTGGCCTTGCGGTAATCGTCCATGCTGATCAGGGGGTAATAACGGTGGGTTTTACCAAAAGCTTCGTGCCCTAGCCAGCCTTCTGTTTCGAGTTTGCGCACCAAAGACGAAATGGTGGTAACTGGAACTTCTGGTTCGTTGAGGGCGTCCATGATTTCGCGCACAAAAGCTTTTCCCATGCGCCAAATGATCTGCATGATCTGTTCTTCTTTTTCGTTGAGCTTTTTCATAGGGCAAGAATACAACTAAGTTTTCGTTCTGTCAACTTTTTTTTGGTTTTTTGACTGGAAAATCGTTGACTGAGAGTTCAGATAAAAAAATGGAGGGTGAGAGTTCAGCGATTTTTACAACATGATGAAAAAAATTTAAGTCGCGATGATTAGTCTGAATGTTGTTAAAATAGATAGGTGCAACACAATATAATCTCACCTCTCCGTTTAAGAAAAATACCGATTATCTATACTTATTATTATTGCCAACAGATTGCTATTTCGCTATCAATGGCCTGGTTTTTTATTGCAATAAAATATCCCAATATTAATTGATTGGAGCTTAATTATTAAAAACGATATAACCAATATTATGATGTCAAAGAAATTAGACTTTATTCTCCTTTTGTGTTGCTTAGTTGGCTTAATTTATAGCGTGATCTTCTGGATACCCTGGTTTGATACAATCATCCACAGCAAGGGGGCTAAATTGGCATTATTTGCGATCCTTTTTGTAGGAACAACGCTGATGTATCTCCGCTTGCGCAAAGCAAAGATGAATGCCGCGACATAGAAAGTGACACATTTTTCACATTTATGAATTTATTGAAAAATTAGTCTATCAGATCTTTGGTAGATATTTAAACTTATTGATTGCAAAAAATAAAATCTAGTAATATGATTACAACTCAACATCATTAATACTCTTTTAAAATTTTTTCACTTATCAGCTTATAGAAACCTTATGCAAAAAATCTTCCTACTATTTTTGTCTTCTTTATTGATTTGTAATTACGCCTTCAGCCAATCCACTCCTTCGTGTTGGCTTAACGGCTACATCTTAGATGCCCTTAGCGGTGAAACATTAGTCGGCGCTAATGTTTTTCTGCCCGAGTCCTCAAAAGGCGTTGTATCCGACAACTATGGGCATTATAGCCTGGGATTAACCTGTGGCAACAAAGTACGTCTCCAAGTTTCTTATGTGGGATATCAAACCATTGATACTTTCCTCATCCCCAACGGCGAGGTACGGTTCGACTTCAAGTTAAAGTTACAAGACCTCCAAGAAGTGGTGGTACTCGACAAAGTGGGCAGCCTCCAGCACAATACCTTGCAAATCCCGATTGAACGATTAAAAGCAGTGCCGATGCTTTTTGGTCAACCCGATGTGATTAAAGCCTTGTCGTTTTTACCTGGCGTGACCACTGGAGTTGAGGGTACCACCGGCTTGTACGTTAGAGGCGGCACGCCCGATCAAAATTTAATCTTACTCGACGGCGCTACGGTTTATAACGCTTCCCATTTATTTAGTTTTCAGTCGGTTTTTGATCCCGCTGCCATCAAAGACATCAAGCTGATCAAAGGCGGATTTCCGGCTCGCTATGGTGGTCGCCTCTCTTCGATCATCGATATCACCATGAAGGAAGGCAACAACCAGCAAAAACACCAAGAATTTACGTTGGGCGTAATTAATTCCGGACTGATGCTCGAAGGCCCCATCAAAAAAGGTACCAGTTCCTACATGCTCTCCGGCCGGGCAGCCTATTTGGGACTTTTGCTACTCCCCACCGCCATCAATTGGAAAAAGAAAGACGATAAGCCTTTCAATACCCTACTGAGCTATGATTTAAATTTTAAAATCAACCACCAATTTAAAAACAAGGACAAAATTTTTGTCAGCGCCTACATCGGTAACGACAATTACTTGACCCGTTTTCGTGCCGACAGTGCCTACTTTCGCACTACCTTACAATGGGGAAACAAAACGGCCAGTGTGCGATACCTGCATGCTTTTTCAAAAAAAGTATTCAGCCAGTCGATTGTCTCTTATAATGCTTACGTGAGTCGGGAATATGATGAAATAGAAGACGTCAAAACCCACCAAATGGAACAGTTTTTGAGAAAATCAGAGATTAGAGACTTGTCTTTTAAACAGCTTTTTTCGATCGATCTTTTTCAGAATTTCCATGTTTCTACTGGGTTTGAATTGCTCCATCAATATTTTAGCCCCAGCAGTCTTTCGCTATCAAATGGCGAATTAAATCTTGATTCGATCTCTAAAAAAAATCAAATCTTTCGCCCTTTCACCTGGGTTTTATTTGCTGAAGCGGAATGGGATCCTTTGAAATGGTTGAAAATCAATGCTGGGCTGCGTCAACCCAACTACCAGGTTGATCAAACGAACCGCAGTTTTTACGAGCCGCGGCTTAACCTTACTGCCCGACAAGGGAGATTTTCCTACAACCTGGCGTATGCCTACACTTCGCAGTTTGTTCACCTATTGGCCAACAATTCTTTGGGCTTGTTCAGTGATTTATGGGTGCCTTCCACCAACGCAATTGCCCCTCAAGTAGCTCAGCAGTATTCGGGGGGAGTCATTTATCATACGCCTTCCCGTAATTGGGAATTTAGCATGGAGGCCTACTATAAAACACTCAACAATCAAATCGATTATCGACAAGGCATCGATTTTTTTGATGTCAATAATTTCAACTGGCAAAATGCGATTGAAAAAAATGGGATTGGCCGGGCCAACGGTTTGGAATGGATGGTAAAACGCGAAACTGCCAAATTCAACGCTTGGTTGTCGTATACCTTATCCAAAAATGAACGCCAATTCGCTACCATCAATCATGGCGATTGGTACCCATTTAAATACGATAAGCGCCACAATATTAGCCTGAATTTGGTCAAGAAGATGAAGAAAGACTGGACTTTTGGGCTCAATTTTATATATCAAACGGGAGGTTGGATAACTTTTCAGTCTGGAGTATATCAAGAAAGTTTTGCTGGGCTTGGATATTACCGCTCTTTTGATAGCTCCCCTAATTTAAGATATGTGTTCGAAGGCCGCAATAATCAGCATCTGCCAGATAACCATCGAATAGATTTATCTTTTACCAAAAACTTCCAATCCCGCAAACACAAAGGGAGTTCGGCGCTAAATTTTAGCGTTTACAACGCCTACGCCCGGAAAAATCCTTATACAATCTATCCAACTTCAGGTCTTTTTTATATGAATGGTAAAATTAAAGATTCTTTTTTCAGTATCCGGGGGCAAGCACTCTTTACAATCATTCCAGCATTATCTTGTACTAAAAAGTGGTAACATGAAAACAAATTGGACAGCTCTATTCCTCCTCCTTCTTGCGGTCAGTTTTTGGCAATGTGAAACAGAAATAGTTGCCAAACTCAAAGACAACTACACAGGCGATAGAATAACGATTAGCGGAGGTCTTTCTGTAGATAGCATTAATTTAATCATTGGCAAATCTACCGATGCCTATAGTGCAGTCACTGAGGAAAAATTGACCGCCCTAAACATCTTTGCTTTTATCGAAGATGAGGGTAAAACATTGAATTACAAATTATCCTCGCCCGATGGAATCAAATTTAAAGCAGGCAACATCGGTTTACAACCAGGGAGGGCCTACCGAATTATAGTAACTGCCGACAACTTAAAAACCGCCATGACCGATTGGATAATAATACCACAGCCCACAACACTTGAAAACATCACCACCATAAAAAACCCTGCCAGCGGCCGAATTAGCAATGATGTAAGCTTCTCATTTCAGGATCAGCCCGGCATTGATTACTATCACTTCAGTGCGGCCATAATTAAATCAAAGGCATACGGATCTGCTGTTCTAGCTATCCCAGATGAAATCATCAATGGCAGTTGTTATGCCCTAAGAGTTTTTAAAGATCAATGTTTTGAAGGAAAAAAAATCAGCCTAACCTATCAAGTGTATACCGACAGTTATTTTAGTGGTTTTAAAGGTCCGCAGATTGGTGATTCCATTGCTTTCCGATTTGGTAAAGTTAGTAAAGAGGTTTATTTGAACCACCTTGCTCGACCTAACGATGATGGGATCATCAGTGGCATCAACGAGCCGCCATTGACTTATTCAAATGTGCAAAATGGCTATGGCGTGGTATATGCTTATCATTTAAAGGATTACAAATTGGCTATTTTGAAGTGAGCTTGATCATTTGGGTTTCTATTGTTTCATTGCTTAATCTGTTAAATTCACCCCCGCAACTCCTCCGTCATCTGCTCCAAACTCTCTTGCAGCACCGCCAAAGACTCCGCCGAGTTACTGATCAAAGCTTGACGGTACAAGGAATCAATGGTATCCAAGTGGTCCTGTTCCAATTCGATGGCCGATTTAATAGTTTCTAGTTCAGCAATATCTTGATATTCGCTTTCTCGCAAAATTTCGAGGCGTTTGCGTTTTTCAGCCAGTAGTCGGGTCAATTGATGGTGGCGTTGCAGTTTTTCAAGCTTCTCCAAACAGGTGGCAAAAAACGCTGATTTGGCTTCCCGAATGCCCAACTCGCGCCGAAATGCATCCATCAACTGTTGGGCTTCTTGGCGGGCTTTGGCATTGTCGGTTTCGCCATATTTGAGATTGCCGGAGAGATCAGCCAGGTGCTGGCGAATTTCTTCGAGTTCTTCCGCATTTTTTTCCATGCGCTGTTGACATTCCGCTATTTGCTCTGCCACTTGTCCGGCGGGACTGCGCCGAATTTTGCGCGCTTTGGCCATACCTCGCCAGCGGTTGATGCCGGTAGAAATCAACATGCCCAATCCAGTAATCAGTAGCACAAATGGCAACAACCAGCGGTAAACCAGCGATAGACGCAGCAGTAGAATCAACAAGCTCACCGCACAAGCCAATAGCAAAAAGCGTTCAAGGGTACGCACCATGGAGTTCATGTGTAAATTTTGGGTAACTGTCCAGGCGTTATTTATTCCTGAAGGGAATGTATATTTATAGCACGGTCTAGGGTCTTTTTCTCAATCCCGAAGGGATTATATGTTTATATTACACAGGATAAACATATAATCCCTTTGGGATTGGAACAACACTGATTGCTAGATGCTATAGACATACATTCCCTTCGGGAATTATGAGTAGCTGGATAGTTACAATTTTGTTCAATTGATTTGCAAATAGAACACGCTTAAACATGCATTCCATTTGCAACTCAGTATCTTGCCTAATTTACAAAATTTCTGCTAAAACAAAAGTGCTTCCGCCGACATAAATCAAATCCTCGGGTTCGGCAGCTCGGCGCGCGGCCTTGAGTGCATTGCGCACGGAGCTGTAGGTACGCCCGCGCAAGCCGTAAACTCCGGCTTGTGCCTTTAATTTTTCCGCTTCCAATCCTCTCGGGATATCGGGTTTGGCAAAATAGTAGCGCGCATCAGCGGGGAATAAGGCCAGCATTTTGCTGATGTCTTTATCGTTGAGCATGCCCATCACCACATGAAGCTTCTTGCGGGGAATGGTGGCCAATTGCGCCATCGCCAATTGCAAACCGCCTTCATTGTGCGCGCTATCACATAATATCGTGGGATGTTGCCCGATGATCTCCCAGCGCCCCATGAATCGGGTCAGTGTTTTTAGATGGTACAACCCTTCCTGAACTTCCGCAGCACCGATGCCCCAGGCTTTGGGCAACCATTCTACAGCTTGCAGCACCGTTTGGATGTTTTTTTCCTGATAGGCGCCATGCAAGTTGGCCTGCAAAGTAGGATAGATTATCTCCCCATCTTTTTGGATCTCAAAAACGCTGTGCCCTAAATTTTCACTACTGATCTTGGCAGCATAGTGCTGATCGGCAAAAATTATTTTAGAACCCATTTGCTGGGCTTTTTCCAAAAACACGGGCGCTGTTTCTGGGTGGGTTTCGCCAATGACAACTGGGATATCAGACTTAATGATCCCTGCTTTTTCCCCAGCAATCAAAGGTAGAGTGTCGCCCAAAAACTGTTGGTGGTCAAAACTGATGTTGGTGATTACGCTCAGTTCGGGGCGAATAATATTGGTGCTGTCCAATCGACCGCCCATGCCTACCTCGATCACCGCCACATCCACTTGCTGATGGGCAAAGTATTCAAACGCCATTGCCAGTATCAACTCGAAATAAGAAGGCTCAACGCTAGCGATGGTAGCGCGGATACGCTCGGTGAAATCAACAACAAAGTCTTTGGCGATGTAATTACCATTCACTTTGATCCGTTCGCGGAAATCAATGTAGTGGGGCGAAATATAAAGCCCTGTTTTGAGTCCTTTGGCTTGCAAAATCGCGCTCAACATATGGGCGGTCGACCCCTTTCCGTTGGTACCTGCTATATGGATGGTGGGATATCTTTCCTGCGGATTATCCAAAAACTGGGTAAGCGCGAGGATATTCCCTAAGTCTTTTTTATAGGCGGAAGCGCCGACGCGGTGAAACATCGGCAGCTGTTGAAACAAGAAATCCAATGTTTCCTGATAAGTCATATGGTCATTCTAATTTTGACCGCAAATATTAGCATTATTTTGGAAAAGTTATAGTGGAATGATGGGTACTATAACTTAGAAGGCCAAAACTTTGGCAATCAAAGTTTTGGCCTTCTGGCTTATCAAAAAAAGATATTTAAAGACTTGTTGCGAAAAATCTCTACTGCACTCGGAAACGATAAGTAATGGTTCCACACTGTTTGTCAACGTCGCCAGCATCAAATTTCCAGCGCATGGCATTGCTGCGTGCCAGTGAAACCAAGTTGGCAGAGGAAGTTGTTGATCCTTTCTGCGTAAAATCAGCGGAGATCACTTTGCCGTCTTTATCTACACAAACGTAGAGCACTACGGTGCCTTCGTCTTGCGAGTTATCGGTGATGCTGGGTTTGGAGAGCAGGTTGCGCGAACCCAAACTACCGCCAATCGTACCAGTACCAGTGGTAACTCCTTCCAGTTTTTTGGCATTCGGATCACCATCAGGATCACCTTGGTTGCCTGGTTTACCAGTATTTCCTTTTCCGCTGCCTTTACCGCCGCCGCCAAACAAACCGCCAATCTGGTCTTTCATGGCTTTGGCTTCAGCGTCTTTGCGTTTGCGTTCATCATCGGCGCGTTGTTTTGCTGCGTTCTCTTCACGCACTATCCGATCCGATTCTTCGCGTTGCTGCTTTTCTCTTTCTTTTTGCTGACGAATGGCAATGGCATTGGGATCCTCGGTAGTTACCGTTGGCTTCTGTACCGGTTTAGGACTTGGCGTTGGCTTTGTCGGTTTGGTAACGATGGTTGGTTCCTTAGTTGGTTTGGGCTTTGGCTTGTCAACCGGTGGCTCAGGCACTGGAACCGGCGGACCAGGCGTATTGTCGGTTCCTTGACCTACGTCGGGCAAACCAAGGTTGACCAAAATGCCTTCTGGCGGTGGTGGCACAACCTTGGGTTGAGAAGCGACCTTAAGCATCAGCAATAAAATAAAAAGCGTGTGCACCACCACAGTAAGGATGATGCCTTGGTTTTTTACTTTGCGCTGAAATACGGAAGAATTATCTACCATGACTGGAATCAATTTCTGATCAAAAAATCCTTATTCAGCAGTATTGAGAATCGCGTTGATCCCCAACTGATAAGTAAGATCCATAATTTTTACCACACTTTCAACCGGCGCATCGGGAGATGGAGAAACGGTGACATACACAGTCTCCAAAGTTCCATTGCGCATAGCTTTCAATTGATCCTGAATCAAAAGATAGCTGGAAGCGCGGCGGTTAAATAAAAAAGCACCATCTGCTTCTATGCCAATGTCGGAAAGTCGATCTTTGACTTTCTCGGCATTGCTGGTGGATTTACCGGGTAATTCCAAATTCAGGGCGCTGGGAGCAGTAAGCGTAGAAGTCATCATGAAAAACATCAACAAGATGAAGATGATGTCGGTCATGGAGGTCATGCCATGTTCTCCGCCCTTTCTGCGATCTTTGGTGCGCAAGTTCATACTCCTGATGCGTTTATGGGTGTGGTTGGGTTGCCAAAATAGCCTTAGTTCCCAAGACGTTGGCAATCTTCATCACATCCGTTACTTTTTTAAATGGCACTCCTTTTTCAGCGATAATGGTCACGGTGACGTCTTCTTTTGCCGCTTTTTTGGCTTCAATGGCCTGGGCAATTACATCTTTGAGCTTGAGCTCATCCGTTGGATTGTCGTTCACCTCGTACCCTTGTCCGCCAGATCTGATTTCAACCGTAATCTTAATGGGTGCTTTAGCCCGAGAAAACGACTCAGGCAATTCAAAAGGTACCACTTTGATCAAGGTAGAAGTCAACATAAAGAAGATGAGCAACATAAAAATGATGTCGGTCATCGAGGAAAGGTTAACCTCGGTCAACCCCCTCTTTTCCTTGCGTAAAGCCATAACCTATTCAATATTGTATCCTCCTAAAGAAAAATACTTCCCTTAGCTGGAAAATGAAATACGAAAGCAAGATCCACATCCCTCCCTTTGGAAAGGATAGACAACCATCAATAAGATGGTTCCTGGATCATGTCAATGAAATCGAAAGTGCTGAGTTCCATGTTATAAACTACCCGATCGATCATTCCATTGAGAATATTGTAAAAAATGAAGGCCATGATACCGGTGATCAAACCCAAGGCAGAGGTAAACATTTTCACATAAATACCGCCGGAAATTACGCCAATTGTCAGGTTGTTGGACTCTGCCAAAGCTGAAAACGTTTGGATCATACCCGCAATGGTTCCCAAGAACCCAAACATCGGCGCCACACCGGCAATGATGCTGAGTATATTCAGGTTGGCTTCCATTTTAGAAATTTCGATTTTACCCACGTTTTCGATGGCATGTTCGATGTCGCGAACGGGTTTGCCAATTCGCATGATTCCTTTCAACACCATCATGGCTACAGGGGAATTACTGGCTTGACACAAGGCTTTGGCGGCGCTGATGTTACCGTTCTGCACATTCACCCGAATGTTGTTCATGAAGTTCTCATCCACCCGTGAAGCACGCTTGATCATCCGATACCGCTCATAAAAGATAAATAAGGCAATGATGGACATCAGAATAATCAAAGAACTAATGATAATACCGGCAGGACCGCTTTCCAGCAACAATTCGAATGTTGAGTGCGTTGCCCCAGTTGGAGCGGCGCTGGCAGTAGTATCTACGCCTGCACCAGCTTGAAGCAAAAGAATGTTCATCGACATGGACAATAAATTTTAAATTCTCGTATTTTGCGTTTGAAACGATCGCATTCTAAGGGAAAGTATTATATCAAGGCCAAATTTAACAAATAACAAATAGAATAATATACAGCAGTTAGAAAAAACACTTGAATTTATCCTACATTTGCGCTACTTTGGAGAAAAATTAGTTTATTCCCCTAATTCTGTACAATAATTTTTGAAATCGTTAGTTAAGATATCCTCGTATTCAACCTTACCCGCTAATCCTCCAGTTGAGGAATCCCTGTTAATCCGCTGTATCCGTTAAAAATATTTCTAACCCTGAAACATTCCAAATCCAATCAGTAAAATACCTTCAGATTGATTCAAAACGAATTTGAGTAAATATTAAATAGTATTTTGTAAAACACATTTTTGATATGGCAAGTTATTCAGCACCTTCTGGTGATTTAATCCGAATTGGGGTTTTTTATGATGGTCATTATTTTTTACAGGTTAGCAATTATTATAACTATGTACACGAACAACGCAGCCGAATCAGTATTCGCGGGTTACACGATTTCATCCGAAGACAAGTAGCGCTAGAGGAAGAAACCGAGGTTAGGCGTTGTCAAATTGTTGATTCCCATTATTTTAGAGGAAGACTAAGTGCGAGTGAAGCTAGCCAACGCGGCAATTTGCTTTATTTCGAACGGGCTTTTGACGACATTTTGATGAGCGAAGGCGTTACTGTTCACTACCTACCTGTACGCAATTTTCATGGCCGATGGCAAGAAAAAGGGATCGACATCTGGATGGCTTTGGAAGCTTATGAAATGACTTTCCACAAGCGTTTTGATGTGATCGTATTGATTGCTTCCGATGGCGATTACGTGCCATTGGTGCGTAAATTGCACTCTTTAGGTAGCCGAGTGATGGTTTTGAGCTGGAATTTTGATTACACCGATGAGGATGGTCAAAAGTTCACAACCCGTACTTCTCAGGATTTGATTGCTTCGGTCTCTTATCCTGTGGCCATGCACGATCTGATCGATGAACGCAGCAAACGCAATGAAGCCGTTATTGATAACCTTTTTGTACCTCGCCCCGACAATAAAGTATCGCTCAAGCATACTATGCCTTGGAAACCGAATGATGGAGACGAGGAAGATGAGGAACTGCAGGAAAGCATCATTCTTTCTCTTAAAGAAGGTTATGGGTTCATCAAATATCCGCCAAATAACGTTTTCTTCCACTTTAGCTGTTTGGTAGACTACGATTTCAACGATCTTGAAATCGGCGATAAGGTTCAATTTACCTTAGAGGCCAAAGACGATGGCCGGGTAATGGCCAAAGAAGTCATGGTGGTAGAATAAATTCTGCTTTTATTTGGGGTGCAGCTCTTTGGATCTGCGCCCCAAATCATTTGTGTACATAGCCCAGGATCGGGGTAGAATGCTTTAAATTTTAGAAGTTTATCCCTTTGACATTTTATAATCGAATTAAATGATTGTGATTGAGCACAATATGGTAGAGACACATTGCAATCTGCCTTCAAAATATTGGAGCCTACTCCCTCAAGGTAAACGTATTATAAGTCATACCTAATTCGCCATTTCAAATATGACCTTAGAGCTTGTTCAGGATTCTGCTTCGAGCTACAAATGGCCAAAATTCACCCCAA
>JBBANM010000128.1:0-13997 GCA_040401995.1 Saprospiraceae bacterium
CCAATACGAGCTGGCGCTTTGTGGATGCGGCTTACCGTTTCCCGAACCCAAGCAATCCTTGGAGTGAAAGCTTCCCAGAAATCTCAAGTATCAACAACTTGAGCGGTAAAGCCAATGCTGACTTTGTAGCGGTGAAAATCGGGATGTGAATGGCAATGCCAGTCCGACCTCGGCAGCAGCAGCCCAGCCGCGTAAAGCCGGCAAGTTGGAACTGAGCACCGAAGAACAGCGCATCGAAGGTGGCCAAGAGTACCGAGTAGATATCCGTGCCAAAGATCTGAAAACGATCGAAGGCTACCAGTTTACGCTGGAATTGGATCGAAATAAGGTAGACTTGGTTGACATCGACTACGGGGTAGCGAAGGCGGAGAACTTTGGTATCTTCCAACGCGAAGGCATCCTCACCACGAGCTGGAACCGCAAAGGCGGAGCCGAAAACGACGACGATGCGATCCTCTTCACCTTGCACCTGCAAGGCAAAGGGGCAGCGAAGTTGAGCGAAGCGTTGACGATTAGCTCGCGCTACACAGCAAACGAAGCCTACCAAGAAGGTGGTGATTACCTGAGCGTAGCGATGAGCTACACCAAACCAGTGGTGATCAACGACCAACCGGAGTTGTTGCAAAACACGCCGAACCCATTTGCAGATCAAACGCAGATTGGCTTCTACTTGCCACAAGCAACGGAAGGCCGATTGACGATCAGAGATGCGAAGGGATCGATAGTGTATCGATTAAAAGCCGATTACAACAAAGGTTGGAATCAGGTGACGATCAAACAGAGTGACTTGAAGGCCGCGGGTGTGTTGTATTACACCCTGGAAACGCCAGACTTTATTGGCACTAAGAAAATGGTGGTGGTGAATAGATAACAGTTTTTTGGAAGAGTAGCTCTTATTTGAAAATTTACACATAATAACAAGCAACGGTCTGCTAGAAGGTAACTTCAGGTGGGCCGTTGTTTGTTTTATTTAAGGAGCGTTTAAACAATAAGTGCTCAAGAGATCAAGTGAATTATTGAAATTGCATCTAGTATGCCCTTTGTAATCTGGGTCAGGATTTAAAACCTAGGTAGATTTTGTATAATCTAAATAAATATTGGAGTAAATTTTTCACAAAAAAATATAAATTGTTACGTCACAAAAAATGAACAATCCAATCAATTTAATATGCAAGTAACTGATATTTAGATACTTGTTGTTTTTAAAATTTATTAGAATAAAAAAAATGTTAACCCAACCACATACCTATGGGGTTGACGTTTTGAAAAATTTTCGATCTTTGTCATGGGACATAGGAAGTCTTTCAAATCTATAAACTGTAGCGAAATAAATCTATCGCTGCATTTGCTGTAAAAGTAAGTTGACTAAAAATGGAATAGATCAGACCAACGGAGGTCTATCACAACTATATTATTTGATTAACTAGTAACAAATTGCTGTTCTAATGCCAATAAAATCAGATCTACTCCCCTTTGTGGGCACAATTGCTAATTGTTATAAGTTAGCTTTAGCATCTCAGGATTGGTTTGTTTTTGGATTACGATCTCATTAAGGGAAGGTATAAACTGTAAATATTTGCGGTTCATACCTTTTTTTTTGGTGTGTTTGGCAAGCTGAGTTGATCAAATAGCAATACGGTTTTAAGTATTAAGCTGATAATCAATTACTTGATTTAAGTTTGGTGCTACATTTATACTAGTAACAAAATTTAGCGTTCTAATGAAAAAGTTCAGTGACCTCCACCGTTCTGGGGAAAGGCAAAGCTTATCGTTTTTCGATATGCCTATCCTTTTAGTAGGTACTTTGATCTTATCTAAACCACTTTTTTTTGCAGAAGAAGGTGTAAGGCATCATGTATGTCTTATGCCTTCTTTTTTTTGTCATTAACCGATTGTGATATTTAAAGCATTCAATGAATAATTGACATAAGAAATGGACAACAGCTAGAGAAACAGATTTTGACGACCTAGCTTTCTAGCTGCCATGATTTTTTAACTAGTAACAAATTAGGACTCTAATGAGAAACTTTTACGATCTACTCCCAACAGGAGGTAGGGTGGATATGCCATGTATTGGTGTAAACACAATACCAAAAAACAAAAAAAACAACCTGTATGAGCAGGGATTTTCATTTCAAAAGCCAGGTTTAAGTACCAAAAGTACAACCGCTTTTATTCCAATGACTTTCCTTGCCTTGGTGTTTTTTTCCTTACCACATTTCTCTTCCTCACATCATTTAATTGTCCAGGAGGTATGTGCGGAAACCATTCTCACGACCAACAATCAAACTGTACAACTGGCTGTGCCCAAATTTGATCCAGCACTGGGCAACTTGGTCAAAGTAGAAGTCACTACTGATTGTACCCTGATGGGAGATGTGAGCGAAAAAAGCGTCTCTGGTAGCGAGTATCAACTGTTGCTCAACATTAATCTGAACAGCGAATTACCTGGGCAGCCAGCTTCAACAGGCGCAATCAGCAATGCTTTTCACAAGAGCACGAAAGATGTAGCCATGCAATCTAATGGCTTCCAAGAGAAATTTGTATCCGTCAAGCAATCCAAGACAACAATCACCAACAACCTCAGTGCTTTTGCTGGGGCTGGAAATTTCACTGTCGCTTTAACGCCAGATGGTCTGATTGACTTCAAAGACGCAATATCAACCATTACTTCAAATCTGAAGGTCAAAGTGTGCTGCAACTACTTCTTTGAATAGCATAGGCCATCGGTTCGAAGTTCATTTTTTAATAACACGTTCATAATCATATCATGAAAAATATTTACTCCTCAATTATTGCGGGGTTATGGGTGTTGCTCCTTTTGACAATATCCAACATTGGTACGGCACAAACTTGTGACGTTACACCAATGAATATCTCCAAACTGGCCACTGACTGGACAACCAACTGTGCCAGAACCACTAATCCTGACGACCAATGTGATCCTACCAACGGATCAATTTGTAATGGGACCTTAGGCTCCAATTGGTTGTTGTTGAACCCAAATGATTATTGCATCCCCAAGCCACCATGTAACGCCATTGGTTTTTCCAAAATCGAGGTAACCATGACCTTGGAAGGAACGTATAAAGTCAAAAACATTGGCAACCTCGCCCAAAATACTTCGGTAGGTTTGTTGGGTTGTATCAAAGCTTGGATCGACGATCAATTGTTCGACCCTTTGACTCCTTCTGCCTTCACTGGTATAATTACATTGGCGGCAGGCCAAGAAAAATCGGGAAATTTACCAACTAGAACTGCCACCTCCGCTTTTCCTGGCGATTATGCTGCCTTGTTTACGAAAGCGTGCAGCGGCAATCTATGTTTTGAAGGGTTAGCAGATGGTTTCACCACATTGACGATCAGCAACGGTAACTTACAAGCAATAACCACGGTTTTGGCATCGCTAAAAGCTTGTGTTAATTACAATAAATTTGCTTATACTATAACTGGAACCGAAAATGCTTGCGAAACCAGTGCAAACGGAAAAATCTTTGTCAACTTCACTCCTGCTCCTGGAACAAGTGCCAGCGATTATGAAATTCGCGTTGGCAATGGCGGTACTTGGACGGTAAGCCAAACGGCAGTAAGCGGCGCCAATACCCTCTCTGGGTTACTTGCAGGAAATTATACTTTAGCAATTGTTTACAAACCGCTTACTAATAGCGTGCTTCCTAGTTCAGATGCCACTTGCGGCTACTGCAAAGAATCAGTGACGGTCAGTTCTTCTTCAATTGTGCTGACTTGTTCCTCCGATCCCGATTGCCCAAATGATGGAAAGGCTGATGGATCTGTAACAGTAAATGTTTCGGGAAACAATCTTGGTACAGTTACCTATAATTGGGGCGGCGGCAATACTGCTGCTACTTTCAGTGACTTGGTTCCTGGCGACTATACCGTTACTGTTAATTACGGCCCTAATGGGAAATGCAGTAAAATGCAGATCTGTACCGTTAGCGCTGCACCTGGTGTAATTGCTGATGTAAGCTCTACTAATGTTGTTTGTAATGGGGAAAATAATGGTACAATAACCGTTGATCCAACTTCTGGTAACGCTAATTTCACCATTGCTGTTACAGGGAAAACCAGCCAAACAAGCGATGGCAGCCCGAAAACATTTAGCAATTTGGTGCCTGGTTTATACGACATTACGGTTACCGATGCCAATGGTTGTAGCAAAGGCTATCAAGTAAACATTACCGAGCCCAATCCGGTGTCTTTGGTTTGTGCAAGTGAAAATACCTCTTGCAAAGATTTGTCTGATGGCAAGGTAAAAGTAACCAGCGTTACCAGTGATGCTGGCGGTCCTTACAAGATAAGCATCAGTCAAATTGTCGGCGGCAGTTACTCGCTGTCAGAAGCTACTCAAGCTATTCCTTTTGAAACTTCGGTAGGTAAAGGAACTTATGTCATTACAGTCAAAGATAAAAATGGCTGTATCGCTCGCTGCACCACTGAAGTTAAAGATGGCTTTATTCCTACCATTAATTGTTCGGTAACGCAAATAGCTTGCTTCGGCGGCAAAGGCGCCATCAGCGCTACTGCTAGCGCAACAGACGCAGATGGAAATTCAGTTTTAGCAACTTATCAATATACGCTAAGTGGTAGTGCCTCGGCATCTAATACAACTGGAATTTTTTCCGATCTAGGTGCTGGAACTTATTCCGTTACAGCAGCGGCAATTGGCAAAACGGGTTGTTCGGTGTCCTGTACCAATAACGTCATCGTTGAGCCAGCTCAATTGGCATGTAACATCAGCGGCAACACCAGCGTATGCCCTAACGCGAAAATTACTTTTAGCGGTCCAGTTGCAATGACGAATTACGTTTGGTCGGTAACCGGCGCCACTTTTACAGGGCAAAATACATCCAGCATTGAAGTGACTGCTCCGGCTTCTGGCAGTTTTGAAGTAAAGTTGATCACCAAAAAAACCAGTTCAGTAGATAATTCAACTCTTTGCGAAAGTGGAGAATGTACCAAAACAGTGATTGTGACAGTACCTACCTGTCCCGTGATTGCCCCCAAAACGGTATGTGCTGGTACTCAGAATGTTGAATTTGATGCAGGTAGCGGATATACCAATATCGTTTGGTCTACCAGTGACACTAAAATCAGCATCGCATCCGGTCAAAATTCGCACAAAGTTAAATTGAATGTTGCTGTTACAGCACTTGGAGGCTATACCGTTACTTTCTCCGCCCTACAAAATGGGTGTCCGGTCTCTTGCGATTATAGCCTCACCGTTGATCCTTTACCAACCGTAATCCTAACACCAGAGCAACCCGTTTGTCGAAATCCGCCTAGTGGAAAAATTACGGTGCAAGCCAGTGGAGGTACGCAACCCTACAAATTTATTATCAGCAAAGACAACGTGGTAATTACGCCTTTAACGACTAATGTAACAGCTACAGAATTGACGTTTATTGGTCTTGGGGAAGGAAACTATTCCGTTGTAGTCATTGATAAAAATGGCATTGGTTGTTCTTCTGATCCTAAGACCCAAATATTGGCAGTGTCCAATCCTTTGAATTTTGATCTAACCTTAGTTTGTAGCAATCAAGACATCAACGGGAATGTTGCTGTCAACGTTACTAACATTACTGGCGGTGCTAATGCGCCCAACGGCTATGAATACCAAGTTGATGGGACAAGTGGCACCTGGAATACCTTGGTAAATCCAATCTATATCCCAGTAAATACGGGTGATCACAGTGTTTATTTACGGGAAAAAGGGGTTGCCACCGGTTGCGATCCATTTTCAAAAACCATTAATACAACTTGCTGTGAATTAAAAGGGGTATGTAAATTGACCACCCCGAGCCCAATAACAGCTTGTACTTTAAACGCTGTTCCTGCTGCAAAAACCAATCCTAGCGATGTGTTTAGTGGGATAACCTTCTGTAAAGAGGCAAGAATTAAAGTGACGACAGCCGACGGCGGTATTCTATGTGGTACCGGTTTGACACGCACTTATACCTACTTATTATACGATGATGTAATCGACAATGATGTTTATGACAATGGCGAACCGTTCATCAGCGGTACCTGCTCAGAGACGTATACGGTTACACCTCCTGTTCTTGCTTGTAGCGCACCAGCGGATAAGTCAATAACCGAAACTTGTACCACTCAAGATTTAGTTACCTTATTCACTAATTGGAAAAACGCCTTTACCTACAGTGGAGGGTGTTCGCCGTCTATCCGCTATTTGGTGAGCATAAACGATGCACCAGATGTAGAATACCAAAGTTTGTCATCTTTGAATGGACCTACTGCATGTGGGGGCAAAATAAAAGTGACCATCTTAGTGAAGGATGATTGTACGACTGAAAAATCATGTTCTGCTACATTTATGGTGGCCACTCGACCCGATGTATCCACCACCGCGCCACAAAGCGTAACCAAAGATCAGTGCGATTTAGCCAGTGATTTCAGCACTTGGAAAAACCAGTTCAGTGCTTCCGGTGGTTGTAGCCCAGTGATCAAATACTACGTGAGCATCGACGGAGGCAGTGAAACACAAATGTCAAGCATCAGCAGCGTCGTTGCGCCCGGCAAATGTGGCGGTTCGGTAAAAATCAGAATCGTCATCACCGATGATTGCAACCAGAGCAGCGAAAAACAGGCCACGTACACCATTACCAAGCGCACCGATGTAACGGTAAGCGCGCCATCAACGGTAAACAAAGATCAGTGCGATCTAGCGAGTGATTTCAGCACTTGGAAAAACCAGTTCAGTGCTTCCGGTGGTTGTAGCCCAGTGATCAAGTACTTCGTTAGCATCGACGGTGCCGCCGAGACGCAAATGTCGAGCATCAGCAGCGTTACAGCACCCGGCAAATGTGGCGGTTCGGTAAAAATCAGAATCGTCATCACCGATGATTGCAACCAGAGCAGCGAAAAGCAGGCAACGTACACCATCACCAAGCGTTCGGATGTAACGGTAAGCGCGCCATCAACGTTAACCAAAGATCAGTGTGATCTAGCCACCGATTTTAGCAGCTGGAAAAACCAGTTCAGTGCTTCCGGTGGTTGTAGCCCAGTGATCAAATACTACGTGAGCATCGACGGAGGCAGTGAAACACAAATGTCAAGCATCAGCAGCGTCGTTGCGCCCGGCAAATGTGGCGGTTCGGTAAAAATCAGAATCGTCATCACCGATGATTGCAACCAGAGCAGCGAAAAACAGGCCACGTACACCATTACCAAGCGCACCGATGTAACGGTAAGCGCGCCATCAACGGTAAACAAAGATCAGTGCGATCTAGCGAGTGATTTCAGCACTTGGAAAAACCAGTTCAGTGCTTCCGGTGGTTGTAGCCCAGTGATCAAGTACTTCGTTAGCATCGACGGTGCCGCCGAGACGCAAATGTCGAGCATCAGCAGCGTTACAGCACCCGGCAAATGTGGCGGTTCGGTAAAAATCAGAATCGTCATCACCGATGATTGCAACCAGAGCAGCGAAAAGCAGGCAACGTACACCATCACCAAGCGTTCGGATGTAACGGTAAGCGCGCCATCAACGGTAAACAAAGATCAGTGCGATCTAGCGAGTGATTTCAGCACTTGGAAAAACCAGTTCAGTGCTTCTGGTGGTTGTAGCCCAGTGATCAAATACTATGTGAGCATCGACGGCGGCAGTGAAACGCAAATGTCGAGCATCAGCAGCGTTACAGCACCCGGCAAATGTGGCGGTTCGGTAAAAATCAGAATCGTCATCACCGATGATTGCAACCAGAGCAGCGAAAAGCAGGCAACGTACACCATCACCAAGCGTTCGGATGTAACGGTAAGCGCGCCATCAACGGTAAACAAAGATCAGTGCGATCTAGCGAGTGATTTCAGCACTTGGAAAAACCAATTCAGCGCTTCAGGCGGTTGTAGCCCAGTGATCAAATATTACGTGAGCATCGATGGGGGCAATGAAACACAAATGTCGAGCATCAGCAGCATCGTTGCGCCCGGCAAATGTGGCGGTTCGGTAAAAATCAGAATCGTCATCACCGATGATTGTAACCAGAGCAGCGAAAAACAGGCCACGTACACGATCACCAAGCGTTCGGATGTAACGGTAAGCGCGCCATCAACGTTAACCAAAGACCAGTGCGATTTAGCAAGTGATTTCAGCACTTGGAAAAACCAGTTCAGTGCTTCCGGTGGTTGTAGCCCAGTGATTAAATACTATGTGAGCATCGACGGCGGCAGTGAGACGCAAATGTCGAGCATCAGCAGCGTTACAGCACCCGGCAAATGTGGCGGTTCGGTAAAAATCAGAATCGTCATCACCGATGATTGTAACCAGAGCAGCGAAAAACAGGCCACGTACACGATCACCAAGCGTTCGGATGTAACGGTAAGCGCGCCATCAACGTTAACCAAAGACCAGTGCGATTTAGCAAGTGATTTCAGCACTTGGAAAAACCAGTTCAGTGCTTCTGGCGGTTGTAGCCCAGTGGTCAAATACTACGTGAGCATCGACGGCGGCAGTGAAACGCAAATGTCGAGCATCAGCAGCGTTACAGCACCCGGCAAATGTGGCGGTTCGGTAAAAATCAGAATCGTCATCACCGATGATTGCAACCAGAGCAGCGAAAAACAGGCCACGTACACCATTACCAAGCGCACCGATGTAACGGTAAGCGCGCCATCAACGGTAAACAAAGATCAGTGCGATCTAGCGAGTGATTTCAATACTTGGAAAAACCAGTTCAGTGCTTCTGGCGGTTGTAGCCCGGTGATCAAATATTACGTAAGCATCGATGGGGGCAATGAAACACAAATGTCGAGCATCAGCAGCGTTACAGCACCCGGCAAATGTGGCGGTTCGGTAAAAATCAGAATCGTCATCACCGATGATTGCAACCAGAGCAGCGAAAAACAGGCCACGTACACCATTACCAAGCGCACCGATGTAACGGTAAGCGCGCCATCAACGGTAAACAAAGATCAGTGCGATCTAGCGAGTGATTTCAGCACTTGGAAAAACCAATTCAGCGCTTCAGGCGGTTGTAGCCCAGTGATCAAATATTACGTGAGCATCGATGGGGGCAATGAAACACAAATGTCGAGCATCAGCAGCATCGTTGCGCCCGGCAAATGTGGCGGTTCGGTAAAAATCAGAATCGTCATCACCGATGATTGCAACCAGAGCAGCGAAAAGCAGGCAACGTACACCATCACCAAGCGTTCGGATGTAACGGTAAGCGCGCCATCAACGTTAACCAAAGATCAGTGTGATCTAGCCACCGATTTTAGCAGCTGGAAAAACCAGTTCACTGCTTCCGGTGGTTGTAGCCCAGTGATCAAATACTATGTGAGCATCGACGGTGCCGCCGAAACACAAATGTCGAGCATCAGCAGCGTTACAGCACCCGGCAAATGTGGCGGTTCGGTAAAAATCAGAATCGTCATCACCGATGATTGCAACCAGAGCAGCGAAAAACAGGCCACGTACACCATTACCAAGCGCACCGATGTAACGGTAAGCGCGCCATCAACGGTAAACAAAGATCAGTGCGATCTAGCGAGTGATTTCAATACTTGGAAAAACCAGTTCAGTGCTTCCGGTGGTTGTAGCCCAGTGATCAAATACTACGTGAGCATCGACGGAGGCAGTGAAACACAAATGTCAAGCATCAGCAGCGTCGTTGCGCCCGGCAAATGTGGCGGTTCGGTAAAAATCAGAATCGTCATCACCGATGATTGTAGCCAGAGCAGCGAAAAGCAGGCAACGTACACCATTACCAAGCGCACCGATGTAACGGTAAGCGCGCCATCAACGGTAAACAAAGATCAGTGCGATCTAGCGAGTGATTTCAATACTTGGAAAAACCAGTTCAGTGCTTCCGGTGGTTGTAGCCCAGTGATCAAATACTACGTGAGCATCGACGGAGGCAGTGAAACACAAATGTCAAGCATCAGCAGCGTCGTTGCGCCCGGCAAATGTGGCGGTTCGGTAAAAATCAGAATCGTCATCACCGATGATTGCAACCAGAGCAGCGAAAAACAGGCAACCTACACCATCACCAAGCGTACGGATGTTGCTATCAATTCTCCTGGCGACAAAGAAGTACGGTGTTTGCTGCAATCAGCTATCAACAGCGAATTTGCGAGCTGGATTGCGCAATTCAGCACCAGCGGTGGTTGTAGTGCAACTGTAAAATACTTTATAGATGGGGAAGAGGTGAAAAGTTTGTCTTCTGTTTCTGCACCTAACGCGTGCGGAGGTTCCGTAACTGTCAAAATTACCACAACAGATCTTTGTGATCAATCCTTGACAAAAACGGCAACGTTTAGGGCGATTCCGAAACCAGTGGGCAATGACTTGAAAAAAACGATCTACTCTTGTCTACCTGTAAAAGTAAATCTACCAGAACAATTGACTTGCAATATAACCAGTACTTACGTTTGGTACAGCGTTGCAAGCTTTGGTTCAAGTACACCTTATAATAACACAAATGTAGAAGGTGAAACCATTTCGCCTTCAGGCACTAGTAGCATCATCACCGATGTATTGACAAATTTAAGTGCTGTTAATCAGACGATCATTTATCGAGTAGTACCTACCAGCGATAAAAACTGTGTAGGCGAACCTTTCTATGTTACAGTTACTGTATTGCCCAAGGCAAATATCGAATGTTTGGCTTGTTTGAGCAATGTGAATGTTACCTTGGATGCCAATTGTAAATTTGCGTTGACGCCAGCAATTGTGCTAGAAGGTTTTGCTACTTGTCCTAATCAGGAATTATTGAAAGAGGCCTTGGAAGTCATCATTGATGATGGCAACACCAACAGCTTCATCGAATGTGCTGGAACCTACAAGTACGTGATTCAGCTGAAAAAAGGCTTTGGGGCATGTTTTACTTATGCGCCTTGTTGGGGTACTGTGACTGCGGAGGATAAAACCGCGCCCGGCTTCAAGACCAACTACCTCCCTACGCCGCTACTTTGCAGCGACATCAGCACGGTACTCAACAACGCCAAAACCATTGGCAATCCAGGTACTGTGGTCAGCCCTGGTTTCTCGGCTAGCACGGATGATGTCAAAAACGTGGGTCAGGTGATCTTTACCGACAACTGCGCAACTTGTGGTTGCACCGTTAACCGCAAATGGAGCGATAAAGTGGTGTACTACGGCTGCGACAGCATCAACAGCAAGCGTATTCCGAATTTGTTTGCCACGATTTTCCGCACCTGGTCGGGCGTGGATTGCTTTGGCAACACCAGCGTCACAGTTCAGGAAATCAACTTTGTGCGTCCTTCGCTTGCTGATTTCCGCTTCTTAGATGACGCCGAAACCGATCCATCGGATGGTAAACCTTATAACGCCATCACGGTATACAACAGCTGCAAAGCCGATGAAAGCTTGATCAAAACCAATGATTACATTCCGTATATCACCAGCTACTTTGGCAACAAAGTGTATTTGGACAAACAGGAATGCAACTTCTCGGTAGGTACTTTGGTAGAAGAGCGCTTCCCAATCTGTAATGGAACGGGCGTAAAAATTGATCGCAAGATCCCGATCTTCGACTGGTGTGCGGGCAAAATTGTCGACACACTGCGGGTTTTGATTAAAATCGGCGACTTCGAAGCGCCCAAATTGGCACTACCAGCTAAACTGCCGATCATCCTGTCGACCGGGCCAATGGATTGCACGGCATCCTTCTTGGGCAACTCAGTAGCAGGTTTGAAAAACGCCTTTGGCATCACCTTGTCTGACAACTGTGATAAAGTGTCCGTAGCCACTCGTGTACGCACGCTCGGCAAAATCGTCTACGGCATCGTGGTGGATCAAACCACTTGGTTTAATGTAGATTACCGAGTGGTCAACGGCTACACGATCGGTTTACCAGTTGGTCGCCATAAGTTGATTATCTCAGCTTACGATGGTTGTTACAATACGCTAACTGATTCGGTTGACTTCTACGTGCTGGATCGCATCGCACCGGTAATGAAGTGTGACGATCAGCTTACGGTAACCTTGTCGAATGCCAACGGCTACACCAGCGGATATGCGCGAGTAGACGCCAAAGATATCGACGAAGGCAGTACCGATAATTGCAAGCTCGATTGGGTCCGCGTACGCCGCAGTGTACCGGCTAGCTGCTACCAAAGCTTCATCGATAAAGGTTACGATACCAACGGCAACGGCAGACTCGATACTTTGGATGGTTTTGACAACAACGGCAACGGCAAGTTGGAACCAGCACTTCTCGAGACCTTCCGCAACAAAAACGGCACCTTGATGACGCCGCTGCAGTCATTTGTCGAGTTCTTCTGCTGCGATGCTGGTAATGCAGTTCGCACCGAACTATGGGGCAAAGATGGCGAGCTGATCGTAGGAACTTACAATGATGCCAAGATAATCTCCGGTGGTAACCTCAACTTCTGCTGGCAGGACATCGTCATCGAAGACAAGGTAGCGCCAGTATGTATGGCGCCACTGGATGTGACCATCGACTGTTTGGACAAAAACTTGCAGTACTTGCTGGGTGATGCCAAAAACAAATCGATTATCGCAACCACTGCCAAAATCTTTGGCGATGTAACCATCATGAGCGGATCAGATTGTGCTAATTTGGATACGACTTACACGGTGAAAAGCGACTTGAAGTGTGGTTATGGTACCATCACGCGGACTTGGACACTAACCAAGACAACGTCGAAAGGCCCCTTAAGCACCACTTGTTCGCAGACCATCTACGTCAGACCAGTTCACGAATACAACATTTGCTTCCCGAAAGATGCGGTGGTGAATTGTAGAACCAAGTTCACTGCAGATACAGTAAAAACGGACGAACTGGCTTGTGATATCTTGGCGGTAAATGTATCGGATAAGCGCTACGCCGCCTCTGATGATGAGTGCTATAAGATCTTCCGCACTTACACCGTGATCAACTGGTGTACTTACGATGATCGTTGCGGTGATCCAATGTCACCCGACAATGTCTACACTGTGGATCGCAAATGGGGTGAATTTGGTAAATATGCAACTTATGTTCTGGTACGTCAGTGGGAAGAAATTGCCCAGCGTCGCCGCGGCTATGGTCACAACCAATTCTTCTTGTCTCGCGACACGATTGTGGATAACTGGAACACGAGTGACTATAGCAAACTTTTCAACGATCAGCTCGCTGATCAAGACGATGAGCGGATCTTCCCCGAATCGGATTGTAAAGGTTGGGGCGAGGAGCGCCGTTACCGCGATCGCGATGACCGGGAGCACCGTAATTTCATCCACTCTTGGATGTACACCCAGATCATCAAAGTATACGATACCGAGCGTCCAGTGGTTAAGTTGCCAAAACTGCCCACTTGCCCAAGCTCAAGTGCAGTACCAGGAGCGGCATCGATCAACTTCCCAATTGACCCTGTGTCTTGTTTGGGAGCGGTATCGATCGCCTTTAAAGGCACTGACAACTGCTCAACAGCTTTGGAATTGGAGCCAACATTGATCAAAGTAGAAAGCGCCGGAAGTACAAAACTACCAAGCGACTACGACAAAACTTGGTCAACTGCTCGCCTAGCTAGCGATTCGTTCAAAGTGTCGATCAAAGGCTTTGCTTCAGGATCGTACAACTTGATCGTAGTACTGCGCGATGAATGTGGCAACTTGAGTGTAGCAACGAGGATCCCATTTGTGGTGGGCGACTGCAAAGCGCCGGTTCCGATCTGTATCAACGGTTTATCAACTGATTTGATGCCAGTGAAAGGCGGTGGAGCGATGACAGTTTGGGCTAAGGATTTCATTGCCAGCCCAGCTTACGATTGCAACGGCCAAGGCAACAGCACGGATCCAAAAGACGGACCAAATACCAAGGATGGCTTGAAACTGATCACCAAATACTCGGTGAACCGTTTGGGCAAACCAGCGAGCAAGGATTCCACCAGCATCACGGTGACTTGTGCCGATGCGGGCAAACAAGTACCAGTGGAAATTCACGCTTGGGATGAAAAAGGCAACCACGATTTCTGTGTGACCTACCTTTTGGTGA
>JBBANM010000129.1:0-13750 GCA_040401995.1 Saprospiraceae bacterium
TCTAGCTAAAATTTGCCTGCTTTTTTGGTTCGAAACCGCTGACCTAAACTTTTACTAAAAATTCAAGTTGAGAACAAGATCTTTTTGATTCGATGACCCTAGATTTATCCTCAACTTGAACGGCACTTTAATCATCTACTTATAGAATAGCCAAGGCCGTGCCAAAACACTAATCAATTGTTTTTCAGTATTTTGAAAAATAAGCTCTAAAAATAGTGTTCGCTTTTGATACAATCATCCGTGCGGTAGCGATACACTTTGCATAGGGAAATATTTATTTTGGCTAGACCCCAGAAAAGGGTTATAATTGTGAACGGGAAGCGCGACAATTTTTTCACATGAATGCAGCTAAGACTTGAAAATGTTGTCGTTTATCGTCGATTTGCTATAAATGTAAAGTAAATGATTAGCACCCATCTTCGATGGGGTGTTTTTTTAGCAGCCACAAATTTCACAAATTCCCACAAATTAAAGCACGAACTCCGTTCGTGAAAGCCCCACAAACGCCAGTTTGTGTCTTAATTTGTGAAAATTTGTGCAATTTGTGGCTAAAATTTTGTTTTGTTGTTCGCCGAAGGCGAGGTGCTAAACTTTTACAATGTAAATTAATACTGATCATTTCCCTAAAATCCATCAGGAACGGGTGAATAATAAATTGACATTTTAGCCGCCGCTATTTTGTTGCCAACCGACTATATTTTGAGGCGCAATGTGGGGCATTGCAACGAAAAAGATAGGAAGAGTGGCGGCGAAAGAGCAAGGATAAAGTGGTAATTTATTGTTCAACTGTTCCTCAGGCACCACCGTTCTAATATGCAACTTAAAAACGCTTCCATCTTAATTCTCGATGATGATCCGGATGTATTGACAGCGGTACGGCTGCTGTTCAAAACAGAAACCAAATTGGTGGTTACCGAAAAAAATCCGGAGCAATTGCGGTCTATATTGAGCCAGCAAACTTTTGACGCCATTTTGCTGGACATGAATTTCAACAGTACCATCAATACCGGAAATGAGGGCATCTACTGGCTCAAAAAAATTCGGGAATGGCAACCCAGTGCCTCGGTGATTATGATTACGGCTTATGGCGGGATTGACCTAGCAGTGCGCTCCTTGAAAGAGGGCGCTACCGACTTCATGGTAAAACCCTGGCAGAATGAAAAACTCATGGATACCATCAAAGAGGCTTTGCAAAAAAAAGGGGGAAAAGGCGCCACCAAACCCACTTTTGCGGAGGATTCGATCATTGGTACCGAGTTGCTGGGCGAGTCGGAAGTGATGCAAGATCTTTTTTACAAAACAGCCAAAATAGCTCCCACGGATGCCAACGTCCTTTTGCTTGGTGAAAACGGAGTCGGGAAAGACCTAATAGCCCGCGCCATTCACCAGCAATCGCTGCGGCGCAATCAGCCATTTGTAAAAGTAGATGTGGGCGCGCTTACCGAATCACTTTTTGAAAGCGAGCTTTTTGGCCATAAAAAAGGCGCCTTTACTGATGCCCGTGAGGATAGAACCGGACGATTTGTTAGCGCCAATGGTGGTACGCTTTTTTTAGATGAAATTGGCAACATCAGTTTGTTTCAACAAGCGAAATTGCTGAGCGTGTTGCAAAACCGGCAGGTAACGCCCTTGGGCACCAATCAGCCAACGCCCATCGATATTCGCCTCATTTGTGCTACCAATTTACCGATCAGCGAATTGGCCAACGAAGCGCTTTTTCGCAAAGACTTGATTTACCGTATCAATACTGTAGAAATGTTGATCCCGCCGCTACGACAGCGCAAAACCGACATCGAATTGCTGGCGCGCCATTTTTGCCGTTTGTACTGCGACAAATACCTCAAACCTACCCTCGACATTAGCGCACGAGCACTCGAGAAGTTGCAGCAATATGCCTTCCCGGGTAATATCCGTGAGTTGCAATACACCCTTGAGCGGGCAGTCATCATGGCCGAAGGCGATACTTTAGAACCAAGTGATTTGATTTTTTCTTCGATCGAAAAAAACATCGCACCCGCCGCCACCGAACCCGAGGACATGAACTTGAGTGATATTGAGCGGACTACCATTTTGCGGGCTATAGAAAAAAACCGTGGCAACATTACTAAAGCGGCTAAAGAACTGGGGCTAACCCGCACTGCACTTTACCGTAGACTGAATAAATATGATCTATAAAAGCATCGGTTGGCGTTTATTGGTACGAATTTTTTTGTTGTTCGGCCTGATTAGTCTGGTGACTTACTTGCTGTTCATCAAGCAATACACGCACCTCATCTGGGCGCTACCGGCAGTTGCTTTCCAAGTGTATCTGCTTTACCGTTTTTTACTGAAGCCGTATACCGAATTCAACCAATTTACCGAAGCGGTGCAGTACCGCGATTTTTCCCTCAATTTCCAGAGCGTACGCGGAACCCCCGAAACCATCGCTTTGTACCAAGGATTCAACACCATCAACTCCTCGTTTCGCACCATCCGCCGAGAGCAGGAAGAGCAATATTTGTATTTGCAAAAAATATTGGAATTGGTGGATACTGGCATACTTTCGTTTGAGGTAGAAGAAGGGAATGTGGTGTGGATGAACGAGGCTTTGAAGCGGTATTTGCAAATTCCTTATCTCAAAAACATCCATGCGTTGGAACGTCGGGATGCGGTTTTGCACCAAAACATTCTGGATCTTCAACCTGGCGCGAGTAAGATCATCACTATTGTTCATCCGGATCAGGAAGCGATCAAGATCTTGTTGGTAGGCACACTTTTTCAAACGGAAGGCCAAACCTACAAGCTGCTGGCTTTTCAAAACGTCAATCAGACCATTGAAGAAACGGAGGCCAAAGCCTGGCAAAAACTCCTTAGCGTAATGACCCACGAGATCATGAACTCGGTAGCGCCGATCGCCTCCCTAGCCAATACCTTAAAAAAGCGATTGGAAGAAATTGAGCACCAAGCAGATCCGGTTGAAAACATCCATGAGGATCTCAAATTGGGCATCGATACCATTAAAAAACGCAGCGAAGGGTTGCTGAAATTTGCTCAAACTTATCGCAATCTTAACAAAATCACCACCCTAAATTTGAAGACCTTCCCAGCCAGGGAAATCTTTGAACACATCCAAAACCTGATGCAACCTACTCTGGATAGCAAAAACATTGAATTGGAGATTGTGCTCAAAGAGTCGGGTATTACCCTAGATGCGGATACCAATTTACTGGAGCAAGTGTTGATCAACTTGATCATCAATGCGATAGAAGCCGTCAAAGAGCAACCAGAACCCCGCATTACCTTATCAGCGTCTATGCAAAATCAAAAACCGGTACTCAAGGTAATCGACAACGGCATTGGTATCCCGGAAGAATTGCAGGAACAAGTATTTGTACCTTTTTTTAGTACCCGTAAAAACGGCAGCGGCATCGGATTAAGCCTATGCAAACAAATCATGATGCTCCATCAGGGGAATATTCAAGTACAAAGTATTGAGGGCAAAGGGAGTATTTTCTCGCTTTATTTTTAGATATGGTTGCCATTTTCTTTTAGAGCAAATCTAAATAGTCAATAAATCGCCTGTCAAACGGGTATTTTCAAATTTCCTTCCTACATTTACCAAATAAAAATCAACTTAAAATGGAAGCAAACTACGATAAACCAGCCTCAAGAGATTGGTTGTACTTCGGAATCTCAATGGTTGCCATCGCTCTGTTGTTCGTTTTTGCTGACGAATGGTTTTGGTTGGCACTCCCTTTTGTATTGACCTATTTTGTTCGTGCTGTCCGCACGATCTAAGAGTGTATTTGAGGATTAATCATTGCTCCTACACCAAAAATTCCGCTGATGGAAAGGTTCAACCTTTCTACAGCGGAATTTTTTTTGTTCAATCCCTACGTTAGGAACGGTTAAAAAATAAAACGAGCAATTATTGTTTAACCGTTTCTTATTTACCCTTTTGCGCCCGCTCGACCTTTCAGCGGATGGTTTTGCAACTTAACAAAACTGTACCCCGCCTTACGCAATTTAGGAATGGCGATTTTTAACGCCTCGTAGGTATTCCAATCGGGGTGATTGAAGTGCATGATGGCGATTGCGCCAGGCCGCGCATTTTTCAGGATGTTGTTTTGAATGATTTTTGCGGGCGTATGCGCCACGGCGTCGCCAGAAAGGATATCAAAAGTAATGATGGTAAAACCCAATTTTTGGGCAATGGCTACACATTCTTCATTTTGATATGCGGTTGCTGAGCGATAATATTGTGGCCGACGGTGCGTAAAAGCCTCAATTTTGCGGGCATTGAGTTCTATCTCATCCACCGCTTCCCCAACATTGTGGGTTCCTTTGATGCCATAAATTGATTCGCCATCCGCCGAGCAAGGGCGATGCAATAAGCCATGGTTTTCAATTTCAAACAGGGTGTCTTTCGCTAGAGTTTCGACGATTTCCGGGTTCATGTCAATCCACAAACCGCTGATAAACAAAGTAGCGGGAATTTTTTCCTTTTTCAAAAATGCGATCAACTCTTGGTCGTACGCGCTGCCATGCGGACCGCCGCAGGCATCGAAGGTTAGGGCCAACACTTTTTGAGTGGTGACAACATCTTCATCCACTCCCTTCACAAATTCGCCAAAATCTCCAGGTTGTGCATGTGCAAACAATTCCTGAAGCTGATTTTTTAAATTTAGATAGTCCGGTTTTTGCGACTCGTTAAGTACGTTGAATTTTAAAACGGTAGGCTGAGCAGTCACGATAATGCTGCCAAATGCAAATAACAAAACCCATAGCGTCTTCATAAAAGCTAAATTTTAAAAAGTGAGCGCAGATGGGATCTCTAACAAGCAATTACAGGATTAATTTCCCGGTGATAGGCTGCTCTTTTTCTTTACAATAGAATGCAATGCCTACCCGATCAATGTGATCTTTTAAATCGACACTGCCTAATGTGTGATAGTTCAATACATCAAATCGATAAGGCATAAGTGTTTCTTCATTGAGATAAAAAGCGATGTCATTGATTATCTTATAGTTCAAGTCTTTTCCTTTCAAGGCAATATCTACATCGCTACCTTTGCGGTAGTTTCCCTTAGCACGACTGCCAAAGATAAGCGCAGATTCAATAGCCGTTTGTTGTTCCAATACTTCCACTATGGCCGTAATATCGCTAGGCAACAACCCAAATGAATCATTCATCGACCTTTTGTTTAAAGTCCAAATACAATTTTTTCAACAATGGAAAATAAACCTCTTGAATCTGTTTATCAACTTCTGTCGCTCTCGCTTCATCATAAGTATGCGACATCATGTTGCGATCCACCAACAAATTCATCCAAAGATGGCCATTTTCCAAAATGCCAATTTCATAAGCTTTTTTCAATGCAGTTCTTGGCGATTTTACATCATCAAAACCTTGTTCCTCCAGGTAATCTTTTAACATATTCCAAGCCAGCTCATAACTCATTTCAAAAAACTGGATAATCCCAGCTTTTTGCACAAAATCAGGATCCTTAATTTCTAAGGCTTGCTCAAGATGATATATAACTTTGGTAAAATTGGAAAACCGTTGTTTCCAACGCGTATCTTTTCGCGGCATGTATTTTTCGTTTTGTGGAAAACGCCAATCAATCTGCGTTTTACTTCTTCGCCTTAATCGTACACCCAATAGCTTTGGTAAAATTAGGATTGGGATCTTTTCCCTTGTTGATGGCGTCAATTGCATTTTCTACGTATCGATTGGTAATGGAAGTAGGATCTTCGGCATTATCGTCAACAGCTCCAATGTAGCGCACCTTAAAGTCTTTGTCTAGCAAAAAAATATGCGGTGTTCTTAAGGCCCCGTATACTGGAAATACTTTTTGCCCTTCATCAAAAAGATACTCAAAAGGGTATTTTTTTTCATCTGAGCGTTCCTTCATTTTGGCAAAGCTATCGCCGGGCGTTACTGCAGGGTCGTTGGCATTGATGGCTACTACTGGCCAGCCCAACGGCGCCATTTTTTTGTGCAATTCAATCAAGCGATCCTCGTACATCTGCGCATAAGGACAGGTATTACAAGTAAATGCTACGATGTACCCCTGCATGTTTTTGAAGTCTTTGAGACTAATCGTTTTACCGCTTACGCTTTTTAGGGAAAAATCTGGGGCGGTGTCTCCCACTTTGAGTCCGCCTTCTGTTGAGAGATAACGAGCGGATATCAGTATGGTCATTAAGCAAATTACTAGCAATCCAATTTGAATGCCTTTTTTCATCTTGATTACGATTTGAGGGTATTATGATTGTCCAAGAATCTAGTGATGTTCATACGTTCCTTATTGCCCACCAACCTCATTGACTGTATTCTCTAGTGCTTCAAAACTGGTAAACTCGCCTTCCACAAATTTCCGATCTTGGTTGCGGTAGATCAAGGTAGCCGGGATAGCGCCGCTCCAGTTGGGATCCACTTTATCAATCCAAAATTGCTGTCGCGAATCAGTCAACGAGACTACTGGAGTTAAGAACGTTCGCTTGGCCAAAAAAGGTTTCAACTTGGTTTCCAAATCGCGTTTAAAATCGATGCTCACCAACAATATTTTGACTTTTTTTCCCTGAATTTGCTGGCTCAATTGTTCAAACAGGGGCAGTTCTGCTACACAAGGGGCGCACCAAGTTGCCCAAAAATTGATCACATAAATGGTATCTGTTTGTCGATTCAAGATTGGCTCTAAAGCCTCAAAGGTGTCATAAACGACCGGATTATTAACTGGCTTGGGTTGTGCCGAAAGGGCAACAGAACAGCTGATTCCAAATACAAAAACTAGAAAACGTACAGTTCCTGAGTCGATTTTCATAGTATGTTCGATTTGAATAGTTTATAAACGCGTAAACCCCCAAAAATGATGTTTACCTTTCCAAAATCTCTTGAAAAAATAAGGTAAAAGTTAAGGTCAGCGGTTTCGAGCCAAAAAAGCAGGCAAATTTTTGCTAGTCGAGACTCCTTTTTGAAGGCGATGCAGGGCATCGGCTGAGAAAAGAGGCGAAGGATAGCTAAAATTTGACCTTTTTTGGCCGAAATGGGAGCGACCTTAACTTTTATAAATTTAGCACTAAAATCAGTTTAAACCATAATCAACTCCGATTCTCCCCAATTCTCGAATGAAATCGTTATCGGCATTGACCTTACGCCCAGTCGATACCATTTGCACTTTAAACATTGTAGACGGGTCAATAATCTCCATCTTGAGCTTATGGGGTCCTTGATGAGTGGTGCACAATACATCCAATTGATCCAAAAACTCAACATTGAGGTGATCCAGTGACAATTTGAGGGTGATTGATTCGGTCATGGTGGCGGCAATGCCATCGAGCATTTTGATTTCCAAAACTTTGAATTCCAAACCATCTTCATCACGCCAACCGCGTTGGAACTTTCCTTTGATAAAAACCGCCATCCCGTCGATCAGGATGTGTTTGAATTTTTGATAATCTTCCCCAAAAAGCTTGAATTCCAAAGACCCCGAAAAGTCGCTGATCTCAAATATTCCCCAGCCATTGCCATTTTTGCTCACTTTATGAATGGCTTTGGTGATCATCCCCCCCACTTGTAATTGGCTTCTTTGCTGGTAATCGTTGATTGCGTCAAGGTTACAGGTTACAAAATTGGCCATCTCCATTTTGTAATCATCCAGCGGGTGCCCGCTAATGAAGATCCCGGTTACTTCTTTTTCCCGATTGAGTTTTTCCACCAAAGGCCAAGGTTCTACATTCGGAAAATTGGGTTCGGGTAAGCTAATCGAGTCGCTGACCGCGCCAAAAAGGGAATGCGCCGCTGAAGCCTCTTGTGAACGATAGGAGTTGCCATAGCGCACCGCGTGCTCCAGGAGCGTTTCGTATTTATCTGAAGGCGCAAGGTATTGAGCACGGTGGGCTGCTTCATAAAAATCAAAAGCGCCGCCTAAAGCTAAACTTTCCAAAACCCGTTTATTCACCGCCTTCATACTCAGTCGGCGTACCATATCGAATAAGCTAGCAAATGGGCCTTTTACTTTGCGTTCTTCCAAAATTTCTTCCACCGGCCCCTCGCCTACTCCTTTCAAAGCCGACATGCCAAAACGGAGAGCCCCGTTTTTATTGACCGAAAAATCCATCTCGCTTTCGTTGATGTCCGGGCCAAGTACCACTAAACCCATCCGCCGACATTCCTCCAAAAAGAAGGTGATCTTCGAAATATCGTTTTTGTTGTGGGTCAGTACCGATGCCATAAACTCCGCCGGATAATGGGCTTTGAGGTAGGCGGTTTGGAAAGCAACAAAAGCGTAACAAGTGGAGTGCGACTTATTGAAAGCATAAGAGGCAAAAGCTTCCCAGTCTTTCCAAATTTTGGCCAGGCGATCTTCCGGGTGACCATTTTTTGCACCGCCTTCCAAAAACTTAGGCAACATGGCATCCAACTCCGACTTGAGTTTTTTACCCATTGCCTTACGCAACTTATCGGCCTGCCCCTTAGTGAAGTTGGCGAGTTTTTGCGATAAAAGCATCACCTGCTCTTGGTATACGGTGATGCCGTAGGTATCCTTGAGGTATTCCTCCATTGCCGGCAAATCGTAGGTGATGGGTTCCCGACCATGTTTGCGCGCAATAAAGTTGGGTATGTATTCCAAGGGCCCCGGGCGATACAAGGCGTTCATCGCGATGAGGTCGTCAAAAGAAGTGGGCGCCAATTCCTTCATGTACTTCTGCATCCCCGAGCTTTCATACTGGAAGATGCCGACGGTTTCGCCGCGTTGGAAAAGTTTATAGGTTTTTTCATCCTCCAAGGGCACTTCATCGGGATCGAGGGTAAGGCCATGATTTTCCTTGATCATCCGCACCGCATCCTTGATTATGGTCAGCGTACGCAAACCCAAGAAGTCCATCTTCAATAAACCTGCCGACTCCGCCACGCTGTTGTCGAACTGCGTGATCAACATTTCGGAGTCCTTGTCTACTTTTACTGGAACGTATTTCGTGATCTCGTCAGGAGTGATGACCACCCCGCAAGCGTGGATACCAGTATTGCGTACCGAGCCCTCCAAGCGACGAGCCGTTTGGATCATTTTCCCGATTTGATCTTTTCCAGCCGCCAAATCTCGGAATTGGTAGGCTTTTTCAACTTCCTCACTGTTGAGATCGCCTTTTAGTTTGGGATCGATATCGTCTTTGGCCAACACTTTGCCCAAGGTGGCTTTCAAGTGCGCTGGAAAGGTTTTGGCTACTCGGTCAACTTCCGGAAGCGGGATGTTCATCACTCGCCCTACGTCACGCAGGGAAGATTTGGCCGCCATGGTGCCGTAGGTTACAATTTGCGCTACCTGATTGCGCCCGTATTTTTGAATCACGTAATCGATCACTTTGTCTCGACCTTCGTCGTCAAAGTCAATATCAATATCGGGCATGGAGACTCGTTCTGGATTCAAAAAACGCTCAAACAGCAAGTCGTATTTAATGGGGTCAACATTGGTGATCCCTACACAATAAGCCACCGCTGATCCTGCAGCAGATCCACGACCTGGCCCAACGGATACCCCCATTTGTCGGGCCGTTGTAGTGAAATCTTGAACGATCAAGAAGTAACCAGGGTAACCCGAGTTTTGGATAACTTGCAATTCAAAGTTGAGGCGTTCTTCGATGGCAGGAGTAATCGTACCATAGCGTTTTTTTGCGCCTTCATAGGTAAGGTGGCGCAAATAATCATCCTGCGATGAAAAGCCAGGCGGAATGGGAAAGGCCGGAAGTAACACATCGCGCGCCAAATCCAGTGTGTCAATTTTATCGTAAATTTCGAGGGTATTGTCAAGTGATTCTGGCACGTCCTGGAACAACTGCAACATTTCCCCCTGAGTTTTGAAATAGAAGTCGGAACTCGGAAATTTGAATCGCCCCTCTTCTTCCAAAAAACTGTTGGTATTAATACACAGCAAGATATCGTGTGGCAACCAATCGTCTTCGTTGATGTAATGCGAATCGTTGGTAGCAATGACTTTGACGTTGTATTTTTTGGCAAAACCCAATAAGATCTGGTTGACGTCCTCTTGGCTGATCCCTAAGCCGTCGATGTTTTCCAATCCGCGATGCCGCTGAATTTCGATGTAGTAATCTTCGCCAAAAAGATCCAACCACCAGCGTAATTTTTGTTCTGCGCCAGCGATATCGCCTTTGATAATCGTTTGTGGCACCTCGGCGCCGATGCAGCAACTAGTTGCAATGAGCCCTTTATGGTATTGGACCAACAACTCTTTGTCGATCCGCGGAAATTTGCCGTACAAACCTTCAATAAAACCTAGCGAACACAACTTCGAGAGGTTCTCATAGCCTTCGGTATTTTTGGCCAACAACAATTGGTGGAAGCGATTGTCGTTCTCGCCTTTGGCGCGAGAGAAAGCTTTGATGTGCCGGTCTGCAACCATATAAAATTCACAACCAATCAGCGGTTTAAGTTGGCGTTTTTTTGCCTCAGCTACAAATTTAAAGGCGCCAAACATATTACCGTGATCGGTAAGTGCCACGCCTTTTTGACCGTCTTTGACGGCCTTGTCCATC
This sequence comes from Saprospiraceae bacterium, assembly GCA_040401995.1. Taxonomy (GTDB): domain Bacteria; phylum Bacteroidota; class Bacteroidia; order Chitinophagales; family Saprospiraceae; genus Haliscomenobacter. Next base: position 10,534 of record JBBANM010000129.1, read on the forward strand.
ATGTCGGCGATATTGGAAGCGCCATCAAGTAGCGAATATTGGGTATGGCAGTGAAGGTGAATGAACTCGGGCATCAGCAACTTTTTAATTCAGGTAAAACGGCCTCAAATATCCTAAAGATAAGCCTTATTGGCGATTTATTTGCTCCTTTCTTGTTTCTAAAATCGCATTAAAATCAAACTACTTCCCTGAATAATTTTCCATATGTGCAAGCAATTGAGCGGTAGCCAACTGCCAGGTTTTATCCAAATCCGTTGATTTATCTTTCCAAAATGGCGCATCAAATTGGGCAATCATTTCTTTTAAGGTATCCAGAAAAACGGCGTAATCCTGAGGCGCAACACCCATAGCATGGTGCCCAGCACTCAATTGATCCAATCGCGACAGGTAGGCTTCGGGGCGTTCTTGGTATTGCAATAGTCGGCTCATGGCCAAATCCAGCATTTGGTGTTGATACCGCCACATTTGTGATAAGGTTCGCTTGCTATGTTTGAGCGCATTCTCTTGAAAAACACGCTCAAAAACAACCTTAGAATTTGGACTGCGGTCAAAAAAAAGTTTGTAAAATTTCTCGTAAAACCCTTCTGAACGGCGGCACCGATTGTAACTCAATTTTAGTATCCTAAATTGATCATAATTGGCGTCGATGGAGCGCTCGGGTTGTACCGCCCGCCAATCATAGAGTACATCCTCTAAATCAGGGTAGCGTTGTACGGCATCATTGTTCAACATGCGTAAAAAAACCAAAATCAAAGCAGGAGGGCAAAAGGTATGTTTCAATGCCTCATTGAGGGTTTTTTCGGAATTTTTTTCAAAATTAAGTCGCGCTTGAATGATCTCCAGCACTGTTTCTCCTTTGAAAAGCGGTTCTCCGGCAAACAGTTCGTAACCCACTAAAGCCAAAGAATACTGATCAGAACGAGTAGTAAGCAGTTGCGCGTTTATTTGTTCTGGGCTCCAATAGCGCGACAATTCAATTACCCGATCAATGGAACGCCTAGAGAACGCCAGTTCCAAAGCTTGAAAAGGCTGGATTTGTGGCTCGTCCCATTTATCGATCAGCACATTGGAAGGGCGAATGTTTTGATGGATGAGGTTGTCGTCGTGACCTTCTTTGATGGCTTGGATCAACTTTTCGAAGATGTGCAAGCATTCCCGCAGTGTAAATGACCAACTATTTTTGATGTATCGCCCCAAGGGAACACCATCAATGTAGGGCATGATAAAGTAGCGGGGCGGCAGTTCCAAATCCTCATCAATGATATCAATAATGCCATCGCGTTTGGACAAGCGTTTGGAGATATTGAACTCGTCCTTGAGATGCAACAGATTTTCTTCGTCTACCAAAGAAATGGTTTTGAAAACCTTAATGGCCACGGATTCTTGCAAATAGGTTCCTTCATTCTTCAAGGCCTTGATGATCAAAGCATAATCACCGTTCCAAATCACTTCCATTTTAGAGTATTTGGGCGGCAATTTGCGACGAATGAGGTCAAGCAGTTCCTTTTCATTGCGTGCCAGGCGAATGGAGACAACCTCTTGATCTTGGATCTGTTGTTTTGTTTCCAGATCATTAATAATGCCCAAAAGCCCGGAACGAACTCGATTCTCTTCTATATTGAAATCGGCGGTGTTAATAACCCCCGTATGATTGAGTTTATTGATTTCTGAAAAACGACTTTCCAAAATAGCCAGAATGTCTTTTTGCCCATCTTCCAAAGGCAATTTCACACTTTTAAGATCCTTAAATACCTTATCCAAATCACCATTTTCAAAAGATTCTCGGATCTGTAAAAGTGTTCGTGGCATTGGAGTCGATTTTTGCAATTTGGAGGAACTGATTTTAGTAGAAGATATTGCAAAATTACAAAGCGGTCTGCAGTAATCCTGCAGGCCGCTCGGTAATTGTTTTACATTGTTGAATAGGAAGATATAGGCGCTTAGACTTTAGTGATTTACAAAAAAATCCTAAGCTGCATGTTTACGTAAAAAGTAAGTGCTGGCATCACGTACGGTTTCAATCGACGCAACCTCTTCCTTACTTAAGTACACACCAAATTGGCTTTCCAATTTAGCGATCAGTAAAACCCGATCAATCGAATCCAAGTACAGGTCATCGACGAGATCAGTGAATGGGTTAATTTGGGAGGAAGGAATGTTTAACATCCAGGCAATCATCTCAATGATGCGGTCCTCAGGTGTCCATTTGTGCTTTGTAATTACCACAACATCGTCATTTAAAGGATAAAAAAACCAAATAAAGAACGATCGAGGTTGCCAGATGGTTGCCTAACGATAAAAATATTTTCATTTCCTCCCAATAGGTCGACGAAAATATTGACATTTTGCGGCGATTCCTGGCGTCAAAATGAAGGCTTAGAGCTCGTAATTGGGGCTCAATTTGTGTTGGGTTTCGTAAAAATCGTTGATGATGCGAACCACCTCTTTAGGATCATCCGTAATCGGCATCAAATCCAGGTCTTCAACGCGGATATTGTTCTCTTCTTCCAGCATCACTTCGCGAATCCAGGTTTTTAGACCGCTCCAAAAGGTAGTCCCCACCAACACCACCGGTACTTTTGAGATTTTTTTGGTTTGAATGAGCGTCAGTACTTCAAAAACCTCATCCATGGTACCAAATCCGCCGGGTAATACCACAAATGCTTGGGCGTATTTTACAAACATGACTTTGCGGACAAAAAAATAGCGGAAGCTGAGGTTTTTGTCCCAATCTACATATTGGTTGCCGCTGGTTTCAAAAGGCAGGCTGATGTTCAGCCCCACCGACTTACCGCCTGCTTCGGCAGCGCCTTTGTTGCCGGCTTCCATGATCCCTGGGCCGCCGCCAGTAATGACGCCATAACCCGCCAAAGTTAGCAAACGCGCTACTTCAAAGGCGAGCTGATAGTATTTATTATCGGGCTGGGTGCGGGCAGAACCAAAAATCGATACGCAAGGCCCGATAACATTGAGGGTTTCAAATCCATGTACAAACTCCGAGAGCAGCTTGAACATCGTCCAGGAATTTTCTGCTTTCAGCTCTTGCGACCACTGTTTCATCGGGTTTTTAGCGGCCGTGTTTTCGTCTTTAGGATCCATAGTGTTTATTCATCGTTAAAAAAGACATGCAAAAGGGGTTGTTTCGGCAGGAAACAACCCCTATAGAGTGTGTTTGGATTTTTTATTCGCGCTGCAAATGGCCAAAATTCACCCCAAC
>JBBANM010000130.1:0-13401 GCA_040401995.1 Saprospiraceae bacterium
ATGCCCACAAAGGTACTTCCTAAAGTTAACAACTTATTTTTTACACGTTCCTTAGTAAGGAAGAACTGAATATTATCTGTCTTGCCCCATTTAAAGCTGTCCTAAAACAAACTGATGGTAGGAAATATTTTCGAGCTGAATATTATCAATTTGCAAGCCCAGTGCCAATTAAACAACCTTGTGGCTCATCTTCAGTAGTTAGGAGGCTGGTTTCACCAACCTGCTTGAAGTTTTTTAGCAACATCGAGCGCTTTGAAAAAATTCTTTCGGGGCCTTACGCTGGGCAATATTTTACTCCCTGGGGTTATTCCCTGGAGGCCTTTGAATGTGATCTTGGAAAATCGGTTTACTTTGAATCAAAAGTGATTACTTTTGATGGCCGGGATAAAATTTGCTCCAGCTTTTTCAATGTTGTCGATGATGTTTCAAGTCAGATAAATATAGAGATAGGGCAAGTTACAACTAGCCAGGTAGCCAATATCTGCGTCCCCGTCAAAGTAAGTCCTTTTCTTAATATGGCAGGTATACAGTTTGCGGTAAAGTTTGACCAGAAGCTATTAAAACTGGATTCTGCTCGAGTTACTAATAGTGCTCTGAAAAAAATGGGTTTCGGATACCCAGGAACTGGTCTTAACCCTAAGTATAGATTGATTCTTTCCTGGAGTTACGATGGGCTCAATCCCGTCTCTCTTCCCAACCAAACATCCATTTTGGATCTCTGTTTTTCACCAATAGGAATTGGAAAAGGGAAAATCTGGATAGATACGCTCAGTACCATAGAGTTAATTGACAGCGACAATATTCTATACAATGCCCGTACTCGAACTGGAGAAATTCAAGTTTTGTCTAAGAATGAGATTGTGAATAATCCTTCTAATTTCTTAAGTCTGTCCTCTCAAAATAGTGGTATCAACGCCAATAAAATTCGCCCCGATATCCGCATTTTCCCTAATCCAGGAAGTGATAAAACCGATATACTACTACCTTCTTCATGGACGCCGGAAGGCGAAATCATACTAAAAGACTTACAGGGAAAGATTTTATTACAGCAACCCATAATGAACTTACTCACCACACTCAACATACAAGGACTTCCTGCGGGAATAAATCTTATTGAGATACATAGTAATGATCAGTTGTGGATTGAGCGCTTAGTGATTATTAAGCCTTAATTCTAGAATTCGCTTGAATGAGGAGTGCATTGCATTATCTATTTTTCATTTTCAAATACAACAACACAATGTAAAAAACAATTGTTACCCATACTAAACCATATTGCTCATCAGAAACGCAAGGTGGGCATTGGCTACCTGGCAAACAAGGTTCACAGAGTGGCTGAAAATACCAATACAAACAGCCACTGACTGCTGTGACTATCACTAGAAGAAAAAATGGGAGTTGTGTATTGCTTATTACCCTACGCATTCAGTGAATTCTGTTCAATTTGTACTGTAATTGGATTTCCAAATATCGAAATTTGGTATTCTGAAGCCAATTGCAGAAAAGCTAATTTAAATTCCTAATCATAGCGGCGGCGCGAATTCGTTATTTCCCTTTACCCCCTATAACCATTTGTTCGTCAGATACTAACGTGGGACTTTATTAATTGTTAGGTAAACGGTATTGCCCACTTTATTCCCATCTGCCGCTTTAACATTCAACCGGATCCGTATGGTATTTACCACTGTGATTTCGGGAATACTTAGAAAAATGGATTGATGGTCGGCACCTAGGTTAGCACTTTGTACCGCCACAGTATCTTCATTTTTTTGTTCGGGATCTTTTAAAGAATAATGTGCAGAACCATAAGCGCTTGTCCAACGGTAATTCCACTGATGCAATTGATAATTGGAAAGATTTTTGACATCTTCATCATCTAGCTTAAAGTTGAATTGCAGCATAATGCCACCTTTTGTTACAAATGCATCGGTCAACAAATGCCCTGCCCCTCCCTTATATCTTACTCTGCTGAGCACGCCGTATTGTGTAGCAACTCCATCATCCCATCCGGTTAAACCGGTAGTATATAATTGTTTGTCAACAGGGTTCACGATAGCCCGTTGAATTCCTGCTTCAAATTGAAAAGGCAGAGCAACCATCGCGCCCTGTGGTAATCCTTCAAAATTGTGGTCAAAAAATTGATACAGCCATCCCGTACCATAACTGGTGTGAATAAATTGATTTCCAAGTGGCCCCCAGCTGATATCACTCCAGATCCCACCCCCAGGGGAATTGTCAAACTCCTGAGGCATCCATAAAGCCGGTGGACTAAACGACGTAGGGACTTTCACCAAATCAGGCCTAATTACTCCCTTGATCACCTCCTCTGGGCGAAATTTCACCCCATTTGGGCTCCATTCATTTTGAGCAAGGTTGGGGACATACCCATAAAATTTGTCTTTTTCAACAAAGTTAATTTTGTTGGCAGGGGTCCAATTACCCTGATTATCACTGACAAAAATTTTATCATCAGGCGTAATGGTAATGCCATTGTTGACCCGAAAACCAGTTGCAAGGCTTTCTCCCGTTTTACCGTCTGGGGAGACCCGAATCAAATTCCCAGGATCCTTATTGTCTGTATATTCACCTGGTTTGACATAATAAAAATAGCCTTTGCTGTCAGTAACCAAGCCAAAATTGAAGGCATGGAAAAAAGCCGAAACATCTTGATCGGGATAAAAAAGCTCATAAAAATCTGCTTCCCCATTTTTGTTCAAATCATGTAACCGAATGATTCCATTTCGACAAGTCACAAAAATTTCGTCTTTGACAACTTTGATGCCCATAGGCTCGTAAAGTCCTTTTGCAAACCGTTGCCAGCTTATATTTTTTAGCTCCTTGTCAACACCCGTTGCCATCCAGAGATCGCCCATATAAGTAGTCATCAATAAGCGACCATCACTCAAAAATTCAATAGCAGTTGGTCTGATCCAGGCCTGGTAGGGATTGTCAAAGGGTAAAGCAATTTTATCAACAACATACGGATAGTCTTCAGGAATCGAGACCAGTTTCGAGGGTGATGTTTTGTCTTGGTCTTTATAATAAATAGGATCAAAGTGTGGGCGAGAAACATTTAATTGGCCTTGAACAGTGGTTTTTAGATTGCCACTGTTTGCACCCAGCAACATAAAATCCAACCCAAGTGGTGTTTTTTTAGCAGTTTGAGTTTTGAAAAAAGAGCCAAATCGGGCAATATCGGTCCTTTCTTTGCCTGAAAAACGCAAGACCTGAAGCTTTATGGTGTCCTTACTGGCAGGAATGGTCAACAATAATCGATGTTGATCATCTACTCTCCATGAAATACCCGGTAAATTAGCAACAATGCCACTGGCAATAAACCGCTGAGATCCATCGGCAAGCTTGGCGATGCTCACCAATAATTTGCCATCAACACCAACATCAGAGGTTAAAAAATCACCTTGTAAAGAAACAATCCCGTCCTGATAGGTAGCCGTACTTTCTTTGAGTTGGCCAATACAAAGCAACTCTTCACGAGCCCCAGGGCCAATGGTCAAAGTTTGAGCCAAAACAGGCTTCTGCTGCAATGACAAAACTTGAGGATGCTCCAGCACGGATCTACCTAAAATGGTGTACGACAATACAATTTCTTTGCCATAAACGTAATGGCCATTGTATTTAAGAAATTGTGGGGGCAAAGGCGCACGAATTCCAGTCGCTTTTTGCAAACTATCAAGCCTACCATTGTACAACCATTGCCAGGTACCTAGACCCGGCAGATCAGAGCCTTCCACAAAGGGTTCTCCTTCACCACGATAGAGGTTGAACTTGGTTTCTGAAAAATTCAGTTTTCCCTGCCAGGCTGCTAGCGTTCCCATGCGGTGGAGATTGTAACTGATATTGACCTGATTATCGAGCTTAATGGTCACCACTGATGTTCCCAGTCCTTTCAGAGGGGAATGAATCGCCTGACCGTAATCGCTATTCTGATTCATGAACCACTCCTGACCGTATTGGAGTGAGCCTAACAACGCCTGTTTTTTGACTAGATCCAGCTGTTGGTTGGGCGTTTTTAGTGGTTTAGGAAGCGTAGTAAGGTAGGCAGTATTGATTTTGAAATATTGCGTCGGGTTTTTTCCTTTCAAAAATTCTTCCCGAATGTATTGTAACACAAAATAGCGTTCCTCGGGATTCAACCAATTTTGGGCAGCCATCATCCCCGCTCCGTTCGTAATCGTTTTCCACATGTCGTAAGGCTTATTGCCAAATCGCAAGGGGTCTTTATTAAACGATCGTGCCTGTGGGAGGGAAGATGTTCCATCAACTCCATGACATGCACTACAGGCTTTTATATAGATCAGCTTCCCTTTTTGCAGGGTTTTCACATTTAATGATTGTAATACCTGGGCATGATCAATATCTTGAGCAAAAGCAGATGCTTGCAAAATAAGAACCAGTGAACAGGCTTTCCAAACCTGGTAAAGGGAATGATATAGCATGGTGTCTATTTTGAACCTGAAATAAGTAATGAGACCATGTAAATTAACATTTTTCTTGTCCTATTACTTAGCGCTTGCTGAAATTTCGGTTCTGAGGCAAAGGAGAGGTAATATAATTGTTCCTGTAAGATAACTTTTTAGATTTCTAAGGGATAATGGAGAATAGCCTAGATGGCAAAATTGAATTCAATTGGAACCCACAAGCTATGCCAGGGTAAGATTATTCACCCGCGCTTAAAAGCACATTCCGAATAACTTGATCATTTAGCCATACTCCTTTCATCTTTAGCTCGGCTAGTAAAGGGGCTATCAGATCTATATGCCCTTCTTTTTTGGCCCGAAGTAAAAGACCCAAAGTGCCCGTAAGGGTTAAACCAAAATGTTGAGCGTAGCTTCGCCCTAATGATTCATCAATGATGACCAAATCTGCTTTCATCTCCCTTGCAAGCACAATCACTTCTGCCTCTCCAGGATCTAAATCGGTTAAATATTGAATAGATTGCTGATTCTGGACTGTCAGTATTTCAATCCAAGGCAATACTGACAAGTCTTGATAATAATTTCCTTCTTTACCTATTTCAATTTCTTGCCAAACAGCTTTGGGAATAATGATTGAAGTGTAGAGTTTTCAAGGAGATCAAGTTTCTCTAATTTCAGTAATGACAAAATGGGAGTTGTATTGCTTATTACCTTACGCATTCAGCAAATCCTGTTCAATTTGTGCAGCACTTGGATTTCCAAATATCGAAATATGATATTCTGCAGCCAATTCAAGAAAAGCTAATTTGGAAATCCCTAAAAATTGGGCGGCAATACCAGAAGAAAGTTTGCCCAGTTCATATAACTTAATCACCGAAAGTTTGAGTACTTCTTGTGCTAGTTCCTGTTCTTGCATTTTTAGTAAAAAAGCCAATTCGCGTGGAATCGCCACATTTATTGCTGTATTCATAGCAGATTTTCACTCAATTTAAATATTTTCTCCAACAATATCAACCATCACCCCACCAACTCACAAACTGCCAACCATGCCATCAACCCCGAACCCACTTTCAACGCATCTTCATCGATGTCAAAGGTATCGGAATGCACTGGCGAGCGCTTACTGCCATCCGGACAACTGGTGCCCAATCGGTAAAAACAAGCGGGCATAACCTGCGAGTAATAGGAAAAATCTTCGGCAGTTAAGCGCAGGGGCAAATCAACTACGTTTTCTACACCCAGATAGGCTTCGGCATGGCTGCGCGCGCGCTGGGTCAAGATTTCGTTGTTGTATAAATTGGGATAGCCAACTTCCAAGAGAAAATCCAGTTGTCCGCCCATGCCTTCAACCAGCGAGTGCGCCAGTTTTTTTATACGCTCGTGAGCTGAAAAACGCCATTGTTCATCCATTGTCCGGAAAGTACCTTCAATTTTTACTTCGTTCGGGATGATATTGGTAGCGCCGCCAGTGGATTGAATTTTTCCAAACGTCAGTACTGTTGGTATGGTGGGGTCGTTTTGTCGACTCACAATTTGCTGCATGGCCACAATCAAGTGAGAGGCAATCAGAATGGGGTCAACACAATCCTGAGGCATAGCGCCATGACCACCTTTTCCGGTGATGGTCAAATACAGCTCGTCGCAAGAACCCATGTAGCGACCTGGACGGAACCCTACTTTTCCCGCAGGCAATGGAGGGTGTACATGTTGACCAAAAATACTCAAGGGCTTAGGATCTTCCAGTACACCTTCTTTGATCATGATGGAGGCGCCGCCGGGAAGTCGCTCTTCGGCGGGTTGAAAAATGAGTTTTACTACCCCTTCCAGTTGGTCTTTGATGGCAAAAAGGATTTTCGCGGCGCCCAATAACGATGCGGTATGCACATCGTGACCACAAGCGTGCATCACATTGGTATAGACCGATTTGTATTCTACGTCATTGGCTTCTTGAATGGGTAGCGCATCCATATCCGCGCGTAGGGCGACCACTTTGCGTCCTGGATTCTTGCCTTCAATGATGGCTACCACCCCTGTTTCAGCTAAAGGGTGAGAAGGAATCCCCATTTGAGTCAGTTGTTCGGTGATAAAGCGCGCTGTTTCCACTTCTTCAAATGACAATTCGGGGTGTTGGTGGATGTGACGACGAATGGCGCGCATATCTGGAAAAAACCGTTGCGCCAAATCTTTAATATCTTCGATGAGCATCATCTTATTGGTTTAAGCTGTAATACTTTCGCGACCAACTGTGAATTTTCTCGCGGTATTTTTCATAGTGGGTAAAAAAAGCAGGAACCGCCTCGTGGGTAAAACCCGTTGCTGCATTGAACAAGATACAAATTCCAATTCCTTCTGCTGGGTTGAGAGCAATTTCAGCGCGGTATCCATTTACATAGCCGCCATGACAAACATAGGTCTCGGTGTTATTGCGCAACACCCGCCACCCGCGAGCGTAAAACGCTTCCTTTTGCCCTGGCCAGGCAGCAAAGTAATGGTTTTCGTTTTTGGTGGCGATAATGGGACTGAAAACAGAATCCAAAGTAACCTGTTTCATGATATCTTGTCGGTGACCTAGCAAAAGCGTCAGCCACTTACCCATGTCATCGGCACAAGCGTTGACGCCTCCGGCCGCTGCGGAGTTATAGTATTTCCCCGTCACGTTGGTTTTTACCCAAGCATGACCGTTAAAATCGTGTGGAAAGGATTTATTGCGTTTCAGTACCATGGCACGGTAACTCAGGGATGCATTTTTCATCTTCAAGGGATGGAAGATTTTTTCGACCAGCAGTTGCTGATAAGTTCTTCCGGTAGCCTGCCACATTACTTCCTCAATGACGCTATAGGCGGCATTTTGATAATTGAAAACCTCGCCTTCTTTGCCAAATAGCTTGACGTCTTTGAATTTGCGGATGATTTCGGGGAGATCGTAACCGTCTTCGATTAAGTTAGAAAAAGCTTGATACGGGAGTCCGGTGGTATGAGAAAGCAAGTGGTACAGCTTGATACGTTTGGTTTGTTCGGGGGAATTCAGCGCAAAATCTGGTAAAAATTTGACCACGGGATCTTGCCAGTGCAACTGGCCTTCTTGTATCAACATCCCGGTTAATATAGAAGCAAAACCTTTAGAGAGCGAGCCAATTCGGAACACAGTTTGTTCATCAACCGAATCGCGTGAACCGGCCATTTTTACTCCAAATCCGCGTTCTAAAACGATTTGGCTGTCTTTTACAATCACCAGACCAGCACCAGGGGTTCCTGATTTTTTGAGCGAATCATTAAAATAATGCTCATATTCAGCCAATAATGCTTGCAGGTGGGGATTATCCACGTGGATTACCCGCTTATTATCCGGCATTGGGGAGGCTTCTTTTTTTGAACATCCCAATACTACAAAACCCAATAAAATAAACAACATTTTGCTACTACTACGCATAATCCAAACTCAATTAAGCCGCAAAGGTAATTTTTTTTCATATATGGGACACGAAGGAGCCGCAACTAAGACCGTGCCAAAGATGCCCTTTAGTCCTTTAAAAACATGATGATTGATTAGATTGGTTTTTTGAGGAAGTAAACGATTGTTAATGCTTCTGGTTCTCGCTAAAAAATGGCCAGAATTCCAATCAGGCTCTAATTCATAAACGCTTAAACAACAAACGGGATTACTAATTTCGCAAAAAGTGTCATTAAAATTATGGAAACAACATTCAAATAAAAACCGGCGCGCATCATTTGCTGGATAGAGACGTGCCCACTAGCAAAAACAATGGCATTGGGCGGGGTGGACATGGGCAACATAAACCCACTACTGGCCGCCAAAGTAACGGGTAAACACAGTAAAATGGGATCGATGTTCATGCCTTGTGCTACCGCGCCCATCACCGGAACAAAAACAGTAACCAGAGCAACATTTGACAACAGCTCGGTTAAAAAAACGGTAATCGATACCAAGGCAAGGATGAAAAGCCAACTTCCGCCATTACCGCCCGTAAATTGCTGACCAATCATGCCAATGATCCCGGTTTCGGAAAGCGCGCCAGCCAAACTTAAGCCGCCGCCAAACAACAACAAAATACCCCAAGGGAGCTTTTCAGTATTTTTCCACTCCAATACAAATTTCCATTCCCGAAAATTAACCGGAATGATAAAGAGCAAAATGGCCGCGCCAACCGCCACTACCGATTCGTCCAATTTCAAACCTGGTATCATTTTTTCAATGGGTAATTTAAAAATCCAACCCATCGCTGCCATGGCAAAAACCAACAGGGTTAGTTTCTCACCATCCGACATGGGTCCCAAATTGGCCAATTCCTCGGCGATGCGTTCTCTGGCACCAGGTATTTTTCCTAAGCGGTTGGGGAAAACCAAGTAAACAATAATCGCGTACCCAATCACCAACAAGATTAAAGCATACGGCACGCCCATGGCCATCCAACCTAAAAAACTGACTTCGCGATGAAATAGGGTTTTCATTTGCCCAACAAAAACTACATTGGGCGGCGAGCCAATGATGGTGCCCACTCCGCCAATACTTGAAGCATACGATACGCCCAACATCAACGATAAGGCAAATTTGCGCAACCCTTCCGAAAGTTCCTCTCCTTCGGTTTTGAACAAACCCACTACCGAAAGCGCAATCGGCAACATCATCATGGTCGTAGCGGTATTGCTGATCCACATGCTGATGAGCGCCGTGGAAAGAAAAAAACCAAAAATGATACCGTTCGCGTTGACCCCGGTTACACTTAGTATGTTGAGGGCGATGCGGCGATGCAAGTGCCAGCGTTCCATAGCTAAGGCAATCACAAAACCACCCATAAACAGGTATACTACCGGATCAGCATAAGGCGCAAACACTTTTTTCATATCGGTCACCAACCCAAGCAAAGGCAACAAAACCATGGGCAACAGTGCAGTAACCGGCAATGGCATGGCTTCTGAGATGTACCAAGTCAACATCAACACCGCTAAGGCAATGGCTTTCCAGGCAGCGGGTTGGAGTCCGGCAGGTGCTGGCAATAGCAACAGGATAACAAATGCGATGGGGCCGAGGAGAAAGCCGATTTTTTTCAGTTGCATTGGGCTAGGTGATTAGAGCTTGTTCAAGAATGAGCGAATACTTTACATTCGCCCATTCTTGATTAGTAAAAATTAATCCTTGGTTTTCACGCGTTCCAAAACGTGCTTACCTACCTTCTCGCCTTGCGCAGCGCCCATGGTAAGGGCATTCAAGTAATGGATTCCACCGTACAATCTGCTGATCGATGCTTCTTCCGAGGCTTCTACAAAAGATTTGAAATTGCGCGCTGGGCGGCCATAAGGCTCGTTGGTAACGTCGCGAAAAGCAAAGTTATCGCCAAATAAAGCAGTGAGCGAAGTGGCCGTAGAACGCGAAATCACGCTGTGTCCGCTGGTGTGCTCCGGGAAGTTGGGCGTTTGCAAAAAAGGACGCCATTCTTCATCGATGTATTTGTTGATCACCGTCTCAGGGCGAACCAAGTTGTAGGTGTATTTTGCATGCCAGCAACTGATAAAGCCATCGGCCAAACACAAAGCTGTATACAAATAAGCTTGGGCAGACTTGGCATAATCGGCTTTCGTTTTGCGCGCTGCCAATTGGGTAATGTTCATCCAGTGACCACCGGGGGTTACTTTTTTCGTGGCAAACATTACGTGGCCCACATGATGCGAAACGAAAGGGTTGTCATCCCAGAAATAAGCAATTTCTTCGCGATCTTTTTTCTGAGCAGCATCGCCTTCAAGAGCAACTTTGACGTCGTTGGCTTCCTTGATGAACTGACTTTTGGGATCGATGCTAAAGGGCGTAGGCGGCGGCGGCAAAAACTGTCCGGCAGAATCCAAAGTAAACGGACGAATTTTTCCCCAGTGAGGTTCTACCGCATCTTTGTAATCGGGCGGCGTGGGCGACCAACGCGCGGGATTGCTTTCATCAACGGTAAATTTCGGGAAAGTCCGAGTTTCCTTATAATTGTCTTTTTTGGACCAAGCTAATACCGCTAGTGCTATCGCATCGCCAAATTTCAAAGAGCGATCATAAACATCGCGCGGCATCCCGGTTTTTCTAAACTCGGCATACAAACCTTGTCGGAAGGCTTCCATTTCGGTTTCGGAAAATGTCAATGCTTTTCCTACGGCCAAAAAAGCATGAACGCCCGCCAAGGTAAAGCAATACTCCTTGCTAGTGTCGGGTTTGGGCAGTTCAGTCAATCCATTGAGTTGTCCGGCCAAGGAGCGATAACCAGCGCGATCATAATGGCCGGCTTCATACCCGGCAATACTTGAATAAGCATAAATCCGACTGGCAATTGGCGGTGGAAAGATATCGTAAATGATGATCTCGTTCAATTGCGTCAATGACCGGTGTAAAAACTCAGGGTTACGCGCTTTTTCCTCGTAATCGGTTTGACAAGCAAACAAGGCAACCATTGCTCCAATGAGCAAAAAACTTAACTTTTTCATGCAATGCATTTTAAATGGCCTCTGAGTATGAACTTCAATGGCAACTAATCAAGTACTTCAGGTTTTTTTAGACACTACTGGACTTTTTTAATCCGGGAAATCATAAACCTTCCAGGTCTTCGAGACCTGGAAGGTTTCACAGCCGATCATCAGGAAAATGTCCAGTAATATGGTTTTTTTATGCGTTTTGTTGCGCCGTTATTTCACTACAAAGGTCTTTTTATCTACTCCAATCCCTTTGATGGTCAACGACTTCCACTCTTTTGGCAGCTTCACCTTCAATTGGGTGATGCCTTGGTCTGAAATATCCATTCCACCTACGCCAAAAAATACAGCTTGGAGCATCCCTCCCGCGCCGGTTGCAAAATACGGATTTGTTCCGTTCGCAGTTTCCGAAAGCACCCCAAAAGGCGGTACTTTATTGGGTTCGTAGCTTTTTTTGAACAAAGAATAGGCTTTATCAGATTCCCCCAATCGGGCATATAAAGCCGCCAATACCGAACCGCCCATCGCAGGACCGTCTTTGGCAAAACGCGGTTCGTAATAAGCCAAGTCCTTGCGGATAGTAGCTGGATCAGTGATGATGTTCAAAGGAAAAGCCAATAAGTTGACATCCGCTTGCTTGATGGTTACGCCGTCATACGTTGCATTTTCTTTGGTAACGCCATCGGGGAATTTGAGGATTGGAATATTTTGCGCCACGTTTTCCCAATCAGGATCGGGGGTAAGCCCCAATTCTTTGGCCGCTTGGTTGGCAATTCGCAAGGAAGTGATGGCCATCCCGTTGGTAAAGGCGTTATTATCCACATTTTCTTGCCATTCGTTGGCGCCGATCACGTTGTTGATGTCGTAATGCCCCGGGCCGTTACGTTCTACCCGACTGGCCCAAAACTCAGCGGCCGCTTTGATCACCGGCCAGCCGCGGTCACGCAACCACAGCTTATCTTTGGTTACTTGATAATATTTCCAGTTAGCCCAAGCAATATCGCCGGTGATATGGTGCTGAAAAGGACCGGTAAGCGCCCAAACTGGCGTGTCTTCCCCACCTTCAGAAGAAGATTCCCAAGGGTACATCGCGCCTTTGTAACCATGCGAAAACGCGTTTTTACGGGCCGCTTCCAAACGCTCAAATCGGTAATCAAGTAAAGAGCGCGCGATACCGGGTTGTAGAATCAACAATGGCGGGTACATCCACAATTCGGTGTCCCAGAACACGTGGCCGTTGTACCCCAAGCCAGAAAGTCCCATTGGCGAAAGACTGTAAGCGGTACCTTCCCGAGCAAAAGAATAAAGGTGGTAAATACCAAAACGTACATCACGTTGAGATTCCAAATCACCTTCAATCACAATGTCGCTTTCCCATAGTTTTGCCCAATCTGCCTCATGGCGGCGCAGCAGTCGCGCTGGTCCTTCCAATTTGGCAAAGATTGTGAGTCGCTCTGCCTCATTTTGCGGGTCGCGGTAATGTTCAGTGGAAACGGTTGAGCCCACCAAAGAGAATTTATAGGTTTCGCCGGCTTTCATTTTTTTGTAAAACTTAGCCAAGTGCATGTTGTAATCCCAATCTTCGTGGATTACGCGGGGTTCGGCGCCATGCGGTTCTTCAAAAATAAAGCTATTGGAGGCAGCCAGGGTATGCCGACCACTTGGGCTTTTTGCCACCGAAGTCATTAGTCCGATAGTGACATGCGGACGGTCAATCTCGGCGTAATAATTTCGTACATCGCTCAGGTGATCCGGAGCTTCAATGACGCTCATCGGAGTTACAGTTGTTTCCTTTTTTGCCGTGAGTTCAACCATTACTAACGCGGTAAAAGGCAAATGCCGCAAAGCGAGCAAGGTATGTTTTACGCTCAATTTATCCCCTACATCAAAAGTAGTGGTCAAACTGGCTTTTTGCATGTCAAGTGTTTGCTTGTAATTGCTGATACTGGCGCGGCTAATCCGTTGGCCATCCACGTCCAAGTTCATGTTGACGTGGTTAAACGTTTTGAGGATATTCGACACCCGGCCGCGCTGGTAATTGTCGTATACCCCGTTGAGTACCACATCCTTGATCCGCATGGGATCGGGCGAGGATACCAACCCAATCATGCCGTTGGCACAGGTGACCCCAAAATAATGCGCCGGGTCGATGTTTTTGGCAACAACATGCCAAGGGGAGGTTGACAAATCTTGGGCAGATAGATTTGCCAGACCCAGAAGGCAAAGTAAACTGAGTAGGATAGATTTCATACATTTTGGTTAATAGCGCGACTAAGCAAAGAAGCTCTTGGATGAAAAAGGAGGCTTTTGTCATCATATGTGCTCCAGCTTGTCACTCATGTTGAAAAAAGAGCTGCACTGCATATTTACAAAAAGGTAGGGAAAGTTTAGGGAAAAACTCGGAAATAGTCCGAGTTAGAACATGTACCTGTTTCAGTAAAAATTATTATTCATGCGAATAATGGGTTGGGCTAATGCTCTAGAAGATTATTATTTGACATGT
>JBBANM010000131.1:0-13306 GCA_040401995.1 Saprospiraceae bacterium
CTATTGCTACGCAGCTAAAAATAAGTTAAAAAACTTCAATAACCTGCTGCGGGTAAGCCCGATAATTTTAGCGCTCTACAGTGATAATTTTTTCAATACCATTTTTTTGGGTATTGATACGGGGATCAAAATTTTTCGCAACAATCAATTGGTGGTAAATAACTATTTGGGGATCGATATTAAATAAGATGAATTTGGAAAGGTGATGCGAGGAATTACCAGTGATGGTAAGCGACATGTTTTTTTTGCAGCAGAGAACAACAATTGGTATGTCTTAAATCGCAATACCCAAAAAATAGACACCATTTTTTTGAAAGATGAATCCACTGCTTTGCCGATTAATTTCAGCTGTTGTTTTGATTTGCAGTATGACCCAAAAGGGTATTTGTGGGGAATTGCTTGTCAAGGAAGAGGGAAAGGTTTACTGATTCGGTATGATTTGAAATCCCGAACAGCCAAAGTTTACAATTATGCCGCAGTATTTAGAGATTTTACCCAAACGGCAGATGGGAAATTTTGGTTGTTAGCGGAATTCAACAATGAAGAAAATATGTTGTTGAGTTTTGATCCGAAAAGTGGTGTTTTTGAACCTTTTCAAATAATAGATAAACACAACCCTTTTCAACTAATACCACTAAATTGCATTATCAATAGTAAGAATGGGGGGCTGTGGGTGGGTACCAGCAAAGGGCTTTTTAGGATTGATACTAAAAACAAAACAGCACGCGCCATCCAATCCACCGCCTATCTCGACCGCCAAATTATTTATGCATTATTTGAAGATCAAGATGAAACCTTATGGGTGGGCACCACTTTTGGACTAGTTCAATACAACCCTAAACATGAAAAAGTCAAGTATTACGGGGTAGATCAAGGTTTGGCTAGCAGCGTGGTTTCCGGAATATTGAAAGACCACCTCAATAATTTATGGATCAGTACGCATGATGGATTAAGTTGCTTGGCTTTAAACAGCGGTCGGATCACTAATTTTTACGATTTGGATGGGTTTTCTCATAATTCTTTTACCCGATATTCCTTTTTTCGCGACAACGATAACAAGCTTTATTTTGGAACAGTGAATGGCGTAAATGCATTTCGACCTGAATTCTTGTTGCAAAAAGAATTAGTTCCGACTGTACGACTAACCTCTATTTCTAAGTACGATCGGCGCCTTGGTAAGGTGATCGTGAGTAGTAAAAAATTGCGCGATTTGCGATGTATTGTGATCAAACCTTGGGAGTCGAACATCAACATTGAATTTACTTTGCCAGTTTATACGGATCCTGAGAATAACCACTATTTTGCCAAGTTACTCCCCGACAACGACCGGTGGATGCCGCTAGGCAATGAGCATCATCTAATGTATGCAAAACTGACACCCGGCAAGCATCGCTTGTTGATTCGAGGTAATGATCCGCGGGGCAACCACAGCAATAGTGATCTGGAAATAGATATCATTACGGAGCAGTATTTTTACAATACCTATACTTTTTTTGTTCTACTTATTCTATTGTTGGGTGGTTTGATTTACGCCGCAATGAGATATCGCTTGATGCAGCAGCTTAAAATGGAACGCATCCGGACTCAATTGGCGAGTAACATCCATGATGAGGTCAGTGGATTGCTGGCGGGTATTGCGCTACAATCCGATGTGTTGCAGTGGGACATTTCGGAGCCGTCGATCATCGAAAAACTGCAAGTAGTGGCTGAAGTGAGCAGAAAAGCCATGTCCAAACTACACGACGTGATCTGGTCGGCTGATGCGCGACGGGATCATGTAGAGGACCTCCTGATTCGTATGCAGGAACATGCCAATGATGTATTGACGCCATTGAATATCACTTATGAAATCAAGGTGCTTAACATAAATCGACAGGCGCTGATACCCGTTCAAATACGCCCTGATCTTTACTTTATCTTCAAAGAAGCCATCAATAATGTAGCCAAACATGTCAAAGAAGGCAACGTGATGGTGAATTTGAAAAATGAAGGCAACTTTTTCATCATGGACATCAAAGACAATGGCGCCATCCCCCCTAAAGAAAACCCCTCTTCAGGTCAGGGGCTAAAAAACATGCAGATGCGTGCCAAACGCATCAAAGCAACACTAACCACCTCCTGGAACGATGGTTTTCAAGTGACGTTACAAATGAAAAGACTGGGTTGAGTACCCCATCCTTATGGGGTTGCGGTTTCTTATTTTAGCTCTAATTTTGCATCATGATCATTACTAGAGAAAGTTACGATAGTCACTAAAATCACAGATATAGCTCTGGTGAGCGTTCTACCTCAAAATTAGGAACCCAAAGCTAAACTCAAGTTTAGTTCAAGCTTTAGTGGTACCATAAATTAAAAACCAATAGTTCAACTTACTTTCAAAACCTCCATAAACAGCTATTCTAGTTGTTTTTTGGAGGTTTATTTTTTGCACCCTTTCTAAATAACGGTCTGCTTATCTTAACTTCGTAGTTTTAAAGACAAGTAGCGCATGGATCTGCAAACCGCTCAAAAGGCACTCAAACGTTATTTTGGATATGAACGATTCCGACCGCTTCAGGAAGAGATCATCGAATCCATTTACCAAGGCCGCGATGCTTTGGTGCTCATGCCCACCGGTGGAGGGAAATCCATTTGCTATCAGATCCCTGCGGTGACCATGCCGGGTACTTGTGTGGTGATTTCGCCGCTTATTTCCTTGATGAAAGACCAAGTAGAAGGATTGCTGGCCAACGGCATCAGCGCGGCGTTTCACAATAGTTCCTTAAATGCGGAGGAACAACGCCGGGTAGAAAACGATTTCTTTAGCGGGTCGCTTGAGTTGTTGTACATTTCACCAGAAAAACTGCTTTCCCCTGGTTTTTTGCCCTTGCTCAAAAGCGTAAAGGTGAATTTGTTTGCCATCGACGAAGCACATTGTATTTCTTCCTGGGGGCATGATTTTCGGCCAGAATACACCCAATTGCGTTTCATCAAACAACAATTTCCAACTGTGCCCATCGTGGCGCTTACCGCTACTGCGGATAAAATTACGCGTCAAGACATTGCTCAACAACTCAATATCCAACAATCCGCTCAGGTATACATTGCCTCTTTTGATCGCCCCAATTTGAGTCTGACGGTGGCGCCAGGGCAAAAACGTTTGGAGCAGATGTTGGAATTCATCCGCAAAAGACCACAACAATCGGGTATTGTCTATTGCCTGAGTCGGAAAAGTACGGAAGACTTAACCGAAAAATTGCAGGCGCAAGGACTGAAAGTGGCCGCTTATCATGCGGGCTTGAGCAGCCAGCAACGCAGCAAGGTTCAAGAGGCGTTTATTAATGACAAAACACCGATTATCTGCGCTACCATTGCATTTGGGATGGGTATCGATAAATCAAATGTTCGCTGGATCATTCATTACAATTTGCCAAAAAACCTAGAGGGGTATTATCAAGAGATTGGTCGTGCAGGGCGCGATGGGGCCAAAGCCGATGCCTTGCTTTTTTACAGTTTCAATGATGTGGCCGTTTTGCAAGACATTATCAACGGCAACCCCAACGAGCAAACTGAAGTGCAACTTATGAAGCTCGAGCGCATGCGGCAGTACGCCGAAGCATTGGCCTGCCGCCGCCGCATCTTGTTGGCTTATTTTGGGGAAAACACTGAAAGAGACTGTGGCAACTGCGATGTTTGTAAGAATCCACCGCAATATTTTGATGGCACCATTTTGGCCCAAAAAGCGCTTTCCGCCATTTATCGGGTAGAACAACAGGTTGCAATGACCATGCTGATCGATGTCCTGCGCGGCTCCAATCGGAAAGAAATCCGCCAATTGGGGTTTGATCAGATTAAAACTTTTGGCGCGGGGCGGGATCTATCGCAATGGGAATGGCAACAGTATTTGGTTCAATTGGTTAACCTTGGCTACATCGAGGTGGCTTATAATGAGAACAATTTGCTGCGTTTGACCGATGCCAGTAAAGCGGTGCTGTTTGATCAGCAAAAAGTACAATTGGTCAAAACAAGTACCTTTAAAGAACGTCAAGAACAAGAAAAAGCCCAAACTACCAAACAGACACGTCAAGAGAAATACCGCGACGAGTTGTTTGAAGCTTTACGCGAGGTGCGCTTGACGGTATCTAAAACCTTTGGCCTACCTCCTTATCTAGTGTTTAGTGATGCTACTCTTGAGGAAATGGCGCGCCGGAAACCCAGCACCGAAAAGGAATTGCTCCAAGTGCCGGGGGTAGGGGAGAAGAAGCTGGAACAATTTGGTCACTTCTTTTTGGAAAAACTGTTGGAGTTGACCGGATCCAAAGACAGCGGTGATGGCATCAAAACCTCGACCTACCAAATCACCCAAACCTATCTAAAACAGGGTCTTTCTCCGGAGGAAATCGCTGAAGTTCGAGAAGTGACGCTGGGTACCATTTTTTCGCATATCGCGCATTTGTACGAAAAAGGTGATGCCATTGACATCAGCTTTTTTGTCACCCAAGAAGAAATCCAAACCATCATCAAGTGTTTTCCCTATCTCCGGAAGCCCAACACGATGAAAGACATCTTTGAATATTTTGAAGGAAAATACAATTACAACCAAATCCGCCTGGCGATTGCGCACCAGCGAAAACACCAATTGAAAGAAGAATAGAGTAAGGCTAATCTATTCTTCCGTACTCAAATTAGCCAGTGCCCGGTTGGGGTAGTCGGTGATGATGCCGTCAACACCAATGCCTTTTAGAAAAACCATGGTGTCGCGGTCGTTTACCGTCCAGGGAATGATTCTCATGTTTAATTCATGCGCTTTTTGCACCACATTGGCGGTCACCATTTTGTAGTAAGGGCTGTAAATGTCAGGGATGAAACCCAACTCCTTTACATTGGCATTCATGCCGCGGGTATTCTCTACGAGTAGTGCTAGCGTCATTTCTGGCGCCCTTTTTTTGACCTCCCGCAATGCCCGCGGATCAAATGATTGGATACAAACCCGTTCCTGGATGCCCATTTTTTGAACAACTGCCAAAACCAATTCGGCAAATTGGGCTACCGGCGGATGCTTAATGCCATCCCAATCCGGCTGACTTTTAATTTCGATGTTGTAAAAAGGGAAATCGCGATTTTTTTCCTGGCAATAAGTCTGCACGGTTTGGATCACCTCAGTGAGTAAGGGGATATGCGTCTCTATGGCTTGCTGTTCGGGAAAGCGTTTGTTGCCGCGTTTGCCACAATCGTAGGTTTTGATTTCGGCATAGGGCATATGGTACAGCAGCAATTTTTCTTCCATACCGGCCGCTATTGGAGCGCCATCGGGCATTGAACAGATCTCAGCCGATAGCCAAGGGTCGTGCGAAACCACCACTTGGCTGTCTTTACTAATCGCCAAATCCAGCTCTAAGGTGCGGATCTGCGGGTATTCCAAAGCTTTTAGAAAGGCTGGCACGGTGTTTTCCGGCATTAATCCGCGAGCGCCGCGGTGGCCTTGCCAATCAAAGGTAGCGGGATCAGGCATAAGTCTGGCAGCTGGGCTTTTTAGGTGACATCCAGAAATAGCAATACAAAAAAAGAATAAGCCAATGAAATAAGGAATACCCGTCTTTGAGTAAGACTGTAGTTGATTCCAAGCAATAGAAAAAAATCGGGTAGTTGAAAACTGAAGGTACATGCTGGTATTTTTCTAAGTTATACGCCAATCTTTCGCATAACCGTAATTTTTACTTCCAAAATGGTTGATCCTGTTGTACTGGCACTTCCACAAACAGATCCATCTTGGCCGCTCAATAATTCTTTTGAGCCACTTACTTTGGCCTGGTACTTTATCGTGTAATCCTTAGCAAGAGCGCCCAGTAGTTGAATTTGAAAACCGACGATGCGTCTGCGTTTGTCGCGGGTGCCAGCAAAACTACCTTCTTCCGCAAATGGAGTAGGACCTTGATTGCCGATAAACAAACGATACCGCACCCGCATGTCGGGACTTGGCGGTTGTAATCGCAACTGAAAACCCAATAGCCGATTGTTGGGATGTTGATCGCTGGTCAGTACACCATCGGTTATAGCAACATCCGATCCATAGGAAAAACTGGCTTTGCCGCTGATGTCAAAAACATCCAGCGGTTGTATAGTAGATTGGGCATTTTGTACCGCCTTTTGGGCATTGATTCGCCCAAAACCATAATAAACGCTTTGTCCGGTAGCGTCGTAGCTGCCACCAGGTTTATCAATCTGATCACAGGAAGCGCGTAAAATATTTTTGACTTGTTCCCACGATAAATTGGGATTGACGGCAATCACGAGCGCGGCTACACCCGCTACGCCTGGGCATGCGCTGGAAGTACCGCCAAAGGTAGCAGTGTAGTTGCCAGCCTTGTCGCCAAGGGTGTTCTCCGCATCTTGACCGCCAGTATTGTAACCTTGGCTGCCCGGGCGATCTGTAGTCCAAATGCCTGGTGAAAGTGGGCGGGGATGGTTGAGTTCAGGCGCAAAAACATCATTGCTGGGAAAAGCACACCAAACGGCTTTGCCGTAATCGCTATAAACTGAACGAACGCCGCGGTCGTTGCAAGCCGCTACTGCAACCACCTTCGGGTAATTGGCATACCCATCGTATTGCACATCTTCGTTGCCATTGCCAGCAGCCCAGGTGATCAAACATCCTTTGCCGCCGCGACCTTTGGTAATGGCGTACTCTATAGCCAAACGCGAGCTATCGGGTAGCGGGAAATTGGTGCGGTGCAGCGGGTCGCTGGGGTTGTACCAGGCGCCATCAGCAGGCCCCCAGCTACAGGAGATAACATCCGCGCCTTTATCGGCTGCCCAGGCAAAGGCTTTTGATTCAGCGATAGAACCGAGTCCGCCGCAGCGGATGGGCATAAGCTTTGCTTCTGGCGCAACGCCATTTGCTTTGCCGGTACCGCTGGCACAGGCTACCCCCGCGCAAGCAGTGCCGTGATTTTCGTTGACGTATTTGGGGCGGGCATCGTCGACATTCTGAACGGTATCGCGCGGAAAAACCACTTTGCCTGGAATGTTGAATTCTGGATGGTCATAAGCAATGCCATCATCGATGATACAAATGGTAGCGCCTGCTCCTTTGGTGATTTCCCAAGCTTTTTCTACCGCCACATGTTGGTCAATCGTTTGTCCGTTGATGGTAGTTTTGGCTAAGTGCCATTGCATGGGATGAATGGCTTTTTGTTTTTTTTCCATCACCAACTCAGGGTGGCAAAATTCTACCTCAGGTTTGGCCAATAGTTTTTCAGCAATATCAAAAACGCCAAGACCAGTCCCTTCGGCAGCGGCAGCGAAATAGGCGTTGGTTGCAAAGGTCAGCTGTTCTTTGATGGAGAGGCCGAATTCTTGCAAGATGGATGTACAGGTAGCCGAGGCGATATTGTCGTGGAATTTGACAAAAAAGTTTTCGGTATAGACCAAGAGTATACCAGTTTTACTGTCTTTGAGTACCCGACCAGCAAAACGGACGCCAGTTTGATCTTTGAGATTTTTGCGCACGTTATTGCGAATGGTCAATGCGCTGGTGCCATCGCGTTCCACGATTTTGTAAACGGTAACATGTGCTTCAGGAAAAGCAGCGATGGGCAGCATAGTGGAGACCAAATCACGGGTGTTGGCAGAGAGGTCCATTTCTGAAAGGTGCAAATCTTTTTGGGTACGAACCACCACCAAGTCATTGGCTTCTACCAACTGGATGGGTTGTCCTGCTTTGCCACCATAGCGATAAGTGTACATGGATTGGAGATTTTAGGTTGTTAGAACGAAGCTCTGAAAAAAACTAGCTAAGAATGTGTTTGGATTTTTTATTCGCGTTGCAAATGGCCAAAATTCGCCCCAGTTTCGTTACGAAAATACTCATGTAGCGCTGTTCTGCCTTCCGACGGTGTCGGAACTACACTCTTTCCGATATGATCGGAACTGTGCCACGTTTTTCGTGTCTCGCTGGTACAAATTTTGACTCACTACGCCAACGCACTAAAAACCCAAATACACTCTAAAGAACGATTGGCTTGGGAAAAGCTTGTGTTAAATGATAGGATATATAAGTATAGCACCCCAACTTCGATGGATTGGTTTTGAAAATATAGCTACAAATTAAAGCACGAACAAGCTCTATGGGTGCACAAACGCCAGTTTGTATCCTTATTTGGGGCTAAAAATTTGTTTTATCGCATGCCGAAGTCGAGGGGCTAAATTTTACAAAAAATTACATTTCCCCAATATCGAAAATGTCCAGTATTTTGGGTATGGTCAGAAAATTGAGTTGAAATTTAACTCTTTTTGTGCGGACTAGAAACCTGAACAAGCTCTAAACGGCCACAAGGTAGATACAGTGCTTATTTTTCAATGATTACAACAGCACCATTGGCGGGTATTTTAAGCTTGGTACCCTTGATGTAAGGTTTTTCTTTTTGGTTTTCTGGCGTTACCCAAACCGTATTTTTTGTATTGGGTAGATCAACAGCAACCTCTACTTCGTTTTTAAAATCACCATTAACAACTACCACTGCCCTTTTGTTATTCTGGTGATTGATAAACACGGAGTACAAACCATATCGTTCTTTTCCTCTTTTCACCGTGGCGCCCAAAGTATCTCTAAATTCACCATGCCATAAATAATTGCTGTAGGTACGTCGAAGACTATCTACTTTTTCGCCATAGGAAATTGTTTTAGGGAAATCTTCCAACCTGCCTTTAAAAAAATACGGCTCATAACTGATAATATAATTACTGCGCAAACAGGTATTTATCTGTGGCCGGCCATCAAAGTTTATCACCGCAATCATCTGTAAACCATAAGGATCGATGTATTTCTGAATGGGTGTATGGTTAATACCCTGGCGAGAATAGGAAACACTGTATAGATTTTTTTGAAAATCGTTCAACGCTTCACCGGTAATCATAAAATCGGGATTTACGGCATCGGCCAGTTTTCTAAACCCCTGAGCCAATGGCACATCTCCGCCAAATACACAAGTAGGCACATGATGCCGATGGGTAGTGTCCCAGCAATAGTTGGCTCCGTAGTGATGTTGACACTCATCGTACAGCATACCTGAAGCGCCGAGGTCCAGGTTTTTTTGAAATTCTTTATCGGCTATTGCCCGCCAGTTGGCCGATAGTTGGCACAATGGGATTAGCCTTCGTGTATTTAGCCCTGTTAGTTGTGTAATGGTTTGATAATTATAGCCTTTAGCTGGAAAATGATTTCCATATGGGTCTTTGATGGTATACTTGTAGAGTTCATCGGTGTACCATTTGGTGCTTTCATCCACCCAAGTATATTTATTGAAGAGAATAATGTGAACGCCCATTTGCTCACATTCGGCAATGGCATCTTTCAGCTCTTGCCAGGTACCCAGGCCGGGATCTGTATTGTGCGATGGGTTGCCTCGGTCTTGTCCACCATCATTCCAACCCACCAGTTGAATGGCTTTGACCCCATGCCTTGCACACTGCTGGGCATATTCAGGCAGTTGTTTGTATTTTATGCGGTATTCTTCTTCGGGAGAGTTCATTTGCAATTGAAACCAGGAATGAACCTCATTTGCCCAGGCTGGCAATTTGGGATTTTTATGCCAGGTGGCAAACCATTTCTTGTACTCGTCCCAGCCCTTATGCCAGGAGCCTTTGTAGGGAGAAAAGACGATAGGTGATAAACGATAATTTTCACCGGGATTGATAAAGCACATGTGCCATAGTTTCATTTCCACACGGGTTACCACACCACTTTCAATACTATCGGCATAAAAGCCACCCCAACCATCGCCAAGACTGGCGCCGGGTTTCAATTGAAATGCACATTCCACTCGTTCTGTATTGGCAGTATCATGTACCCCTATATACAACCCCTGATCGTCATGGGCGATTAGCAGGTGTTGCGACTCAGTAGATCCATGAATTTTAGTCGGAAAATCTACTCCCCAATAACCCACTTGGTTCCAGAAATAAGGATAAAGTTGATCGGTAGAAACATGATCGTAATCATTCTGTACAATATCAAGGGTTTTGTCGGCAGCTGGGTTTAGGTCGCCCATTGCCGGCCAGGCCACTGATTCAATTACAAGTGGACTATTGTTCTGCACCTTCATATTAAATTTAAGCCCCGAGTCATCTATTTCAACAATACCATCCAGCGTAATATCAAGTACTCCGGCATGTTCGCTTATTAGGTTTTTCCAGGTAAGGTGGATTGATTTTTTATCTGGCGCAACTTCTGCTGAAAAAAGCTTTTGTTTGCTTCCCAGCACGGGGTTATTGCGTTTACCGGAGGCAGGTACCAGCAGTTCAAACGACAAACTTAGCGCCGAGCGTTTTTGAATTTTCCAGCCTGTAGTTTTACTGGTAAAGGAAAGCAGTGCACCATTTTGAGCATCAAATATGGCTTTTAGCTGTTTATTTTCCAGTATCAATTCATTTTTGGAAATAGGGGAAACAGTACCGATCGTCTGGCTCATTACGGTACTATAAACCAATAAAAGTAAAATCACTACACATGTATTTTTCATAAGTCATACTTGTTTAGATGTATTAATAGAATTGGTTTCAATTTATAGTTTGTTCACATTTCGGATTCTGGACTCCATAAGGCTAATTTTATTTCATACTTCGTTAAAATTTTTGCCGAATTGCCTACATACAACTGCAAATTTTGCTTCGCCTGAAATAGAATTTGCTCTCCTTTGCCTCAGATTCAAAACCTGAAGAAGCTCTTAGTAATTACTGTTCAATTTCTACAATAGCAGCCATGTACTTTTTGGGAAACGTAAATTTGAGGTTCTTCTCAACACGCTGTGCTTTTATCCCCAAATCTGACGGATAAATAATGGTTGCTTTTTTACAGGAAACAGGCAATGAAATTGTTGAAGTACCTGCCAAACGCCACACCGCAATAAACTGTTTTGTACCGTTTTTGATACCCAATGCCACCGCTGAGGTTGTGTCAGTAATAGAAGGCATACCCAGGGGAAAAAATGGTACAGACTGTGAAATAAATGGCCTTATTTTTTCTCTGTAGACTGTTAGTGCATTGTTTACTTGTTTTTGGGAGGCAGGCTGCAAACTGTCTAATTTACCACTTAAATGTATGCGACAAAGCATGGAGTTGACCATATTGAATGAAGCCGCAGCGGCATCTGAATTTTTTACAGGATAACTCCATACTGCCAATTGCTCGGGCAGCACTGCTGCCATACTTCCTACGGTAATAGCAGGATTTTTTCTGTAATCTTCTTGGTCTGAGCAGGATTGTATTTGGTGTTGGGCCAGCATCATATAATCCGTTCTCATGCCACCACCACTACAGTTTTCGATGACCAAATTAGGGTAGCGTTTGTACACTGATTTCATCCATTCTGTATATGCCCTCACATTTTGCAACATGCCCTGGCCTGTACTTTCGGCATTCAAATCGGTGCCAAAAGGGGCGGCGCAATTGTAATCTCTTTTTATGTACTGAATGCCGTATTTCAGTACCAGCCTATCTATTACGCTATCGCAATAGGCAACAACCTCCGGGTTTCTAAAATCTAGAAAATACCGCCCGCCTTCAATTACCCTTTTGCCGTGTTGTAAAAAGAACCAGTTATTGGGTTTTGATTTTAGCGGAGAGTTGATACCAGCAAGTTCTATTTCCAGCCAAAGCCCCGGTTTCATTCCTTTGCTTCTAATGCTGTCAAATACTTCTTCAATGCCATTAGGGAATCTGGATACCGCTGGTTGCCAGGCGCCAATGGCATCCCACCAACCTTTGTTTAACTCACCGTACCAGCCTGCATCTATTACAAAATAGTCGCTACCTGCTTTGGCGGCAGCGGCAATCAGCGGCAATTCATTTTGAGTAGTAGGGTTGCCAAACAAACAATTCATATAATCATTGAAAATAACCGAGCATTCACTATTTAATGATCGCTTACTAAGCAATGCTGTCCTGCGGTATCTTGTTAATGCTGCAACGGCTGTTTCAAAATTGCCTTTTACGCAACCAATAGTCACGGGTACTGAAGTATATTTTTCTCCCGGCTGCAAATTTTTCCAAGCATCATGATGGCTTTCATCTGGACCTCCAAGGTATAGGTAGGAGCCATTTCTTCCGGCAAGTTCCCAATGCCAGGGGCCACTATGCTCTATTTGCCAAAACCAAGTATTGCCCGTTTCCTTATCTTCAACGGCGGCCATAGGCAAATACGATGATGAAGACATAGAGCCTTTACTGGTAAAACTAACCTGGCCAATATTTAAACCGCCATTGTAGTACCAACCAAGCTTTTGTACGGTTTCATTTTTCCACTGAGCCTCACTAGTCCAGCCGTTTTGGGCATAATGAACCTGCAGTTTTTCAGTAGGTCTTTTTGTACCCTGCATGCCAATGTTATTAACCATTGCAGAACTCAAATACTCAATGCCCACGGCTGTATTGCCGATATTTTCTACCATAGTAAATCGCCTAATTACAGGTATTCCAGTAAAAAATTGATAGTGTGATTCTAATTGCAAATGCAACAAAGTATCTTCCTGGTAAATAATCATTTCTTCGCCATCAACTGTTGTTTTGCGAATCATTTCTTTAAATAACAAATTATTGCCGGGCGTGCCTCCTGTTGGATTTTGATCTAATCTATTGGCGCCACTGCATTGCAGCGCCACTTCCAGCCCTTCTGCTTTTGAGGGTATTACGGCTCTTATTCCACTGTTTTCTTCAGGTAGCATATAGGTTTGCCGCAACTGGCCTTCAAAAAAAGTGAAGTACAAATCAAGGCCTGCGTACTTTACATGAAATGGCTGCTGTTTTGCTTGCTGTGCCATTAGTGCGGCAGGATATGCAAAAAGGAAGAGGCAATTAAGCAGTAAAAAATTATAAAATGATGGGTATTGAATAGATACAAACTTCATGAGAGCCACTTTACTTAATTTCAAATTTGTTGAATGAATCAGCAATTAGGAACGGTGTATTTAGTAAAGGTCATACAATAAGCGTTTGTTCAGATTTTAGATTTGAACAAACTTTTATCCTTCTATTTATCTAAAGATTCTAATACCAACACCCAGTCGTTATTATCAGGCAATGTCAGCGTTTGATTACCGGATGCTTTAATTTTTTTGATGCTTATGGATTGTCCATTTCTTGGATTGTACCAGGCTGCAGCCAATTTTTTTGACTTGAGCAAGGAAGGATTTAGGCCAAAAAGTCTATTGGAAGGGATGTATAATACCGCCCATTTCTTATCGGCAGTATAAGCTGCCAATGCATAATCATTAGTAGTAACTATCCAGCCGGCCAATGGGGCGAATAAAAAAAGTAAAGAATTAAAGGAAT